>JAVBXP010000059.1 GCA_030824495.1 bacterium
CCCCCTCCCCCATCAATGGGGGAGGAAAACGACGCGAGCGCGGATCTTCCTAGTAGCGGTAGTGGTCCGGCTTGAACGGGCCAGCTTCCGGCACGCCGATGTAGTCGGCTTGGTCCTTAGAGAGCGTGGTCAGCTTGGCGCCGAGCTTTTCGAGGTGAAGGAAGGCGACCTTCTCGTCCAGGTGCTTGGGCAGGGTGTAGACCTTGGTCTCGTAGCTGGCCTTGTTGGTCCACAGTTCGATCTGGGCCAGCGTCTGGTTGGTGAAGCTGGCGCTCATCACGAAGCTCGGGTGACCCGTGGCGTTGCCCAGGTTCACGAGGCGGCCTTCCGACAGCAGGATGATCTTCTTGCCGTCCGGGAATTCCACGTGGTGGACCTGCGGCTTGATCTCGTCCCACTTGAAGTTCTTCAGGCCTGCGACCTGAATTTCGGAGTCGAAGTGGCCGATGTTGCAGACGATGGCGTTGTTCTTCATCCGGCGCATGTGGTCGACCGTGAGGACGTCCTTGTTGCCGGTCGCGGTGACGTAGATGTCGCCTTTGTCGGCGACGTCTTCCATCGTCTGGACCTCGTAACCTTCCATCGCCGCCTGAAGAGCGCAGATCGGATCGATTTCGGTGACGATCACGCGGGCGCCGCCGTTGCGGAGCGAAGCGGCCGAGCCCTTGCCGACGTCGCCGTAGCCGAGCACGACCGCGACCTTGCCCGAGAGCATGACGTCGGTGCCGCGACGGATGGCGTCGACCAGGCTTTCACGGCAGCCGTAGAGGTTGTCGAACTTCGACTTGGTGACGCTGTCATTGACGTTGATGGCCGGGAACGGCAGCTCGCCGCGCTCGGACATCTGGTACAGGCGGTGGACGCCCGTGGTGGTTTCTTCCGACACGCCGCCGATGGCGTCGCGGATGGCCGAATAGAAGCCCGGCTTTTCCTTCAGGTAGCGCTTCATCACGGCGTAGAGCGCTTCTTCTTCCTCGTTCTGCGGGTTGTTCAGGACCGAGGGGTCCTTCTCGGCCTTCGGGCCAAGCACGCAGAGCAGCGTGGCGTCGCCGCCGTCGTCGAGGATCAGGTTCGGGTAGCCGCCATCGGACCACTCGAAGATCTTGTGAGCGTATTCCCAGTACTCGACCAGGTTCTCACCCTTGATCGCGAAGACCGGCGTGCCGTTGGCGGCGATGGCCGCGGCGGCGTGGTCCTGAGTCGAGAAGATGTTGCAGGAGGCCCAGCGCACGTCGGCGCCCAGGGCTTCCAGGGTCTGGATCAGGACCGCGGTCTGGATGGTCATGTGCAGGGAGCCGGCGATGCGGGCGCCCTTCAGCGGCTGGTCCTTGCCGAACTCGGCGCGCACGGCCATCAGGCCCGGCATCTCGGTTTCGGCGATGGCGATTTCCTTGCGGCCGAAATCGGCCAGGGTGATGTCTTTCACGACATAGTCGGTCATCGGGCGGTCCTGTCGGAGAGTGTGGTTTGACGGCTCTATAGCGTCGGAGCGACGCTGGAGCAACAAACACATAAAGATTTCTTTATATGACTAACCGCCCCAGAAGACGGGCGCGGTCGCCACTTGGTCCATCGCCTTGACCGCCGCCTTGGCGGTCTTGGGTCGTTCGGCCTCTCGCAGCGCCAGCAATTGCCCAGCCGCTGCCTGCGCCTTGCCCTTCAGCTTCAGTCGCTCCACCAGGGCCGCAGCCACCGCCGCGTCGTTCATCAGACCCAGTTGGTCCTGCAGGCGTTTGAGCCCCTTGATGAAGGCCTTGGCGGCCGCCGCGTCGAACAGGGCGGAGAAGGCCTCGGCCGCGTAGCGGAGTTTCTTGGCGGCGATGCGGGCCTCATGGCGGCCGGCGTCGTCCTGGGCCTGGAGATCGGCGCCGCGTTTCAAGAGCGCCTTGCGGCGACGCTCAAGCGCCTTGGCAGCGAAACGTTCGGCCGGCATGTCGCGGCGCTTTGCCGACGCCTTGCCGCCCTGGGTGAGCCAGGCGCCGGTCTCCACCCACGCGGTGGTTTCCAGCACCAGCTCGCGGAACCGTCCCGAAGCCACGGCGGCGCACGCCTTGGCATGGCCCCGCGCGCGGGCCGCCTCGATCGCGGTCAGCAGCGGCGCGAGATCAAGGGCGGGATCGTCCAGCGCCGCAGCGTCAGCCGCGAATACATCGAAATCGCGGGCGTCGTCGCAGGCGGCGGCAAGCCACTTCAGCTCGGCCGCAATGTCGTCGGTGCGATCATCATCGACCAGATTCTTGAAGGTGGAGATCGTGCTGCGCAGGCGGCGCACGGCCACCCGCAACTGATGAACCGCCTCAACGCTGTCGGCCTCACGCAAGACCACGCCGTTGGCGGCGATCTGGACGAGGGTGTTGCGCGCGATCGCCTGGAAGGCCCCGGCCGCCGTGAGGCCCCGCGCCAGCGGCGCCTTGTCGTGACGTCGGGGCGAACGATCGGTGCCGTCGATCAAGCCCTGGCCCTGCGATGCCTTGCCGTCGAATGACAGGTAGAGCGGCGCGGTTTTCGAAAGCTCCCGCGCCAGGTCGAACATCGGATCGCAGTCGCCGGCCTTCAGCTCCAGCTCGACTTCGCTGATCCGCCGGGTGCGCTCGCCGGCCTGAACCTCGCCCTCGTCCACCGCCATCTCGATGGTCGCGCCGCCATACTCGAAAGTGCGTTGGCGCCGAACGACGCGGACCGTGAAGATCGGCGACAATGTCGCGCGCTTGGCCGCCGGCAAGGCGTCCTTCAACGCGCCCAGCGTCAAATCCAGGCCCTCGCCTTCGATCGGCTTTTCATGCTCCTCGCGCGCAAAGCCGTCGCCGCGCTTCAGAGTCTGTATGCGCTTGGTCCCGCCTTCACGGATGCGCAGCGAAATTCGCGCCTGCCGCAAATCCCCTTGAGGCGTGTCGAAATAGGTCGAAACCAGCGTCTTTTCATAGGTTTCGCCAACCGGCGCTGCGGCCAGCACCGCCGACAGGTCCGCTGGCTCACACAGGAACTTCAACTCGATCTCGTCTTCACCCGCGCTCATGCGCTACATGCTCCCGGCTACGCGCGGCTTGCCTCACCCGAGGGCAGATCGCCCATACTGGTGTCGCTTGTTTGAGGAGGCCCCCCATGAACGCTCCAATCGCCCAAGGTTTCCGTCCTGTCGATCCCGCACAGCCCCGTCATGACTGGACGCTAGCTGAGGTCGAAGCCTTGTTCGAGCTTCCCTTCACCGAACTGGTGTTCCGGGCCGCCGAAACCCACCGCGCCTGGTTCGACCCGACCGAGGTGCAGCTTTCGCAATTGCTGTCGGTTAAGACCGGCGGCTGCGCCGAGAACTGCGGCTATTGCAGCCAGTCTCAGCACTTTGAGACCGGCGTGTCGGCCAGCAAGCTGATGGACGCCACCACCGTCATCGCCGCGGCCATGGACGCCAAGGCCGGCGGGGCGCAGCGCTTCTGCATGGGCGCGGCCTGGCGCGACCTGAAGGATCGCGACGTGCCCAAGGTCGCCGCCATGATCTCGGGCGTGAAGGCCCTGGGCCTGGAGACCTGCGCCACCCTGGGCATGCTGACCAAGCCGCAGGCCCAGGCGCTCAAGGACGCCGGCCTCGACTACTACAACCACAACCTCGACACCGGTCCGGACTATTACGACAAGGTGGTCACCACCCGCACCTACCAGGACCGGCTCGACACCCTGGAAGCGGTTCGCGAGGTCGGCATGTCGACCTGCTGCGGCGGCATCGTCGGCATGGGCGAGACCCGAACCGACCGCGCCGGCCTGCTGCACGCCCTGGCCACCCTGCCCGCCCATCCGGACAGCCTGCCGATCAACGACCTGATGCCGATCCCCGGCACGCCGCTGGGGGACTCCGAGGCCGTCGATGGCTTTGAGTTCGTTCGCATGATCGCTGTCGCCCGCATTGTCTGCCCCAAGACCGTCGTGCGTCTGTCGGCAGGCCGCGAACATATGAGCCGCGAGCTGCAGGCCCTGTGCTTCATGGCCGGCGCCAACTCGATGTTCATTGGCGGCAAACTGCTGACCACCTCCAACCCGGACAAGGACACCGACGCGGCGCTGATGGCCGACCTCGGCATGAAGCCGATGACCATGAAGACGGCCGCCGTCCCGGCCTAGATCCTCAAAGCGGCGCGCTCGCGATGCGGGCGCGCCGGCCAGGTTCGAACTTCTGTCCCCAGCGAATGTCGGATCGGTGCTCGCCTATTCGTCCTGTGGTCTAGTTTGAGACCTCGCCGGCCCCTATCTGGCGAACACGCCTGAAGGAGCCCGCGTGCAGCCCATCATTTCGGTATCTGGCCTGTCCAAGAGCTATGCCGGGGGCTTCCAGGCCCTCAAGAGCGTGGACCTTGAGATCCGCCCGGGCGAGATCTTCGCCCTGCTTGGCCCCAATGGGGCGGGCAAGACCACCCTGATCAGCATCGTCTGCGGGATCGTGAATCCCACCGCCGGCAAGGTGCTGGCCGACGGTCACGACATCATTTCCGACTATCGCGCCGCGCGTTCCAAGATCGGATTGGTCCCGCAGGAGCTATCCACCGACGCCTTCGAGAGCGTCTGGGACACGGTGAAGTTCAGCCGCGGCCTGTTCGGCAAGCCGCCGAACCCTGCCTATCTGGAAAAGGTCCTGCGCGACCTCTCCCTCTGGGACAAGAAGGACAGCAAGATCATGGCGCTCTCGGGCGGCATGAAACGTCGGGTGATGATCGCCAAGGCTCTCAGCCACGAACCGCGCATCCTGTTCCTCGACGAACCGACCGCCGGCGTCGATGTCGAGCTGCGCCGCGACATGTGGCAGATGGTCCGCGGCCTGCGCGAAAGCGGCGTCACCATCATCCTGACCACCCACTACATCGAGGAGGCCGAGGAGATGGCCGATCGGATCGGGGTGATCAGCAAGGGCGAGATCATCCTGGTCGAGGACAAGGACGTCCTGATGCGCAAGCTCGGCAAGAAGCAGCTGACTCTGCATCTGCAGGAGCCGCTGACGGCCATCCCCGCCGGCCTTGCCGACTATCAGCTCGAATTGGCGGCCGACGGCGCCGAGCTCATCTACACCTTCGACGCCCAGGCCCAGGACACCGGCATCGCCGCCCTGCTGCGCCAACTCGCGAGCCAGGGCGTGGACTTCAAAGACCTCCAGACCCAGGAAAGCTCCCTGGAGGACATCTTCGTCAGCCTGGTGCACGCGCGGCCATGAACCTCTACGCCATCAAGGCCATCTATAAGTTCGAACTGGCGCGCACCTGGCGCACCCTGATGCAGTCGATCGCCTCGCCGGTGATTTCGACCTCGCTCTATTTCATCGTCTTCGGGTCGGCCATCGGTTCGAAAATGGTGGAGATCGACGGGATTAGCTACGGCGCCTTCATCGTGCCGGGCCTGATCATGCTGTCGATCCTGACCGAGAGCATCATGAACGCCTCGTTTGGCATCTACATGCCCAAGTTCTCAGGCACGATCTACGAGGTGCTGTCCGCCCCAGTCTCGCCCGTCGAGATCGTAGTCGGCTATGTGGGGGCCGCGGCCTCCAAGTCGGTGATCCTAGGCCTCATCATCCTGGCCACGGCGCGATTGTTCGTCGACTTCAGCATCCTGCACCCGTTCTGGATGATCTCGTTCCTGGTCCTGACGGCGGTCACATTCAGCCTGTTCGGCTTCATGATCGGCGTATGGGCGGACGGCTGGGAGAAGCTGCAGATCGTGCCGATGATGATCGTGACGCCCCTGACTTTCCTTGGCGGCAGCTTCTACTCGATCAGCATGTTGCCTGAGGTCTGGCAGAAGATCGCCCTATTCAACCCGGTGGTCTATCTGATCTCCGGCTTCCGCTGGAGCTTCTACGGCATCTCCGACGTCGATGTTCGGATCAGTCTGGCGGCGACGTTTGGCTTCATGGTGCTGTGCCTGATCGGCGTCTGGGCCATCTTCCGCACGGGCTACAAGCTGAAGACCTAACGAAGCCTCACATTAGAGTTTTGGCGGTTTTGGACATTCAAAGCCAAGCTTGTTGAGTGTAATCGCCAGACTTGCAACTATTCCGCGCGAGCCTAAAAGGTTGAGGGGCGACTTACGAGTTTCGCCAACTGTCGGATCGCGTCCCCATAGCGCACCAACCTTTGTACCGGACCATAAGGCCAAGCTTACGAACTGATCAGCGCTGACTGGACACGACCCAACCTCATTGGGAGATCTGTTGTGAGCAACCTTGTCCAGACCGTGATCAACGCCGTGACACCGGACTTGATCACCAAACTCTCCGGCCTTCTTGGGGAGTCTCCAGGCTCCGTCGGCAAAGGCGTGAGCGCCGCAGCCCCCACGCTGCTCGCAGCAGCCCTTCAGCAAAGCTCGACCACCACCGGCGCCAACGGCCTGCTCGACATGATCGGCCAGGTCACGGGCGGCGGCGATATCCTCGAGCGCCTTCCGGCCCTGTTGTCGGACGATACGGCCCGGGCCGGGCTGCTAAGCCAAGGCAAGGGCTTGGCCGACGGCCTGCTCGGCGCCAATAGCGCCGCAGCCACCAACAGCCTGGCCAGCTTCGCCGGCCTCAAGGGCGGCTCGGCCGCCAGCATCATCGCTCTGGCCGCGCCCTTGGTGATGGGCGCGATCGGCAAGGCGCTCGGCCCGAGCCGGACCGCCTCGGGCGTGCAAGCCCTGCTCTCGGAACAACGCTCCAGCATCCTGGGCGCGCTGCCTCCTGGACTAGGGTCGCTATTTGGCGTCGGCGGCGCGGCCCAGGCGGCGCGTGGAGCTACGGCTGCGGCAGGGACCGCGGCGGCCACTGGCGGCGGCGGATTGATGAAGATCCTGCCCTGGCTGATCGCCGCGGCGGTCGTCCTGGCCCTGATCTTCGGCATGCGCAGCTGCGGCAAGGAAAAGGCCGTCGAACCCGCGCCCGTCGTTCCGCCCGTCGCCGAGGCCCCAGTGGTCGTGGCGCCGGTCGTTCCCGCGCCGGAAACGCTCAGCCTGCCCGGCGGGACCACCATCTCGGTCGCGCCCGGCTCCATCGGCTACAGCGTCGCCAAGTTCCTGGACTCCCGGGAACCTGCGCCGAAGACCTTCATCTTCGACAACCTGAACTTCGACACCGCCTCCAACGCCCTGACGCCGGAAAGCAACGCCACCGTCGATACGCTGGTGGTGATCCTGAAGGCCTATCCGAACGTCCGCGCCCGCGTCGTCGGCTACACCGACAACCAGGGCGACCCGGCCGCGAACAAGACGCTGTCGGATAACCGCGCCGCGACGGTCTCCAAGAAAATCATCGATTCCGGCGTCGCCGCCGACCGCCTGGAAACGGCGGGCATGGGTGACGCCAACCCGGTCGCCGACAACGCGACCGAAGACGGCCGCGCCAAGAACCGGCGAACCGAACTGGTGATTGTCAGGAAGTAAGAGCGTACAGACCAAGGATCGTCATCGCCGGGGCGCGTTCCCGGCGGTGGCGGCCCTACTCGTCTTCGTCGAAACGGGCGGCGACCAGGGCCGCGAGGGCGTCGACCGCAGGTTCGGCCTCTTTGCCTTCAGCCTCGATATCGATCGCGCTGCCAGGGCCAGCGGCCAGCATCATCAGGCCCATGATCGAGCGGGCGTCGACACTCTGGCCATCCTTGCAGACCTTGACCTCGGCCTCGAACGTGGCGGCCAACTTGACGAACTTCGCCGAGGCCCGCGCATGCAGACCCCGCTTGTTGATGATTTCGACCGTGCGCGTCGCCGTCACTTTTCGCCGGCCAACACATAAGACGCGACGGAGATGTACTTGCGGCCGGCCTCCTGGGCGCAGGCGACGCAGTCTTCCAGATTCTGGCGCGTGCGAACCGAGGCCAGCTTGATCAGCATCGGCAGGTTCAGGCCGGCGATCACTTCGGCGCGGGTCTGCTCCATGACCGAAATGGCCAGGTTCGAAGGGGTGCCGCCAAACATGTCGGTCAGCAGGATAACCCCGGCCCCGGTGTCCACGGCTTCGCACGCCGCCAGGATGTCCTTGCGCCGACGCTCCATGTCATCTTCCGGCCCGATGCAGATGGCGGCGACCGCTGTCTGCGGGCCGACCACATGCTCCATGGCGAAGATGAACTCTTCAGCCAGACGCCCGTGCGTGACGATCACGAGCCCGATCATGCCAACTCTCTCAACGGGAATCCCCACCCGGCCGCGGCGAGACGTCTGCCGCGAGGTCGCCTAGATACGCTCCTTCCGCGCTGCGTCCAAGATGTTGCAGTGCGCGGCGGAGTTTCGCAGGCGTCGAAGCTTCCAACGGATGGATTGAAACGACAGGGAGACTCAACCCGACGTAATCATCGCCAGCGCGATCTGGCAGCCGCTCGGCCGGTTCGCACCGGGCGGCCAGCACGATACGGCTGAACGGCAGGGCCTGCTCGGGGAAGATCCCCAGGCCGCGCACTTCGATCAGATTGGCGAGGGTCTGGGGCGCACGGCCATAGAGCGCCCCGCCGGAGGTCCAGATCAGCACTCGATCGTCCGCGACCAGCCGAAAACCCTGGTCCAGCATACGCAAAGCAAGGTCGCTCTTGCCGGCGCCGGATGGCCCTTCGATGAGCACGCCACGCCAGAAGCCGTCCAGATAGGTCGAGACCAGGCCCGCATGCAGGATCACCGGCGCGCCTCCGGCAAGGTCACGATGAAGCGGGCGCCCGTCACCTTGCCACCGTCGTCCTGGCGATTTTCAGCGCGGATCGCCCCGCCCTGGGCTTCGACAATCTGGCGCGCGATCGAAAGCCCCAGGCCGGAATTGCCGCCAAACGCCGCACCCTTGGGCCGGGACGTGTAGAACCGTTCAAAGATTGTCTCGAGGTTGTCCGGCGGGATGCCGGGACCATCGTCATCGACGCGCAAGACCGCCTCGCCACGCCCCCGTTCGAGGTGGACCCGTACCTCGCCGCCCTTCGGGCTGAACGAGCGGGCATTGTCGATCAGGTTACGCAGAAGCTGACCCAAAGGCCCCTCGCGACCGGACACCATGATCGGCTCCAAGGTCTCGGGCGCCTCATAGCTGACGGCGACGTCGCCCGGCCGGGCGGTGTCCTGATAGAGCTGGACGACTTCGGAGATCAGGCGGCCAAGATCCACCGCCCTGATGTCCTCGCGAGACAGCTCGGCGTCCAGGCGCGAGGCGTTCGAGATATCTGTCACCAGACGGTCCAGCCGCTGGATGTCGTTTTTCAAGATCGCCAGCAGCCGCTCGCGCGCCGCCGGGTCCTTCACCAGGTCGAGAGTTTCCACCGCCGAGCGCAGGGACGTCAGCGGATTCTTGATCTCGTGGGCGACGTCGGCGGCGAACCGTTCGATGGCGTCCATGCGCTCCGACAGCGCGTGGGTCATGTCTTCCAGGGAACGGGTGAGGTCGCCCAATTCGTCGTCGCGCCGGGCAAGCTGAGGCAGCGAGATCGCCCGCGCCCGTGACATCCGCACCCGGTCGGCCGCCCGCGCCAACATACGGACCGGCTGGGCGATCAGGTTGTTGAGCAGGATCGAGGACACCAGGGAGACAAAGATCGCGATCAGGATGAACGGGGCCAGGGCCTGGCGTTCTGCGCGGATGATCTCGTCAACGTCGCTGGCCTCCAGGGTAAGGACGCCCAGCACCGCCTGGACGTGCTGGATCGGAATCGAAACCGACACCACGCGCTCGCCGTCCTCGGCGCGGCGCATGCCGGCCCAGTGGACCCCATGCAGAGCCTGGTTGACCTCCATCATCAAGGCGCGCTGGGCGGCCGGGGCCACCGGCGGGGGTGGACGGCCCATCTTCAGGTCGAGCGAAAGCCCGCCGTCGTCGCGCGGCCGGGCCGGTGGCAACACCTTCCATTCCACCCGGTCGGCGACCCAGTAGCTGTCGGCGATCAGGTTGCCCTTGGCGTCGAACAGGCGGGCCCGCTGCGAGCGCGGGTTGGAGAGCATCTGCAGGATTTCGCTGGCGGCCTGCGGATCCAGCTCCGGCGTCGGCTCGCCCACCGTGGCGGCGCGATTGATCACGTTGACGATCAGCTCGCCCTGGGTGGTCAGACTGTCGATGCGCGCGCCCACCAGACCGCGCCGCAGCTCGTTCAGCAGCAGGGAGCCGGCGATGATGATCGCCAGTCCCAGCACGTTGAGCAGGATGATGAGCCGCCCCAGGCGCGAGCCTGGCAGCCAACGAAAAAGCGACGGACGGCTTACCCGGCGGGGTTTGCGGGCGTCGGTCTTCGGATCAGGCTTCGCGGTATCTGTATCCGACGCCATACAAGGTTTCGATCGCGTCGAACTCGTTGTCGACCTCGCGGAACTTTTTCCGCATCCGCTTGATGTGGCTGTCGATGGTGCGGTCGTCCACATAGACTTGGTCGTCGTAGGCCGCGTCCATCAGATTGTCCCGACTCTTCACGAATCCGGGCCGCTGCGCCAACGATTGCAGCAGCAGGAACTCGGTCACGGTGAGCTTCACCGGCTTGCCGTCCCACAGGCAGTCGTGGCGGGCAGGGTCGAGCGTCAGCTTGCCGCGCTTTAGCGCCTTGCCGGCCTCGCCGGCCGCCCCGGCGGCCGTCGCCGGCTCCTCGCCTTCGATGCCAGCCCGGCGCAACACCGCCTTCACCCGCTCGATCAGCAGGCGCTGACTGAAGGGCTTGTGCATGTAGTCGTCGGCGCCCAGGTTGAAGCCGAGGATCTCGTCGATCTCCTCGTCCTTCGACGTCAGGATGATCACCGGCATGTCGGACGTGCGGCGAAGGCGGCGAAGCACCTCCATCCCGTCCATGCGCGGCATCTTCACATCGAGGATCGCCAGATCCGGCGGTTCATTCTCAAGCGCCGCCAGTCCGGCCGCGCCGTCATAGTAGGCCTTGACCTCGTGGCCATGGCTTTCCAGCGCGAGGCTGACAGAGGTGACGATGTTTTCGTCGTCATCCACCAGGGTGATCTTGGCCATAGGTTCGTGTCGCATCCTTCAGCGAAGCTTGCATAGCTAGTGGTCCGCCAGCATGGCCTCAATGGGGCGATTGAACGACGGACTACGCTCCGAGGAAAGTAATAGTCACGGCAGCGGTTCCAAGAGAAGTTGAGTAACCACCGCTGAGCCGCCAATCCCCAGGCGAAATAGGCCGTTTCCACGCGGTTTCGATAAAGCGATATTTAAGCCAATTGGCAGAACATGGACGTCCGAAAAGGAGCGTCCGCGTGAACGGCCAACAAGTCCATTACGAACTGTTCATCCGGCGCACGCCGGGCGGCGGTTGGACTCTGGACATGGCCACTGAGAACCGGGCCGCCGCAATCTCCAACGCCGAAGAGCTGATGAGCGCCGGCAAAGTCGCCGCCGTGCGGGTGACGAAGGAGACCCTTCACCCGGAGACTCGCGAGTTTCAATCGGTCACGATCCTGAACCTGGGCGCGACGGAGACGCCCAAGAAAAAGAAGGTCGTCGAGAATCTCGACCCTTTGTGCGTCTCGCCCCAGGACCTCTACACCGTCCACGCCCGCGAGCGGATCGGGCGGCTGTTGGAAGGCTGGCTGGAGCGCAAGGGGGCGACGCCCTTCGAGCTTCTGCATCGCGCCGATTTGGTCGAAGAGCTGGAGGCGTCGGGAACCGACCTGCAGCACGCCATCCAGAAGGTGGCGATCCCCGAAGCCCAGGCCCGCGGCCTGAGCGTCCATGAGGTGATCCGAACGTTCACCACCCTGGTCGAACGCACCATCGACCGACTGCTGAAAGACTTCCGCAAGGGCGGCATGCCCGACCTCGACAAGGAAGGCTTCGCCCGCGCAGCCGAACGGGTCAGCCGTGATCCTGAACGCGCCTACCTGCTGGGCGCCGGCGTCGCCGTCTGCATCGCCCCGGCCCGAACCTGGCCGGAAAAGATCTCGCGCCTGCTGGATCTGGCCGACGCCGCGCCCATCACCGGCCCGCCCCGCGGCCTGGCCCTGCAGACCATCGAGCAGCCCCTGGCCGAGATCCTGGGCTCGCGCACCGGTCTCGATCACGTCATCGGCCTGGACCTCGACCTCGGCGGCCAGTTGGCCGCCATGACCAGGCTTGCGGCCTGCGACACCATCGACGCCCTGATGCGGATCGAACCCTCGGTGGCCAAGATCATGCCGCCCCTGTCGGAGGCGGCGACCCGGCTCGCCCGCTGGCTGGCGGCCGAGGATTTCCAGAGCGTGCGCGTGGCGATCACCAAGCGAGTGGTTCGCGACCTGAACGGCCCGCGCCGCCTGCGGCCCGGCGACGCCGCCGGCGAAATCGAAGTGATGCGGGGCCTGGCCATGGCGCTGACCGCCGCGGCCGGCAGCCTGCTGCAGCCCGAAGATGTCCAGGCCGCCTTCAGCCAACGCTCGCGCATGCTGGTCACCAGCGACTTCGTCGAGAGCTATCTAGGCGGCGGCGAACGTACCGCCCGCGACGAGGCCGAAGCCCTCATGTGGCTGGTGGAGAATGTCATCGGCGCGGCCAATAAGCGCCAGGCCGGGCGCTATCTGTCGGCCGGCATCTCGGCCCTAAGGTTCGAGAAGGAATTCCGCTACGGCCCCGACACCGCCGCGGTGAAGCTGCAAAAGCTGGCGGCGCTGCAACGGGCCGTGGCGCGCGGCGGTCTGGCGCCGGAGGATTATCTGCCGATCCAGGCCAAGATCGGCGATGTCGGCGGCATGGTTGAGGCCGACGCCCGGTTGGTCCCGACGCTCGCCCGCACCCCGGCGTCTCCAGGGCAGAAGCTGATGCTGATGTTGAAGCTGGCGACCGGCGAGACGGCCCCCAGCGGCCCGGCCGCCGACCGCGCCCGCCAGGAGGCGATGCGGCTCGTCCGCCTCGAAGACACCCGCGCCGATCTCGCCGCCAACCCGGAACGGATGGGCCAGGTCCGCGACCTGATCCAGCAACTCGGCGCGGCCGCCTAGGCGCTCAGAACCTCGCCCAAGGCCGCGATCACCCGGTCAACATCGGCCTCGGCCATCCCAGGATAAAGCGGCAGCGACAGGCAGCTTTCGTACCAGGCGTTCGCGCCAGGCAAGTCCATCGCCCCATATCGCTGGCGGTAATAGGGCTGAGTGTGAACCGGTATGTAGTGAACCTGGGTCCCAACGCCGCGCGCCTTGAGCGCATCGACCACCTGGCGACGCGTCTTGCCGACCGCCTCGAAGTCGATGAGCGCGACCATCAAGTGCAGGACCGGATCGCTCCAATCTGGCCGGGCGGCGGGGCGCAGCAGCGGCGCGAACGCGGCCAATCCATCGTGGTACCGCGCCGCCAGCATCCGCCGGCGCGCCGCGAACTGGTCGAGCTTGGCGAGCTGCGACAGGCCCAGCGCGCAGAGGATGTCGGGCAGGCGATAGTTGAAGCCCACCTCCGGCATCTCGTACCACCAGGGATCGGCGCCCTCGGGCCGGATCATGCCGTGGCTGCGCAGCCGCCTCAGGCGCTCGGCCAGGGCTGGATCATTGGTGGTGACCATGCCGCCCTCGCCGGTCGCGATGGTCTTCACCGGGTGGAACGAGAAGGTGGCCATGGCCGAATAGGCGCAGTCGCCCACCTGCTGGACCGCGTTTCCGAACCGGAGGGTCGAGCCGAGCGCGTGGGGCGCGTCCTCGACCAGCACCGCGCCGGCGACCTGGGCCAACGCCTTCAGCGCCGGCAGTTCGGCGGTGTCGCCCCGCAGATGAACCGGCAGCACGGCGCGCAGGCGGCGGTCCCCCACCCGACCCATGGCCTCGCTCAGCGTATCGGGCGTCATCAGGCCGGTCAGCGGATCGACGTCGGCGAACACCACTTCGGCTCCGACGAAGCGGGCGCAATTGGCGGTGGCCAGGAACGTGATCGAAGGGGCGACCACCACCTCGCCCGGCTGGACGTCCAGGGCCAGCATGGACAGGTGTAACGCCGCCGTGCCGTTGGAGCAGGCCACAGCGTGGCCCGCGCCGACCTTTTCGGCGAAGGCGGCTTCGAAAGCCTCGACCCGCGGCCCTGTGGTCAGGAAGTCACTGCGCAGCGCTTCTGCGACCGCGGCGATGTCATCCTCGTCGATCGACTGACGGCCGTAGGGAAGCATGGCCGCCATGTCAGTCGGTGGCCCGCCGCCGCAGCGGCGCCGGCCCGCCGTCGTGCAGCAGCTCCAGCAGGCCCTGGCCCGACAGCCACTCGTCATTGGTGTCGCTGGCGTAGGAGAACCCCTCGTCGACCAGCGGATGGGTCTGTGCGTAAGGCGTGCGGGAATATTCCACGAAGGCCGGCTCGATGGCGTAGCGGTCGCCCAGGTCGACGGTGGTGCGGGCGTCGTCCACCGAGATCATCATCTCGTGCAGCTTCTCGCCGGGCCGAATGCCGATGACCTTGATCGCCAGGTCAGGCGCCATGGCGCTGGCCAGTTCGGTCATCTTCATCGACGGAATCTTGGGCACGAAGATTTCCCCGCCGCGCATGACCTCCAGCGACGACAGCACGAAGTCCACGCCCTGGTTCAGGGTGATCCAGAACCGGGTCATCCGCGCGTCGGTGATCGGCAGTTCGCTCACGCCCTTGCCGATCAGGCGCTGGAACAGCGGGGCCACCGAGCCGCGCGATCCCACCACGTTGCCATAGCGCACCACCGAGAACCGGGTGCCGATGTCGCCCGACAGATTGTTCGCCGCCACGAAGGTCTTGTCCGAGGCGAGCTTGGTCGCGCCGTAGAGATTGACGGGGTTGCAGGCCTTGTCGGTGGAGAGCGCGACCACCTGCTTCACGCGGTTGTTCAGGCAGGCCCACACCACGTTCTCGGCGCCCATGATGTTGGTGTGGATGCATTCGGACGGATTGTACTCAGCCGCCGGGACCTGCTTCAGGGCCGCGGCGTGGATCAGGATATCGACCCCGCGCACGGCCAGCTGCAGCCGTTCGCGGTCGCGAACGTCGCCCAGGAAGAAACGCATGCGCGACATGGTCTCCGGGTCGAACTTTTCGGCCAGGTCGATCTGCATCTCATGCTGTTTCAGCTCATCGCGCGAATAGACGATCAACTTGCGCGGCTTGGCGCGGGTGAGCACCGTTTCGATGAAGCGTCGTCCGAACGAACCGGTGCCGCCAGTGACCAGGATTACCTTGCCGTCGAGATCGAGAGAATTTGGTGCGAACCGGCCCAAGCGCGGGTGCTCCTAAAAGGACACGAAGCGGAAAATGCGAATCGTATGCGCACTCTTCGGCTCAGCTCGTAAAGAGACCGCTAACCATGATGTGGCGTGGTGTCGCCCATGGACCGTCGCCGCCTCTTCGCCTTCGCCGCTCTGGTCGCCCTGACGCCCGGCCTGATGGCGGCCGCGCCGGCGAAAGAAGAGAAAAAGAAGGGCGGCGGCGTCAGTTTCCTGCAGATCAGCGCGCTCACGGCGACGATCTTGCTGGCCAATGGCCGGCGCGGGGTGCTGACCGTCGAGAGCGGCCTCGATATCCCGAATGAAAAGCTGCGCGCCAAGGCGACCAGCGTGTTGCCGCGCATCCGCGCCGCCTTCGTCCAGAGCCTGCAGATCTACGCCTCCGGCATGTCCCCAGGCCACATTCCCAATGCAGAGATCCTGACCAAGCTGCTGCAACGTGAAGCCGACCGCGTGCTCGGCCAGACCGGCGCCCGCCTGCTGCTCGGCACCATGCTAATCACCTAGGCCGCCTTAAGCCTCACATCGCCGAGATGCCGCCGTCGAGCTTCAGCTCCGCGCCGGTCATGAACTTGCTCTCGTCGGAGGCCAGATAGATCACGGCCTGGGCGATGTCTCCGGGCTCGCCAATATGGCCGAGCGGAATCTGGCGGGCCAGCTTGCCATGGGCGACCTCGGTCCCGAATTGCTGGCGCAGGGGATCGAGGATCGGCGTGTCGATGAAGGTCGGATGGATCGAGTTCGACCGGATATCCAGCCCTTGCTTGGCGCAATGCAGGGCGATGCCCTTCGACAACAGCCAGACCCCGGCCTTGGAGGCGTTGTAGACTGGAGAGTTATGGGCGGCGATCAGGCCGGCGATGGACGAGATGTTGATGATCGAGCCCGGCTGGTGGGCGCGCATGTATCTCAGCGCGTGCTTCGTCCCGAGGAACACCGAGTCGACATTGACGCTCATGACCAGCTTCCAGTCCTCGTAGGACAGCTGCTCGATATTGCCTCCGCGGCTGATGCCGGCGTTGTTCACCAGCACCGAGATCCCGCCCATGGCCGCGTCGGCCTCTTCCAGGGCGTAGATCCACTGATCCTCTTTGGTCACGTCCAGCGGAAAGGCGAAAGCCGTGTCCTCGCCCCTGGCGGCGTTGATCTCGGCGGCCACCGTCTTTGCGCCAACGTGATTGATGTCGGCGATCGAGACCTTGGCGCCTTCCTCGGCGAGCATACGGGCCATCGCCGCGCCCAGGCCTTGCGCCCCGCCGGTGATGAAGGCCTTCTTGCCCGCGACCCGTCCCGCCATCGCTTCCTCCTAGTCTTTGGCTCCGGCCGTCTCCGCAGCCTGGTTCATGAAGCCGGCCAGGGCGACATCCAGCTCCGTCAACCCGTCGGCGTCATGGGTGGTGAGCGTCACCTCGACCCGGTTGTAGACGTTGAACCATTCCGGATGATGGTCCAACTGCTCGGCGCGGATCGCGACGCGGGTCATGAACCCGAAGGCGGTGTTAAAGTCGGCGAACCGAAACGTCCGGTGGATGGCCTCGCGCTTCTCGTCGGCCAGCTTCCAGCCGGGCGAGCGGGCCAGGGCTGCGTCGGCGCCGATCCTGGTGGGGCGGGTCACGCCACGACCTCTTCCTCGAAGCTGAGGCCTGTCGCCGCCGATAGCTCGGCCAGGGTTTGATCGACATCGACCACCTTGATCGCCCGCATGCCCAGCGCCGCGGCCGGTTTGCAGTTGATACCCAGGTCATCGAGATAGACGCAGGCTTCGGGCTTCACACCCAGCGCCTCGCACATCATCAGATAGATCGCCGGGTCGGGTTTGCGGACGCCGGCCTTGGAGCTTTCGATCACGTGGTCGAACAGCGGCATGATCTGGCCCATCAGGCCGACCGGCCGTTGGGGCTCATCGGCGCCGGGGCTGTGGTGGCTGACCATATTGTTGGTGATGCAGCCCACCTTGAAGTGCTGCTTGCAGGTCTTGAGCGCCTCGACCATACGCGGCCGCACTACGCCCGAAAGCAGCGGTAGGACGTCACGTCCGGGCACCGGATGACCGAGCGCCGTCGACTCGGCCAGGAACAGGTCGTCGAAACCCTTGGTGTCGATCTCGTTCCGTTCAAACAGCGCCCAGGCGTTGCTGTCGGGATTGGTCGAATTGACCTTGCGGATCAGATCCTTCGGTACGCCATGTTCGGCCTCGTAGCGGGCGAACGCCTCGAAGGGCGAGGAGGTGAACACCCCGCCAAAATCCCAGATCACCGCCTCGACCGTCATGCATCTAAACCCGTGTTTGAATTTCAGACCGGAAGCTAGTTGGCATTGGCGGACTTTGAAAGTCTCGCCGTCCTGCGAGGCGCTCGCTACTAGTTGGGACCATGCGCCCACTCTTCTCCTTCATCCCCCGCCCGATCCGCCTTGCAGTGTTCTTCGCGGCGGTGGCGGTGATCCTCTATCTCACCCTGGCCCCCAACCAGGACGTGCCTGGGTCGGGCATGATCTGGGATAAAGCCGCCCATACCATCGCCTATGGCCTGCTGACGCTCGTCGGCCTGTTCATGTCGACCCGCCGCCGCTGGATGGTGGTGCTCGGCGTCTGGTGCCTGGGTGTCGGGGTTGAGATCGCCCAGAGCCTGATGGGCTTTGGCCGGCAGGGCGATTGGCACGACGCCTTGGCCAACTCGATCGGCATCTTCCTGGCCTATGTGCTTTGGGCCATCGCCCGGCGGTTCAAGCCAAAATGATCCCGCGCCACGCCCCCTATGAGGAGAGCGCCGATTTCACCATCGGCCTGAAACCCATCGGCGAGGCGGCGTGGCTGGAAGGCGGCGAAACTGATCCCGCCGAGCGCAAGGACCCGTTGTTCGCGACCTGCCGCGAAATCGTTTGGGGCGAGACGCCGCGATCGCAGGCCGGCCAAGGAGAGGTGCTGCGGCTAGTCGGCGAGACGTTGGGACCTGTGTCGCATCACCCCGACCTGCCGGACCTCTATGCAGCGGCCCGGCGCACGCCCGATGACCTAGTGCTGATGGAAAAGCATGACGGCGCTTGGCGCGTGTCGGCCCTGTCGCTCTGCGCGCCGACCTTCTTCACCGCGCATGACGTCCTGGGACGGAGCCTGGCCGAGATCCATGGCCCGGTGCATGGCTTCGCCGAACGCTTTCTCGCCCGGGTCGAGCGCATATTCGAGGGCCTGCGTCCCGGTCTGATCCTCGAGCGGCGAAACTGGAGCCTTGTGAACTCCGGCCAGTCATTCACCCCAGACCCGGCGCCGATCCGCGCACGCATCGGCTCAATCGACCCTGCGGACGCCGGATCCGAGCTTTTCGTGCGGGTCGAGCGTCAAACGCTGCGGAGACTGCCGCAGACAGGCGGGGCGCTTTTCACGATCCGCGTTTGGCTCCATCCATTGGACGACCTGCTGGATGACCCGCCACGGCTGGCGGCGTTCGCCAAGGCTTGGCGCGCCGCGCCCGCCGACTTTCGCGATTACAAGCGGCTTGGCCTCTACGACGATCTGGTCGAGGGCTTCCTCCGCAGCCACGGAGCCCGCTAGGCCTCGTCCTCCGGGGTCAGCCGATAGCCGACCCCCGGCTCGGTCAGCAGGATGCGCGGCGTCGAAGGTTCTTCCTCGATCTTCTGCCGAAGCTGGGCGACCAGCACGCGCACGAACTGGGCGTCGACCTGGGCCGCCGGACCCCAGACGGCGGCGATCAACTGGCGATGGGTCACCACCCGTCCGCCGTACCGCGCCAAGGCTTTCAACAGATCATATTCGCGCGGCGTCAGCCGGACCTCATAGCCCTGAAGAGCGACGCGGCGGGTGGCGAAGTTGACCTCCAGGTCGCCGCTCTTGAAGACCGCATGGGTTGAGAAGCGGCGCTCGCGCCCGCGCAGGGCCGCGCGGATGCGGGCCAGCAACTCGCCCACAGCGAAGGGCTTGTTGATGAAGTCGTCTGCCCCGAGATCCAGGGCTGCGATTTTCTCATGCTCAAGATCGCGGGCCGACAGCACCAGGATCGGGGTCTCGGACCATTCGCGGATCCGCGAGATCACGTCCTTGCCGTCCATATCCGGCAGACCAAGATCGAGGATGACCACGTCGCAGGCCTCGCCGGCCAGATAGGCCATCGCCTCATGGCCGGTCTCGGCTGTCGCCACGGCGTAGCCTGCGGCCGCCAACGCCGGTTTCAACGCACGAAGAATCTGCTGCTCGTCGTCGACCAGCAGCAGATGGGCCAACACGCCGCTCATGACGGCGCGCCCGGCAGGATAACGCTGACGACCAGACCAGAACGCCCATCGTCGCGAGGCCGGGCGAAGACCTCGCCGCCCATGGCCTCGACTAGGCCCCGGCTGATGGACAGGCCAAGACCGGTGCCCTGTTGGCTTGCCGACGTCGCGGCCGACCGGAAGAACTTGTCGAAGATCATCTGGAGATCAGCTTCCGGCACACCCGGCCCATCGTCGACGACTTCCAGGACAATCTTGCCGCCGACCGACCGCCCCGAGATTTCAATGCGGCCGCCGTTAGGCACGAACCTGACAGCGTTCTCGACGACATTGGCCAGGGCCTGCTCCGTCAGGATCGGATCGCCGAACGCGGCGAGATCATCGGGGCGGATGCCGCTGACGACTTCGCGGGTCCCGGCCTGGCGCTGAACGCGTTGAACAACCCGGCTGACGACCTCGGCTACGCCGAAGCTGACCCCCTCGATAGTCAGGGCGCCCGATTCCAGTTTGGTCATATTGAGCAGGTTGGCGACGAAGCGGTTCAGGCGCTCGGCTTCTTCCTGAATGGTCAGGGTAAGATCCTCGCGAACCTCGGCGTCGAAGCGGTCCCCGAACTCGCGCAGGCTGGTGACCGAAGCGAGAATCGCCGCCAGTGGCGTTCTCAGATCATGCGAGATGGAGGACAGCAGCGCATTGCGAAGCTGCTCGGTCTGGGCCCGGGCCTGCATCTCGGCCCGCTCGGCGGCGAGGCGGAAGCGCGCGATCGCCGCGCCGGCCATATCCACCAGCACGTCGACCAGCTTCTCGTCATCCTCAGGGCTATCGGTCGGTCGGCCATCCAAGGGGGTGAACCGCCAAGCCGCCGCACCGACGATGACGCCATCGGCTCGCAGTTGGCGCAGCCGCCAACCGCCCTCCCGCACCGCCGCCTCGCTGGCTGGCCGGGCGGCGAGCTCGGCCAAGGCCGAAGGAATCGCCAGTCCTGACGGCCAGCTCCAAGACCGGCCGTCATGCAACACCACGGCTTCGCCGCGGCCCGCCTCGGCGATCCTCTGGGCCAGCGCCTGACGAACGGCGTCTTCGTTATCGGAGGAAGAGAACTCCTCGCTGGCCCGGAATAGCGCGCCAGCTGTACGCGCTCGCACCTCCGCGCGCCCCTGCGCCTCGCGGACCCTACCGGCCAGCCGACCGGTCAACATGGCGACGGCTAGGAAGACGGAGAGGACGAGATAGTCTTCGGCCGAGTTCATCGTGAACTCGAAGCGGGGCTCGACCAAATAGATGTCGTAAATGACGAAGGCCGTCGCGGCGGCGAAGTAGGCTGGGCCCGACCCCAAGGTGACGGCTGTAATCAAGACGCCGGCCAGGAACACCATCGACAGGCGGTCGGTGTGGAAGAGCCGATAGACGCCCTCGGCGACCAGGGTCGCAGCAACGACAAGACCGAAAGCCGCGGCATATCGCCAGATTCCGCGCAGAGGCGTGATCCGCCGCATTGTCCATTGCCGCGCCATGCGGATCCTTGCAAAGCCGGTCGTCGGCGGCCCTCGCCTGTCCGTGGGAACCCAGGCTCGATCGGGGAGACGAGCGAGGCCGCCGACAGGAATGACGATGGGCCACCCAACCGGCCGTTTCAATTATGCCAAGCTTATGCGCCAGGCAGCGCCCGAGGTTATAAACTTCTTATGCTTGCCCCGTTTGGCGCCTCGCCGCACCAAACTGGTCCATGAGCCTGATCATTGGCCAAGCCGCGCCTTGGTTCACCGCCCCGACCCCGTCCAATCCGCAATTCGCGTTCTCCAGCGTGGCTGGTCGATACGTGTTGTTGGCCTTCTTGCCGCGCGAGCCGGCGGCTCAAGCCGCCGCGGTGGCCCGGCTGGACGCCAGCCACGCGCTGTTCGATCAGACCAACCTGCTCGCCTTTTGCGTCATATGCGATCCGACGGCCTTCACGGAAGTTCGCGACACGCCAGGCGTCCGCTGGTTCCTCGACGCCGACCGACAGATCAGCCGGGCCTATGGCGCCATCACCAACGAAGGCGTCGAAGAGCCAAGGTGGCTGATCCTTGATCCGACCCTGCGCGTTTTTGCGACCGGAAGCATGGCCGAGACGGACCGTATCTTTGGGACCTTGCATCAGTTGCCGCGCCCCGACGGGCACGCCGGCGTTCCCTTACACGCGCCCGTTCTCATCGTTCCGCGCGTGTTCGAGCCCGAGATGTGCCGGCGGCTGATCGACTTCTATGACCAGGCGGGCGGAAAGCCGTCCGGGGTCATGCGCGAGGTCGGAGGCAAGACCATCGGCGTGCTCGACGACTTCAAGCGGCGCAGCGACGCCACCATCGAGGACGTGACCTTTCGCGCCGAACTTCTGCAGCGGATCGAGAAGCGGCTCATCTCGCAGATCGTCCGATCGTTCCAATTCCAGCCATCCCGGATCGAGCGGTATCTCGTCGCCCGCTATGACGGCGAAACCGGGGGATACTTTCGCCCACACCGCGACAACACCACATCGGCGACGGCCCACCGAAAATTCGCCTGCTCGATCAACCTCAACGCCGAGGAGTTCGAGGGCGGCGACCTGCGGTTCCCGGAATTCGGGTCCCGGACGTATCGGCCGCCCACCGGCGGGGCGGTGGTGTTCTCATGCTCGCTGCTGCACGAAGCGACGCCGGTGACGCGCGGCCAGCGCTACGCATTCCTGCCATTCTTCTATGACGAGGCCGGGGAGCAGATTCGCCAACGCAATCTGCACAAATTAGTCCTGCCAGACGAGGCGCCGACCCCTCCGGCCACCTAGCGACCGGCCGCCAGCGACCAGGCGAGTTGAGTGGGCTACTCGACATCAAGCAATTGTGGCGAATACATCGCCACATCTAGGCCAGCCAATTGCTCAGCTTGACGCCAATACACTCGGCCACAGGTCATTTTCTAGTTTTTCCAATGATATGCCAATCAAAATGGCCGGGAGCGGAGGCTCGCTCACGTCTAGCCGCGCATGCAGATCGAGACCGACGAAAAATTGACGGTAGATTCTGTAGCTCCGTTACTCGGCTATTTAACCAAACTCGCCTCACAGGAGATTTTTGTCTGCTCTCCACGCGAAGTAAACTTCCGAAAACCTGGAAGGTCTTACTTATGCTCTTCTCGCAAAGTGCGGCCAGAATCTGGCCAATCTGACAAGGTTGATATTTACTTACCAAGCGCCTTCGGGTATCGCTGTTATTGAAGGCGATCGCGCTCGGCGGGCGTCAGCAAACGAACTGAGGGGCTAACCCCATGAATAAGTTCCTGAAGACGGCGGCGCTTGCTGCTGTCGCAAGCTTTGCAGTTTCCGGTTCGGCGAACGCCGCACTGAGCGCCTTTGGTTTCGAGGGCGGCTTGCCAGCCCCTCGCGCGCCGGATTCGGTGCTCTATAACTTCGACGTGCTCGGCGACCTGAGCATGATCGACCCGGGCTATAATCCAGCCCTCGTCGTCATTCACGATCCGGGCTCGGACGGCGCCGGCGCTCAGAACCCGTTTTCGAATCCGGCAAACACCCCCTACCTGTCCGTCCTTGGCGGCGGCTCGGCGACGATCACCTTTGACAAGCTGATGAAGAGCATCAGCTTCGATTGGGGCTCCATCGACACGTACAACACGCTGACCATCACCCTGGCCGACGGCACCACGCACCCCGTCATCGGCAACCCGGGTGGCGGCAATCAAACCAGCTCCTCCAACAATGGCCGCTACTATGCGGTCTGGGACGGCGCAAACGCGATCAAGAGCGTCACTTTCGCCTCGAGTTCGAACTCCTTCGAAGTCGACGCCCTGAGCGGCTCAGCGGTTCCAGAACCGGCGACCTGGGCGATGATGATCACTGGCTTCGGCCTTGCTGGCGCGGCGATCCGCCGTCGTCGGAATGTCCTCGCCGTCGCTTAAGACGATTGAAGATCAAGACTGATCAGCCGGCGAGGCTCAGGCCTCGCCGGCTTTTCTTTGCCTGAACGCGGGGGCGCGAGGTCATGCGCTCACTGCGGCGCGAACTGACTGATTTTAATGAAAACTCTGGCGCACCCGACACGATTCGAACGTGTGACCTTTGCCTTCGGAGGGCAACGCTCTATCCAGCTGAGCTACGGGTGCGTCTTCAGAGGTTGCGCTGTCTAACTGAAAGCGCGGAGAAACGGAAGGCTTAGGCGCCCGCCGTCGTCAAGGAAACGAACACGTCCTCCAAATCCGGGTCCTCGGTGGAGATGTCCTTGATGTGCAGACCCGTCGCGCGGACAGCCGCGAGCACCTGCTCCACGCTGGATTGGCCAGTCCGATAGGTGACCGAAAAGGCCCCGCCGGCCCGCGGGCGAGTTTCGAAGCCGGCCAGCAGCGGCGCCTCGGCCAAGGGCTCCTCAGGCGTGACCACCACATTGCGGGTGTCGAGGCGGCGCAGCAGGCTTGAGGTGGACTCGCAGGCCACCACCTCGCCGCGATTGACGATGGCGATCTGGTCGCAGAGCTCCTGGGCTTCTTCGAGATAGTGGGTGGTGAGCACGATGGTCACGCCTTTGCGGTTCAGCTCCAGCACATAGGCCCAGAGCTGGCGGCGCAGCTCGACGTCCACCCCGGCTGTGGGCTCGTCGAGGATCAGCACCGGCGGATTGTGGACCATGGCCTTGGCGACCATCAGCCGCCGCTTCATGCCGCCTGAAAGCTGACGCACATAGGCCTCAGCCTTGTCGCCCAGGCCGAGCGCATTGAGCAGTTCCATCGTCCGGCGCTCCTTGGCCGGCACGCCGTACATCCCGGCCTGGACCTCAAGCGACTCGCGCGGTGTGAAGAACGGGTCGGCGGAGATCTCCTGCGGAACCACGCCGATCGCCGCCCGGGCGTCGCGCGGCCGGACGTCGATGTCTCGGTCCCAGATCTTCACCGTGCCGCTGGTCTTCTTGGTCAGGCCGGCCAGGGTGTTGATGAAGGTCGACTTGCCGGCGCCATTGGGGCCCAGCAAACCGAAAATCGACCCGCGAGGAATCTTCAGATTCAACCCGCGCAAGGCGTGCATCTCCGGCGAGGTTTTGGTCGCCGGATAGATCTTGACCACGTCTTCGGCTTCGATGGCGAATTCGGGAAGGGTCATGCGTCTCTTTGTACCAAGCGCGACCTCGCCAGGCGAAACCCCCGGCGGGAATTGCAGATAAAGGGGCTGGAACACCGTTTCGATCAATCGAAACGAACAGCGGACCAGGGGCGTGCATTGACGACGAAAGCCGTGGTCGCATACCTAGGCGCGCGCGGAGCATCCGCCAAGCTTCCGCCGCCGGAGAGTTCAAATGGCCCGCAAAGCCCCCGTTCCTGATCAAGGCCGTTCGACCAAGCTGGAGCCGATGCCCGCCAAGGGCGCGCAGGCGTCGCATCTGCCAGCCTCGGAAGTGATCGTCGTACGGTCGGGCCGTGTCGCCTGCGACGGCGTCGGCGGCGCGCTCGGCCACCCGCGTGTCTGGCTGGAGATGGGCGAGGCTTCGTTCGTCGAATGCCCCTACTGCGATCGCCGCTTCGTCCTGCCAGAGGGCTCCGAGGGTCCCGAGGACGAGCGTCTCGCGCCGGGCGTCTATGAGGGCCCGCACGGGCACTAGCGCCAGGACGTCAACGGCCGTTTTCCGCCAGCACGTCACAGGGGCGCTACCTATATCGTCTTGACCAGGAAACACCCTGTCAGACGGAGGCGCCCGATGAGCCAGCAAGCCGACATATTCCGACGACTGCACGAGGGTCCCGAGATCCTCGTCTTGCCCAACGCCTGGGACGCCGCCAGCGCGGCGATGATGGAAGACGCCGGCGCGAAGGCCGTGGCCACCTCGTCGGCGGCGCTCGCCTGGGCGCACGGATATGCCGACGGCGACATATTGCCGATCCCAACCCTGCTCTCGGCCCTAGGCGAGATCAGCCGAGTGCTAAAGGTTCCGCTGACCGCCGACATTGAGGGCGGTTATTCCGACGACCTCGCTAAGCTCGGCGACACGATCAGGGGCGTCATCGACGCCGGCGCGGTCGGAATCAATTTCGAAGATGGCGGCCGCCCGCGCGACCTCCACGCCCGCAAGATCGAGACCGCGCGTGAAGTCGCCGCCAAGCGCGGCGTCCCGCTGTTCGTAAACGCGCGGATCGACGTCTATCTGCGCGGCCTGGCCGAGGGCGCTCCGGCGCTGGCCGAGACCCTGGAGCGGGCTGAACTCTACCGAGCGGCCGGCGCTGACGGGATCTTCGTGCCAGGTCCGACCGACGAGGCGCTGCTGGAAACCCTCGCGCGTGAAATCGCCCTGCCGCTGAATGTCATGGGCCGCGGAGGCATGGCGCCCGCCGCCAAGCTGCAGACTTTGGGCGTTCGCCGATTGAGCTCGGCGACTGCGCCGTTCCGGGCAGCCTACGGAGCGCTCGCGCGGGCCGTGGAGGCCTACCTAGCCAGTGGCGACGCAGCCGCCCTGGCGGATGCCGGCAAGGGCGCGCCAGACCTCAACAAACGGTTTGGCTGACGCAGCTCAGGCGGTCAGCGCGTCGCTCGCCTGGGCGCGCGCCGTGGCCTCCTGGATAGCGCTGACCAGCGCCCCGATACTGATGGGCTTTGTCAGATAGCCTTGGAAGCCGGACGACTGTCCGCGCGTCATCGTCTCGGCCAGCACATTGGCGGAAATCGCGATCACCGGAATCTGACGGGTGGCGGGGTTCGCTTCGAGCCGCGCCTTGACCTCGAAGCCGTCCATCCCGGGCAGGTTGATATCCAGCAGAATGACGTCCGGCTTCAGACTCGCGGCCATTTCCAGCCCCTCGACTGGGTGCTCGGCGACGTGAAGCTCCAGACCGCCCAACGCCTCGGCGATATGCCGCATAAGGCGGATGTTGGAGGCGTTGTCCTCGATATAGAGCACGCTGGCCTCGGGACCCGCGCCAAGCGGAACCTGAACGCCCTGCGACGGCGCCCGCACCTCGACCTGATCCGGCGTGGCCGAGGGCAGATCGACGGTGAAGGTCGAACCGACATTCTCGCGGCTCTCGACCCGCAAGACGCCGTTCATAGCCTCGACCAAGCGGCGGGTGAGGGCCAGGCCAAGGCCCGCCCCTTCGACGTCCAGTCCCTCGCGCCCGAGCCTCTCGAAGGGCTCGAACAGGTCGTGCATTCTGTGAGCGGGAATACCCAGGCCGCTGTCGATCACGCTGAGCAGCACCCGATCCCCGACGGGCCGTATCTCCACGCGCACAGACCCGCCCGGGCGATTGTACTTGATGGCGTTGGAGATGAGGTTCGACAGCACCTGCCTCAGCCGCAGGTGGTCGGCGCGGACGGCGACGGCCTCCTGGCTGGAGGCGATCACCAAGCCGATACCCGCCCGGTCCGCCGCCAGCTTGAAGCTGCCATACAGCCCCTGCGCCAAGTCCTGCGGATCGACGGCCTCGATCGAGATCGAAACCTTGCCGCTCTCGATCTTGGCGAAGTCCAAGACCTCCTCGATCAAGGCCAGCAGATGACGCCCCGCGGTTTGGATCTGCTCGATGGCCTCGGCCTGACGCGGGCTGAGCGTGTCGCCGCCGGGCATCTGCATGACCTCGGCGAAACCGATGACCGCATTGAGCGGCGTTCGCAGCTCGTGGCTCATATTGGCCAGGAAATCGGACTTGGCGCGATTGGCGGACTCGGCCCTGCGGCGCTGATCGTCCAAGGCGCCTAGAGCCGTGGTCAGGTCGATGGTGCGCGATTGGACCACGGCTTCCAGATCCTCGTTGATCGCGCGCAACCGTCCGGCCTCGGCCATCGCCCGCGCTTCCAGCCGGCGGTCCAGATAGGCGCACATCGACGCGATACCGAGGATCAGCGCCATACAGGCGACTATCGTGGCCGCCAGCAACGAGCCGGAGACCAGCGAATGGTCAGCCTCTTCGGCCAGATCGGGGGCGACCACCATGACCGTGCCGGCCATGCCGACGAAGTGCATGCCGCAGATCGCGACGGCCATCACCAGGGCGGCCATCGCCCGCTGCCTCGCGGTGCGCAGGGTGACCGCAAGCCACAACGCGGTCGTGGAGGCCCCCAGCGCGATCAACACTGAGAGGCCAAAAAGCAGGGGCCGGTAGTAGATGTCTCCCGGTCCGCGCAGGGCGCTCATGCCCATGTAGTGCATGACGCAAACCGCCAACCCGACCAGGATCCCGCCGCCGACAATTCGTCGCGGGCTCGCCCTCTCGGCCACCTGCAATCCGGCGGCGACGCCGACGACGGCGATGACCCCGGAGATGATGGTCAACCCCGCATCGTACTGCACCGTGAACGGCGTCCGGTAAGCCAGCATGCCGATGAAGTGCATCGACCAGACGCCGCCGCCCAGCACGAGCGCAGCGCCGAAATGCCAGAAGCGGCGGGAGGAAGGGGGGGCGGTGCGCAGCCGCTCGGCCATGTCGAGGGCCGTGAACGAGGCCACCACCGCAATCAGGTATGACAGCACGACAAGGGCGGCGTCATGATGCGTCGGGACGCCCGTGGCCGAAGTGCTGAAACAGAGCCCCAGTATCTGCATGACCCGCTCACCCCCCGGGAGCCCGCCACCAACCACGTCTCATGGTTGTTTAGAAATACAACCTGTCGCATAGGAAGTAAGCGTAGCCTTAACGTCGCGAACGGGAGGGTGACCAAAGGCCATCTGGTCCCTATCTTCCCGGCATGACCGACGCGCCCCTCGACGCCCCCGCCACTCTCGACGACATCCCGCGCCAGCAGACCCAGGACGGGCCAGCCGTGCGGCTCTATCTGGTCGATGGTTCCGGGTTCATTTTCCGCGCCTATCACGCCTTGCCGCCGCTGACGCGGAAGTCGGATGGATTGCCGATCGGCGCAGTGTCGGGCTTCTGCAACATGCTGTGGAAGTTGTTGGTCGACATGCAGGCCCAGGCGGAGGGGCCGACCCACCTGGCGGTCATCTTCGATCATTCGGAAAAGACATTCCGCAACCAGCTGTACGCTCAGTACAAGGCCCATCGCCCGCCTGCGCCCGAGGACCTGGTCCCTCAGTTTCCGCTGGTGCGCGAAGCCACCCGGGCCTTTGGCGTGCCGAGCTTGGAGCTGCCCGGCTATGAGGCCGACGACCTGATCGCGGCCTATGCCTGCAAGGTCCGCGACGCCGGCGGCGAGGTCACCATCGTGTCGTCCGACAAGGACCTGATGCAACTGGTCGGCCCACAGGTCTCCATGCTCGACACCATGAAAAACCTGAAGATCGGCCATGATCAGGTGATCGAGAAGTTCGGGGTGCCGCCGGACAAGGTGGTGGATGTCCAGGCCCTCTGCGGCGACAGCGTCGACAACGTGCCGGGCGCGCCCGGGATCGGCGTCAAGACCGCCGCCCTGCTGATCAACGAGTATGGCGACCTGGACACGCTGCTGGCGCGCGCCGGCGAGATCAAGCAACCCAAGCGGCGCGACACCCTGATCGAGTTCGCCGACCAGATCCGCCTGTCGCGCGAACTGGTGCGGCTGGACTGCGAAACGCCGCTGCCCGCCCCGATCGACGATCTGGTGGTGGCCGCGCCCGACCCGGAGGTCCTGGGTAAGTTCCTGGAAGAGATGGAACTGCGCACCCTGGCGCGCCGCGTGTCCGGCGGGTCCGCCGCGTCGGCGCAAGCCGCCGTGACGCCCGCCAAGCCCAGCACGCCCGACCACCCGGCCATCGACACCACAGCCTATGTCTGCGTCCGCGACCTGGCCACGCTGGACGCGTGGATCGCCCGCGCGCGGGCGGTCGGCGTGGTGGCCTTCGACACTGAGACCGACGCCCTCTCCTCGGCCAACGCCGCACTCTGCGGCGTCTCCCTGGCGGTCGCGCCGGGCGAGGCCTGCTACATCCCCATCGGCCATGAGAACGAAGGCGCCGGCGGGCTGGAGTTCGAGACCCCGGACGAGATCGAGCAGATCCCTTGCGATGAGGTGATCGCCCGGCTGAAGCCGTTGCTGGAAGACCCCTCCGTCCTGAAGGTGGCCCAGAACGCCAAGTACGATATCGCCGTGTTGTCACGCTATGGGATCGAGGTTGGTCCCATCGACGACACCATGCTGATCAGCTACGCGCTGGAAGCCGGGCTCCACAAAAGCCATGGCATGGATGAGCTATCCAAGCGCTGGCTGGAACATCAGCCGATCAAGTTCGCCTCGGTGACGGGCACCGGCAAGGCGCAGAAGAGCTTCAAGCACGTGCCGCTGGAGCCGGCCACATGCTACGCCGCCGAGGACGCCGACGTGACCCTGCGGCTCTACCAGCACCTGCGGCCGCGCCTGATCGCCGAAGGCCTGCTGACCGTCTATGAGACCTTGGAACGGGGCATGCCCCCGGTCCTTGCGATGATGGAAAACAACGGGATCAAGGTCGACCCGGACCAGCTGCGCAAGCTTTCTTACGACTTCTCCAACCGGATGGGCGAACTTGAAGCCGAGGCTCACAAGCTGGCGGGCCGGCCCTTCAACCTCGGTTCGCCGAAACAGGTCGGCGAGTTGCTGTTCCAGGAGATGGGACTGGCCTCGGGCCGGATGACCGCCAGCGGGGCCGCCTCCACCGACGCCTCGATGCTGGAAGACCTCGCCGCCCAAGGCCACGAGCTGCCGCGCGTTCTCCTGGACTGGCGCCAGCTGTCCAAGCTGAAGGGCACCTATACCGACAATCTGGTCGCTGCGATCGCCCCTCGCACCAACCGCATCCACACCTCCTATGCGCTGGCTTCGACGACTACCGGGCGGCTGTCCTCCAACGATCCGAACCTGCAGAACATCCCGATCCGGACCGAAGAAGGCCGCAAGATCCGCAAGGCCTTCATCGCCGAGCCGGGACATGTGTTGATCAGCGCCGACTACAGCCAGATCGAATTGCGCATCCTCGCCCACGTCGGCGACATCCCGCAGCTCAAGAAGGCCTTCCTGGAAGGCCACGACATTCACGCGGCCACCGCCTCGGAAATGTTCGGCGTGCCAATCGAGGGCATGCCCTCCGAAACCCGCCGCCGCGCCAAGGCGATCAATTTCGGCATCGTCTACGGCATCTCGGCCTTCGGTCTCGCCAATCAGCTATCGATCCCGCAGGACGAGGCCGGAGCCTACATCAAGACCTACTTCGAGCGCTTCCCGGGTATCCGCGCCTATATGGACCGGACCAAGCAAGCCGCCCGCGCCCAAGGCTTCGTCACGACCGTCTTCGGCCGCAAGGTCAATATTCCGGCGGTGAAGTCCAAGTCGGCGGCGGAGCGCGCCTTTGGCGATCGCGCGGCGATCAACGCCCCGATCCAGGGCGCGGCGGCCGATGTCATGCGACGCGCCATGATCCGCATGCCCGGCGCGCTTCAGCAGGCGGGCCTGAGCGCGCGCATGCTGCTGCAGGTGCACGACGAACTGGTCTTCGAAGCGCCCGAGGCCGAGGCCGACGCCGTCATCGCCCTGGCCAAGCAAGTCATGGAGAGCGCCGCCGAACCGGCCGTGGCGTTCTCCGTGCCGTTGGTTGTCGAGGCGCGCGCCGCCGCGAACTGGGACGACGCGCACTAGCGTCGCAGAGGTCGGGTCGGGGTCCTCACGTTCGCTTGAGAGCGACGCCGATTTTGACTTCAGTCATGGGGAAGTGAGGCCGAAAGCGTAGGCTCGTCCCCTCACAACCCATGGAGGATCGCCATGAAGGGCTTCGTCGACGACATCGAGGACCTGACCGAAAGCAACAAAGACTTCCGCCGCGTGCTGTACACCGGCAAGAACCTGCAACTGGTTCTGATGTCGCTGAAGGCGGGCGAGGAAATCGGCGAGGAGGTCCACACCGGGCACGACCAGTTCTTCCGCGTTGAAAAGGGCAAGGGCGAGGTCTGGATCGACGGCGTCCGCACCAAGATCAAGAGCGACCACGCCATCATCGTCCCGGCGGGCGCCCGCCACAACGTGATCAACACCGGCGACAAGTCGCTGAAACTCTACACGCTCTACGCCCCGCCCGAGCATCGCGACGGCGTCGTGCATCCGAGCAAGCCGGAAGTAGAGGCCGCCGAAGATCACTTCGACGGCGTGCTTACCGAAGACAGCCCCGGTACGAAGATCTAGCTGGCCTCAACGGCGGCGGCGCAAGCTCGCCGTCGTCAGAAGCCGCGGGGCGCGCTCGCGGCCTTCTGGGCCTTTTCCAGTTGATCGCGGTCTTCCTGCCGGCGTGCGTCCCACTCGGACTTGGTCGCGCAAACCTTCTTGGGCACGCGACTGCCGGCCAGGGCTTCGGTCTTGCAGATCATCCGGTCCTTGTCGGACTTGGCGACGGGTGTCGCCGCAGTTGCCGCGGCAGGTGGCGTTGTTTCGGTCGCCGTGGGCGCCGAGGGGCTCGAAGCCGCCATCATCAGCGTGGCGGCGAGAGACAGTATGAACACGAGGCGTAAGCTCCAGCCTGTAAAATTGGCTGAAAGATAGCCCAACCCGCCGGGTCAGACAAATCCGCGTTCGCTTAAGCGCGGAAGGTTCCTGGTGGAGCCGAGCGGAGTCGAACCGCTGACCTCCTCATTGCGAACGAGGCGCTCTACCAACTGAGCTACGGCCCCAGGAAGGCGCGGAATTAGGGGCTTGGACCCCACCCTGTCAAGCCGCCTCATTGCATGACCGCCTCGCGACTTGCCAGCCGCTCCCCGCCAGACGATACAGGACCTCTCCTCCGCCTCGGAATTCCTAATGATCTCGCTGATCGGCTTCGTGTTCTACATTGTGAACGCAATCCTCGGATTGCTGGTCTTCGCGCTCATCGCCAGCGCCATCCTGTCGTGGCTGGTGGCCTTCGACGTGATCAATCTGCGCAACCAGTTCGTCTACAACGTCGCCCGCTTCCTCGACGCCGTAACCCGGCCGGTCCTCGCCCCTTTCCAGAAGATCGTGCCGAACCTGGGCGGGGTCGATATCAGCCCGGTGCTGGCGATCCTGGTGATCTCCGGCATCCAGCGGTACCTGCTGCCCGCCGTCGCCAACGGCTTGATCGGCCTGTTCGCCTAGAGCCATGCGCCTGCCCGTCCGGGTGACGCCCAAGGGCGGTCGCGACGGCGTCGATGGCTGGGCGCTCGACCCCGCAGGACGAGCCTATCTGAAGGTCAGGGTCTCGGCGGCTCCCGCCGACGGCCAGGCCAATGCGGCGCTGACAACCTTCATCGCCAAGACGCTGAAGCGCCCCAAGTCGGCTGTGCGGATCGTCTCGGGCGAGACGGCGCGGCTGAAGATCATCGAGATCGACGGCGTGGACGAGGCGGCCATGGAGGCCGCGTTCGGCGCACGGCCTTCAGGCGCCTAGCCCCCTCCGTCTCGGCGCTTCGCACCGAGCCACCTCCCCCAGCGGGGGAGGATCTGGCTCCCCACTCGATGCTCCCCGCTGGGGGAGCTGTCGGCGCAGCCGACTGAGGGGGTGAACGGCCCTAGAACTCTTCCCAGCCGCTGTCCTGGCGCTCGGCGACCAGGCGCGGACCACTGCCGCCCACGGCCTGACGCTGGGCCGGGCGTTGGCGTTCAGCGGGGCGCTGCGCCGGCTCGGCCGCACCGGTCTTGAACTGGCCGATCAGCCTGGCGAGCTCCGTCGCTTCGCTGGCCAAGGCATGGCTGGCGGCGGTCGATTCCTCGACCATGGCGGCGTTCTGCTGGGTGACCTGATCCATCTGGTTCACGGCCGTATTGACCTGGTGCAGGCCGGTGGCCTGCTCCTGGGCGCTGGCGGCGATTTCGGCGACGATGCCGTTGATCTCCGCCACCTGGGTGACGATCAGTTGCAGCGCCTTGCCGGTTTCGGCCACCAAGTTCACCCCGCGCCCGACCTGGGTCGAGGAGGTGTTGATCAGGGCCTTGATCTCCTTGGCCGCATCCGCCGACCGCTGGGCCAGGGCCCGCACCTCGGAGGCGACGACGGCGAAACCACGGCCGGCCTCGCCAGCGCGGGCGGCTTCGACCCCAGCGTTCAGCGCCAGGAGGTTGGTCTGGAAGGCGATCTCGTCGATCACCCCGATGATCTGGCCGATCTGCTTCGACGACGTCTCGATCTCGCCCATGGCGTCGGTGGCGTGACGCACGACATCGGCGCTTTCGGCGGCGTTGGTGCGCGCGGTCTGGACCACGCCCTGGGCATGGGTCGCGCCCTCGGCGGTCTTACGGACCGTGGCGGTGATCTGGTCGAGCGCGGCGGCGGTCTCTTCTAGGCTGGCCGCCTGTTGCTCGGTGCGACGCGAGAGATCATCGGCCGCCTTGCTGATCTCATCAGCGCCGGACCGCATGTTGGAGGTGGCGCCGACCACGACGCCCATCGTGTTCTGAAGTTGGCTCATGGCCATGTTGAAGTCGTGCTTCAGGGCCTCGTACTCAGGCGCGAACTGGCCTTCCACGCGCGCGGTAAGGTCGCCGTGGGCCAGGCGCTCCAGCCCCTGGGCCAGGGCGCTGACGACCCTCGCCTGCTCTTCGGCGACAGCGGCCCGCTCAGCCTCGGCACGGCGACGCTCGGTCTCGGCGGCCAGGTTGGCGGCTTCCTGGCCCGCGCGCAGGGCGCGGTTCTCAGCCAGACCGTGACGGAAACCTTCCAGGGCGCGGGCGATCTCGCCCACTTCGTCGCCCTTGTCGGCCCCGCCCACCGCCTTGTCGTAGCGCCCGGCCGACAGTTCGCCGACCGCTGTGGTGATCTGAGCCAGGGGCTGGCGGACCAGCTTGCCCACGGCGATGAACAGCGCTCCCAGGACCAGGGCCAGGATCACCAGGCCCCCGACGGCCAGGCCGATGGCCAGTTGGCGAGCTGGACCGGTGATGTGCTTGGTCGGCACGTCCATGATCACCGCCCAGGTGGAATTGAGGCCGGGCAGCGGGGCGGGCGTGACCAGACGCTCCACCTTGCCGATCGACTGTTCGACGCCGCTCAGCAGGACCGACTGGCCGCTGGAAAGCGAGCTCTTCACCTCGCTCGCGCCGGCGTCGGCATAGGGCTTCATCCGAAGCGCCGCGTCAGGGTGGGAGACCCAGTTCGCGGCCGGCGAGACCAGCATCACTCGGCCATCGCCGAAGGGCTTCAGGGCGCCGAGGCGGCTCGACACGTCGTCCAGCGCCAGATCGAGGCCCGCAACGCCGATCATCTTGCCGCCCGACATGACCGGGAAGGTCACCGAGGTCATGGAGACGGTCTTGCCGCTGACCTCATAGGGATAGGGCTCGACGATGGCGGCTTTGCCGCTCTTGAAGCTGGTTTGATAGAAAGGCTGCTCGTAATCGGTGCCTGTGTCCAACGGCTCCAGCGTGACCTGTCCGCCATTGTTCACCCAGTAGGGCGTGAATTGGCCGAGCTTGTTGGACCCACCGGCGGTGTCGCCAATGTGAGCCGCGTCCTGGCTGTCCAGCGCGTCCGGAACCGCCATGAACCAGACACCGAGGATCATCGGCGAGGCCGAGGCCGTCGGCTTGAGCAGCTGCGCCAGCACGGCGCGGTCGCGGACGCCCGCCTCGTATGCCGCGCCCACCGTTGAGGCCATGGCCGAGCCGATGCCCTGGATCTGGCCGAGATCGGTCGCCACCTGGGCGGCGGCCTTGCCGGCCAGGGCCTCGGCGTTGTCATTGGAAAGGTCTCTCACCATCCCGCTGGCGTTGGTGGCGACCAGCGCCGCCGCCAACAGCAGCAACGCCCCGATCGCGCATCCTGCGGCGATCATCAGCTTCCAGGCGATAGACAGACGGGCCAACATACTCGTGGTTCCTTGACGACTGACTTGGTGCTCGCAGGAGGGCTGGCGCGCCCTAGGCGGCAGCCGCCTGGATATCGGCGGGCAGGATGTGGTCCAGGGAGAGCAGGGACACGATCCCGGTGTCCGTAGTCATCACGCCGGCGACATAGGCCGCCGACTCCTGGCTGCCCACTTCCGGCGGCGGCTGGATCAGCCCCTCGGTGACGGTCAGGATGTCGGAGACCGCATCCACGACCAGGCCCATCTGGGCCTCGCCGATCTGGGCCACGACCACCACGGACGACGCGCTAGGCGACGCCGGGCCAAGGCCAAGCCGGGCGCCCAGGTCGATGACCGGCAGGATCGCCCCGCGCAGGTTCATCATCCCGAGTACGTGCGGCGGGGCGTGGGGCAACGGCGTCGCCGCCGTCCAGCCCCGGATCTCGCGGACCGCCATGATATCGATCGCGTAGGCCTGATCACCGATGCGGACCGAGATCAGCTCGGCGCCCGGCGACGGGATACGTGAAGTGGAAACTTCCATCAGAACTCCTCCCAAGAGTCGGTTTCTCCGACAGGCTCGTATTTCGCCGCGGTTGCGGCGCCTGAGCTGTAACCCCGTGTCGGCGACGGCCGAGGCGCGCGAGGCGGCGCGGCGGTCTTGCGAACGGTCGAGCGGTCGTTGTCCTGGCCGATCGTGAACTGGCCCATCAGACGGGCAAGCTCCACGGCTTCGCTGGCGAGCGCGTGACTGGCGGCGGTGGACTCTTCGACCATGGCCGCATTCTGCTGCGTAACCTGATCCATCTGATTAACGGCGGTGTTGACCTGATGCAGGCCGACGGCCTGTTCCTGGGCGCTGGCCGCGATCTCCGAGACCGCGCCATTGATCTCGGCCACCTGGGTCGCGATCCGCTGCAGCGCCTTGCCGGTCTGCGCGACCAGATCGACGCCCTGCCCGACCTGCGCCGACGAGGCGGTGATCAGCGACTTGATTTCCTTGGCCGCTTCCGCCGAACGCTGGGCCAGGGCCCGAACCTCGGAGGCGACCACCGCGAAGCCACGACCAGCTTCGCCCGCGCGGGCGGCTTCGACGCCGGCGTTCAGAGCCAGCAGATTGGTCTGGAAGGCGATCTCGTCGATCACCCCGATGATCTGGCCGATCTGCTTGGACGAGCCCTCGATCTCGCCCATGGCGGCGGTGGCCCGGCTGACGATCACCGCGCTCTGCTCGGCGTCCGACCGCGCGGTCTCCACAACGGTGCGGGCGTGGTTGGCGCCCTCGGCGGTCTTGCGGACCGTCGCGGTGATCTGGTCGAGCGCCGCAGCGGTTTCTTCCAGGCTGGCGGCTTGCTGCTCGGTGCGGCGCGACAGGTCGTCGGCCGCCTGGCTGATCTCGCCCGCGCCGGAACGCATGTTGGTCGTATTGCCGGTGATCACCGACATTGTGCTCTGCAGGGTAGAGACGGCGGCGTTGAAGTCGGTCTTCAGCTGCTCGGCCTTCGGGGCGAAGGCCGCCGTGATGCGGTACGTCAGGTCGCCACGAGCCAGCTTGCCCAGCCCCTCGGCCAGCGAGCCGATGGCGATGGCGTCCTGTTCGGCGTCGCGCGCCTTCTCCTGCTCGCGGACTTGACGCTCGGCTTCCACCGCGGCGCGGTGCTCGGCCGCCTCGGCTTCCAGACGGAGCTTTTCGATGGCCGCATCCTTGAAGGCCAGCACCGCTTGCGCCATCTCGCCGATCTCGTCCTTGCGGCCGATGGCCGGGACATTGACCGTGTTATCGCCGGAAGCCAGGCGCCCCATCACGCGGGACATCGCGCCGACCGGGGCAGCGATAGCCTTAGACAGGATCCAGGCCATGGCGGCGGCGGCCACGACGGCGATCAGGCTGCCGATGATCAAGGTCAGCTTGGCCTCGCCAATGGCTTTCTGTTGGCCGGCCGAACGCTCGGCGACGAGGGCCTGCTGCGCGGTCAGGATCTCGCCCTGAACGCTGCGAACATCGCTCAGGCGCACGTCGTCGATCATGGCCCGCGCCTGCTCCAGCGTAGCGGGGTCGCGAGCCAGGGCGATGATCTGTTCGTTCTTGGCCCGCCACTCGATCAAAGCCGCCTTCAGCCGCGCCGCGCGCTCGCGCTGCTCCGGGCGCGTCGTGCGGCCCGAGAAGGCTTCGAGGGTCTTGTCGGCTGCGGCCCCGTCTTCGGCATAGGTCTTGAGGAAGTCGTCGTTCTGGGTGGCGGCGAAACCGCGAGCGCCGTTCTGTTGTTCCACCGAATGGGCGAGAACAGCGGTGACGTCCTGGATGTTCAGGTTGCTGTTGCTGTTCTGGTCGGCTGCGGAGTCGATCGTGTTCAGGCTTAGGAACACCATTACCGCGGAGAGCGTGAAGACCCCGAGGATCAAGGCGAACGCCGAGATCAACTTGGCCGAAATACGCATATTGTTGAAGTTCATGAACGACGCCCCGAGAGTAATAACAATTGTTGATCACTCACGCCGGGCTTCTGGTTCGTTAATCGCAGTTAATCGGCGCCCGGCAAATTGTCGCACACAAGAGGCTCGCCTCGTGATGTCGCAAAAAAAAACATAATTGGCTTTCGATATACCTCGGCATCTCCCTGAAATTTCGGCAATACCTGCCCGCAAACCGCAGCCATACTTAATCACGGAGACTGACCGACGGAGGAATGACTGGCGATTGATGGCGCGACGCCCTATCTGGATGTCCGCAACGAAGGAGTAGCGCCGCATGAGCCGCCGACAATTGGCCAACGCCATCGACGCAGCGCGGAACATCGTGATCTTCACCGGGGCTGGTATTTCCACGGAATCAGGCGTGCCGGACTTTCGCAGTCCCGGCGGCGTCTGGAGCCGGATGAAGCCGATCTACTTCCAGGAATTCGTCAGCGACGAAGACCGACGCCGCGAGGCCTGGTCACGCGTCTTTTCCGGCGCCGCCCGCTGGACCGGGGCCGCGCCGAACGACGGCCATACCGCCGTCGCGCGCCTGGTCGCCGAAGGTAGGGCCAGCGCGGTGATCACCCAGAACGTCGACAATCTGCACCAACAGTCGGGCATCCCTGACAATCACATCATCGAACTGCATGGCAACGCCCACTATGCGCGCTGTCTCGCCTGCGGCCTTCGTCACGAGTTCGACGAGTTCCGCGAGAGTTTCCTTGAGCGCGGCCAGATCCCGGTATGCCGCGCCTGCGGCGGCTTGGTGAAATCAGCGACCATTTCCTTCGGGCAGAGCATGCCGGAAGAACCGATGAAGCGGGCCGAAGCCGCGACGCTCGCTTGCGACCTCTTCCTGGTGCTCGGATCGTCGTTGGTGGTCTATCCGGCCGCCGGTTTCCCGCTAATGGCCAAGCAGAACGGAGCGAAGCTGGCGATCGTCAATCGCGAAGCGACGGACCAGGATCCGCATGCCGACATCGTCCTGCATGACGAAATCGGTTCGGTGCTGAGCGAGATCGTCGGCGCCTAGGCGCGCTTGGTCGGCCGCGCGCGGAGCTTGGTCGGAGGCGGATCGGCGCGGAAATCCGCCACCGTGCCGAGCTTGGCGTTGCAAGACGGGCAGCGGATCACGACGTCGTCGGCGAGGCTCGCCTCGATCGAGAACCCGGCGCCGCAGGGCTTGCACTTCCAGTCATGCTGGACCGGCGGCGGGACAGGCGGCGCAGGCGGGCGCGCAGGCTTCTTCTTAGGCCCCTCTGGCAGAACGACTTTCGGTGGGTTCTTCAGCGACAGGATAGGACGTCGCTTAGGTTCGTCGCTCATGATCTAGGACTTGTGACTCCGACGTGTGGACACGTCACGGGCGCGGCCGGGGTGAAGCCGGTTTTCCCTTGTCCGGGATTGACTTGCAACACCAAAGGGAAACGAATTCAATCTCGCGAGACTGTCTAGTCGCGCGGCGGGCGCTCCTCGTCGCGGATCGATGTTCGTGAGCGCTTAAGAAGTTTCGAGGTTAAAGAGAGTAACGGACTTTCCTGGTTGCTGACGCGTTCGCCGTTGCTGGCGCGGCGCTCGGCCTGGAAGGCGCCCGTCGCAAGGACATTCGGGGGAGAAACCGATGAAACTGAAATGGACTCATGGCGCGGCGCTGCTGGCCTGCATCGCCTTGAGCGGCTGCGGCATGATCGGCGGCGACAAGGCCCCCAAGGGGCAGGTGGTCGCCACGGTGAATGGTGAAGAGATCACCGTCACCGAACTCAATCGCGAACTCGCAGGCGCGGCTCCGGCCAATCCTGCCGAGCGCAAGGCCGCCGAACAGGCCGCCCTGGAATCGATCATCACGCGTAAACTGGTCGCCCAGGCGTCGAAGGACCAAAAACTCGACAAGACGCCGATCTTCGCCCAGCAGGAACTCCAGGCGAAGGAAGCCATGCTGGTCGGCGCCATGCAGCGCAAGATCGCCTCCACTGTCGTCGCGCCGACCCGCGCCGAAGGCGAAAAGTTCGTCGCCGAGCATCCCAACATGTTTGCAAACCGCCGCGTCATGGTCGTCGACCAGATCGTGGTCGGCTCGTTCAAGCCTGAGCTCATGAAAGAGTTCGAGCCGATGACCACCCTTGAGCAAATCGAAGCGGTCCTGGTGCGTGAAAACCTCGACTTCCAGCGGACCACCACGGTGCTCGACACCCTGAACGCCCCGGAAGACCTGACCAAGACCCTGGCCAATCTGCCGCCGAATGAGATCTTCATCTTCCCGCGCGGCAACGCGGTGTTTGTGAACCAGATCCGCGACAACCGGGTGATGCCGTTCACCGGCGACCGCGCCATCAACTACGCCATGGCGGGGCTGAAGTCGCTCCGCACCCAGGAAGCCCTGGCCAAGCAGCTCGAAGCCATCCGCAAGGCCGGCGAGGGCGAGATCACCTACAACGACAAGTACAAGCCCGTTAAGGCCGCCGCCAAGCCGGCTGCTCCGGCCGCCAAGGCTGCGCCGGCGCCTGCCGCGCCCGCCGCCACGGCTCCCGCGCCTGCTGCTCCGGCCGCCCCGGCCGCGACGGCTCCGGCCGGCGCCGCGCCGACCTAGGACGACAGGGCGCGGCAGGCTTCCCTGCCGCGCCCGCATCGCCTGCGGCCCCAAAGCGCCTGGGCGCTGGGCCACATATCTCTGAATTTCCTGGTGTCTTCCACACGGCCGGACGGGCTCTACTCGCCGCGTCGCCGATCCGTTCGTGGAAAATGGTGCCGCTTACAGGACTCGAACCTGTGACCCCCTCATTACGAATGAGGTGCTCTACCAGCTGAGCTAAAGCGGCCTGGTACGCGTTCGTGGAGCGATTTGCCCCGCGAAGGAGGGCCTACTTAGCGACTCTCGGCCCGCTCGCCAAGCGCCGCCTTGCTTGAGGTCGTCGCTGACCAGGCTGAGGGACTGGCGGGACCGGGGTTTCGTCCTCATCATAGACCCCCTCCTCGACGGGATAAGGCGCCCCATCGGTCTCGTGCGCCTCCAAAAAGGCCACTGAATCTACATAGGAAATCGGCAAGGCGGGCAATTCGCTCAGCGTTCGTTCGCGGCGCTCATGGCGCGGATGAATCAGTTCGCCGGTTTCAGCGAAACTTGTCACCAAACGCGCCCAATCGGCAGCTTCATAGGCGAAGGCTCGGCCTTCGGGGTCGAGATCGGACCAATCGGCCTCGCGTTCGGCCTTGACGCCGCGCGCCAACCAGACCCGCGCCTCGTCCGGCTGGCCGGCCGCGAACGCGACCCGCGCCATCAGCCCGGCGATCCGGGCGGTGACGGCTTCAGGCTCCAGCGCCCTGGCCGCGGCCTGCGCTCGCGCCGCATCGCCAGCGATCAGGGCCTGCTCGACCAGCAGGATGCGGCTCTCACGAGCCCCGGGGTTCAGTTCGGCCAGTTGGCGCAGGCGATCGGCTCGCTGGCGGGCGTCTCACTGGTCCGCAGATCGCGATAGGCCAGCCACAAGGCCGGATGGGGCGCGACCTTCCAGGCGCCTTCCAGAACCTGCGCCGCGCGCGCCAACTTGCCGGATACCCCCAGCAGACGCGCGGCCATCACGACGCCAGGCGCGAAGCCCGGCTGCAGCTTGGCGGCCTCGACTGCGAATTCGAGGGCCTGGGCCTGGCTCTTGGGATCGGCGGAGGCCTCAAGCTGAGCAGCAGAGGCCGCGAGCAAGGCGGCGCGAGCGCGCTCGGCGACGATGGGCGAAACGATCTTGCGATCAAGCGCGCCCTTGGCCAACTCACGCGCGCCGCTCCAGTCGCGGTCCTCGAGCTTGGCTTCCAACAGGGCGCGCCAAGCCCAGCGGCCGGTGCGGGCCAGGCCATAGGCCTGCTCGGCGTGCGCAATCGCACCGGCGCGATCACCCTGGGCCAGCGCCAGTTGCATCAGTCCTTTGTGGCCAGCCAGGCGCATGTCGGGCAGGCCCAGCATTGCACCATAGGCCGCCTGGGCGGCGACGGCGTCGCCCGCCGCCTCTGCGGCTTGGGCGGCCAGCACCCGGACCAGGCCAGGCGCCTCATCGGCAAGTTCGGCCGCCTTCTGGGCCAGGCGGCGGGCCTCAGATCCATCGCCGGCGGCCGCGGCGACGAAGCCGCGGGTCAGCACGTCGTTGGCCTGGCGACGCCGCACCTCAGCCCGCGCCCGGAAGGCGCGGCGCGGTGCCTCGGCCGCCCACAGCAGCAGTCGCCAGGCGATCATCGCCGATAGAGCCAGGAATAGGGTGATCAGCACGAAGGCCGCGGCCGTCATGTCGGCCCGCCAGCCCAGCCAAACGACATTGGCGTGGCCTGGCTCCCCAGTGATTGCCAGCATCGCCGTCGCGAGAGCTGCGACCAGGAAGACGATGATCGCCGCGCGGATCATCCGCCGCTCCGGGCCAAGTCGGTCAGGTCCTTCAAGGCCTGGGCGCGGACCTGCGCGATGTTGCGGTCGATCCGGGCGCGCCGCTCGGCCCGGTCGCGCCATGGCCCAAGAGCGTCCTTGCCGGCCGGCGGCAACGCCTCAAGTGTCGCCAGCGCGGTGGTGAGGTCGCCGTCCTCGACCTGCTGCTCGGCCTTGGCCAGCACTGCGTCCAGCCCCTGGCCTGGCACATCTCCGACCCGGCGCAGGGTGACGACCCGCGACAGGGCATAGCCGATCCGGTCAAGAACACCGGCCCCGTCGCCTGGCGCCCGGGCGGCGGAGGCGGCGCGAGCCGCGTAGTCCGGGAAGCTGACCGCCAGGGCCATGCGGCTAGGCGCGCCACGCTCGGCGTCGGCGGCCAGCGACCTCAGGTCAAGGGACGGCGCGCTCGTCGCCAGCGCCTGTAGCTCGCCCGCGAACGGCCGCGACGTCTGCGAGGCCTCGACCAGGGCCGCCGCCGTCAGCGCCGAGGCGGCAGCCGCAGCCACGCGCGAACGGTCCGCCTCCAACGCATCCATGCGGGAGGTCATCTCGCCGGTGGCGGGCTCGGCCGAAAGACTTGGCTCCCCGCCTTCCTGGCGCGTCGAAGGGGCCAAAGGGGCCGCCAGAGGAGCGAACGATGGCGCGGGTGCGTCCATCACTCCGGCGCGAGGCTTGCTGGGGTAAAGCTCGGGTCCGAACCGCGCGACTAGATAGCCGCCGGCGACACAGGCCAGACCGAATACGATCACCGCCCACACGGCCCAGCCCGCCGGGCGGGCTCGGCGATAGGAGCCGGGATCGCGGGGCGCGGAAAGCTCGATCGGATCGCTCATCGGCTACCGGTCTATCAGATTGAGCAGAGCCGCTTCGAGGGGGAAGGGCGCGAAGGTTTGCTCGGCGACGCGAACCTTCGCCAACGGTTCAATCGCGGCCTTGGAAAGACCGAGCACACGCAGATGGGGCTGGGGATGGTCGGCCACGAGCGCGGCCAAAGCCTGGGCGCCCTTGGCAGAATGGACAAGCGCGATATCGACCTGCGCCAGTTCCTCGACCTGAAACGGTTCAAGCCGCGTCGGCAGCGTGTCGTAGAGCGTCAGGGCGCGCACCTCGATCCTGGCGCGCTCCAAGGCGCCGGCCAGATCCCCGGCCAGCTCGGCCGCGCCGGGGTGCAGGACAACGCCGGCGATCTCGGCGCGGCGCGATGCTATTCCCCGGGCCAGGGCTTCGACGTCGCCATCCGCCGACAGCACCTGCTTGAAACCCGCCTGCCGAGCCGCAAGCGCCGTCGCCGCCCCAACCGCGAAGACCCGCAGCGAGCGATCGGCGCTAAGCCGGGTGAACGCCCGCAATCCGTTGGCGCTGGTGAAGGCCAGGGCGCCAACATCGCGCAGATCGACCTCGGCGTTGTCCAGCATCTCCACCGCCAGCAGCGGCGCGACGAGGGTTGCGTGGCCAAGCGCATGGACGCGCGCGGCCGTCGCATCGGCTCCGGGCTGCGCGCGCGTGATCCAGATCTTCAAGGGGCAAGCGCCATTCATCGCAGGTGGAGAAACCAATCTTTCCCACAACCCTGGAGGGGGACGCCTGCAGAATCAATCCGCCGGTCGGATCAATCCGGGACCACGATGAGATCGCCGCCTTCTTCACGCACCGCTGCGCCCAGCGACAGGCCGAGCGCGCGGGCCGCCTCCAAGGGATCCTGGGCCGTCGACAGTTCGGCCGAGCCCTCGCGCCGGAAGCGGTGGACGCCGTCGGCCGACAGCGCCTCGACGATCAGATGCAGGCCGCCATTGGCCAGCCGCGCATGCGCGCCGATGGCGGTCTTGCAAGAGCCTTCCAAGGCGGTCAGGGCGCCGCGCTCGGCGGCGACCGCGACGGCGGTCGGAGCGTGACGCACGGCCTCAAGCCAAGGTGCGCCGATATCGGATATGCGGGTTTCGATCGC
>JAVBXP010000041.1 GCA_030824495.1 bacterium
ACGCCTGAGCCGCCTGTGTTTCGGGTGATGCCCGAACGAACTCTAGATAGGTAGGAAACGAACAAGTTGAAGGCCCTGGTTTTCAGACTTTGGGTTCACGCTTGCGTGACGCGGAAGTACGCCGCTCGGTTGCGGGTTTTGCGTCCGGCGAGCCGGTGGGTTTGTGGTCGCGTAGCTTCTCGGGTTCGCCGTCGGCCGAGAGCAGCACGGCCAGCCAGCGGGTGCCGTCGAACTGAGCCAGGATCACCATGGCCATGACGGTCAGCGGCGTGGACAGGAACATGCCGGCCATGCCCCAGATCACGCCCCAGAACGCCAGGCTGAGCAGCACCACCACCGGGTCCATGTTCAGGCTGTCGCCCTGCATGCGCGGCAGGATGATGTTGCCGACCACGAACTGGATGGCTTGCAGCACGGCCAGCAGGATGATCGCGGGCCAGAAGGTGGGGAACTGGATCAGGGCGAAGATCGGCGGCGCCAGGATCCCGACCGCCCCCCCGATCACCGGGATGTAGGAGGCCATGAAGATCAGGAAGGCCCAGAAGACCGCATTGTCGAGGCCGATGACCATCATCGCGATCCAGGACGAGACGGCGATGATCAGGCCGGTGACGGTCTGGACCCACAGGTAGCGCTCCACCCCGTCGCGGATGCGGCGGAAGGCCTGGATCGCCTCGTGGCGTTCGGCGCTGTGAGGGAAGAGGCCCATCACCTTGCGCTGGAATCCTCGCCGCGAGGCGATGATGAAGCCCAGATAGATCAGGATGAAGAAGGCGTCTGTTGCGAAGCCCTGCAGGCCCTTGGCCACGTCGGCCAGATAGGCCCCGGGGTTGAGCTGGTTGAACAGCTCGTTGACCGTCGGCGGCACTGGGATGTCGAGCAGGCCGGCGACCTGGGCGATCAGGCCGTTGAGCCGCGGCGTATAGGCGACGAGTTGCCCGACGAAGGTGGTGGCGTTCTCTGCGATCACGAAGGTCGAGATGCCGAACAGCAATACCGACAGCACGATCGCCAGCGGCAGGGCGGCGCGCTCGCTGACCCAGGGCAGACGCATGCGGATGACGCGCGCAAACCCGTCCACCATGACCGCCAGGAAGACGGCTAGCGCCAGAGGCGTGAGAATTCCGCGCAGCCAATAGAGGGCAGCGCCTGTCGCGATCACCGCCAGGATGACGAGTGAGACGCGGGTAGTGTTGGACTCGGTGGCACGGACGGACATTGGTTCTTCTTGCAGCCTCGGTTCCCTGCGACTGTCAGCGCGAGGAAGGGCTACGTCAATTTTGGCCATCCCTACCCCGCTTCGCCGCGGATTGGGAGCATTTATGCCGCGTCATGTCCAAAGAACGGCGTAACGCGATCTTCGAGCGGCGATATTCGGCAATCATATGTCGTTCGGGGAAGAGCGGTGGAAGCCAGGCCGTCGTGCGGCTAGCTTCGCCGGGCGATTTAGTTTGCGGAGCGACACATGACCGATGACGTCCTGATCGGCTTTTCGGAGCAATCCGAGTTCTTGCGGCTCGACCGCGCCAACCGGCACGGGCTCGTGGCCGGGGCCACCGGGACCGGCAAGACGGTCACTTTGCAGATTTTGGCCCAGGGCCTCTCAGACGCTGGCGTCCCGGTGTTCGCCGCCGATGTGAAGGGCGATCTCAGCGGGATCGCCGCGATCGGCGCACCGAACGAGAAGATGCTGACCCGCGCCGCATCAATGAACCTGACGCTCAATCCCGCCGCCGCGCCGACGGTGTTCTGGGACCTGTTTGGTGAGCAGGGGCATCCGATCCGCGCGACGGTCTCGGAAATGGGACCGCTGCTGATCTCTCGGATGCTGGAGCTCAACGACGTCCAGGAGGGCGTGCTGACGGTGGTGTTCCGCGCCGCCGACGACGAGGGGCTGCTGCTGCTCGACCTGAAGGACCTGCAAGCGGCCCTGACCTTCGCCTCCGACAATGCATCGGCCCTGGGCGCCAAGTACGGCAATGTCTCGCCGGCTACGGTGGCGACCATCCAGCGCAAGCTGCTGGTGCTGGAGGACCAAGGCGGAGCAGGCCTGTTTGGCGAGCCGGCCTTGCAGCTTTCCGACCTGATGCGCACCGACGGCTCGGGCCGGGGCTATGTGAACATCCTGGCGGCCAACAAGCTGATCGCCAGCCCGCGGCTCTATGCGACCTTCCTGCTCTGGCTGATGAGCGAACTGTTCGAAGAGCTGCCCGAGGTGGGCGATCCGGACAAGCCGCGCCTTGCCTTCTTCTTCGACGAAGCCCACCTGCTCTTCCGCGATGCGCCAAAGCCGCTGTTGGAAAAAGTGGAGCAGGTCGTGCGCCTGATCCGCTCCAAGGGGGTCGGGGTCTATTTCGTCACCCAGAACCCGGCCGATATTCCCGAGGCGGTGCTGGGCCAGCTCGGCAACCGCATCCAGCATGCCTTGCGGGCCTATACCCCGACCGAGCAGAAGGGCCTGAAGGCGGCCTCGAACTCGTTCCGCGCCAATCCGAAATTCGACACCGCCGAGGCCATCCAAGGGCTGGGCGTCGGCGAGGCTCTGGTTTCGGTGCTGGACGAGCGCGGGGCGCCGACCGTTGTGCAGAAGACCCTGGTGCGTCCGCCGGTTTCACGCCTGGGGCCGATCACCGCCGCCGAGCGGACCGCGATCATGGCGCAGAGCCCGGTGCGGGGTCTCTACGACACCGCCCAGGACCGCGAGAGCGCTTTCGAGAAGCTGCAGGCCCGCGCCGCGGCGGCTCAAGCGCCCGCGCAGGCGCCGGCTTCCGGCTCGCCGTGGAACCCCGGTCCGGCCCCAGCTCCGGCCCCACGCCCGAAAGCCGCGCCCAAGCCGCGGGCCTCGAACCGCCAATCGATGGGCGAGGCGTTCACCAAGTCGCTGCTGCGGCAGGCGGGCAGCACCATCGCCCGCGAGCTCATGCGCGGCATCATGGGCGGGCTGAAGAAGCGCTAGACGCGCCGCCCGGAATTGAAAGGGCCCGCCGTCGCCGGCGGGCCCTTTCGTAGAACCAGGCTCTACGGCCTCGTCCTACCCCCGCAATTTGCGCAGCAGGACGTCCAGGTCTCGGGCGATCATCGGATCTTCGGCCTTCAGGCCTTCGATCCGGCGCACGGCGTGCAGGACGGTGGTGTGATCGCGCCCGCCAAAGCGGCGGCCGATGTCGGGCAGGGACCGAGTGGTGATCTGCTTGGCCAGCCACATCGCAACCTGGCGCGGACGCGCCACGACCCGCGCGCGGCGTTCGGAGATCAGGTCGGCCTGCTTGAGTTGATAGTGCTCGGCCACGGTCTTCTGGATCTGATCGACGGTCACCCGGCGCTCGTTGCAGGCCAGGTTGGGCCGCAGGATGGCCTGGGCTTCGTCAAGGGTCATACGCGAAATGTCACCGCCGACGCGGGCCACAAGGGTGTTCAAGGCGCCTTCCAGTTCACGCACGCTGTCGGTGAAGCGGTCGGCGAGGAATTGCAGCACGTCAGCCTGGGCCGAGGGCACGAACTTGCCCTGGCCGGCCAGGGTGGCGAGCTTGCGCTCAAGGATGCCAAGGCGAAGGGTGCGGTCAGCCGGCTCAATGCCGCAGACCAGGCCGGACTGCAGGTGCGAGCGCAGGCGCGCGTCCATTTCAGTGAGTTCGGAGGGGGAGCGGTCGGCGGTCATCACCACGCGGCGGCCGTCCTCGACGAGAGCGAGCAGGGTATGGAACAGTTCCTCTTGGGTGGACGACTTGCCGGCGACGAACTGGACGTCGTCGATCAGCAGCAGGTCGGCGTTGCGTAGCTCATCCTTGAACGCCGCGGTCTGGCGATCCTGGACCGCCTTGACGAAGGTCGAGGTGAAGCGCTCGGCGGTGATGTAGACCACTCGCTTGGTCGGGGCCGTCTGCATGGCCTCCCAGGCGAGCGCGTTGAGTAGGTGGGTCTTCCCGAAGCCGTAGGGGCCGTGGAAGATCACCGGGTTGAAGTGACCGTCCGACCAGGCCGCGACCCGGCGGGCCACGGCGAAGGCGAACTCGTTGCCCGGACCCGATACGAAGGTCTCGAACGAGAAGCGGTCCTGGAGACCTTGCTGGCGACCCGCGCGGGCGGCGGGAGCCGACACCTCGACCGGAACCTCGATCTCGATCACTTCAGCCTGGGCCGGTGCAGCCGCGGCGGTGGCCACAGCGTCCGCATAGCCGGCCGGAGCCGGTCCCTGAGCGTCAAATTCCATTCGCGACTTCAGGTCCAGATTGCGACCCATCGGGTCGTTCTGGGCCCAGAGTTCGCCGATCCGGCGCCAAGCATGGCGACGGATCCAGTCACGCGCCACGCCGGTGGCCGCGACCAGGCACAGTTCCTCGCCGCGTTCCCGCAGAGCAGCCTGCCCCAGCCACGACCCAAAGGTGGCCTCACCGAGCTCGCGCTTCAGCGCGACGCAGGTTTTGGTCCAGACAGCGACGGCCGGTGTCTCGGCAACAGAACCCGCAAAGCCCCCAGTGGCCATCATTCGAACCTCTCTTATTGTCATCCGTCAGCGCCCCCGCAGCGGAACAACTTTGTTAAGCAAACACAAAGCCTTACCCGGCGAGCGCATAGCCCCCGCCGCCGCCTTTTTTCATCCGAGATCAGATGGAAGGACGTCTTGAGACTTGTCACCCTAGTCAGAGCGACTAGGGGGTCAACGGTGATTCTTCGCGGCTCCAGCGGATATTTCCGTTGACTCAAAACCAGTGCCCGCAGGGCAAGGGAATCCGAATTTCAACGTTCCGTTAACTGACTGGAATCACCGCACGCGCGAACATTTAGATGCAGCGCAAAAAGAAACGCCCGCGGGTCTTTCAACCCGCGGGTGCGTCAAAAAGTCTTGTTAGTTCTGTGGTTAATGGTCGAGCTCTCGGCCCGACCAGCAACTTAGGCGGCAGCCATCTTCTTCAGCTGCGCGGCCAGGCGGGACACCTTGCGTGAACCCGTGTTCTTGTGGACGACGCCCTTGGTCACAGCGCGCATCAGCTCGCTCTGAGCTTCAACGAACGCGGTCTTGGCGACGGCGGGATCGCCGGCGGCCAGGGCCTCTTCGAACTTGCGCAGATAGGTGCGCACGCGCGAACGGCGGGCTTTGTTCACTTCGGTGCGGCGGGCGATCTTGCGGACCGCCTTCTTGGCGCCGGGCGTATTGGCCATGTGTCAGCTCTCAAAACGGGTCGCGCCCGGACCTTCGCCCGGGCGGGTAAATCGGAGGCGCGGATATACGGGACGCAGGTCCCCGGGTCAATGCGCCCCCGACGAGTTTAATCCACAAGGCTGAAGTCGGGCCGTGCGGGGTGGGTCACGAACAAGGGTCAGGATCCCTTGAAGTCGGGTTTGCGCTTTTCGATGAAGGCGGCCATGCCCTCCTTTTGGTCATCGAACGCGAACAGCGAATGGAACAGGCGGCGCTCCAGGGCCACGCCGGTGGCCAGGGTGGTCTCGTAGGCGGCCTCGACCAGTTCCTTATTCATCTTGACGGCCAGGGGAGATTGGCCGGCGATCTTGGTCGCCGCGGCCATGGCCTCTTCGATCAGCTTGTCGCCGGCCACCACCCGCGACACCAGGCCCGAACGCTCGGCCTCGGCGGAGTCCATCATCCGGCCGGTCAGGATCATCTCCATGGCCTTGGACTTGCCGACGAAGCGGGTCAGGCGCTGGGTGCCGCCGATGCCGGGCGCGACGCCCAGATTGATTTCAGGCTGGCCGAACTTGGCGTTCTCGGCGGCGATGATGAAGTCGCACAGCATGGCCAGCTCGCAGCCGCCGCCCAGCGCGTAGCCGGACACCGCCGCGATGATCGGCTTGCGGAACTGCTCGATCCGCCGGGCGCTGGCTCCGAAGAAGTCCTCGCTGAACATCTGGGCGTAGGTCTTGGTCGACATCTCCTTGATGTCGGCGCCGGCGGCGAAGGCGCGATCCGACCCGGTCAGCACCACGCAGCCCACGGCCGTATCGGCCTCGGCCACGTCGAGCGCGGCGGAAAGCTCGCCCAGAAGCTGGCTGTTCAGCGCATTCAGCGCCTCTGGCCGGTTCAGGCGGATCAGGGTCACGCCGTCTGTCGTCTCGACGATCAGGGTCTGGTAGCTCATGGCCGTCTCCGTCGGAATTGGTCGATCGGGCTTAAGGCCCCTCGACCGAATAGCCAAGCGCGCGGAGCCGGGCCGGAAGGCCGTCCTCGCCGACCAGGTGGCCGACCCCGACCACGACGACGGTGGAGCCTGAGCCGTCCATTCGGGTCTTCAGTTCGGCGATCCAGCGTTCGTTCCGCTCGGTGACCAGCCGGGCGTAGAGGCCCGGCGCCGCCTTGCGCAGCGGGCCGAGGGCGTCCTCGTCCAGCGCCTTCAGGTCGCCCTTCAGCCAATGGCCGATCAGTTCGTCATAGGCGTTCGGGTTGGAGTTCAGTTCGCGTAGGGACTCTTCCAGCGAGGCGATCTGCTGGGCGCGGGGGGCGGAGTCGAAGATCGCGATCTGCTCCTCGGGCGTTTCGAAGGCCCGCCGCTTGGCGGTAAGCGGGGCCGTAGCGGCGATCGACTTTTCGACCCCGGAATTGGCGTCGGCCCCGGCCTTCACGAACTCGGCGCTGGCCAGGATGACTTCAGCGAACCAGGGCTCGAAGCGGTCGAGCACGGCCATGCTGACGCCGAGGCTCTCGGCGGCGGCTTCCAGGCGCTTGGCGCCTTCCGGCGACAGCAGCTTGGACAGGGATTGGCCTTCCGGCAGCCGGCCCATGCTTGCGGCCAGTTGCCCTACCCGCGCCTCGGAAACCGGGTCGATCGGCAGTTCGAACCAGAGGTCGTCGGCCTTGGCCAGGGCGGCGTCCAGGGCCTTGGGCCGCCAGTCGAGCCCAGGGGGCAAAACGTGGACCGAACCGAAGATCAGGATCTCGGAGTCGGCGTCGCGCACGGTCCAGACCGGCGGGCGCGCCTGCGCCTCTCCCTGGGCGCAGCCTGCGAGCACCAGGCCGGCGAGGGTCGCCGCCAGAACGCGTTTCAACATGGGGGTCACTTCTGGCAGACGGAGCAAAAGAAGGTCGACCGGCCGGCTTGGACCTCTCGGCAGATCACGCCCTTGCAGCCGTCGTTCAGGCACGGCTCGCCCTCGCGGTCATAGGCGCGGAACCGGTGCTGGAAATAGCCCAGCGCACCATCGGCGGCGGCGTAGTCGCGCAAAGTCGAGCCGCCGGCTTCGATCGCCTCGTCCAGCACGTCGCGGATGATGCCGACCAGCGGCTTGATCTGGGCCGGCTTAAGCGTTCCGGCGGGCTTGAATGGAGAGATCCGCGCCCGGTTGAGCGCCTCGCACACATATATATTGCCCAGACCGGCGACCACGCGCTGGTCGAGCAGCAGGGTCTTTGGGCCTTGCTTGCGGCCGGCGAAGGCGTCGATCAGTCGCTTGGCGTCGAAAGCGTCCGACAGCGGCTCGGGTCCGAGGCCCGCGAACCAGGGGTGTTCGGCCAGGGTCTCGGTCTCGATCAGCGCCATGTAGCCGAAGCGTCGGGGGTCGTAATAGGTGACCCGCCCGCCGCTGTCGGTTTCGAAGACCACATGGGCGTGCTTGGGATCGGGATCGGGGGCGTAGTGAAACTCGCCGGGTCGGCTGGAGCCCCCTGGCCCCTCTTTCTTGGAATTGGCGATCTCGAAGCGGCCGCTCATCCCCAAATGCATGACCAGTGTCTCGCCCCGGTCGAGCACCGCCATCAGATATTTCGCCCGCCGCTCCAGCCGCTCGATCGTCGCGCCGGTCAGGCGCTGAACGAAGCCGTCCGGGAAGGGGAAGCGCAGATCGGCGCGGCGGGCCTCAACGCGAGACAGGCGCTGGCCTTCGAGAACCGGCTGCAGGCCGCGCCGGACCGTTTCGACCTCGGGAAGTTCGGGCATGGAGTGGAAGTGGCATGCCAGGACCCGAACGACAACCCGCGCCCCGGCTGGCGCGTCTCGCGTGCGCGAGCTAATACCCTCCTCATGACAGGACCTGCCGCCACCTTCGGATTCCGCGACGTCGATCCGGCTGAAAAGCCCGGCCTGGTGCGCGGGGTCTTCGACCGCGTCGCCAGCCGCTACGACCTGATGAACGATCTGATGAGCGGGGGCGTCCACCGGCTGTGGAAGGACGCGGTCGCCGCGCGGCTCAATCCTCAACCCGGCGAAGTCATCATCGATTGCGCCGGCGGCACCGGCGATATGGCGCGGCGCTTCGCCAAGATGGCTCGCAGCGCCCAGGAGCGTCGCGGCGGCCCGGACGCCTCAGTGATGGTCATCGACTACAACGCCGAGATGATCGCCGCTGGTCGCCAAAAGGGCGGCGAGCCGGAGATTACCTGGACCGTCGGTGACGCCCAGAACCTGCCGCTGCCCGACGCCTGCGCCAACGCCTATGTGATCTCGTTCGGCATCCGCAACGTCACCGACGTCTCGGCCGCCCTGCGCGAGGCGCGCCGCGTGTTGAAGCCGGGCGGCCGTTTCCTGTGCCTCGAATTCTCACAGCCGCCGGCGCAGGCGTTGCGCAAAGCCTATGACGCCTATTCCTTCAAGGTGATCCCGGCCATCGGCCAGGTCGTGCTGAAGGATCGCGACAGCTACCAGTACCTGGTCGAGAGCATCCGCCGGTTCCCGGACCAGCGGACCTTCGTGGACATGATCGAGAAGGCGGGCTTCAGCCGCGCCGGCTACACCAATTTCACCGGCGGCGTGGCGGCCATGCACCACGGCTGGGCGATCTAGTTCAATGGGAAGTGTTGCGGCGTTCGGTCGGCTGACAGCGGCGGCGTGGTCGCTGGCGCGCAATGACGCCTTGTTGCCGCGGGAACTGGACGCTCTCTATCCGCCCAGCCTCAGCGCCCTGTCCAAGAGCCTGCAGGTCTTCGCCGGACGCCAGGCTCGCGACGGCAGGCCGGGCGAGCGGCTGGCGCGGTCGTTGGAGAAGCTGGGGCCGGTGGCGATCAAGCTTGGCCAATTGCTCTCGACCCGCGCGGACATCTTTGGGGCTCCGTTCGCCGAAGACCTGTCGCGGCTGAAGGACAAGCTCGAGCCTTTCCCGACTGACGTGGCGCGGCGTGAGGTCGAGGCGACGCTGGGCCGCCCTGTAGAGGCGCTGTTCTCGCGGTTCGGCGAGCCGGTGGCGGCGGCCTCGCTGGCCCAGGCCCATGACGCGACCCTGATCGACGGCCGCCGGGTGGCGGTGAAAGTGCTGCGTCCCGGCATTGAGCGCCGGGTGGCGCAGGACGCTGAGGTGCTGAACCTAGCGGCGCGGATCGCCGAGCGCTGGTCGGTCGCCGCGCGGCGGTTGGAGCCGCGCGCCTTGGCCGACACGGTCATCCGGGCGACTGAGCTTGAGCTCGACTTCCGGCTGGAGGCGGCTGGCGGCGACGAACTGGCCGAGGTGATGGCCAAGGACGGCTACATGTCGGCACCCAAGGTGGTGTGGGACGGGGTCGGCAAGCGGGTCCTGACCCAGGAATGGGCTGCGGGCACGCCGCTGTCGGAGGCCGCCGCGCTCGAACTGCCGGGCCTGGATCGCCCGGGCCTGGCCGACAACCTGATCCGCGCCTTCCTGGCCCAGGCCCTGGACCACGGCGTTTTCCATGCCGACCTGCACGAGGGGAACCTGTTCGTGGCCGCTCCGGCCCAGGTGACCGCGGTCGATTTCGGGATCATCGGCCGATTGGCTCCGGCCGAGCGGCGCTATCTGGCGGAAATTCTCTGGGGGTTCCTGGAGCGCGACTACGAAAAGGTCGCTCAGACCCACTTCGACGCCGGCTACGTGCCGCGCACCCATTCGGTCTCGGCCTTCGCCCAGGCCCTGCGCGCGGTCGGCGAGCCAGTGTTCGGCCGCGCGGCCAGCGATGTCTCAATGAGCCGGGTGCTGACCCAGCTGTTCGAGATCACCGCCCTGTTCGACATGCGCCTGCAGCCGCAGCTGGTGCTGCTGCAGAAGACCATGATGACCGTTGAGGGCGTCGCGCGCCGCATCGATCCCGAGCATGACATCTGGCGGGCCGCCGATCCGGTGGTGCGCCGCTGGATGCTGCGCGAACTCGGCCCCGCCGCCCGCGCCAAGCGCTTCGCCGAGGAAGGTCTGGAGGCGCTGCGCAATCTCGCGCGCCTGGTGGAGAACCCTCCGCTGCCGGCGGTGGCCGTGGTCGCGCAGGACAAGGGCTCGCCCTTCGCCTGGTTCGCCATCGGCGCGGCTGTGTCGGGCCTGGCCTTCCTGCTGGCGGCCTGGGTGTTTTAGCCCCACGCTCGTCATCCTCCGGTCAGCCGCAGGCTGATCCGGGAGACCCAAGCGGGCTAACCTGTCCTGCACCTCAGCTTGGGTCCCCCGGATCGTCTTGCAGACGACCGGAGGATGACGAGCGTTGGGAGGTGAGCTTCAGCAGTTCAGCCGGTTGTAGAGATCATCCCACGTCGGATTGTCGCTCTCGATCAAGTTGATCTTCCACTGCCGCGGCCACTTTTTCAGCCGCTTCTCGCGCCGGATAGCGAGCGCCATGTCCTCGAACGGCTCCATCCGAACCAGCCGGTGAACACCATATCGTTTGCAGAACTCACTCCCCACGCCCTCTCGGTGCTCGAAAGCGCGCCGTGCGAAATGGTTCGTCACGCCGATATAGAGCGTGCCGTAGGGCGCGCTCGCGAGGATGTAGATCCCGCCCACGCCTAGTCTCCAGACGCTAGCCGCATCTTCGCGCCCCATTCTTCGGCGGTGAGTTCGTCCATGCCGGCGTGGTCCAGCCTCGTCATGCGGTTGTCGTGGAAGACGATGGTCTTGCCGATGGTCGGCATGGCGGCCACCTCGACGCGGGCGCGTTCTCCGACCGTCAGATAGACGAGATCGACTTCGCCGCTGTTGACGATGCTGTGGACCACGTCATCCGTCGGGAACCCCACATAGTCTCCGGGGCCAATGGGATGGCTGACGCCGTCCAGGATCACCGCGCCAGAGCCTTCGATCACGAACACCAGCTCCTCCTCCACCAAGTGCGCGTGGGGGATGAAGCTCTCCTTGCCCGGCGGGATGCGGATCAGGTTTGCGCCCAGCCGCTTCAGGCCGCTCATATCGCCCAGCCGGACCATGCGCATTTCAGAGGCACGATTGAACGGGTGGCGGCCGGGCGGCGCCCGCTCCCAGTCGATATCGCCCGCCCGGATGACGTGGCGGGTCACTCGGCCCGCGCGCTGTCTGAACGCGAAGCCTGGCGCCGAGCCATGCTCGCCTTCTGCTCTTCCCAATAGGCCGGGCCGTCGTCGGGCTTGAACATGGTGCGTGGCGATCCCGCCTTGGTGACCACCGCAAAGACGTTGCCCTTGGGATCATAGAGAAGGGTGTCGCCATTGGGCCGGGTGGCGCGCTGGGTCCCCGGCGGCGGACTTTCCACGAAGGCGTGAGCCTTGCGGACGAAGTCATCCAGGTTCTTGGCGCCGAACGCCTCGCCATTGCGATCAAAGGCGCGCTGGGCGTTTTCCTCGGCCGAACCGCGGCGGCTGGCCGACCAAATCGGCTTCCCATCAAGTTCGCGGACGGGCTCCTGCGCCGTGTCGTTGGAGCGCGGCGACTGCGTACCAGCAAATTCGCGCCGTTCGGTCGGAGCGTTCGCCTCATCTTTCTGAGCGACCGCAGAGGGTCGTTCGCAGGCGGCGACCAGGATCAAGGCCAGCCCCATACTCAACGCTATCTTGTGCTTAGCCACGCTGTTCCTCCCTCGCCCGGCCAGGTTGTGGGAACAAATTAAGAACAGATTGTGAGGTTTGTCCAGCGGCCCTGTTTGTCCTAGACCTACAGACCTTCACAGGAGGGCTTGAGGCCTTGTCGGAAAAGCGGATTCTGCTGATCGTCGGGGGCGGGATCGCCGCCTACAAGGCTCTGGAGCTTACGCGGCTGCTGCGCAAGGCGGGCGTCGGCGTGCGGCCTATCCTCACCCAGGCGGGCGCCCAGTTCGTGACCCCGCTGTCGCTGGCCGCGCTCAGCGAGGACAAGGTCTATTCCGAGCTGTTCTCCCTGACCGACGAGGCGGAGATGGGCCACATCGAGCTGTCGCGCTCGGCCGACCTCGTGGTGGTGGTCCCAGCCACCGCTGACCTGATGGCCAAGGCCGCGAACGGCCACGCCAACGACCTGGCCTCCACCACCTTGCTCGCCACCGACAAGCCGGTGCTGATGGCGCCGGCCATGAACGTGCGCATGTGGGAGCATGCCGCCACCCGTCGCAACCTGGCGACCCTGAAGGGCGACGGGGTGCTGTTCGTCGGCCCTGACGAGGGCGCCATGGCTTGCGGCGAGTTCGGGTTCGGCCGGATGGCCGAGCCGGCGGTGATTTTCGAGGCGATCATGGCCGCCTTGGCCGGGCCGGCGGCGCGGCCGCTGGCGGGCAAGCGCGCCATTGTCACGGCGGGACCAACCGCCGAGCCCATCGATCCCGTGCGCCTGCTGACCAACCGCTCCAGCGGCAAGCAAGGGTTCGCCATCGCCAAGGCCCTGGCGGATCTGGGCGCCGAGGTGACCCTGGTCGCGGGGCCGGTTTCAGTCCCGACCCCGGTCGGGGTGACCCGGGTGGACGTGGAGACCGCGCGCCAGATGTTGGCGGCGTGCGAGGCGGCGCTGCCGGCCGATATCGCCGTCTGCGTGGCGGCGGTGTCCGATTGGCGGCCTGAGACTGCAGCCGGGACCAAGATGAAGAAGGGCGCCGATGGTCCACCGACCATCAGCCTGGTCGAAAATCCTGACATCTTGGCGACGCTGTCGCAGGCAGGCGCCCGGCGGCCGAAGCTGGTGGTCGGCTTCGCGGCCGAGACCAATGACGTCGAGACCTACGCCCAGGCCAAGCTCGCCCGGAAGGGTTGTGACTGGATCGTCGCCAACGACGTCAGCATCGCCGGAACCATGGGCGGCGATGATAACGCGGTGGCAATTGTGAGCGGCCAGGGAATCGAGCGCTGGGACCGGGTCGCCAAGACCGAGGTTGCGCGCAAGCTGGCGGCGCGAATGGCGCAGGCGCTGGCCTAGGCGCTCAGCTGGCGATCCGGGTTTCCAGGGCGTTCAGCAGCAACAGCGTGCGGCGCACGAGGTCGCAGGTCTTCAAATGCAGGGTGTCGATCGACGGTTGCTGCCGGAGCGCCACGGCTTTCGGTGTGCGCGCCGCGTTCGGGATCGCGAACAGGCCCATTCCCAGCCGCTCCAGGCTCGCCTGGGCGAGGCTTTGCAGCACGGCTTGACGCATGTCAGCCAGGGTCCGGACATCCGCCGTCAGCACCGAGATTTCGTTTGAGAAGTCCTTCAGCATTGGAGCTACGCGCGCCGCCGCGTCCAAGGCCTCGAGCCTGGCCGCCAGGCTGTCTTGGCCGCTGACGCCGCCGACGAGCCCGGCGCAGCGCTCGAGGAACAGCTCCAGAAACGTCCAGGTTTCAACGAATGTGCCGAGCGCATGATAGTCCGGCGCCGCCGTCTCCGCCGCGCTGTACCTGGGCGTGGAGGCCATGCCGCGGGAGCGGCCCTGGCCCAGCACTTCGGCGGTGCTCATGCTGCTTCCCCGTCTATTTTGCCTGTGTCGAAAGATAGCTGATGATCGCGGCGCGCTGAGCCGCGTCCGGCACGCCGACCATCATCTTGGTGCCGGGCACGACGGTCGTCGGCTTGGCCAGGTACTTGTCCAGGTTGGCGGTGGTCCAGGTCAGGCCCGAGGCTTTCAGCGCCGGGCTGAAGGCGTAACCGGGCACGGCCGCTGCCTTGGAACCTACGATGCCCTTCAGCGCAGGCCCCATCTTCGCCGCGCCAGGAGCGATGGTGTGACAAGTCGCGCAGCGTTGCTGGAACAGCGTTTCGCCTTGGGTGGGCGCGGCCAGGGCCGCCGAACCGGCGCAGGCTCCCGCGACCAGGGCGCTGAGGGCGAGCAGGTGACGAGATGACGTGTGGGACACAGGGTTCCTCCGGGATATGCGGGAACCCTGGCAGTTCCCGAATGAAGCACGGGTGAATGATGTGCCCATCCTGCGCCCGGCGATAGTCGCAGATAGACCCTTCGCCATGCCGTCCCGATACGCCGCGGAGCCATACGCGGCCCGGCGGTGTGATTGGCGAGTTACCCTGGCTCGTCATGGCGGCCCTCGAGTGGCTGGCGACAGCGTCACTAAGCAAGACGTCCGGCTGCTGGGAAACCACATCAGTACGGTGATTGAGGGCGCGGCCTGCTAGCGGCGTGGCCTTCGCCCGGCGAGCGCGTTATGTCGAAGCCAAAGACGAGGCCGCACACAAATGTTGATGCCCACTCCTGATCCTGGGCTGCTCGCCCGGCGGGCTGAGTTCGTCTCGGCCCTGCGCGCGATCGTGCCTGGCGAGGGGGTCATCAGCGAGGATGCTCAGCTTGCCGCCTATGAGTGCGATGGCCTGACCGCCTATCGCCAGCGCCCGATGATCGTGGTGCTGCCCGATACGGTCGATCAGGTCAGCGCGGTGTTGGCCTATTGCCATCGCGAGGGGCTGAAGGTCGTGCCGCGCGGGTCCGGCACCTCGCTGTCGGGCGGGGCGCTGCCCCTGGCCGACGGGATTATCCTCGGCCTGGGGAAGTTCAATCGCATCCTCGATGTCGACTACGAGAACCGCTGCGCGGTGGTCCAGCCGGGCGTGACCAACCTGGCCGTGACCCATGCGGTGATGGGCGAGGGCTTCTACTACGCCCCAGATCCCTCCAGTCAGATCGCCTGCTCGATCGGCGGCAACGTCGCGGAGAACGCGGGCGGGGTGCATTGCCTGAAGTACGGCATGACCACCAACAACCTGCTGGGCGTCCAGCTTGTGCTGATCGACGGGACGGTGATGCGGCTGGGCGGAAAGCACCTCGATCCGGCGGCGCTGGATCTGCTGGGCGTGGTCTGCGGATCCGAAGGCCTGCTGGGCGTGGTGACCGAGGTGACGGTTCGCATTCTGCAGGCGCCGGAGACTCAGCGCGCCCTGCTGATGGGTTTTGCTGAGGTCGAGGCCGCCGGCGCCTGCGTGGCGGCGGTGATCGCCGCCGGGATCATCCCGGCCGGCATGGAGATGATGGACCGCCTGGCGATCCAAGCCGCCGAGGCCTTCGTCAAGGTCGGCTATCCACTGGACGTGGAGGCTCTGCTGATCATCGAACTAGACGGCCCGCCGGCCGAGGTCGATCACCTGATCGAGGTGGTGCGCGACATCGGCGAGGGCTGCGGCGCGACCTATCTGCGGGTCTCGATGAACGAGGATGAGCGCAAGGGCTTCTGGGCTGGGCGCAAGGCGGCGTTCCCGGCGGTGGGGCGGATCTCGCCGGACTATTACTGCATGGACGGCACCATCCCGCGCGCGACCCTGCCCAAGGTGCTGCGGCGGATGAATGAGCTGGCCGAAGAATGCGGCCTGCGGATCGCCAATGTCTTCCATGCCGGCGACGGCAACCTGCACCCGCTGATCCTCTATGACGCCGACAAGCCGGGTGAACTGCACCGGGCCGAGGAGCTGGGCGCGGCGATCCTGACCCTGTGCGTCGAGGTCGGCGGCGTGCTGACCGGCGAGCATGGGGTGGGCGTCGAGAAGCGGGACCTGATGGAGGTGCAGTTCGGACCGGCCGACCTGGACCAGCAGCAGCGGCTGAAGTGCGCCTTCGATGACGATGGCCTGCTCAATCCTGGCAAGGTGTTCCCCAAGCTCTGCCGCTGCGCCGAGCTTGGCCGCGTCCATATCCACGGCGGCAAGGTCCGCTTTCCTGAACTCGATCGGTTTTGAGCGTGACGTGGCAGCCTTTCGACGCGGCCGAAGTCGCGAGCGCCGTGGCCGACGCCCTGTCGGACCGCAAAACCTTGGAACTGATCGGCGGCGGTTCGCGCCGGGCGTTCGGCCGGCCGGTCGAGGCCGATGTGGTCCTCGACCTGTCAGGGGTGAGCGGCGTCGTCACCTATCAGCCGGAAGAGCTGATCCTGGCGGCCGCGCCCGGCACACCGATGGCGGAGATTGAGGCCATGCTCGCCGAGCGTGGCCAGCAACTGGCCTTCGAGCCCCCGGATTTCGGCCCGCTGTGGGGATTGCTGGCCGGGCGGGGCACTCTTGGCGGGGCGATCATGACCGGCCGGGGCGGGCCGCGCCGCCTGACCGCCGGCGGGCCTCGCGACCATTGCCTCGGGGTCAAGGGCGTCAACGGCTTTGGCGAGTCCTTCGCGGCCGGCGGCCGGGTGGTGAAGAACGTCACCGGCTTTGACCTGCCCAAGCTGATCGCCGGCAGTTTCGGCACGCTGTGCGCCGCCACCGAACTGACGGTGAAGGTGCTGCCGGCCGCATCTGACACGGCCACCCTAGCGGTGCTGGGTCTGGGCGATGATGCGGCGATTAAGGTCATGTCCCAGGCGCTGGGCAGTTCGGCGCAGGTGTCGAGCGCCGCGCACCTGCCGGCCGACATTGCCGGGGTCTCAGCGATGGCGGGTGTGTTCGGCCAGGCGGCCGTGACCCTGCTGAGGCTTGAGGGGGTGCGGCCATCCGTGGCGGCGCGGGTTGGACATCTGGCGCAGGCGCTGGAAAGCGCCGGCCCTCAGGTCTTGCTCGACCGCGAGGCTTCGATCGCGATCTGGAAGCAGGTCGGTGACGCAGCGTGGTTTGCAGGAGACGCCGATACGGTGGTCTGGAAGTTGTCGGTTGCGCCGAGCCTCGGCGCGGCGGTCGGGGCGCGCCTGGCCGGAGAGCTTTCGGGGCGCTGCTACTACGACTGGGGCGGCGGCGGGGTCTGGCTGGAATTGCCGGGCGCTGATCACGCCCATGCCGCCCGCGTGCGCGAAGTGCTGCAGGAGGTCGCCGGCGGCGATGGCCATGCGACCTTGATGCGCGCGGCCGATGCGGTGCGGGCCACAGAGGACCCGTTCCAACCCCTGGCGCCCGGCGTGGCCGCCTTGAGCGAGCGGGTGCGGGCGCAGTTCGATCCGCAGGGGATCTTCAATCCCGGCCGTATGTACGGGGGCGCCTGATGCAGACCAGCTTCACGCCCGAGCAACTGACCTCGCCGGACAACGCCTCGTCCGAGAAGATCATCCGCACTTGCGTCCATTGCGGGTTCTGTACGGCGACCTGCCCGACCTACCTGCTGCTGGGCGACGAGCTCGATAGTCCGCGCGGGCGCATCTACCTGATGAAGGAGATGTTGGAGAAAGGCGGGTCGCCGGCGCCGCAGACGGTCAAGCACGTTGACCGCTGCCTCTCCTGCCTGTCGTGCATGACCACCTGCCCGTCGGGCGTGAACTACATGCACCTGGTCGATCACGCTCGCGCCTATATCGAGGAACACCACGTTCGTCCGTGGCCGGAGCGTTTCCTGCGCTCGATGCTGGCGGTGGTGCTGCCCGACCCAGCCAAGTTCCGCTGGGCGCTGCGCCTGGCCAATGCGGGCCGTCCATTCGCGGGGCTGCTGCCGGGACGGCTGAAGGCGATGGCGGGGATGGCGCCCAGGCGTCTCCCGGCCGCGGACCCGGCCGAGAAGCCGCAGGTCTTCCCCGCCCATGGCTCTCGCCGTGCACGCGTCGCGCTGCTGGCGGGCTGCGCCCAACCGGTGCTGGCGCCGGAGATCAACGGCGCGGCGATCCGCCTTTTGAACCGGCTTGGGGTCGAGGTTGTCACCTCTCGAGGGGCCGGTTGCTGCGGAGCCCTGTCACACCATCTGGGCAAGACTGACCGCTCGCACGCCCAGGCCAAGGCCAACATCACCGCCTGGCGCGCGCAGATGGCGGCAGGCGACCTGGACGCGATCATGGTCACCGCCTCCGGGTGCGGGACGACGGTCAAGGACTATGGCTTCATGTTCCGCGACGACCCGGTTTGGGCCGAGCCGGCGGCGGCGGTCTCGGCGATCGCCAAGGATGTGAGCGAGGTTCTGGCCGGCCTGGACGGCGGACCTTCGGCGGCCGCCGGCCTTGGCTTGCGGGTCGCCTATCATTCAGCCTGCTCGCTGCAACACGGCCAAGGCCTGCGCGATGAGCCAAAGATGTTGCTGAAGGCGGCGGGATTCACCGTGGTCGAGCCGTTGGAGCCGCATATCTGCTGCGGTTCGGCGGGGACCTACAATCTGTTGCAGCCGGAGATCGCCGGCAAACTGCGCGATCGCAAGGTGGCCAATTTGGAAGCCACGCGGCCTGACGTCATCGCCACCGGCAATATCGGCTGCATGACCCAGATTGCCGGGGGATCCGACATCCCGATCGTCCATACTGTTGAGCTGCTGGACTGGGCCGCGGGCGGGCCGGTCCCGGCGGCGCTATCTGGAACGCGATTTGCGGCCGGCGTCTGAGGGGGCGAGGAATGCGTCTATTGACTGGCTTGGCGGCCGGCGTGCTGCTGATGGGATTTGGCGGGGCGTTGGCCCAGCCCGCCGTGCCCGGCGCTGAATTGCTTCCGCAAGGCGCTGGTCGAGACACCACGCTGCGTGTCTGCACCGGTTGCCATGCGCCCGACGTGATCGTGGGCCGCGTACAAAAGTCCGCGCCTTGGCCCGACGTCGTGCAGGCGATGGTCGAGAAGGGCGCCGAGGCGACGCCGGAGGAGGTCGCGCAGATCGCGGCCTATCTCAAGAAAGCCCTGCCCGAGACCCCGGCCTGAGCCGTTCAAGCGAAAAGTAGCCCGCCGTGCCCGTAGACCTTCCTCCGCTCGTCGATGTCGTCACGGTCGAGGCGGCGCGGCTGCCGCCCTCGCCGATGGAGCGGGCCTTTTCGATGGTGACCCTTGGCGGGGAGACGATCTCGACCGCGCCGCGCCTGGACGAGGCGCTGACCGCGACTCCCGGCGTGCAACTGTTCCGCCGTACGAGCAGCCAGGCCTCGAACCCGACCACCCAAGGGATCAGCGTTCGCTCCATCGCTGGGTCCGGCGCCAGCCGCGCGCTGGTGACCCTGGACGGCGTGCCGCAGAACGATCCGTTCGGCGGCTGGGTGCTGTGGACGGGCCTGCCGCCCATCGGGATCGAGCAGGCGCGTGTGGTGCGCGGCGCCGGGGCGGGGCCATACGGCGCCGGCGCCCTGACCGGGACCATCCAGTTATCGGAGCGAACCCAGGTCCAGCGAGGCGGCGAGTACGAAGTCTATGGCGGCGAGCGCGGCCTGGCCGGCGGGGCTGCGGCCGGAGCGGTGGGCGAGGTTTTCGTCAGTGCGGCGGCCGAGCGCAGCGACGGCTGGATCCCTGTGCGCGAAGGGCGAGGAGCCGCCGATCAGCCGCTCTACTACCGGGGCCTCAGCGGCGCGTTGCGCTGGACCCCGGAACTGGCCGGCAAGCAATTGGCCCTGAGGCTTTCGGGATATCAGGAGAAGCGCGGCGCCGGGGTGATCGGCGCTGACTCCCGCGCCACCGGCGCGACCTTGTCGGCCACCCTGGTCGAGGCGCCGGCAGCCGAGGGAGACTTGGGCTGGCGCGTCCAAGGATGGGTGAAGCACTCGGATTTCGAGAACCGCTCGGCCGCGGTGGCGGCGGGCCGGGGCGCCACGACGCCAGCCAGCGAGCAGTACGCCACACCGGCCATGGGCTATGGCCTGAACGCCGCCCTGCGCCGCGACGCTGTGGCCGGCGGCTGGGAACTGGGCGTCGACGCCCGCGTCTTTGACGGCGAGACCCGAGAGAAGTTTCGCTACCTCAGCGGCGCATTCACCCGTCAGCGCCTGGCGGGCGGAACCCAGTCGGTGGCCGGGCTCTATGGCGAGGCCTATCGCAATCTTGGCGACTGGCTGCTGACCGGCGGCGTCCGCGTCGATCACTGGGCCACCTATGACGGCCAGCGCGTTGAACGTGACGCCGCCACGGGCGCCGTGACCCTCGACAACCGCCCGCAGGATCGCGACGGCTGGCTGCCGACCGGGCGCGTGGGCGCTCGCTACGCGACCTCGACCGACGGATATCTACGGGCTGCGGCCTATGCCGGGTTCAGGCCGGCGACGCTGAACGAACTCTATCGGCCGTTCCGCGTCGGCAACGACGTGACGGAGGCGAACGCCGGGCTAGAGCCGGAAGAGCTCTACGGCGCGGAATTTGGGCTGGGATCCGATGGCGACCTCCGCTGGGACGTCACGGTCTTCGCCAACCGCCTGGAAAAGGCCGTGGCCAATGTGACTATCGGATTTGGCCCTGGGACCTTCCCGATCGCGGGCCTCATTCCAGCCGGCGGCGTGCTGCGCCAGCGTCAAAACGCCGGCGAGGTGGACGCCTATGGCGTCGAGGCGCAGATCGAGCGGCGTTGGGAAGCGGCCTCACTGCGTTTGGCTGGGGCCTACACTAAGGCCGAGGTCGATGGCGGCGCGGCTGCGCCGCAGCTCACCGGCCTGCGTCCGGCCCAGACGCCGCGTCTGACGCTCACCGGCGAGGCGACGTGGCAGCCGGTCGAGGCGCTGAACCTACGCGCGGTGATCCGCTATGAAGGCGAGCGCTATGACGACGATCTGAACAGCCGCAAGCTGTCGGCGGCGACGGACGTGAACCTGCAGGCCGACTGGTCGGTGTCGCGCGCCGTCACGCTCTATGCGGCGGCTGAAAACCTGTTCGACGCCAAGATCGAAACGGCCGAGACCGGCGATGGCGTGGAAAGCTATGACCAGCCGCGAACCCTGCGGGTCGGGCTGGTCCTGCGGCGGTGATCAGGCGCTTGTGATCAGACGCCGGTGGAGCCGTAGCCGCCGGCCCCGCGCACCGTTTCGTCCAGCTCGTCAGCCTCGATCAGCGTCCATTGCGGCGCCGCCGCGATGATCCCCTGGGCGATGCGATCGCCGCGGCGGACGTGGAAGGTCTCGGCTCCGAGGTTGATCAGGCACACCGAGATCTCGCCGCGATAGTCGCAGTCGACGGTGCCGGGCGCGTTGACGATCGACACGCCATTCTTGGCGGCGAGCCCTGAGCGCGGACGGATCTGCATTTCGTAGCCGATCGGCAGGGCGACCACGAAGCCGGTCGGCACCAGAGCGCGCGCGCCGGGCTCAATGCTCAGGGTTTCTCCCTCGGGCACGGCGGCGCGGAAGTCGAAGCCGGCGGCCCCGGCGGTCGCATAGGCCGGCAGGGGCAGGTCGTGATTGCCATCCCAACGCTTGAAGGCGGCCGTCAGAGGCGTCACGCCGCGCGGTTCAGTCATGATGGTCGCCCTTGGTTCGAATTGGATGGCGGGAATGCCAGAGCCGGCGCGCCGCCTCAAGCTGATCGGCTCAGATCGCCGGAGGTGCGACGAAGCCGCCCAGGTTTTCATCGATCGCCTGGGCGATGGCCAGGGTCCGCGAGTCCGCGCCATGCGGACCGATGATCTGCACGCCGACCGGCAGGCCCGACGCCGCCAATCCGATCGGAACGGTCGTAGCCGGCAGGTAGCAGGCGGTGGCGAGCGATATCCAATCCAGCATGGCTCCATAGGGCAGGCTGCGCCCATCGGACGTCTTCAGCTTGCGCGTCGCGAACGGGCTATGGTCATGCGGGAAAGCGACGACGGGGGCGACCGGCGCGATAATGACGTCGAAGACCGCGAAGGCGTCCTGGGCCGTTTGCTTCAAGCGGGCCCGCGCCTCATCGGCGGCGATCCATTCGGCGTGGGTGGCGGCGTAGCCGCGGACCATGGCCGCCCATGACTTGCGACCAAGGCCCATGCCGAGGGCCAGACCCGCGATCCCGCGCATCCGCCGCATGGCGGTCTGGCTGCGAGGCGGCAGGTCGGTCGCCACCACCGAGCCCAGCAGGATCTGATAGGCGGCCGTGAGCTGGTCGAGGGGGACGGGATTGGAGATCGCCCGCACCTCGGCGCCCGCCGCCGACAACTGGCCGTGCAGCACCTCGATCACCGCTGCGACCTCAGGGTCGAGGGGGAAACCGTCGAGCCAGAGGCCGATCTTCAGCCGCGAGAGGTCGGCGATGTCGGCCTTGGCGGGAACGCCCTCGGTCATGACCGATAGCAGCAGTCGCAGGTCGCGGGCCGAGCGGGCCATCGGACCGACGACGTTGAGATCGCGCTCGGCGTGGGTGCCCGGCGTCGGCGGGACGTGCCCTCGCTGGGAGACCAATCCCCAGGTCGGCTTGTGGGAAAAGACCCCGCAGAAGCTGGCCGGCACCCGCAAGGAGCCGCCGATGTCGGAACCCATTTCCAGGGGGGTGACGCCTGCAGCGAGCGCGGCGGCGGCCCCGCCTGACGAACCGCCCGGCGTTCGGGTCACATCCCAGGGATTGTTGGTCACGCCGTAGAGCCCGTTGAAGCTCTGCCAGTCGGCGGCCATCACCGGGACGTTGGTCTTGCCCCAGATGACCGCCCCGGCCTGGCGGACCTGGCCGATGGCGGCCGCGTCCTCGGCCTTGCGCCGACGCAGGCCCTCGACGCCGGAGGACGCGGGCATGCCGGCGACGTCCAGAGTGTCTTTGATGGTCATCGGCAGGCCGCAGAGCGGGCCGCGGGTCACCCCCTTGGCGCGCAGGTCGTCCATCGCCTTGGCGGTGTCGAGCGCGCGCTCCAGGTCAGCGGCGACGACTGCGTTAAGGCGGCTGTGGGTCTGTTCATGCCGCGCCAGCGAGAGCTTCAGCAACTCGACAGCCGAGATTTCCTTCGCCTTCAGCGCCGACAGCTGGGCTGTGGCGTCGCGAGCGAGGAGGTCGCTCACTCCTTCAGCCCCAACACGTCCTGCATGTCGTAGAGGCCGGGTGGTTGCAGCGCGACCCAGCGGGCGGCTTCGACCGCGCCGCGCGCGAACAGGCCCCGGTCGCGCGCCGAGTGGCTGATAGTCAGGATCTCGTCCTCCGCCGCGAAGGTCACCGAGTGCTCGCCGATGATGTCGCCGCCGCGCATGACCGAGAAGCCGATGTCGCCAGCCCGGCGGGCGCCGGTGATGCCGTCGCGGCCGCGCTGAGCGACGTCGTCTAGCTTTACGCCACGCCCCTGCGCGGCGGCCTCGCCCAGCATCAGGGCGGTGCCGGACGGGGCGTCGACCTTGCGCTTGTGGTGGGCCTCGAAGATCTCGATGTCGTAGACCTCCGGACCCAGCGCGCGGGCGGCCTTGGCCACCATGCCCATCAGCATGTTCACGCCGAGCGAGTAGTTGCCGGCATGGACGATGGCGATCGACTTGCTGGCCTGCGCGATGGCGGCGAGCTGTTCGTCCGAGCACCCGGTGGAGCCGATGACCAGGGCCGGCCCGCCGCGGGCGGCCGCGCTCTGGGCCAGGGCGACCGAGGCGGCCGGTGTGGTGAAGTCGATCACGACCTGGGCGACCGCAAGGGCGGCGTCGGCCTCGATCAGGCCGTCTTCCGCGGCGCCGGGGCGGTCGAACCGCGCAGAGAGCCGTACGTCTTGGCGGCCGGAAATCACGGTCGCAACCGCTTGTCCCATGCGGCCGAGCGCCCCGGCCACGGCGATATCGATGGGTTGGGACAAGGGGAACTCTCCGACGCGCGCGACAATCAAGGAGCGCTAGTGTCCCGGCGCAAGGGACCGGGTCAAGGTCGCGTTGGCGAGTTCCGGCTCTCTACAGGGACGGCTCGGCTGGTTCCGGGATGGGGCTCCCGACGCGGCGTCATGCTGGCGAACCGAACACAGCCAAGGAAAAGAACGGCTCTGCTGGCGTCTGACGGGTGTTGTGAGCGCAAAGTCGGCTCTATAGGTTGGCCGCCCCAACCCGCACGACCGAGGAAACGCCGCCCCCAATGAGCGACGCTGAGAAACGCACCTTCACCGACGAAGAAGCGCTGAGCTTCCACAAGTACCCGACGCCGGGAAAGATCGCCATCGTACCGACGAAGCCGATGGCCACCCAGCGGGACCTGTCGCTTGCCTATTCGCCGGGCGTCGCGGTGCCGGTGCTGAAGATCGCCGAGGATCCGGAAGCGGCCTACGACTACACGTCGAAGGGCAATCTGGTGGCCGTGATTTCGAACGGCACGGCGATCCTGGGGCTGGGCAATCTCGGCGCCCTGGCGTCCAAGCCGGTGATGGAGGGCAAGAGCGTCCTCTTCAAGCGCTTCGCCGACGTCGACTCCATCGACATCGAAGTCAGCGCCACCGATCCCGACGAAATCATCACGGTGGTGAAGAACATCGGCGTGACCTTCGGCGGCATCAACCTTGAGGACATCAAGGCCCCCGAGTGCTTCCGCATCGAGACCGAGCTGCAGGAGCTGCTCGACATCCCGGTCTTCCACGACGACCAGCACGGCACGGCGATCATCTCGGCGGCGGGCCTGATGAACGCCTGCGCCATCACCGGGCGTGAGCTGAAGGACGTGAAGGTCGTGCTCTGCGGCGCCGGCGCGGCGGGCATCGCCTCGCTCGAGCTGATCAAGGCCATGGGCGTGCGTCCCGAAAACTGCATCGCGGTCGACAACACCGGGGTCATCTACAACGGTCGCCCGACCGGCATGAACCAGTGGAAGTCCGCCCACGCTGTCGACACCGACAAGCGGACCCTGGCCGAGGCGCTGGTCGGCGCCGACGTGTTCCTGGGCCTCTCGGCCAAGGGCGCGGTGACCCAGGAGATGGTGAAGACGATGGCGGCAAAGCCCATCATCTTCGCCATGGCCAATCCCGATCCGGAAATCACCCCGGAAGAGGTCTATGCAGTTCGTCCCGACGCGATCGTGGCGACCGGGCGCAGCGACTACGCCAACCAGGTCAACAACGTCCTGGGCTTCCCCTACATCTTCCGCGGCGCGATGGACGTACGCGCCCGCCGCGTGAACATGGAAATGAAGATCGCCTGCGCCAACGCGCTGGCGGCCCTGGCTCGTGAAGACGTGCCGGACGAAGTGGCGGCGGCCTATCACGGCATGCAGCTGAAGTTCGGCCCGCAATACATCATCCCGACGCCGTTCGACCCGCGCCTGCTGTCCTACATCCCGCCCTTCGTCGCCCAGGCGGCGATGGACACCGGGGTCGCCCGCAAGCCGATTGAGGACATGGACGCCTATCGTGCGTCGCTGGCCCAACGGCTCGATCCGACCGCGGCCTTCTTGCAGAAGCTGCAGGGCGCGGTGCTGAAGGCCCCGAAGAAGCGCATCGTCTTCGCCGAGGGCGAAGAGCCGACCGTGATCCGTGCGGCGCACGCCTTCGAAGCCGCCGGTCTCGGCCACGCCGTCCTGGTGGGCCGCGAGGAGCTGGTGAAGGAAAACATGCTCACCGCCGGCCTCGATCCGAGCGAGACCAAGCTGGAGATCATCAACGCCCGGGTTTCGCACTGGAACCCGGAATACGTGGACTTCCTCTATGAGCGCCTGTCGCGTCAGGGCTACCTGAAGCGCGACGTCCAGCGGCTGATCAATCAGGACCGCAACTCCTTCGCCGCCTGCATGGTCGCGCTCGGTCATGCCGACGGCATGGTCACCGGGGTCACGCGTTCGTACGACCAGGTGCTGGAAGAAGTGCTGCGGGTGATCGACCCGGCGCCCGGCGGCCGGGTGATGGGCATGAGCGTGGTGCTGGCCAAGGGCCACACCCTGTTCATCGCAGACACCAACGTCACCGAGATGCCCGAGGCCGAGGAACTGGTGGAGATCGCCATGGAGGCGGCCCGCACCGTGCAGACCCTTGGCTACGTGCCGCGCGTGGCCTTCATGTCTTATTCGACCTTCGGCAATCCGATGGGCATGCGGTCTGAAAAGGTCCGCGACGCTGTCGCCATGCTCGACGAGATGGAAGTCGATTTCGAGTACGAGGGCGAAATGCCGCCGGAGCTCGCTCTCGACCCCAGCAAGCGGGTCAACTATCCGTTCATGCGCCTGACCGGCCCGGCCAATGTGCTGATCATGCCGGCCATCCATTCGGCGGCGATTTCCACCCAGCTGGTCCAGGCCCTGGGCGGCGCCACGGTGATCGGGCCGCTGCTGCTGGGCATGGACAAGTCGGTGCAGATCGCGCCGCTGTCCGCCTCGGTCTCCCGGGTCCTGCAGATGGCGACGCTCGCCGCCTATGAGCAGGACATCGCCGAGGCTCAGGCTTCGTGATCGTGGTCCTGACCACCAACTAAACGGATCGTCCGCTCTCGGGGTGTGGTCGATGCGTCGTCCACACCCCTTCGAGAGCGCGACAGCCGAAACCTGAAGCCGGTTTCGGCGGACTTCGCGCTCCCAGACTAGAGAAAGAGCGCGACATGGCTGATCTCAGCATCGGCATCGATTTCGGCACGACCAACACCGTCATCGCGCTCGCAGGGGCCGAGGGGCCGGCTCATCTGGTGCGCTTCCCGGCGCCGGAGAAAGAGGTCTTCGCCTTCCGTTCGGCGATCTCCTTCCATGCTCCGGCCGAACGCCCGAAGGACCGCGAGGTCGAGGCGGGGCCGTGGGCTATCGAGGCCTATGTCGAAGACCCGCTGGAGACGCGGTTCATCCAGTCGTTCAAGAGTTTCGCGGCCTCCGCCAGTTTCAGCGAGACCCAGATCCTTGGTCGTCGCTACCTGTTCGAGGACCTGCTGTCGGCCTTCCTGCTGAAGCTGCGCGACCACGCGGGCGAGGACATGGCCAACCTGCCCAAGCGGGTGATCGTCGGCCGGCCGGTCACCTTCGCCGGCGGCGCGCCGGACGAGGAGCTTGCTCTACGCCGCTACGAGATCGCCTTCGAGCGGCTCGGCTTCACCGAAATCCTCTATTCGTACGAGCCGGTCGGGGCGGCCTTTTTCTTCGCCCGGGAGCTGAAGGAGGACGCCACCGTGCTGGTCGGCGACTTCGGTGGCGGCACCAGCGACTTCTCGATCATCCGGTTCACCCGGGAGGGCGGGGAGATCCAATCCACGCCACTCGGCCGGGCGGGCGTCGGCGTGGCGGGCGACGCCTTCGACTACCGGATCATCGACAACCTGGTCTCGCCGCAGCTTGGCAAGGGGTCCAGCTACACCTCGTTCGGCAAGACCCTGCCGATCCCCAATCGCTACTATTCGACCTTCGCGCGCTGGGACCAGCTGGCCCTGATGCGGGCCAGCCGCGACATGCGCGACATTCGCAAGCTGGTCCGCGAGGCGGTCGAGCCCGAGAAGATCGAGCGCCTGGTCGAGGTGCTCGATGAGAACTACGGCTACATGCTCTACCGCTCGGTCTCCAAGCTGAAGGAGGCCCTGTCCTCGCAGGAGGTGGCCGAGTTCCGTTTCGAGGCGGGCACGATCTCCATCGCCCGCGACGTCGCGCGCGCCGAGTTTGAAGGTTGGATCGCTCCCGAGCTGGGCCTGATCGAGAAGGCGGTCGATGAGGCCCTGACCGACGCCGGGCTTGCGGCGGGCCAGATCGACCGGGTGTTCCTGACCGGCGGTTCGTCGCTGGTCCCCGCCGTGCGCGACATCTTCCATCGCCGGTTCGACCCTTCCAAGATCGAGAGCGGCAGCGAACTGGAATCCATCGCCTCGGGCCTCGCCCTGATGGGCCGCGAGCGTGACCTGACGAAGTGGGCGCGGCGGGCCTAGCTCAAAGCGCCTACTTCACGGCCTTCTTCAGGGTGACCGAATCCAGGTCGAGCTCGGAAACCGGCACCACCTCCAGATCGGGTCGGCGGGTCTTCAGTTCCGTCTGGAACGCCTTGGCGTCGCCGGCCACGATGACGCTGGCCTTGGCCGGATCGAGGTTCTGCTTGGCGAAGGCCTGGACCTGTCCGGCGGTGACGGCCTCGACCTTGCCGGTATAGGCGCCGACCTCGGTCAGCGGGAGGTCGTAGAGGGCCAGCGAGCCTAGGATCCCCGCCAGTCCGTCAGTGGTGGCCAGTTCGCGGCCGAAGCTGCCGATCAACACCGACTTGCGGGCCTTCAATTCCTCGGCCGATGCCGGCATCTGGGCCAGGCGGGACAGTTCGGCGACGATCAGGTCCAGAACCTGCGGCGCGGATTCGTTCTTGGTCTGGGCCGAGGCGCGGAACAGTCCGGTGGTCCGCATCGCCGACAGGCGCGAGTTCGCACCGTAGGAGAGGCCACGCTTGATGCGGATTTCCTGGTTCAGCCGGGCCGAATAGCCGCCGCCCAACACCGAATTGGTGACGATGCCCGGATAGTAGGCCGGGTCGCCGCGCGGGATCGCGGCCTTGACGACCGTGACGGCCGCCTGGCCGGTGCCGGGCAGATCGATGGCGACGGCGCGGGGCTTTGCTTGCGGCGTCACGGTGACACGCGCAGGGGCGGGGCCGGCGGGCGCCTTCCAGTCCCCGAACGCCTGCTCGGCCAGGGCCAGGCCCTGCTCTGGGGTGATGTCGCCGGTCAGCGCCAGTATGGCGTTGTCGGGCCGGAAATAGGTGGCGTGCAGCGCGGCCAGGTCGCTGGCCTGGATCTTCGGCAGCGAGGTCTGGGTGCCGGTGGCGACGTGGCCGAACGGAGTGCCGGAGAAGATGACCGGCGAGGCCGCGAAGCCGGCGAGCTGGCCGGGCGACTGGAAGGCCACAGACAGGCCGTCGAGGGCCTGGGCCCGCTGACGGTCGAGTTCTTCCTGAGCGAAGGCCGGATTACGCGCGACATCAGCCATGATGGCCATGGCCGCAGGCAGCTTGTCGGGCATGACGTTCAGGCTGACAGAGGATGAATCCTGGCCGCCGCCCGACGACAGCGTCGCGCCAAGCGCCTCCGACTGGCTGGCGATCTGCTGGGCGCTGCGGGTCTTGGTGCCTTCGGTCAGCATGCCGGCGGTCATGCCGACGGCCCCGGCCAGGCCCTGGGGATCGGCGGCTGCTCCGGTGCGGACGGTCAGCTCGGCGCTCACCAATGGCAGGTCGGACGATTTGGCCACGATGACCTTCAGGCCGTTGGCGAGGGTCGTTTCCGTCGGGCGCGGCAGGACCGGCGTGACCGGCGTTCCCACCGGCGGCGGGGCCGCGCGCTGGCCGGCTGGCGCCAGGGTGACCACGGGGCCTGTGTACTTGGTCGAGGCGACGACCGGCGGCTTCGGCGTCTGATCGGGCTCGCCGGCCGGCCGGGCGGATTGCGGCTGGTAGAGGATGGTCATGCGGCTGTTGTCGGCCAGGTATTTCTGCGCCACCCGCTGGACATCGGCGGCCGTCACGGCCTGCAGCTCGGCGAGTTGGCGATTGGCCAGGGCCGGATCGCCGGCGGTGTTCAGCGCATAGCCGATCGCAAAGGCGCGCCCGTCGATGGTTTCGCGCTCGCGCAGCTTGCTGGCGATCAGCTCGTTTTTGGCCTCGGCCAGTTCGGCCTCAGTGACCGGCTCGTCGCGCAGTCGGGCGACTTGCGCCAGCAGCGCCTTTTCTCCTTCGGCCAGGGTCTTGCCGCTGGCCAGGATGGCGCCGGCCATCACCATGCCCGGCTGCTGCGGCAGCGAGGCGTCGGAATAGACCTCAGCCGCGATCTGCTGCTCATAGACCAGGCTGTCATAGAGCCGCGAGGACTTGCCGCTGGAGAGGATGGCGTCGAGCACGGTGAGGGCCGCGGCGTCGGGGCTGGCGGCGTCCGGCGCATGCCAGGTCATCACCACGGCCGGCAGTGGGACGTTGGGGCCATAGCCCTTGTAGACGCCCGGCTGGGTGCGCGGCGGCTCGACCGCGGTCACCCGCTTCATGGGTTCGGCCGGGCGCTTGATACCGGCGAAGTATTTGTCGACCCAGGCGTCCAGCTCCTTCTGGTCGAAGTTGCCGACGACGATCAGGGCGGCGTTGTCGGGCCGATAATAGGCCGCGTGGAAGGCGCGCACATCGTCGATGGTGGCGGCGTCCAGCTCCTCGATCGAGCCGATGCCAGGGCGCTTATAGGGATGGCTCGTGTAGCTGGCGCGCGGGACGTCGAGATAGAACAGCCGGCCGTAGGGCTGGGACAGCACCGACTGACGCAGCTCTTCCTTCACGACGTCGCGTTCCGACTTGAAGGTGCTCTCGTCGACTACGAGCGAGCCAAGCCGCTGGCTCTCGACCCACAGCAATCGCTGCAGGTGGTTGGCGGGGACGACCTCGTAGTAGTTGGTGAAGTCGTCATAGGTGGAGGCGTTGTTGAAGCCGCCGACGTCCTCCGTCATGCGGTCGATCGTCTCCGACGGCATGTCGCGCGTCGCCTTGAACATCATGTGCTCAAAGAGGTGGGCGAAGCCGGAGCGGCCGACCGGATCGTCCTTCGACCCGACGCCGTACCAGACCTGCACCGTCACGTTCGGGGTCGTCCGGTCGACAGACGAGAACACCCGCAGGCCGTTGGGCAGCGTCCGTTCCTGATAGACGATCGGCGGCGCCGCGTCGGCGGCGAGGGCCGGGGCGCCGAGCGTCAGGACGAAGGTGACGGCCAGGGCCGCGGCGGCGTGACGGAGCATGAAGGCTTCCTGAGTGGGCGAGCGCCTGGACCCTAGCACCGCGCCCAGCCGAGGAAACCTAAACGGATTGTCACGAACGCCCAAGGCTCACCCCGGCCAGCGCCGAGGTGAGCCGGGAGGTCGCTAGTCCGCGAGCTTGACCAGCATCTTGCCGGAGTTCTTGCCCTCCAGCAGACCGATGAGCGCGCTCGGGGCGTTGGTGATGCCGTCCAGGATGGTCTCCTGGTACTTCACCTTGCCGTCCTTCAGCCAGCCGGCCATGTCGCGCTGGAAGTCGGCGTAGAGGTGCATGAAGTCGGTGCCGACGAAGCCGCGCAGCATCACGCGCGAATAGATGATGTTCGACAGGTTCGAGACGCTGGAGTGGCCCGAATTGTAGCCGGAGATGAAGCCGCAGACCGGGATCCGGCCCAGCGTGTTGATCCGGCGCAGGGCGGCTTCCAGGTGATCGCCGCCGACATTGTCGAAATAGACGTCGATCCCCTTGGGCGTGGCCTCTTCCAGCGCCTTGCGGATGGGCGTTTCCTTGTAGTTGATCACCGCGTCCAGCCCGACTTCGTCCTTGAGCCAGGCGGCCTTGTCGGCCGAGCCGGTGGAGCCGACCACGTAGCAGCCCTTGATCTTCGCGATCTGGGCGGCGACCGAACCGACGGCGCCGGCGGCGGTGGAGACGAAGACCTGTTCCCCGTCCTTGAGCTGGCCGATGTGCAGCAGCCCGCCATAGGCGGTGAAGCCGGTCATGCCGAGCGCGTGCATGTGGGTGGTCAGCGACAGGTCAGGGTCGGCCTTCAGCTTGGTCAGGCCCTTGCCGTCGGAGGTGAAGAACTCGCGGAAGCCCAGGCGGTTGGACACCAGGTCGCCCACGGCGAAGTCCGGGTTCTTGGATTGCACGACGCGGCCCAGGGCCCCGCCCATCATCGCGACGTTGAGGTCCTGGCCCGCCGTCAGGCGCGGACGCATGGCCGGATCGACCGACATGTAGAGGTTCTGAACCAGGACTTCGCCATCGGCGGCGTCGGACACGTTCGTTTCCATGAGGGCGAACTGATCTTGCGTCGGCATGCCGTCCGGGCGGGCGACGAGATGGATCTCACGGCTTCTAGGCATATGGCCTCCCTTTGTTTTTGAAATCGCACGGCCCTGAATGCGGTGGGCCTGGAGGAGGGTTGTCGCCCGGGGAGCCGGGTTGGGCCAGTAAATTAAAACGATCGTTCTATTTTATTCGCCAGGCAGGGCGTCGCCCCAGTCGAGGCGGCGGGCGATAGCGTAGGCGGGCTTGTCGCGGCGTGGAACGAAGGTTGCCTCGGCGCGGCCATCCAGAGTGCAGAGCTTCAGGTCGATCCCGGGCTTGGCCATGTGCGGCGGGGCGAGCACCCGCGGGGTCGGCGCGAGGGCCTGGACACCGGGGCGGGCGGCGACGAGGTAGCTGAACTTCTCATCCTCGAACGGAACCTCGGCGCCCTTGGCCAGGCGGTGATCGCGAGATCGCGCCAGCCGCTGGCTGAAATGGCACCAGTCGGGCGCGACCAACGGGCAGGCCTGGTTGTGCGGGCAGGGCGCCAGGATCGCGCCGCCGGCCGCGATCAGGGTCTCGCGGGCGGCCAGGATGCGGGCGTAGCCGGCTGGCGTGCCAGGCTCGACGAGAACCAGCATCCCCTCGGTCGAGGCCCACAGCGCGCTCACCGTCGCGGCCTGCTTGGCCGCTGGGATTTCGGCCAGGGCGTAGCTGGCGACCACCAGGTCGGCCTGGGGCCAGTCGGCCGGCGCGGTCAGGTCCCCCTTGCGACGCTCGGCCTCGCGCAGCGGCGTGGGACCATCGGCGGCGAGGGTCGCGGCCATGTCGAGGAAGGCGCGGTTGGAATCGAGCAGGGTCGCTCGGCTCAGCCCCGGCCAGGCCTCCAGCGCCGCCCAGCCCGCGCCGCCAGGTCCAGCCCCAGCGTCCAGCAAGCTGGCCGGCTCAAAGCCCGGCGCGCGCGCTGCGGCCTCATCGAAGACGCGGGCGCAGGCGGCGTAGGTGGCGGGCAGGCGGGTCAGGACGTAGGCGGTTGCGTCGGCCTCGGAGCCGACGACGCCGGCGGAGGTTCCGCCGGCCCGATAGCGTGTCGAGATCGCCGAGGCCCGCTCGGCCATGTCGCGGCGCGAGACGCCTTGCATGAGGCGGTCGGCGGCGAGGCGAAGCGGGGCGGGCAGGTCGGAGGACATCGGCGGCAGCCTTAGACGTCTCTCTGCTTTTCGTCATCCTATCGCCGCGACATCACCTCGCGCCGCAGGGCGGCCAGGGCCTCTGGGACGTCGTGGCGCAGGATCATCCGAGCGATGGGGGCTGGGACGGCGAAGGGGGCCGAGGCGCGGCTCTCATAGAGAACCTTGGTGCGGGTTCCGCCTGCCAGCGGGATCAGTCGCCACTCGCCTTCCAACACCTTCACCTCGCCGCCCGAACGCTTGAAGCGGATGTAGCGCGGACGATCATATTCTGATCGGAACACGCTGCGGACGGCCGGCAGCGGACCGGCGCGGCTGACGTGCTCGCGCACATCCCAGCGGCCCTGCGGATCGCGCTCCAGGATGCGGCAACTCTTCAGGCGCGCGACCATCTGCGGGGCGACGGCGCAGTCGATCAGGACTTCCCAGACCTGCTCCGGCGTCGCGTCAATCTCGACCGATCCCCGCATCAGGCCGGACGCGCCGTTGGGATCTGGCGTGATCTCGACATGAATGCCGCCAGCGTCCGGCGCGGCCCAGGCGGGCGGGCCGGCCAGCATCAGGACCGCGAGAAGGATCATCGCCCGCATTGAACAGCCTCATGGCGGAGCTTCCTCCGCCATGAGCTAACGCATCAAGCGCCGTGGCGGTTCTTCACCAGATCATCGACCACCGAAGGATCGGCCAGGGTCGAGGTGTCCCCGAGATTGGCGAGATCGTTTTCGGCGATCTTGCGCAGGATGCGGCGCATGATCTTGCCCGAGCGGGTCTTGGGCAGGCCAGGCGCGAATTGAAGGACGTCTGGCGCCGCGAACGGGCCGATTTCGCGACGCACCCAGCCCTTGAGCTCGGCCATGAGGATGTCGGTCGGGACCACGTCGGCCTTGAGGGTCACGAAGCAGTAGACCCCTTGGCCCTTGATGTCGTGTGGGAAGCCGACGACCGCGGCCTCTGCGACGTTCTCGTTGCTGACCAGGGCGCTTTCGATCTCGGCGGTGCCCAGCCGGTGGCCCGAGACGTTGATGACGTCGTCGACTCGGCCAGTGATCCAGTAGTAGCCGTCCTCGTCACGGCGGCAGCCGTCGCCGGTGAAGTACTTGCCAGGATAGGTCGAGAAGTAGGTGTCGAAGAACCGCTGATGGTCGCCATAGACCGTGCGCATCTGACCTGGCCAGCTATCGGTGATGCAGAGGTTGCCGGACGCCGCGCCGGTGAGCACCGCGCCCTCGGCCTCGACCAGTTGGAACTTCACGCCGGGCAGCGGCATGGCGCAGGAGCCCGGCTTGGCGGCGTGGGCGCCGGGCAGCGGCGAGGCCAGGCATGCGCCGGTCTCGGTCTGCCAATAGGTATCGACGATCGGGCAACGGCCCTCGCCCACCACCCGGTGGTACCAGAGCCAGGCCTCGGGATTGATCGGCTCGCCGACGGTGCCGAGCAGCCGCAGCGAGGTGCGCTTGGTCTTCTTCACCGGCTCGTCGCCGTCGCGCATCAGCGCCCGGATCGCGGTGGGAGCGGTGTAGAAGATCTCGACCTTGTGCTTGTCGATCACCTCCCAGAAGCGGGAGTTGGTCGGATAGTTGGGCACGCCCTCGAACATCACGGTCGTGGCGGCGTTGGCCAGCGGGCCGTAGACGACGTAGCTGTGGCCGGTCACCCAGCCCACGTCGGCCGTGCACCAGAAGACCTCGCCGGGGCGATAGTCGAACACCAGCTCATGGGTGTGCGCGGCCCAGGCCAAATAGCCGCCGGTGGTGTGCAGCACGCCCTTGGGCTTACCGGTCGAGCCGGAGGTGTAGAGGATGAACAGCGGATCTTCGGCGTTCATCGGCTCCGGATCGCAGCTGTCGGACACGTCCTTCTTCAGGTCGCCGAAGAAGGCGTCGCGGCCTTCCGTCATAGGCACGTCGGCGCGGGTGCGGCGGATGACGATGACGTCGGTCACCCCCGGGCACGCGGCCAGAGCCTCATCCACGTTGCGCTTCAACGGCACGACCTTGCCGCCTCGCAGGCCTTCGTCGGCGGTGATGACGATCTTGGAGTCGCAGTCCTGGATGCGGCCGGCGATGGACTCGGGCGAGAAGCCCCCGAAGATCACCGAGTGAACCGCGCCGATCCGGGCGCAGGCCAGCATGGCGACGGCGGCCTGCGGAACCATCGGCAGGTAGATGGTGACGCGGTCGCCCTTCTGGACGCCCTTGGCCTTCAGGATGTTGGCCATGCGGCAGACTTCCGCATGCAGCTCGCGATAGGTGACCTTGGTCCACTGCTCGTCGTCAGCTTCCCAGATGATCGCCGTCTGATCGCCGCGCGTGGCCAGGTGACGGTCCAGGCAGTTGACCGAAACGTTCAGGACGCCGTCGGCGTACCAGCGGATGCGGAAGTCATCCTTGTTGAACGAGACGTCCTTGACCACGCTGAAGGGAGCGATCCAGTCCAGGCGTCCGGCGACCTTGGTCCAGTAGGCGTCCGGATTGGCCTCTACCTCGGCGACGGCGGCGGCATAGCCCGCGGCGTCCATATGCGTACGTTCAGCCCAGGACTTTGGAACCGGAAACACTTCGCCGTCGCTCACGCTGCGCACTCCCATTTCACGCTTTTCGGGAGTTATGCGGGTTGGGGCGGTCGGCGCAACCGTCCAGCGCCGCGAACTTGCGTTTCACCCGCTGCGACGCCCGCGCGCCTTGTCGCAGCCGGCAGGATCGGAGATGTGTGGCGGCTTGGCTGTTGGAGACCCGCCGCATGCGTCCCGTCCTTGCTTTCGCGCTCGCCGCCCTGATCACATCGCCGGCGCTCGCCGCCGACGCCGATGGGGCGAAGTGGTGGTCGCATGTCGAGACCCTGGCCGGGCCGCAGTTCGAGGGTCGCCTGACCGGCAGCCCCGGCTACGACAAGGCCGCCGCCTACGCAGCCGACCGTTTCAAGGCCTATGGCCTGCAGCCGGCAGGTACGGACGGCTATCTGCAGCCGATGAAGTTCACCGTTCAGCGCATCCTCGCCGATCGCTCGAGCGCTGCCCTGGTGGTCGACGGACGGGTTGAGCCTCTGCAGGTCGGTCCCGACATTCTGCTTGGCTCGCGTCTGCCGCAGCCGGCGGCCATCGAGGCGCCGCTGGTCTTCATCGGCTATGGCCTACACCTCCCGGAGATCGGCTATGACGATTTCGCCGGCCAGGATCTGAAGGGCAAGATCGCGGTCTATGTGAACGGCGGGCCGTCCGACATCTCGGCGGCGCTTAAGTCTCACTCGCGCGGGTCCGAAACCTGGCGCGCGGCCCAGGCGGCTGGCGCGGTGGGCCTGATCGCCCTGCCGACCCCGAAATCGATGGACGTGCCTTGGGAACGGCAGATCGCCAATTCAAGTCAGCCCGGCATGTATCCGGCCGATCTGGCGCTGCGCGAAGTGAAGGGCGAGCGGTTCTCGGCCAGCTTCAATCCGGCCCAGGCTGAAAAGCTGTTCGCGCGTTCGGGCCACAGCTTCGCCGAGGTGCTGGCCCTGGCCGACGCCTCCAAGCCGATCAAGGGCTTCGACCTGAAGATCGGCCTGAAGGCCCAGGTCGCCGCCGACGTCACGGAGGTCGCCTCGTCCAATGTCGTGGCGAAACTGCCGGGGACCGATCCGAAGTTGAAGGCCGAGCACGTGGTGATCACCGCCCACCTCGATCACCTGGGGCTCAACACCACGGGCAAGGGCGCGCCCTACTATGCCGGGGCTATGGACAACGCCTCAGGGGTCGCCTCGGTGCTGGAGATCGCCCGGACGCTCAGCGAGTCCAAGGCCAAGCCGAAGCGCTCGATCCTGTTCGTGCTGGTGACGGGCGAGGAAAAGGGCCTGCTGGGTTCGAAGTATTTCGCCGAGCGGCCCAGTGTTCCGGCCAGCTCGGTGGTGGGCAACCTGAACATGGACATGGCCTTGCCGCTTTGGCCGCTGAAGTCCGTGATCGTCCTTGGCGTCGACGAGAGCACGCTGGGCGACGCCGCTCGCGCCGCGGCCGCGGCCCAAGGCCTGGAGGTGGTCGCCGACCCCTATCCGGACCGCAACTCGTTCATTCGCTCAGACCAGTACAGCTTCATTCGGGCGGGGGTCCCCGCCCTGGCCTTCAAGTTCGGCTTCAAGGCCGGCACGCCGGAGGCCCAGATCGAAAAGACCTGGCGCGCCGAGCGCTATCACGGCCTGGCCGACGACCTGACCCAGCCGGTGGAGCGCGCCGACGCGGTGAAGTTCAACGCCTATATGGCGCAGGTCGCCCTGCAGGCCGCCGACGCGCCCGAGCGTCCGACCTGGAAGGACGAGAGCTTCTTCAAGCGGTTCGCGAAGTAGAGGGCGAGCTGGAACGCTTGTCCTTCTTCTGTTTCGTCATCCCCGGGCTCTTGTCCCGGGGATCCATACACGCGGACCGGCCAGGTAAGCCGTCGACCTCGGAGGCTATGGATGGCCGGCTCAAGAGGCCGGCCATGACGAGTAGATTGGGGAGGAAGAGCCCTCTCCGTCCGCCCACCGATGGAAGGAAATCGGACCTGTGCGAAGTAGGGGACGACATTGCTCAACCGCAGCGCCATCTAGAGGCCTCCTTCGCGCGGTTGGATTATCGGCCCGGGCGAACGGTAGGATGCCTGAACCTCGGACGCACTGTGCTGGATTAGGAAATTAGATGCTGCTCCACCTCTCCACCTGGCAAGAAGTCGAAGCCTATCTGGGACGCTCCAAGACGGTGGTCGTGCCGATCGGCTCCAACGAGCAGCACGGTCCTACCGGCCTGCTGGGCACCGACTGGCTCTGCCCGGAGATCATCGCCCACGAGGCGCAGAAGACCTCCGATCTGCTGATCGCCCCGACCTTCAATATCGGCATGGCGCAGCACCACCTGGGCTTCCCCGGTACGATCTCGCTGCGCCCGACTACGTTCATCGCCGCGATCGGCGACTGGTGCCGGTCGCTGGCCGGGCATGGGTTCGAGAAGATCTATTTCTTGAACGGCCACGGCGGCAATGTCGCCACCATCGAGGCGGCGTTCTCGGAGCTCTACGCCGAGGCCAGCTTTGGCAAGACCGAGCGCGGCTTTGCCTGCAAGCTCAAGAACTGGTGGGAGCTGCGCGGCGTCAACGCGCTGGCGCATCGGCAATTCCCGGTCGGCCACGGCAGCCATGCGACGCCGTCGGAGATCGCCGTCACCCAATGGGCCTATCCGGACGCCATCAAGACCGCCAACTATGCGCCTCAGATCGCGCCCACCGGCCCGATCCGCGAGGCGCTCGATTTCCGCGCCCGCTATCCTGACGGCCGCATGGGGTCCGATCCCGCCCTGGCCACGCCTGAAAAGGGCGGCGAGCTGGTGGCGCTGGCCGCCGAGGGCCTGATCGCCGACGTGGCAGATTTCTCGGCCGAGGCGTTCCCAGCGCGGGGTTAGACCTAGGCGGTGATGATCTGGCCGTTCACGACGGTGATCGGCCAGGGCGTCAGGCGCTCGTCGGCGCAGGGGCCGGCGATGCAGACACCGTCCAGCGGACGGAACAGCGCCGCGTGGCCGCCGCAAAGGATCAAGTCGCCCTCGCGGGTCAGGTAGCGGTCGTCCCAGGCCGCCAGCGGCCAGCCGGCGTGCGGGCAGGAGTCCACATAGCCGCGGATCTCCTCGCCCATCCGCACGACGAAGCCGGCGAACATCTTGCTGTCTGCGCGGAACCGAAAGCCCTTCGATCCGGGATCGGCCAGGTCGGCGACCGCGCAGAGCGCGACACCGACCGGCGGCCTGGCCGGATTGTCTGAGGCCTCGCGCGTCAACCCAGCTTTCCGAGCGTCGGGCGGAAGGCGCTGATATGGACCCGCTCGAACAGGCCGGCCTGGTTGTAGGGGTCGCTGGCCGCGAAGGCCTCGGCCTCGGCGAGGGTTTCCATCTCCACCATGATGATCGACCCGGCCATGTCGCCGCCCTCGTTCAACATCGGGCCGCCCAGCCGCAGTTGCTCGCGGAACCCGCCAACATAGGCCAGGTGGGCCTCGCGGGTGGCCATGCGCAGCTCCAGGGAGTTCGGCTTGTCGACGCAGTGGATGGCGAAGAGGGTCAAGGCGGCGGTCCTTATCGTTCGGTGGTGATGGGGCGGGCGAGCAGGGCGGCGATGGCCTCATCGACCTGCATCTCGCCGGCCAGGATGGCGGCGACGGCGGCGCATATCGGCGTTTCGATGCCGAGCTTGCCGGCCAGCGCCAGAACGGCGGGCGCCGAGGCGACGCCTTCGGCGACCGAGACCTTGCCGGCCAGGGCCTGTTCCAGGGTCTGTCCGCCGCCCATCGCCAGGCCGACGCTCATGTTACGTGATTGCGGGCTGGAGCAGGTGAGCACCAGGTCGCCGAGCCCGCAAAGACCGGCGACGGTCTCGGCCTCGCCGCCCAGCGCCACGGCCACGCGGGTCATCTCGGCGAAGCCACGGGTGATCACCGCGGCATGAGCGCTGCGTCCCAGGCCTCTGCCCTCGACCACGCCGCAGGCGATGGCCAGGACGTTCTTCATCGAGCCGCCGATCTCGGCGCCGATCATGTCTGTGGCCAGATAGGGGCGGAAGGTCGGCAGGCTGAGCGCGGCGGCCAGATGGAAGCCCAGCTCTTCGTCGGGGCAGGCCAAGGTGACGGCGGTGGGCAGACCCCGGGCGACGTCGATGGCGAAGCTCGGCCCCGACAGCACGGCGGGCGAGGCCTGGGGCAGGCCCTCGTTCAGCACCTCGGTCATCAGCTTGAGCGAGCCCTGCTCGACGCCCTTGGAGCAGAGGACCATCGGCACGCCGGCGCGGGCGTGGGGCCGGAAGGCGTCAAGGCTGGAGCGCAGATGCTGGGCCGGGCTGACGTTCAGGACCAGATCGGCGGCGGCGAGGTCGGCGAGGTCGCCTGTCGCCCTGACGGGGGCGTCGAACACCACGCCGGGCAGGAAGGTCTTGTTCTCGCGCGTCTCGTTTATGGCGCTCACCACCTCGGGCTCGCGGGCATAGAGCGTGGTGGCCAGGCCCGCGCGGGCGCAAACCAGGGCCAGGGCGGTGCCCCAGGCCCCGCCGCCGATAACGCCAGCAGTCTTCATGCCTTGGCTCCTTTACGGCCGGGAACGTGGGTCGGGTTGGCCAGGGCGGCGGCCTCGTCCAGCGGCCAGCGCGGCCGGGCCGGCGCGTCGAGCCGGTCGCTCATGCCCAGGGCCAGTCGCTCTGCGCCGGCCAAGGCGATCATGGCGGCGTTGTCGGTGCAATAGGCGAGCGGCGGGGCGTCGAACGAGAAACCACGCGCAGTCGCGGTGTCTTGCAGCTTGGCGCGCACGGCCTTGTTGGCCGCGACGCCCCCGGCGACCACGAAACGCAGCGGCGCGCTTTGGTGCTCGTGAGCATAGGCGACCATGGCCTTGTCGGTGCGATCGGACAGTTGGCGGGCGATGGCGACCTGGACTGCCGCCGCGAGGTTCTTGCGCTCGGCGTCGGTGGTCACTGTCGCGGCCATGCGGGCGGCGGCTGTCTTCAGGCCCGAGAACGAGAAGTCGAACCCATCGCGGCCCAAGAGGGCGCGAGGCAGGACATATCCGGTGGGATCGCCGCCCTCGGCCAGTTTCTCCAGGGCCGGGCCGCCGGGATAGGGCAGGCCCATGCTCTTGGCGATCTTGTCGAAAGCTTCGCCCGCCGCGTCGTCGATGGTCGAGCCGAGGCGGCGGCAGGCGCCCACGCCCTCGACGGCGAGGATCTGGCAGTGGCCGCCGGACACCAGCAGCAGCAGGAAGGGATAGGGGATGTCAGCGGCCAGCCGCGCGGAGACGGCGTGGCCTTCCAGGTGGTTCACCGCCACCAACGGCAGGCCGCGCGCCAGGGCGACGGCCTTGCCGAACGACAGGCCCACCATCACCCCGCCGACCAGGCCGGGTCCGGCGGTGGCCGCGACCCCGGTAAGGTCGCCATAGCCGACGCCAGCCGTGGCGAGCGCCTCGGCGACAATTGAGTCGATGGTCTCGACATGGGCGCGGGCGGCGATTTCGGGCACGACGCCGCCATAGGGCGCGTGGGCCGCGATCTGCGTGCCGACGATGGAGGACAGCACCTCGACCGCGCCGGAAGCATCCAGGCGCACGACCGCCGCGGCGGTCTCATCGCAGCTGGTTTCAAGGCCCAGGACGGTCAGCGGCTCGATCACTCGGTCTCCCGGTGGTTGCGACTTGCGGTCCCGTCCTATAGGCCGGGACCTCCTTTGAAACGCCGAGGTAGACCGCGCGTCGTGCCCACGCAACAGCCCGTCCGGATCGGAGCCCGCGGCTCCAAGCTTTCGCTGGCCCAGGCCGGCATCATGCAACGCCGTATCGCAGCGGCGCTCGGAGCCGATCCGAGCGACCCTGCGCAGGTGGAGGCATTCGCGCCTCTGATCGTCATCACCACGACGGGGGACCGGATTCAGGACCGCCGCCTGCTGGAGATCGGCGGCAAAGGCCTGTTCACCAAGGAGATCGAGGAGGCGCTGCTCGACGGCTCGATCGACTGCGCCATCCACTCGATGAAGGACGTGCCGGCCGTGCTGCCGGACGGACTGTGCATTTCGGCGATCCCCGAGCGGGAAGGTCCGCGCGACGCCTTCCTCAGCCACAAGGTCGATCGTCTGGAGGATTTGCCGCAGGGCGCCGTGCTCGGCACCGCCTCGCTGCGCCGCCAGGCTCAGTCGCTGCATCGCCGCAGCGACCTGAACGTCCAGATGCTGCGCGGCAATGTCGATACTCGCTTGGCCAAACTCGCGGCTGGCGACGCCGACGCCATCCTGCTGGCGATGTCGGGCCTGAACCGGCTGGGCCTTGGTCATTTG
>JAVBXP010000036.1 GCA_030824495.1 bacterium
GGTCCCCCTCCCCCGCTACGCAGGGGAGGAAGGTCGCCGGGTCCACGCATCTCTATTGTGGCCAATGAGGCCGCTCGGCTAATCAGAGCTGGCATGCCGCTCGCGCTCATAATCTCCAGCCATGTCGCCGCCAGCCACGTGGGCGGAACGGCCCAGGCGAGCGCCCTCACCATTCTCCAGATCGACAGCATGGTCTTGCCGACCGTGCTCTATGGCCGCCACCCCGGCTGGGGCGCGCCCGGCGGCGCGCGCGTAGCCCATGAGACGCTTGAGGGCATGCTGGGCGGGATCGAGGCCAACGGCCTGCTCGCCCAGATTGACCTCATCCTGACCGGTTATTTCGCTTCGCCCGAACAGGCGAGCGTCGCCGCGATGGCTATCGACAGGGCGCGCGCCGGCCGGGCTGGCCCGCAGCCTTTGGTGATCGTCGACCCAACCCTCGGCGACGGGGGCAAGCTCTATGTGCCGGCCGAGGTGGCCAGGGCGGTGATCGAGGAACTGGTCCCGCGCGCCGATATCCTGGCACCCAATGTCTGGGAACTGTCGTACCTGACCGGCGCCGACATCAGCACGTCGTCGGACGCCCTGGCCGCCGCCCGCGGCCTGAGCAAGCCGGTGCTGGTGTCCTCGATCGATCTCGGCGAGGACATCGGGGTGATCTACGCCGACGAGATCGACGCCTGGATAGCGGCTCATCCCCGCGCGCCCTCGGCGCCGAAGGGGACCGGAGATCTGCTGACCGCCCTGTTCGGCGCGGCGCTGCTCGATGGGCTCAACGGCTCTGATGCGCTTGCGCGCGCGGTCGGCGGTGTGGCTGAGAGTGTCTTCGAGGCGGAAATCTCTTCCGCCGCTGAACTGCCGATCATCGGCATGGGCCAAAGACTGACGACCATCTCCCCCCGCGTGCGTTTGGAGCAATTGGCATGACCACCGACATCGAGATTCATGGCTTCTGCCCCGACCGGTTCGCGGGCGTTCGCGCCGCCTTCGAAGACAACTTCGCCACGGGCCAGGAACTGGGCGCGCGGTTCGCTCTGGTGGAGGCCGGGGAACTGGTGGTCGATCTCTGGGCCGGTTTCGCCGACCGCGCCCGCACCAAGCCGTTTGATGCCAAGACCCTGACCCCGGTCTTCTCGACCACCAAAGCCATCGCCGCCCTGCTGATCGCCCGCCTGGTCGATCAGGGAAAGCTCGCCTACGACCAACCCGTCGCCGATGTCTGGCCGGAATTCGGGGCCGCCGGCAAGGAAGCGATCACGGTCGAGCAGGTGATGAGCCATCAGGAGGGCCTGTCGGGCTTTCCCGATGAGATGGAGCCGGCGCTCTGGTTCGACTGGGACGCCATCTGCGCCAAGCTCGCGGCCATGGCCCCGCTGTGGCCGCCGGGAACCGCCAGCGGCTACCACCCGATCACCTTCGGCTACCTGGCCGGCGAGATCTTTCGCCGGGTCGATGGGCGGACCATGGGCACGGCGCTGCGCCAGGAGCTGGCGGTCCCGTTCGATCTCGATCTGTGGATCGGTCTGCCCGACGCCGAGCATGGCCGCGTCGCCGATCTGCAACGGCCGAACGGCCTGCCCAATTTCGGCGAGATCAATGCGGCGACCAAGGCCGCCTTCCTGACCCCCTGGTCCTCGCCGGCCGGGCGCGGTCAGGCCGAGTGGCGGCGGATGGAAATCCCCTCGGCCAATGGTCACGCCACGGCGCCGGCTCTGGCGCGGCTGATCGGGGCGCTGGCCAATGACGGCTGGCTGGACGGCGGCGAAATCCTCTCTCCTTCGCTGATCGCCGAGGCCTCGCGCGAGCGCATCCGTGGCCAGGACCTCGTCTTGCCCTTCGTGATGAGCTGGGGCGCCGGCTTCATGCGCAATAGCGCGGTGAAGGTCTGGGGGCCGGGCGAGCAGACCTTCGGCCACTCCGGCTGGGGCGGTTCATGCGCGTTCGCCGATCCGCACACCAAGTTGGCCGGCGCATATGTGATGAACAAGCAGTCCACCGACCTGATCGGCGACGCCCGCGCCAAACGACTGATCGAAGCGGCCTACGCGGGGCTCTAAGCCGCGACCTCCGCCGTTCGCAGCAAGCGGCTGCGGCGCCAGGCGCCGTAGGCGAAGATCGCAGCGCCGCACCAGATGAAGCCGAACGACACGCCGCGGAGCGGGGTGAAGGCCTCGCCCTGCAGCACGCCCATGACGAAGGTCATGCTGGGCGCGATGAACTGCAGGAAGCCCATGGCCGAGAATGGGATGCGGCGAGCGGCCCAGGAGAACAGCATCAGCGGGATGGCGGTCATCGGGCCGCAGGCGACCAACCAGATCGCCGAGGACAGGCTGGCGGTGAAGTGTCCGGAGCCGGTGCTCTGGAGCCAGGCGATCAGGAAGATGCCCGGTATGCCCAGGATCAGGCACTCGATCAGCAGGCCGGTCTGGGCGTCGGCGGCGACGCGTTTGCGGATCACGCCATAGGCGCAGAAACTGATGGCGAGGGTCAGGGAAATGACCGGTAGATGGCCGAGGGCGATCGCCTGGATGGTCACACCGACCGCGGCCAGGGCGATGGCGCCCTTGCCGATGGCGTCGAGCCGTTCGCGGAAGATCAGCGCGCCGGCGGCCATGGCCATCAGCGGGTTGATGAAGTAGCCGAGGCTTGTCTCCAGCACCCGGCCGTTGTTCACCGCCCAGATGAACACCAGCCAGTTGACCGCGATGATCGCCGCCGACAGCGCCAGCCAGGCCATCACCCGCGGCTGGCGTAGGACCAGGAGCAGTTGCGGGGTCTGGCGCGCGAGAACCACGAACAGGAAGGCGGTCGGGACCGCCCACAACGTGCGGTGGGCCAGGATCTCCCAGGCGCCGATGCCCATCCGGCCCATGATCTGGAAGGCCAGCGGCACGATGCCCCAGATCAAGTAGCAGAGCATGCCCGCGCCCAGGGCGGCGTTGTTGGCGGACGGATCTTTGGCCAAGGCGGATCCTCCGGGCACGAGCGTGGACGTCCCTAACTATGGCCCTGCGAGAAACCCGCAAGGCCTAGTCGGCGGCGCCCTGGCGGTAATCGGACGAGGAATTCTCACCCGACCGCCCGTTTGATCACCCGGCGATGGCCTTGGTCTTCAGCAGGCCGCGCTCGTGCAGCAGTTCGGCGATCTGCACCGCGTTCAGCGCCGCTCCCTTACGCAGGTTGTCGGCCACGACCCACATGTTCAGGCCGTTCTCGACGGTCGGGTCCTTGCGGATGCGGCTGACGAAGACCGGGAACTCGCCCTGGGCTTCCTTGGGGGTCATGTAGCCCTTGTCGTTGCGCTGATCGATGACCAGCAGGCCGGGGCTCTCGCGCAGCAGGTCGCGGGCCTCGTCCTCGTCGATCGGGTCGTGGAACTCGACGTTCACCGCCTCGGAGTGGCCGACCATGACCGGCACCCGCACGCAGGTGACGGTGAGCGCGATGGCCGGGTCGATCATCTTGTGGACTTCGTTCCACATCTTGGCTTCTTCATCGGTGTAGCCGTCGTCGCCAAAGGCGCCGATGAAAGGGATGACGTTGAAGGCGATCTGCTTGGGGAATTTCTTGGGCTCAGGCGCGCCCAGGACGAAGACGCCCTTGGTCTGGTCCCAAAGCTCGTCCATGCCTTCCTTGCCCGCGCCGGAAACCGACTGGTAGGTCGAGACGACGACCCGCTTGATGCGCGCGCGGTCGTGCAGCGGCTTCAGCGCCACGACCAATTGGGCGGTGGAGCAGTTCGGATTGGCGATGATGTTCTTCTTGCCGGCATAGGCCACGTCGTCCGGGTTCACTTCCGGCACGATCAGCGGCACGTCGGGGTCCATCCGCCAGGCCGACGAGTTGTCGATGACGATGGGGCCCGCCGCGCCGATCTTCTCGGCCCAGGTCTTCGAGAACGAGCCGGACACGCTCATCAGCACGACGTCGACAGTGGAGAAGTCGAATTGCTCGACGTCCTCGCACTTGATGATCTTCTCACCGAAGGACACCTCGACGCCGATGGATTTGCGGCTGGCGATGGCGTGCATCTTGTCCACGGGGAATTTCACTTCCTCGAGGATGTTCAGCATTTCGCGGCCCACATTACCCGTGGCGCCGACCACGGCCACACGATAGCCCATGGCGGTCTCCTTCTAAGTCTTCAAGCGGTGCGTTCCCTTACGCCGCCTAGGTCACGGGCGCAACGAGCGCCGATCTTTCAGACGCCTTGGCCGCCAAGGCTCTTGACGCGTGAGGTCATGGACTCCCGCCGGGCGCGGCGGCTGAATGGGCGCCAACAGGAGGAGACATCTATGGCCAACGAAACCGGCATGCCTTTCGCCAACCTGATGGGGGTGGAGATCGTCGAGCGCAGCAAGGTCCGGGTGAGCGGGCGGCTGGTGGTGCGTGAAGATCTCTGCACCGCCGGCGGCATCCTGCACGGCGGGGCGTTCATGGCCTTCGCCGACGCGCTGGGGGCGGTGGGCGGTTTCCTCAACTTGCCGGTCGGAGCTCGGACCACGACCCTGGAGTCCAAGACCAACTTTCTCGGCTCGGCGAAGGTCGGCACGACCGTCGAGGGCGAGGCCATTCCCCTGCACATCGGCCGTCGCTCCAGCGTCTGGCAGACCCGCATCACCAACGCCGACGGCAAGCTGCTGGCCCTGGTGCTGCAGACCCAGATGACCGTCGAACCGTAATCTGTTCACTTTTCATTCTTCCCGTCGTTCTATAGCCTAGGGTTGAGCGGTCGGGGGGATTGCGTGCATTCGTTTAGAGCGGCGATGGTCGCCAGCCTGTGGCTGGCGTTCGGCGGAAGCGGAGCTGCGCTCGCCGAGACGGCGCCGAAGGCGCCGCTCATCGCTGACCCCGCCATTCGCTACGGCGTGCTCCCGAACGGGCTGCGCTATGGGCTGATGTCCAACGCCACGCCGGCCGGCGGCCTGTCCTTGAGACTGGCGTTCGATGTCGGCAGCTTGGACGAGGCGGAGAGCGAGCGCGGCGCGGCCCATTTCGTCGAGCACTTGGCGTTTCGCTCGACGCGCCACTTTCCTGAGGGGCAGCTCGATCCGGCCTTCGCCCCGCTGGGCGTCGGCTTCGGACGTGACCAGAACGCCTTCACCAGCCACCGTGCGACCGTCTACCGGTTGGACCTGCCGGCCGCCGAGGGCGCCCAGCAGGCGACCGCCTTGAAGTGGCTGCGCGACGTGGCCGACGGCGTGCGCTTCGAGGCCCAAGCGGTGGATCGCGAGCGCGGCGTGGTGCTGGCTGAACGCGACGTCCGCAATGAGCCGGCCGCGGCGGTGACACGGGCCATCGAGGTTTTCACCGGACCGGATTTGCGCACCACCCAGCGTCCGCCGATCGGCGACCTCCAGGTCCTGCGGACCATTTCTCCGGCCGCGCTCCAGGCCTTCTATGGGCGCTGGTATCGCCCTGAGCACGCGGTGCTGGTGGTGGTGGGAGACATGCCCCCGGGCGGATTGGAGGCCCTGGAGATCGAGATCGCCCAGGTCTTCGGCGACTGGCGAGGGCAGGGGCCACGCCCCGAACGCGCCGCCCTGCCCGGTCCAGACCTCAAGAGGGGCCTCGCGGCCTTGACCTTGTCCGAGCCCCAGGTCGCGGGCGGACTTTCGATTTGCCGGCAAACGGTGGCGGAGCCTTCGGACCAACAGGACACCGCAAGCCTGCGCCGCCGAACGCTACGGCTGGTTTGGGCGCAGAGCCTGACGACCCGGCTGTCGGGATTGGCCTTGCGCGACCCTTCGATCATCGAGGCCGCGCCTTCCGTCAATATCGATCAGCGGGAGGCCGCCGATGCTTGCGTGAACGTCCTCGTGACCCGCGACGGGTGGCGGCCCGCCTTGAAGGCCGCGCAGTTGGAGATCGCGCGATTTGCCGCCTATGGCCCGGACGAGGCCGAGATCGAGGACGCGGTGAGCGAGCTTCGAGCCGGCGCCCTGGGGGCGATCGTTCAAGCCGACACCCGGGATTCGGCGACCCTGGCCTCCTCGCTGGCCGAGAATATCTTGCTGGACCATGCGACGATGTCGCCTCGACAGACGATGCGGGCGTTCAACCGGGCGGTCGAAGACCTGACGCCGGCCGAGGTGCTGGCGGCATGGCGCAAGGACTGGTCCGGCGCAGGGCCGTTCATTTCGGTGGTCGCCGGCCAGGCGCCGTCGCGCGAGGCGGTGCTGACGGCCTGGGCTGAAACCGCCAACGTGGTTCCCACTCCCTACGTCAAGCCGCCGGTTCCGACCTGGGCCTATGGCCCGGCGGGGGCGCAGGGCAAGGTGATCGCGCGACAGGTGCTGACAGATCCTGACTTCGTGCGCCTGCGCTTCGCCAACGGGACGGTGCTCAATTTCAAGCAAACGGCCTTCGCCAAGGGCGGGGTCGAGCTGCGCGTCGATTTCGGCGACGGTCGGGAGGGGCTGGGCGGCCGGTCCCTGTACGAGAGCTATTTAGCCACCGACTCCTTCATTCGGGGCGGGCTGGGCCGGCACTCCTACGCAGAGCTCAAGACCTTGATGGCCGACGGGCCTCTGGAAAATCTCGCTCTCAACGTCAACGATCGGTCCTTCACGCTGGAATCGAGTTCGTTTCCCGATTGGGTCCCCATCCAGCTCGAGTTGATCGCCGCCTATCTGACCGATCCCGGTTTCCGGGACGAGCTGGACGTCAAGCTGCCGAGCGTGGTCGCCAACGCCTACAGCGACCTGGAGGCGTCGCCGGTCGCTGCGATTTCCCAAGGGATGCGGAAGGCCGTCGCGCCAGGCGGCGTCCGCAGCATGCCGCCGCGTGAACAGATGGGCGCGCTGAGGTCTCGTGACTTCGAGGCCCTGCTGAAGCCGGTTGTGACTGCTGCGGCCTTGGAGCTCACGCTGGTCGGCGACCTTGATGAGAAGACTGCGATCGAGGCGGTGGGCAAGACCCTCGGCGCATTGCCGGCCCGACCCGCAGGACCGGCTCGGCCGCCATATCTGGGCTACGAAATCTATCCGCGGGGCCTGAGGGATCCGGTCCGCGTCACCCATTCGGGGGCGACTGACCAAGCCGCGGTGGCATTGATGTGGCCGCTTTTCGTGGCCGGGCCGGAGCGGCGACGTGAAGAGTACGCGCTCGATCTGCTCAGCGCCGTGCTGGATGATGAATTGCGCCATGCTGTGCGCGAACGTCTGGGCAAGGCCTATTCGCCGAGGGCTGCTTTGCGCGCGCCCGACCGCGGTGATGAAGCCTATGTCACCGCCTGGGTCGAGGCGACCGAGGCGGACCTGCCGTTGGTCGAGGCCGAGATGCGAGCGGTGGCCGCGCGCCTCGCAGCCGGTGAGATCACCCCGCAGATGCTGGAGGCGGCCCGCAAGCCGCTGCTTGCGCGGGTCGCCGCCGACCTGGCGGACAATGCGGCCTGGGCGTCACAGCTGCAGAACTCGTATCGGGATCCAGCCGCCTCACGGGTCCTCGTGGAGGCGCCCGCCATGCTCGCCGCGCTTAACCTGGATGAGGTGAAACACGCCGCCGCGACCTGGCTTGGTCCATCTCCTCTCGTCATCGTCGCAACCCCGGAGATCCGGAAATGAAGTCGCTGAAGTTCGCCGTCCTGGCCCTGGTGATCGCAGCCGCGTCGCCGGCCGTCGCTGCACCTGAACCCGACCTTGCGCGGGCGCAGGCGCTGTTGGCGGCGGGGAAGTATGTTCCTGCCGCCGAGATCTACGAGGCCGCCCTGGCCCGCGATCCGACCAATCTCGCGGCCCTGCTCGGCGGCGCGCAGTTGAACCTGGAGCTTGAGAGCTTCGATGAGGCCTTGCTCTACGCTGAGGCGGCTGTCCGGATTTCTCCGCAGAGCGCCGACGCCCTGGTCGCCCGCGGCTTGGCTTTCGCCGGTCTTCAACAGAACGACAAGGCGCGGGCCGATTTCGACAAGGTTCTGGCCCAAGGGCCGCACGCCAAAGCGCTGGAGGGCCGCGCCTGGCTTTGGGCGGACGCCGGCGACCACGAACGCGCGCTCGCGGACTTCCGCGCCGCTTATCGTGCCGATCCCACACGGCTCGACGCATTGGTTGGCGCCGGCTATCAGCTTCTCGACTTGGGCCGGGACGATGAGGCTATGGCCGTGGTCGACGAAGCGCTGAAGGCGGCGCCGGATGACTACGCCGCCCTGGTGACCAAGGCTGCGCTTCTTACCCGTAAGGGTGAGTTCGCCGCGGCGGCGACAATCTATCAGGACGCAGCGCGGCGCTATCCCACTATCGCGGACCTACAGGTCTGGCTGGGCCGGGTGCTGAACGCCGACGGGAAGACGGACAAGGCCCTGGCCGCTTTCCAAAAGGCCGTGCGGCTGGACCCGAAGTCGCGCGATGGCTGGTGGTCGCTGGCTGACCTTCTAAGCGAACAGGGCGCATCCAAGCGATCGCTCGACGCCTATGATCGCGCCGTGCAGGTCGATCCGGTCAATGCCGAACTGCTGACCGATCGCGGCATGATGCGGAGCTATGCCGGTGATAGCGTCGGCGCGCGCGCCGATCTTGACGCCGCCGTCAGGGCGGACCCAAAATCGGCCTATGCGCTGACCGGCCGCGGCCGTCTCGAGCTCGACGCGGAGCGGTACGAGGCGGCGATCAAGGACCTCGACGCCGCAGTCAGGGCCGACCCGAACTATGCACCCGCCTTCGCCAACCGATCGATCGCCTATCGGGAGCTCGGCCGGTATGACCGGGCGCTGAAGGACATCAACCAAGCCAGCGCCCTGCTTCCCGACAGGGCGCTTTATCTGGCGGTCAAGGGCGAGATCTATCGACGGATGTCCGACCATCTGCAGGCCGTCGAGGCTTTCGACGCGTCCCTGAAGGGCGATCCGGGCGACGCGTCGGTCTGGTGGGCCCGGGGCCTGTCCAAGGCTGAGCTTGGCGACCTCAAGGGCGCTGAGACCGACAAGGCCCAGGCCCTAAAGCTGGACCCGAAGGTTTCTGGTTAGCCGACGCCGATGTCGTCGGGTTTGACCAGGTTCCGCAGCGTCTCGCCACGCAGGTAGAGGCCGAGGTTCTCCAGGAACAGGGCGTCGCCCCGCTCGCCGGTCAGTTCGCCCCGGTTCGAGGCATGGGGCGTCACCCGCACCTTGGGGTGATCCCAGAACCAACTGTCGGCGGGCAACGGCTCGGTCTTGAAGACGTCGAGCACGGCTTGTGCCGGCTTGTCAGCGTCCAGCGCCGCGCGCAGGGCGTCCTCGTCCACCAGGCCGCCGCGACCGATATTGATCAGGATCGAGCCGGGCTTCATGGCCTCAAAGAACTTGGCGTCGGCGAGGTCGCGGGTCTCTTCGTTGAGGGCGCAGGCTAGCACCACCACATCGGCATCCGGCAACCGCTGCGGCAGATCGGCGATGGTCGAGACGGCGTCCGCCAGCCCCTCGGCCGAATTCGACCGCCGCACCGCCTCGACATGCGCGCCGAACGCCTTGGCGCGGGTCGCGATCTCGCGGCCGATGTTGCCAAAGCCGATGATCAGCCAGCGGGTCTGGCCAACCTCACGGAAGTTTACGCGCTTCCAGGCGTGGGCCGCCTGATGCTCGGCCTGCTGGGCGATCGGATGTAGCAGGCTGAGGGCGTGGATGGTGACGTACTCGGCGATAGCGGGAGCCTGGGCGCTGGAATTGGTGACCAGCAAACCCTCGCGGGCCAGGGGCTTGAACATCGGGTTCTCAACGCCGGCGAACACCGTCTGCACCCAGCGGGCGTACGGAGAGGCGGCGAGCCGCCCGAAGTAGTCCTTCGTCTGCGCCCCAAAGGCGTCGAGCGTGAGCCACCAGATGTCCGGCGCCAGGCTCGCCGTGTCGAAAGGCCGGCCATTGAGCGTCAGGCTGCCGTCCGGCTCCAACACCACGACCTCCAGGTCTGGAGCCATGGCGGCGAGGCGGCCGGAGATGCGGTCGAAGGGCGCGCGAAACAGGAATGCTTGCATGGTCTGACCTTAGCGACGCTTCGGCTTGCGGCAACGCCGCTCTTCATTGACAGGTAGTTGTCAATATGACGCTATATTGTCATGATCAACGAGATTGAAGCCTTGGACCGCCTTCAGCGCGCCTGCGTTAAGGCGGCCGGGGCGCTGTCCGATGCGGGTGACGACTTGGTCGCCGACCTTGGCCTAAGCACGGCTCGGATGCAGCTTCTCGACGATCTGGCCGCCACTGGACCTCGCACTGTCTCGCAGGTGGCCCGCGCACTGGGCCTTAGCCGGCAGGCCGTACAGCGCGTCGCCGATGATCTCGTGCGGCGCGACCTTGCTGCCTATCGACCTAACCCCGATCATGCCCGCGCCCAGCTTATCGACATGACCGCAGGGGGCCGGGCTGCGCACGCCGAAGCCGTGCGCCGCAAGGCTTTGTGGCTCACGTCGGTGGGCGCGGGCCTGACGCCGGCCTGGATCGAGATGGCGAGTGAATTGATGACCTTGCTGGCGCGCCGGGCGGGTCAAACAGTGCAGGTTCCTGATCGTTGACTTAGTCAACTATGTGGCGAATGGTGACCCTGGAGGCCGCCATGCTCAGCAAGGACCCCGTCGCCGCTGTGCGGCGCTTCAACCGCTTCTACACGCGGCGGATCGGCGCTCTGGATGAAGCGCATCTTGGATCGCCCTACGGCCTTGCCGAGATGCGGGTGCTCTACGAGGTGGCGCAAACGCCGGATGGGATCAGCCCCAAGGCGCTGGCGGCGAAGGCCGGGCTCGACGCTGGATATCTCAGCCGCATCCTCAAGAGGTTCGAAGCCGAGGGCTTGATGGTGCGGGCGCCGTCCCGGCATGACGGGCGCAGCGTTTCGGTATGGCTGAGTTCGGACGGCATCCACGCCTATAACACCATGCGCCAGGTCGCCGAGGGAGCGGTCGCCGAGCTGATCGCGCCGCTCACCGGCGCCCAGCGCGCGCGGCTGACAGAGGCGATGGGGCAGATCGAGACCTTGCTGGCGGCGGCGGGTGAAAGCTCGGCGGCCCGTGACGTGGTGCTTCGCGCCCATCGCCCCGGCGACATCGGCTGGGTCGTGCATCGGCACGGCGTGCTCTACGCCCGCGAGTTTGGTTGGGACGAGAGGTTCGAGGCCCTGGTGGCGCGGATCGCCGCCGACTTCGTCGACAACCTGGATCCCGCGCGCGAGCGTTGCTGGATCGCTGAACGGGACGGCGAGATCCTGGGCTCGATCTTCCTGGTCCGGGGCGAAGCTGCGGGTCAGGCCAAGCTGCGGCTGCTGCTCATCGAACCGGCCGCCCGCGGTCTTGGGCTCGGCAAGCGGCTGGTCGCCGAATGCGTCGCGTTCGCTCGGAGCGCCGGCTACAACGAAATCATCCTATGGACCCAGAGCATGCTGATCGCCGCCCGCGCGATCTATGCGGACGCCGGTTTCGAGTTGGTCGAGAGTCATCCCGATGACAGCCTGGCGCCGGGCCTGATCAGCGAGACATGGCGGCTGGCGCTCTAGCCACGCTTTCTCGGGTGACACCGGCGGGGACGATGTGGAATGTGACAGCGTCCTGACAGCCGTTGAGTGTTTCCATGCGACAGCCCAACTTCATCATCATCCTGGCCGACGACCTGGGCTATGGCGACCTCGGTTGCGATGGGGGCAAGGTGATCCGCACCCCAAACCTCAACCGCATGGCCGACGAAGGCGTGCGGCTGACGGACTTTTACGCCTCGGCCAATGTGTGCACGCCCTCGCGGGCCGGCTTGCTGACCGGCCAGTATGCGATCCGCAACGGCCTCGCCCATGAGGTGATCCAGCCCGCCGACACCACCGGACTGCCGGTCGAGGCCCTGACCATTCCAAAGGCGCTGGGCGAGGACTACGCCAGCGCCCTGATCGGCAAGTGGCACCTGGGCCACGTCGCGCCGCATTGGCCGCCCACGGAGTATGGCTTCGACCACTTCTACGGGCTGCCCTACAGCCACGACATGAAGCCGCTGGCGCTTTACGACACCGGCCAGACGCCGATGAGCGAGGAAAAGGCCGACTTCACCAAGCTGACCCAACAGTTCTTCGAGCGCACCGCGACCTTCGTCGAAGAGAACCGCGACAAGCCGTTCTTCGTGCTGTTGGCGCTGACCGCCCCGCACATCCCGCTCAAGCCCAATCCGGACGATCTGACGGGCTCTGCGGGCGGCGACTATGGCGAGGTGGTCGAGGAGATCGACCTCAATGTCGGGCGGCTGCTGGCGCGATTGAAGGAGCTGGGCCTGGATGAAGACACCCTGGTCGCCTTCACGTCCGACAACGGTCCGTGGTTCGAGGGCTCGTCGGGGCCATTCCGCGACCGCAAGGGCGGCTCGGCGTGGGACGGCGGCTTCCGCGTGCCGTTCATCGCCCGCCAGCCGGGAACCTTGCCGGCTGGTCAGGTCAATTCAGCGATCACCAGCAATCTCGACCTGCTGCCGACCCTGCTGGCCATGGCCGGCAAGCCGCAGGTTGCCGACCGCGAGCTCGACGGTCGTGACATCTCGGCTGTGCTGAAAGATGGGGCAGAGTCGCCGAACGACGAGATCGTGCTGTTCGACAACGCCAAGGTCGCGGCGATCCGAACGTCGCGGTGGAAGTATGTGGCGCGGTCCTATTACCGGACCTACGACGTCCCGCTGGATCGCTATCCGTTGCTGTTCGACATGGATATCGACCCCGGCGAGAACTACAGCGTCGCGCGCAACTTCCCGGACGCCGCCACGGATATGCGCGCACGGATGGAGAAGGCCAGGGCCAAGTACGAGCCGATGGCTGACGCCTTCCCCCCGCACGTGGCGCCGGCCTCGGCGGCCGACCACCCCGACTAGGGGACGGGGTTTACTTGCGGCGCTGCTTGCGAGCCGCGTAGCGGGCGTCGCGGGCGGCCTTTTGGGCGGCGCGCGTCTCCAGCTCGCGGGTCTCGTTGTCGAACGCTTCGACCTCGGCGCGGAGCGCGTCGGCCTCGGCCGCGATGCGGCGCTTTTCGGTGCGTTCGGCCTCGCGCTTGGCGCGAAGCTCAGCGAGCTCGGCGGCCTTGATGGCCGCGCGGTCGGGAACGACAGGGGCGGTGACGGTCGGCTTGACTTTCATCTTCGCCAGGAGGGCCTTCTTGGCCTCCAGCGAGGTCGCCGCGCGGTCGTTGAAGCTATTTTTCTTGAGGTCTCTCATGCCGGCGTCCCCATGTCGCATCCGCCGGAAAAAAGCAACAGAATCTCGGTGCGCCGGTTCGCCGCGCACGCATCCCTGTGGCGCCCGTGCACGTACCCTTTCGGTCTGCGGAGATCCCCGCGCCGACTGAAAGAAGGCCGATGGACGCTGTTTCTCGCCGAGCCATGATGGCGATGGGGTTGGTCGTGCTCGCCCCCGCGCAGGTGCTCGCCGCGCCGACAAACCGCAGGCTAGCCTTCGCGGTGTTTCGCAATGGGGCCAGGATCGGGGAGCACCGCATGAGCATCATCGGCCAGGCGGACGGCGTGACCGCCAGCTCCGATGTTTCGATGCTGGTGAAGGTCGGGCCTGTGCCGGTCTACCGCTATACGCACCGCGCCGTGGAGCAATGGCGCGCGGGCCGGTTCGCCAGCCTTGAGACCTCGACCAACGGGGGCGGCAAGATCCAGCGGGTGTCGGCCCGCCGAACGGACGCCGGCGTCGTGATCGAGACCGGCAGGGGCCGCATCACCGCGCCATCCGGCGCCGCGCCCCTGACCCATTGGAACGCCGCCGTCCTGAACGGCCCGCTGTTCAATCCTCAAGACGGAAAGATGCTGTCGATCACCGCCCGCCGCGCTGGGCGCGAGGCGGTCAAGCTTGCCGACGGTCGCAGCATCGAGTCCACGCGCTGGACCCTGCGCGGCGAAACGCAAATCGACAACTGGTACGACGGGGCCGAGACCTGGGCGGCTCTGCGCGCAAAGCTGCCCGATGGTTCGACGATGGAGTACCGGCGGCTCTAGAGAGCCGCCAGGACGGCGTCGCCCATCTGGACGGTGGAAAGCGCGCCGCCCAGGTCGCGCGTGCGGGCGCCGGCTTCCAGGGCCTTTACGACGGCGGCGTAGAGCTGGTCAGCGGCCTCGGCTCTGCCGAGCGACCAGCGCAGGGCCATCTCGAACGACAGGATCGCCGCCAGCGGGTTAGCCAGGTTCTGGCCGGCGATGTCCGGGGCCGAGCCGTGGATCGGCTCATAGAGGCCAGGCTTGCCCGGCAGGCCGAGCGCGGCGGACGGCAACATGCCGAGCGAGCCGGTCAACTGGGCCGCGGCGTCCGATAGGATGTCGCCGAACAGATTGTCGGTGACCATCACGTCGAACTGCTTGGGGTTCTTGACGATCTGCATGGCGGCGTTGTCGGCCAGGATGTGCTCGAGCTGCACGTCGCTGAATTCGCGCTTGTGCAGATCGGTCACGACCTCGCGCCACAGCAGCCCAGAGTCCATCACATTGGACTTCTCGGCCGAGTGGACCTTGTTGCGGCGGCCGCGGGCCAGTTCGAAGGCCACGCGGGCGACGCGTTCGATTTCCATGGTCGTGTAGACCTGGGTGTCGACGGCGCGCTTGCCGCCCTCGGGCAGCTCCTCGATGAAGCGCGGCGACCCGAAATAGATGCCCCCGGTCAGTTCCCGGACGATCATCATGTCCAGGCCTTCAACCAGTTCGCGCTTTAGCGACGAGGCGTCGGCCAGGGCGTTGAAGCAGAGGGCCGGGCGTAGATTGGCGAACACTTCCATGCCGGCCCGCAGATTCAGCAGGCCCGCCTCGGGACGCTTGTCGCGCGGGGCGCCGGCCCACTGCGGGCCGCCCACGGCGCCCATCAGGACCGCCTTGGCGGCCTTGGCGGTCGCCAGGGCTTCGTCGGTCAGCGGAACGCCGTGCGCATCGTAGCTGCAGCCGCCGAACAGTCGCTCTTCGATGGCGAGGTCCGGGGTTAGGGCCTCGGCCACGCGGCGGACCTGCGCGGTGACTTCCGGGCCAATACCGTCGCCGGGCAGAAGAAGCAGGTCGGTCATGTGGGAGCCCCCGTTCAGGTCGCGCGCCGCGAATGGCGTTCGGAGGCGATCTCGTAGGCGAAGACCGGGCGCTGGAAAACCCCCAAGGCGAAGCGTGGCGACGGTTTCGCAGGCGCCATGCCGGCCGGGTGTTGAAATAGTGGGCGATAGGGCGCCGCCCTGGGGTCGGCCCTAGGGCAAAACCCGCGCCCGCCTTGGTTTTGCCCCATCGAGCCGCGAGATCATCGGGCTGTAAGGTTCACTTAGCTGGAAGACGCGTGCCCGAAGGATCGTCTGGATTCGACCGGTCGGTCCTTGGGGGGCCGAACCGCCGCCATCTGATCGCTGCGCTCCCGCTCGCCATAGTCGGCGCGGCGGGTCCGGCCTATGCGGCGCGAAGCCGGGGCTTTGGCGAGGCCGATGTCCAGGCCCTGGCTGGCGCCTTGTCGCGGCGGCCGTTCAGTCCTCCGTCCCGGGATCTTCCGGCGGTCCTCTCGAAGCTGGACTACGACGCCTATCGGGACATTCGTTTTGATCCGTCCAAGGCGCTGTGGAAGGCCGAAGGACTACCGTTCCAGCTTCAGTTCTTCCATCGTGGCGGATTGTTTCGCGAGCAGGTCGATCTCTACGAACTGCGCGACGGCCAGCCGACGCCGATCGCCTATTCGACCGAGCAGTTCAATTTCAAGCGCGGCGCGCCGACCGGCCTGTCGCCCGGGCTCGGTTTCGCCGGCTTTCGCATCCACGCCCCGATCAACAAGGCCTCGTACTTCGACGAGGTCGCGGTGTTCCTCGGGGCGTCCTACTTCCGCGCCGTGGCCAAGGACATGCTCTACGGCCTGTCGGCTCGCGGCCTGGCGATTGGAACCGGCGCACAGGAAGAGTTCCCGATCTTCCGTTCGTTCTGGATCGAGCGGCCGTCGCCGGGCGCGCGCAGCCTGACGATCTTCGCCCTGCTGGACAGCGCCAGTTGCGCCGGCGCGTTCAAGTTCGTGGTGACGCCAGGAGCGACGACCGTCTTCGACGTCAGCGCCAAGGTGTTTCCGCGCCGCGCGATCGCCAATGTCGGGATCGCGCCGCTGACCAGCATGTTCCTGTTCGCGGGCGACTCCGCGCGGCGCTTCGACGACTTCCGGCCCCGCGTGCACGACTCCGACGGCCTGTCGGTGAGCAACGGTCGCGGCGAGCAGCTTTGGCGGCCGCTGGTCAATCCGCGCGCGGTCCAGACGAGCGCCTTTCAGGACAAGAACCCTCGCAGCTTTGGCCTCATCCAACGCGAGCGCCGCCTGGGCGCCTATCAGGACCTGGAGGCGCGCTATGATCTGCGGCCCAGCCTGTGGGTTGAGCCGAAGGGCGCCTGGGGACCTGGCCAGGTCCGGCTGGTCGAACTGCCGGCCGCAACCGAGTACGAAGACAACATCGCCGCCTTCTGGACGCCGACCGCGCCGCTGCGCGCCGGCCGGCCTGCCAGTTTCGCCTACCGGCTCCATTGGGGCGCGGAGCCGTCAGCGGCCGGAGTCGCCCGCGTCGTGCAGACGAGATCGGGCGCTGCAGCCATTCCGTCCCGCCGGCGTTTCGTCATCGACTTCGACATGCCGGTGGGCGTTCCCGCCGACGGGGTTAGCGTCAGCATCACCGCCTCGCGGGGCGAAATCCTGGAGAAACATCTGCTTCCTAATCCCGCGACGCGCGGCCTGCGGCTCAGCTTCGAGCTTGATCCAGGCCAGGCCCGGGAAATCGATCTGCGCGCCCAGTTGGCGCGGTCCGGAAAGCCCTGCTCGGAGGTGTGGCTATACCGATGGACCGCGTGACCGCCCGCCCCGCCGCCGCGACAGCCTGGAAGCCCAAGCTGGGACCTGCCCTGCGCAGCCTGCCGCCGCGCAGACCCTTGGCCATGCCCGTCCAGAGCCTGGAAAAGGACGAGATGGGGCAGGCCTGCGTGCCGTTCCTCGACAGTCGGGCATGGCGGCGAACCGCGGTGGTTGGCGCGACCGTGCTTTCCACCCTGGGCGCCAGCGCGGTGATGGCGCGCCTGCTTGAGCCCAAGGGCTTCTCGCCGGCGGATTGCGCGATGCTGGCACTGTTCGTGCTGCTGTTCGCCTGGGTCGCCTTCGCCTTTGTCAGCGCGATCGCCGGCTTTGTCCTGATGTGGCGCGCGCGCGACCTGGAGCCGTGGCGGCCCCAGCCGATCATCTTCAGCCGCACGGCGCTGCTGATGCCGACCTACAACGAAGACCCTGGCCGGATCCTGTCGGGCGTACAGGCGATCTACGAAGAGCTGGCGGGTATGGGCGTGTCCGAGCTCTATGATATCTTTGTCCTCTCGGACACTCGCGACGGCGCCATCGCCCAGGCCGAAGCGACAGGGGTGCTGCGCCTGCGTCTCAAGCTGGACGCGCCGGACCGGATCTTCTATCGCCGCCGCGCGGTCAATCTCGACCGCAAGGCGGGCAATGTGGCCGACTGGGTCGCCAATTTCGGCGCCGGCTACGAGTCGATGATCGTGCTGGACGCCGACAGTCTGATGACCGGCGACACCATCGTGCGGCTGACCGCGGCGATGGAGCGTGATCGCAAGGTCGGCTTGATCCAGACCTTGCCGTCGATCATCGGGGCCTCGACCCTGTTCGCCCGCCTCCAGCAGTTCGCCGCCCGGATCTATGGGCCGGTGATCGCCCAGGGCCAGGCCTGGTGGTCGGGGGCCGAGGGCAATTATTGGGGCCACAACGCGATCATTCGCACGCGCGCCTTCGCCGCCTGCGCGGGCCTGCCGCACATCAAGTCCGGCAAGCCGTTCGGTGGCCACATCATGAGCCATGACTTTGTCGAGGCCGCGCTGCTGCGGCGCGGCGGCTGGGCGGTGCGGATGGCGCCGGACCTGACCGGCAGCTACGAAGAAGCGCCGCCCTCGCTGATCGATATGGCGGTGCGTGATCGCCGTTGGTGCCAGGGCAACCTGCAACACAGCGCTGTGCTGGGCGCCAAGGGGCTGCACTGGGTCAGTCGCCTGCATCTGGCCCGCGGCGTGCTGGCCTATCTCACAGCGCCGCTTTGGCTGGCCTTCCTGGTCATTGGCGGCGTGGTCTGGTTCCAGCAACGCGGCGCGGGCCACGCCATCGACGCTTCGATGGCCGGCGCCCTGTTCGCGGCCACCATGGCGCTGTTGCTGATCCCCAAACTGCTAGGCGCCGTTCTGGTCGCTCGCGACCGCGCCACGCGGGAAGCATGCGGCGGGGTGCGAGGCCTGGCCTTGAGCGTCGTCGGCGAGGTCGCCTTGTCTGCGTTGATGGCGCCGATCTTCATGCTGATGCACAGCCGCGCGGTGGTCGATGTGCTGCGCGGACGCCATTCGGGCTGGGCGGCGCAGCAACGCGACGAGGGACGGCTGAAATTCAAGCGGGCCTTGAGCCGGCACTGGTTGCATACCGCGCTTGGCCTTGGCTGGGGCGGCGCGGCGCTGGCGCTTGATCCGGTGCTGTTGGCCTGGACCAGTCCAGTGACGGTGGGCCTGATCCTGGCCATTCCACTCTCGATGGCGACCGCGCGGGCCGACGCCGGCGCGGCCAGCCGCAGGCTTGGCCTGTTCATGACGCCTGAGGAGACCGCTGGTCCGGAGGTCGCGGCGCGCGCAGCGGGTCTGCGCGCCCAGTACGACGCCGAGGCGCAGGTCAGGTTCGAGATCGACCGCCTGTTCCGCGCGCCGGCGCACGTCTACCGCCCCGAAGTGCAGGGCGTTCCGGCCTATCTGCAGGCGGCCTGAGGCTAGAGCGGCCGCTCGGCTGCGACGTCGTAGGCGCAGAGCTGGCGGTCAGAGACGCCATACGCTGGCCAATGGCTGCGCCAGGTCGCCATGTGCGGCGTCTGGAAATGGGCGTCCAAGGCCGCTTGGTCGCGCCAGGCTTCGAACACCCGGATCAGGCCCGGCTCGGCCACGTCCTCGGCGTAGGAATAGGCGACGCAGCCATCCTCGGCGCGGCTGGCCTCAAGCATGGCCAGCATGTGCGGACGGAAGGCCTTAAGGTTCGCCGCCGGCACGCGCACCGTACCGGCGATCAGCAGGGTCACGCCCGTTCCAGCCAGGGCTGGCTGATGGCGCGCTTGCCTTCATAGACGTCGATGGACGCGGCGGCCTGCAGGGTCTCGCCAATGGCGTCCAGGCCCTTCAGCATCTTTTCTTTCCGCTGGGGGTCGATCTGGAAGGTGAACTTCTGCCCCGACGGCGAGATCACGCTCTGGCTCTCAAGATCGACGGTGACCATGTGGTTGCCGCCCTTGGCCTCGTCCATCAGCGTCTGGACTTGGTCGGGCGCCAACACCACGGGGAGCAGGCCGTTCTGGAAGCAGTTGTTGTAGAAGATGTCGGCGAAGCTGGACGAGATCACGCAGCTGATCCCGAAGTCCATCAGCGCCCACGGCGCATGCTCGCGCGAGGATCCGCAGCCGAAATTGTCGCCGGCCACCAGCACGCCGACGCCCTTGTATTCCGGACGGTTGAGGATGAAGTCGGGCTTCACCTTCCCCTCCTCGTCGAAGCGGAAGTCGTAGAACAGTCCCTTGGACAGCCCTTCGCGTTCCACGGTCTTCAGGAACTGCTTGGGGATGATCTGGTCGGTATCGATGTTGGCCAGGGGCAGGGGAGCGATCTTGGCGTCGAGCTTGGTGAAGGCTTGCATCAGTTCATCTTAGCAGAGGTTTCGGGCAAGGTCTGAGTGATGATCCAACGGTCTCTGACCTGACCAGTTTCGTCGCCGACGCCGCTGGTCATCAGGCTGGAACATTCGACCCGGACGGCGAGGCCGGTCGGGATGTCTATCTCATGGCGACAGGCGTCGTCACGGGTCACGGTCATTTTGGCGAAGGCGGCCCGCGCCTCCGCGACCCGTTCAGGTGCGATCTTGGCCGTCAGGGCGTTCAACGCCAGGCCGATGCTCTCGCGTGTCGATTCCTGATCGAGCTGCTGGCGCCATGAGATCACGGCGCGTCCGGCCTTGGCGTCGTAGGACTCCAAGGTGAAGCTGGCCTTGGACCGGATAGGCGGACCGCCCAGCGGATTGGGCAGGCGATCTTCGTAGGGCGTGGCGACGCCGAGTTCGAGATCGACGCCTTGAGCGAGCGCGGCCCGGACCAGATCGCTCTTGGCTAGGGCGTCCACGGTGGCGTCGATCAGAGCGGGGGACGCCTTCGCGATGGCCGCCTTTTCGTCGGCCCCGACACCAGCGCCTTGGAGCATCGCGCTGACGGCCGTGCTCACCTGCGGCCGGTTGATGATGTCCTCCGGGGACAGGGTCTCATCGACCGTCATGATCACGGGGACGGACAGGATGCGAGCGGCCGCCGCCTGCTGCGACGGGCCGGGCTCGGCCTTGATCGAGATCGGGGTGACGGTCAGCCGGTCGCCCGACAGGCTTAGCCGCTGCGTGGCGAGAAAGGACCAGGCCTGGACCTTGTCGCCGCGCTTGGTCTCTCGCGACTGCTCAACGGTCATCGTCCACGACGCGCCGTCCTGCACCTTGACCGGCAGGCTATGGGCGGCGACGGGCGTGGCCAAACTGGCGAGCAAGAGCGCCAGTCTCATTCGACGACGACGCCTTGGGCGATCATCAGGGCCGGAGCAGCCGGAACGCCGGAGCGCACCGTGAAGACCTTGGTGCCTGGCTTGCGGCCGGTGCGCACGTCCGAAACGTCGAAGCCGGCGGCGGCGATCCGGGCCTGGACCGCGTCGGGATCGGCGACGCGCCAGGCCAGGCCGCCGAAGCGGTCAGGAGCGTCGGAGGCGGGGGTCTTCAGGCTGGCGCCCATCTCGACCACGGCCTCGCCGCAACGGAAGAACAGTTGCCGCACGCCCCAGTCGGCGTTCGAGCGGTCAAGCCGCAGGTCGAGGCCGAGCTTGGCGCCGTAGACCGCCAAGGCGCGGTCGGGATTGGCGGTGTTGATCACCACGTGGTCGAGCTGGGTCACCGCCGCGGCCTCGCCGTCCACGGGTTCTGAGAGCGGCCAGGCTACGCCGTCGCGGGGCGGCGCGGCGAGGAGAATGGTCAGGCCGCCGGTGTCGGCTGGGTTCAGAGACGATGTCGTCCAGTAACGCTTGCGGCCGTCCTCGTGGGTCGAGCGGACGGGGCCGGGGGCCGAGCCCCGCAACCCGCGCCGGCCGAGCAGCTTGGTCGCCGCCTCGATGTCGGAGACGGTGAAGGCCAGGGCCCATATGCCCTCGCCATGTTCGGCCAGGTGCTTGCGGATGGTGTCGCCGAACGCGCCCTCGCCATGGGGTGAGATGACGTCGAGCGCCATATTGGGCAACTGGAACCAGGCGTGCCGCGCCCCGCCGTCGCCGCCGACCCAGTTCGGCTTGCGGCCGAGCAGGGCGGTATAGCCGGCGATCGCCGCGTCGAGGTCGTTCACCGCCAGGGCGACGTGGTCCAGGCCGGTGATCATTGATCTCCCCACACGGTGTTCAAGGGCTGGCTCTCGTCTTCCTCGCCGGCGAACAACAGCCGGATGGAGACGGTGGCGAAGGTGGCCGTATAGAGGGCGAGCAGCGCCAGCAGCCCGCCGCCAATCAGCAGCCGCATGCGGCGTTGTTGATCGGCGTCGACATATTGTTTGCCGGCGACCTTGAGGCCGACGACCTGGCCATCGAGCAGTTCGGCCTGGATCGGCGTTCCGGGCTTGAGTTGCAGCAGCGGGACAGGGCTGCCGCAGTTGCGCTGCATGCGGCACTGCAGGATCAGCGGGTAGCCGGTCTCGTCGAGGTCGATGGCGTAGGTGCGGCCGAACGCGCCCACGGTGTCGACGCTCTGCAGCCGGCCATCGAAGGTGCGAGTCGGGCCAAGGTCGGCGATGACCGAATTGACGAGGAACCAGATCCCGGCCGCCAGCACCGGGACGCACATGGCGACCATCGCCGCCTCGACCGGCTTGTCGAACCGGGCGCGCTCATCGAACAGCACCTGGCTTTGACGGACGCGGAAGATCACCGCCAGGAACCCGACCACCGCGAAGTAGCCGACGACCGCCAGCAGCGCTGAGCGGCTGATGCCGCCGCCGCCCGTCATGTCGAGATAGTTGGCGAGAAAGGCGCCAAGGCCCGCACACAGGATGGGAAGCCCCCACCAGACAAGAAAACTGGTGCGGGCGCTCATCATCAGATGAAGTCTCTCACATCGGCGATATGACCCGCGATCGCGGCTGCGGCAGCCATGGCGGGGCTCATCAGATGGGTGCGCCCCCCACGGCCCTGACGGCCCTCGAAGTTGCGATTGGAGGTCGAGGCGCAGCGTTCGCCCGGGGCCAGACGGTCGGGATTCATGCCCAGGCACATCGAGCAGCCCGGCTCACGCCAGTCGAAGCCGGCGGCCTTGAAGATGGCGTCGAGGCCTTCCTCTTCGGCCTGGGCCTTCACCAGGCCCGAACCCGGCACGACCATGGCGCGGACGTGCGGCGCGACGAGCTTGCCGTTGACGAAGGCGTGCTGGACCACTTCAGCGGCCGAGCGGAGGTCTTCGATACGGCTGTTGGTGCAGGAGCCGATGAACACCACGTCGATCTTGGCGTCGGTGATCGGCTGGCCGGCTTCCAGGCCCATATAGTCGAGCGCCCGGGCGACGGACGCACGCTTGTCGGTGCTGGCGAAGGCTTCAGGCGCCGGCACGGCGTCGCTGATGGCGATGACGTCCTCGGGGCTGGTGCCCCAGGTGACCAGGGGCGCAATCTTGGCGGCGTCCAGCCGGACTTCGCGGTCGAACACCGCGTCGTCGTCCGAATAGAGTGTCTTCCAGTAGGATTGGGCGATTTCCCAGGCGCCGGCCTTCGGCGCGGCGGGGCGGCCCATCATGTAGTCGAAGGTGGTCTGGTCCGGAGCCACCAGACCGGCGCGCGCGCCGCCCTCGATGGTCAGGTTGCAGAGCGTCATCCGGCCCTCCATCGACAGGTCCCGGATAGCCTCGCCGGCGAACTCGATCACATAGCCGGTGCCGCCCGCGGTGCCGATCTCGCCGATCACGGCCAGGGCGAAGTCCTTGGCCCCAACGCCGGGCGCGGGCTTGCCGTCGATGGTGACGCGCATGTTCTTCGACTTCTTCTGCCGAAGGGTCTGGGTCGCCAGGACGTGCTCGACCTCCGAGGTGCCGATGCCCTGGGCCAGGGCTCCGAACGCGCCGTGGGTCGAGGTGTGGCTGTCGCCGCAGACGATGGTCATGCCCGGCTGGGTGCGGCCCTGCTCGGGACCGACCACGTGGACGATCCCGTTGCGGATATCGCCCATCGGGAAGAACTCGATGCCGTTGTCCTTGACGTTCCGTTCGAGCGTCTGGAGCTGGAGACGAGCCTCTTCATCGGCCACCGCGCCGACGCCCAGCGCCTGGCCTTCAGTGGGAATGTTGTGGTCGGCGACGGCGAGCGTCCGGTCCGGACGGCGCACAGGCCGATGCGCCGCGCGAAGGCCCGCGAAGGCCTGCGGCGTCGTCACCTCATGGATGAGGTGCAGGTCAATATAGAGGATCGCCTCGCCGTCTTGTTCGTCGACGACGTGAGCGTCCCAGATCTTGTCATAAAGCGTCTTGCCAACCATGGGCGGCATCTAGTTCCGGCGCGGGGCTAAAGTCCAGTATGCGACGCAATTGCCGATGACGCGGGATCAGTTATTCATAGGCCCATGGCGAACGCCGATTGGGACCTGTTCCAGAGTTTGCACGCGGTGCTCCAGGCGGGAAGCCTGTCGGCGGCCGCGAAGTCGCGGGGGCTGACGCAGCCTACCCTGGGGCGCCATATCGAGGCGCTTGAACAGAAATTGGGCGCGCCGCTGTTCCTGCGCTCGCCGCGCGGCCTGACGCCGACCGACCTCGCCTACCAGCTTCAGCCGCACCTGGCCGAGATGTACGCCGCCGCTGCTGCGGCGATGCGGGACGCTTCGGGCGCTGCCGATTCCCTCAAGGGCGCGATCCGGATCACCGCCAGCCAGATCATCGGGACCGAGGTCCTGCCCACCATTCTGGGGGCGTTCCGGCGCGAGCATCCGGAAATCGACATCGAACTGGTGCTGTCGAACAAGGCCGAGGATCTCTCGCGCCGCGACGCTGATATCGCCGTGCGAATGATGCGCCCGACGCAAGGCGCGCTGGTGGCGCGCAAGGTCGGCGCGCTCGGGATCGGGTTCTACGCCTCGCCCGACTACATCGCCTGTTTCGGCGCGCCTGAAAGCCTGGAGGAAATGGACAACCACACCGTGGTGGGTTTCGACCGAGAGATGCCGGCCCTGGCCGCGCTCGCCGATCTGGAGCTGCCGTGGGAGGTGACCCGCGAGCGCTTCGCCTTCCGCTCCGACAACGACATGGCACAGATCGCGGCGATCCGCGCCGGCGTCGGGGTCGGCGCCTGCCAGCACCTGCTCGCGCGCCGCTATGGCCTGACCCCGGTGCTCGCCAACGCCTTTCACTTTGAGCTCGAGGTGTGGATCGCCATGCACGAGAACCTGAAGGGTCACCGCCGAATGCGCCTGATGTTCGACCACCTGGTCGCCGGCTTCCAGGCCTTCATCGCCGAGGGGCGGCAGGCCTAGAGCATGACTTCCGCCCGCATCCACATCGTCGGCGCATCGTCGTCGGGCACGACCACGCTGGGCGGGGCGTTGGCTAAGCGCCTGGCCTGTCCTCACCTGGACACCGACACCTTCTTCTGGGAGCCAACCGTCCCGCCCTTCACCACGAAGCGGCCGGTGGAGGAGCGCATCGCTCTCATCGAAGCGCAGATGGCCGGGCGCAGGTCGTGGGTGATCTCAGGATCGCTTGTCTCCTGGGGCGAGGTGTTCATTCCCCGGTTCGACCTCGTGGTCTTCCTGCGTGTGCCGGCGGATATTCGTCTGGAGCGGCTGCTGCGCCGCGAACGTGAGCGCTATGGCGCGGCGATCGAGCCCGGCGGCGAGATGCACGAGGCGCATCTGGCCTTTGTCGAGTGGGCACGCGGCTACGATCAACCCGGCTTCCCAGGCCGCAGTCTCCAGCAGCATCGCGACTGGCTCGCGACCTTGCCTTGCCCGGTGCTGGAAATCGACGGGACCCCCAGCCTGGACGACAGCCTCGAAAAGGTGCTGGCGAAGTGCGCTGAGCCATCGCCGCCATGAGCCGCCTGCCGAACTTCCCGGTGGCTGGCGGCTGCGCCTGCGGCGCTATCCGCTACCGGCTGAGCGGGGCGCCATTGGGAATCTATTCCTGTCACTGCACCGCCTGCCAGACCCTGACCGGTTCGGCGTTCAGTCTGGGCATGTCGGTACTGCGCAAGGACTTCGAGCTGACCGAGGGCGAGCCAGCGACCTGGCTGCGGACCGCCGACTCCGGGGCGGTCATTCCTCAGAGGTTCTGCGCAAAGTGCGGCGTGCGGGTCTTCACCGAGCCGCCCGGCGGCCCGCACTCCCTGACGTTGCGGCCAGGGACTCTGGACGATGCAAGCTGGGTCCATCCCGTGGCGGCCTTCTGGACCAAGAGCGCGCAGCCTTGGATGACCTTTGAAGGCGACCAGTTGCTCTACGAGACAAACCCAACCGACTTCGCACCGGTCATGCGCGCCTGGACGGCGTGGGCCGAGGGGTAGGCGTCTGGCGGAAGCTTCACCTTAGTCGCCATAAAGTTGACTTGCCGGCCCGCGCCACCGAACGTAGGTTTTTGGTGCCGGTTGGCGGGTGTCCGCGTCCGGTCAAACCCTAGACGAAGGAGGTCGGCCTTGGTCGGATCCAGAAGAGGTCGCCCGAGTTTGCTCGGACGCACGGCGCAAACCGCCGCCCGCACCGCGGTGATCGCGGGCACAGCTACAGCCGTCTCCGGCAAGGTGGCCGCGCGCCAGGCGGGCGCTGCTCCCGCGTCGGCCGCCGCCGAGCCTGCACCGCCGCCTGCCGCCGCACCTGCCGCCGCACCTGCGGCCGCGCCGGGATTGACCGACGAGGCGATCGGCAAGCTGCAGAAGCTCGCCGACCTGCGCGCCTCGGGCGTGCTGACGGAGGAGGAATTCGCCGTTCAGAAGGCGCGTATCCTCGGTTGACGGCGAAAGCTGCGGGTTCGGTCCGGCCGCGTTCCAGGCCCCAAACGAAAAACGGCGGCCGTGTCTCCACGGCCGCCGTTTGAATATCAGGCTTGAGGAAGGCTTAGCCTTCCGAAGCTTCGCTCGCCGCCGCGGCGGTCTTGGAGCCGGGGGTCTGCTGACGTTCGGCGATCCGGGCCGACTTCCCGCGACGGTCGCGCAGGTAGTACAGCTTCGCGCGACGAACGACGCCGCGACGCTTCACTTCGATGGAGTCGATGTTCGGGGAGTGGAGCGGGAACACGCGTTCCACGCCTTCGCCGAACGAAATCTTGCGGACGGTGAAGCTCTCGTTGATGCCGCCGCCTTGACGGGCGATGCAGACGCCTTCGTAGGCCTGGACGCGCTCGCGCTCGCCTTCCTTGATCTTCACGTTGACGCGGAGCGTGTCGCCCGGCTGGAAGTCAGGGATCGCGCGGGTGGCGATCAGGCGATCGGCTTCTTCTTTTTCGAGCTGCTGAATGATGTTCATGGTCGTCTAGTCCTTGTTCACTGGGCTTTACTCGCCCTTTGCCTGTTATTTGGCGGATCGCTGCGCCCAGAGGTCTGGCCGTCGCTCCCGCGTCGCATCTTCCCGCTGCGCTTCGCGCCACTTCCGCACTTGGGCGTGGTGGCCGCTCAGCAGCACTTCGGGAATCTCAAGCCCCTCGAATTCCCGCGGTCGCGTGTACTGCGGATGTTCCAGAAGCCCGTCCTCGAAACTCTCTTCACTCAAGCTCGCAGCCTGGCCGAGGACGCCGGGCACGAGCCTTACGCACGCTTCGATCGTCACCAGCGCCGCAGCTTCGCCACCGGCGAGCACCGCATCGCCGACGGCGATTTCCTCGAACCCGCGGCTGTCGAGCACCCGCTGGTCCACCCCTTCGAACCGGCCGGCCAGGACGATCAGTCCAGGCCCGTCAGCCCACTCTCGAACGCGCGCCTGGGTCAGGGGTCTGCCCCGTGCGCTCATGTACAAAAGCGGCCGTCCCCGACGGTCCACGCTATCCAGCGCAGCCGCGATGACGTCCGCTCGCATTACCTGTCCCGGGCCGCCACCCGCAGGGGTGTCGTCGAGGAAGCCGCGCTTATCCTTGGAAAAGCCCCGAATGTCCACTGTTTCCAATGTCCAAAGCCCGTGCTCGCGCCAGGCGGTGCCGATCAGGGACACGCCGAGAGGCCCCGGAAAGGCCTCGGGAAACATGGTCAGGACGGTGGCGTCAAAGCTCATGAGGCGGCTTGTGGACGAAGTGACGCAGGTTTTCCATCCTCGCGCGCGGCCGAACGCCACTATGCCGCGCCTTGCCGACTGGAGAGCAAGGGATTAAGCCAAGTCCTTTCGCAGTTGCAGCATTTTTAGAGACCCCATGGAAACGCCGGAAATTCTCGTCGAAACCCTCGCCCTCGAACGCATCGAGGTGAATCTCTTCCGTGGTGTTTCCCCTGAGGACGGCCCCGGCCGGATTTTCGGCGGCCAAGTGATCGCCCAGTCGCTGCTGGCGGCCTATGAGACGGTCGAAGACCGGATCTGCCATTCCCTGCACTGCTATTTCATCCGTCCGGGCGATCCGCGCATCCCGATCCTGTTCGAGGTCGACCGCTCGCGCGATGGCGGCACCTTCACCACCCGCCGCGTGATCGCAGTCCAGAACGGCAAGCAGATCTTCAATCTCGCCGCCTCGTTCCAGGTGGCCGAGGAGGGTTTCGAGCACCAGGCCCCGATGCCCGACGTTCCGGGTCCGGAGACCTACGCCGCCGAGGCCGACGCCCAGAAGGCGAAGATGCTGGAAAACGCGTCTGAAGAGATGCGCCGGATGATGAACCGGCCGCGTCCGATCGAGATGCTGGGTCGCGACAACTATGGCTTTGGCCGCAAGCCCAAGCCGGGCGAACCCAAGAGCGACACCTGGATGCGGGCCGTGGCGCCGATCGGCGACGAAGCGCGCATGCACCAGGTGATCTTGGCCTACGCGTCCGACATGAACCTGCTGTCGACGGCGATGCGGCCGCACGGCGTGGCCTGGCAGACGCCGGGTCTGCAATCGGCCAGCCTCGACCACGCCATGTGGTTCCACAAGCCGTCGAACTTCAACGACTGGCACCTCTATACCCAAGACAGTCCCAGCGCTTCGGGCGGTCGCGGCTTCGTGCGCGGCGCGATCTATGACGCCAAGGGCGAGCTGGTCGCCTCGGTGGCCCAAGAAGGCCTGATGCGCTTGAAGAAGTAGCCGGCGCGCCGGCCTCGTTGAGGGGCCGGCCACCGATCGTGTAGAGCGCCGAGGGCGCGAGGGTGTAATCTGTCCTGATGGATGATCTGACGAGCGGCCAAATCGAGGCCTTGCGCGATCTGTCGCGTAAGCGGGACGGCGAGCCAGTGCCGTTCGTCAATATCGCCGACGCCCAAACTCTGACCGAGCTGGGCTTGGCCGAGCGCAGCCGCGAGGGCTGGAACATCACCCCAGCAGGGGCCGCTCTGCTGGCCCGGATGGCCGCCAGCTAAGTCCACACCCAATACCGCTCCTCCCGGCGAAGGCCGGGATCCAGATGGAGTAGTTCAGATGTGGGTTCTGCAGGTTCCGAGCTGATCCAATCGACCGCGGACCCATGAGATCTGGGTCCCGGCTTTCGCCGGGATGAGCGGGGGTGAGTTTACTCAATCCCAATCGAGCCTTGAGCTCAGTCCGCTTCCGGCATCGTAGGTTCGTCTTCGATCATCGTGGGCGGGGCGGCGATGACCTTGCCTTCGGCGATCCGTACGTGGGGCACGGCTTCGCGGGTGAAGGGCAGCCACCAGCTCGCGCCGACCTTCGGCTGGATTTCCAGCAGGTCGCCCGCTCCGAAGTCCTGGACTAACTTGACCTTGCCAAGCACTTCGCCGGCCTCAGTCTCGACGGTCAGGCCGATCAGGTCGGCGAGATAATACTCGTCTTCCTCAGGCTCGGGCAGGACGTCACGGGTGATGTAGAGCTTCAGGCCGCGCATGGCTTCGGCGCCGTTGCGATCGTCGACACCCTTCAGGCGCGCGACGAGACCACCCTTTACCGGCCGAGCCGAGGCGATGACGACAGCGGGGCTCCCATCCTGCCGCAGCAGGTTGCGATAGCTGGCCAACGCCATTGGATCGGCGGTGAAGGTGGTGATCTTCAGTTCGCCGCGGACGCCATGGGCGCCCCCGATCTGAGCGACAAGAAGGAGATTGCGCGACTCGTCGCTCATGACCGTGGTTCCAAAACTCGCTCACCCCGGCCGTGGCCGGGGCCCAAACTATAGAGCCGCCTGGGTCCCGGCTTTCGCCGGGATGAGCGGTATCGGTATTAGCCTTCGGTCTTTTCGGCGTCGGCCGGAGCGGCTTCTTCAGCAGCGGCCGGAGCTTCAGCGGCAGGAGCTTCTTCAGCGGCCGGAGCAGCTTCTTCAGCAGCCGGAGCTTCAGCAGCCGGAGCTTCGGCGGCGGGAGCTTCTTCGACGACGGGTTCCGGTTCCGGAGCCGGCTGAGCGGCGGCTTCGGCGGCGGCCGCGGCGCGGTCGGTTTCGCGTTGGGCGCGCTCTTCAGCACGTTCCTTGGCCTTTTGGCCGGGGACGGCCTTCTGCGGGTTGTTGCCGTGTTCCCACTTCACCAGGCCGGCTTGGGCCAGGAAACGCGCAACGCGGTCGGTCGGCTGGGCGCCCTTGCCGATCCACTCTTGGATGCGCTCGATCTTCAGCGTCACGCGCGTCGGATCTTCCTTCTTCAGCATCGGGTTGTAGGACCCGACCTTTTCGATGAAGCGGCCGTCGCGGGGCGAGTGGCTGTCGGCGATGACGATCGAGTAGTAGGGGCGCTTCTTGGCGCCGCCACGGGCGAGGCGAATCTTGAGCATGGGTTAGTCCTTTGTAAGCTCTAGGATTTCTTGAAGGGATTGAGGCCCGGCAAGCCGCCGAGGCCAGGAAGCTTCGGCAGGCCTGAGCCGAGGCCGGGCAGTCCGCCCGGTTGGCCGGCTAGCTTGCCGAGTTCTTCCAATTGCTTGGGATCGGGCGCCGGCATCTTGCCGCCGCCCATGGCTTTCAAACGGTCCATGCCGCCGCCGCCCATCATGCCGGCCATGCGGGCGAAGCCCTTGCCGCCGTCGCGGCTCATCATCTTGAAGGCGTCGGCCATCTGTCGATGCTGCTTGAGCAGGCGGTTGACCTCGGCGACGTCGACGCCGGCGCCCTTGGCGATCCGGCGCTTGCGCGAGGCCTGCAGGATGTCGGGCTTCTTCCGCTCCTGCTTGGTCATCGAGGAGATGATGGCCTGCTGGCGGTCGAGGGTCTTGTCGGAGATGTTGGCTTCGGCGAGCTGCTTCTTGGCCTTCTGGACCCCGGGCAGCATGCCCATCAGCCCTTCCATGCCGCCCATCTTCTTCATCTGGGCGAACTGCTCGGACATCATGTCGAGGTCGAACTGGCCCTTGGCCAGCTTCTTGGCCATGGCCTCGGTCTTGGCCACGTCCAGGTCCTGGGAGGCCTTCTCGACCAGGGCGACGACGTCGCCTTGTCCCAGGATCCGGCCCGCGACCCGGCGGGCGTCGAACACGTCCAGGCCGTCGATCTTTTCCGAAACGCCGAGGAACTTGATCGGCAGGCCGGTGACCGCGCGCATGGACAGCGCTGCGCCGCCGCGGCCGTCGCCGTCGGCCCGCGTCAGCACCAGGCCGGTCAACGGCAGGCGTTCGTGGAAAGCCTTGGCGGTGCGAACCGCGTCCTGGCCGGTCAGGCTGTCGGCGACCAGCAGGGTCTCGGCCGGGTTCGCGATCTTCGCGATCTCGGCCGCCTCGTTCATCATCGCCTCATCGAGCGTCGTGCGCCCGGCGGTGTCGAGGATGAGGACGTCGTAGCCTTGCAGACGCGCAGCGGACATGGCGCGCTTGGCGATGTCGGTGGCCGCCTGGCCCGCGACGATCGGCAGGCTCTCGACGCCGGCCTGGGTCGCCAGCAGGGCGAGCTGCTCCATGGCTGCGGGGCGGCGGGTGTCGAGCGAGGCCAGCAGGACCTTCTTGCGGTCCTTGACGAGCTTCAGGGCCAGCTTGCCGGCGGTGGTGGTCTTGCCCGACCCCTGCAGGCCGGCCATCAGGATCACGGTCGGGGGATTGAGGGCGAGGTTCAAGCCCTCGGGCTCCTCGCCGCCCAGCATTTCGATCAGGCCGTCATAGGTGATCTTGACCACCTGGTCGGCGGGGCGAATCGAGCGGATCACCTCTTCGCCGGCGGCCCGTTCCTTGGCCTTGGCGATGAACTCACGAACGACCGGCAGGGCGACGTCGGCCTCAAGCAGGGCGACACGCACCTCGCGCAGGGCTTCGTCGATGTCCTTTTCCGAGAGCACGCCCCGCCCGGAGAGGCGGTCGAATACCCCGGAAAGCCGATCTGTAAGTGCGTCGAACACGCGAGACTCCTATCGGCCCAAACGCAATCGACCCCCGTGGACGATCACGTCGACGGGGGGCCTCTCCGCCCTCGTCCTGCATCCGTCGCAGGGGTCGTGGCGGTGGAGGGCGCGAATGCTATGCGCCAGAAGGGCGCGCTTATGCGCCTGTGGACGGATTAGGTCAAGGATTGAGCGTCCCAACCACACCCAGGCTCGGGACCCAAGCTGAGTTGCAGAACTTGACCTGCCGCTTGGGTCCCCCGGATCAGCCCGCGGCTGCCCGGAGGATGACGAGCGTGGGGCGCGCTTGACGAGCAACCAAAAGGTTGCCTATTGTCGCCGCCATGGATGACGTCTTCCGCGCCCTTGCCGATGAAAGCCGCCGCGCTCTGCTGGATGCGCTGTTCGCGCGCAACGGCCAGACCCTGGCCGAGCTGACCGCAGGCCTGCCGATGTCACGCCAGGCGGTCGCAAAGCATCTGGCCATCCTGGAAGGCGCCAATCTGGTCAGCGTCGTGCGGCGCGGCCGCGAGAAGCTGCACTATCTGAACCCCGTGCCGATCGGCGAGATCGTCCGCCGCTGGGTGGGCAAGTTCGAGGACGCGCGGTTGGACGCCCTGACCGACTTCAAAGAGCAGATCGAAACCAAGCAGGAGAAGCGTCGTGCCTGAGCGCGCCCCGAACTTCGTCTATGTCGTCTACATCGCCGCCAGTCCGGAGACGGTCTGGAACGCCCTGATCGAGCGCGACCTGACCAAGGCCTATTGGGAGCACTACAATGTCTCCGACTGGAAGCAGGGTTCGCCTTGGCGCCACGTGCGGCTTGACGAGAACGGCACGGTCGATCTGATCGGCACGGTGGTGGAGATCGATCCGCCCAGCCGTATGGTCATCACCTGGGGGACGCCCAGCGACCCGCAGGACGAGTCGCGGCACTCGAAGGTGACCTTCGATATTTCGCCGGTGGGTCCCAACGCCAAGCTGACCGTAACCCATAGCGATCTGGAAGCCGGGTCGGGGATGGCCAGCTGCATCGCCAAGGGCTGGCCAGCGGTGCTGTCCAACCTCAAGACCCTGCTGGAAACCGGGCGTACGATCGAAGGCGATCTCTGGGATTGAGCGGGTTGGGAAGGCGTGGAGGGGCGTTTTCGCGCCCCTCCACGCCATGCTCCCTAGCTCTGCACGACCCATTCGCCGTTGCCGCCCTTGCAGGCGGTGTAGCGCTGGGTTTCCGGCGCGCCGCCTTGGGTGCGGATCGTCTGGTCGAAGGTGCGGCAGGTCTCGGCGCCCCCTGCATAGGTCTGGCCGTTGCTGACCGGCCGGACAACGCTCTGGGCGACGTAGCCTATCGCCACGCCGTCGCGGCCCGCGAGGATCCAGTCACCGCCGCTGACGCGCGCCACGGCGTCGATGGTTTCGCCGGGGCGCAGCTTGCCGACCACCGGGGCGGAGGTCGAGGGGCCGCCGCGCAGATTGACGGTGTTGGCTGACTTGTAGCGGCCGCCGGCGGCGGCGTAGTTCGACACCGGCTCGACACCGGCGGCGAACCGCATTCCGCTCATCGAAACCGGCGGATAGTTCGAGGATTGGCTGGTGCTGGTCGAGACCACCCGCACATCGCCAGACGCGCCCGTCTGCGGGTTGCTCCAGCTTTGCGAGCCGCCGCGGTCCAGGGCGTTCTGGGCGGCGATCTGGGCCTTCTGCTGGTCGCTGCGCTGCATGCGGCAACCGACATAGGAGCCTGCGGCCGCGCCGGCCGCCGCGCCGAGCACGGTGCCGAGGCCGCGTTCATTCTTCGCGAGGTTGTTGCCGAGCACGCCGCCGACCAAGCCGCCGATCACCGCGCCGCCGGTCTGTTTGTTGCCGCCGGCGTCACAGCCGAAAATCGAGGAGAGGGGATTGCCCTGGCGCATGGTCGGCTGGGCGTAGGCCGAGGCCGGAAGGGCGAGAGTCACGGCCAACAGGGCCGCGGTAAAATTAGATGGGCGCATATGTATTCCTGAACGAGACGAGGGCGCGTCGGGACGAGCGCAACAAGCTTTGCTGGAAAATGCGCGCCAGCACCGTTTCGTTCCAGAGCTCCGCGTCCGCCAGCCCCATCACCATCTGTATCGTCCCGACGGCCGAGACGCAGACCCTGAAGCTGCACCGGCCATCAGCCAGGTGACAAAGCCTGCAACAAGGCGGCCGCCGATGGGGGCAGCCTCCTGAAATCACGGGCGCAGAGATAAAGCCGTCGATGAGACCAGGCGTCCTCGAGCGGAATGATGGCAAGGTCTTCGCGGCTGAGATCACCGGCGGACGCGCCTGAGACGATTGCGATCCCGACGCCTGCCGCCGCCATCATCGCCATGTCCGCCATCCGTTTCAGCCGGACGCGATAGTTGAGCTGCAGGCCAAGCCGCGACGCCCGTTCGGCAAGGTGGAATTCCAAGGCGACATCACCAACCCCAATGAGGGGCTCGCTGATAAGGTCGGCGAAGCAAACGCTGGCGGCTCGGGCCAAGTGATGCCTTGAGCCGAGCACCGCCACTAATCGGTCCCCAATCAACGGGCGGGTTTCAAGCAAGGCGAGATCGGCGACGTCGGCCGCCACGCCCAGGTCGGCGCGCCCTTCTGCGATCGCCAGAGCGATCTCGACGCTGGGGCGTTCATCGAGATCGACCGAGAGGTCGGGATGCTCCACCAAGAACTTGCGAAGGCGCGGCGGCAGATACCCAATCAGCGCGGCGGTGTTGCAGAGCAAACGGACCCGGCCCTTGAGGCCACCGCCGAAACCGACGAGTTCGCCACGCATCTGTTCGACCTGGAACAGAATAATCCGCGCGTGACGCATCAGCGCCTCGCCCGCGGCTGTGGGCCGGACGCCCCGCGAGGTCCGTTCCAAGAGGCGGGCGCCGAGCGCTTCCTCCATGGCTGCGATCCGCTCGCTCGCAGAGGCCAAAGCCAGGCGCATGGAGCGCGCGCCACGGGTAAGACTGCCCTGCTCCACCACGCCTAGGAAAAGCTGCAAGTCTGCGACGTCGAAACGCATGGTCACCCTTCGGAAATGCCGAAGTTAGGCTTCGGAGGTTCCCCAATTGTGGAGTGTTCATGCCTGGCCTACCTCCGGGCCGACCGAAAGAAAAGCATCGCTAGGTGGCTGGCCGCCCAAGGGTTGGAAGTCAGCACAGCCTGAAGCTTAAGGTCGTCGTAGAAGGCCATCGGCATGTTGACTTTTTCGCCCGAAATCCTGGCTCTGATCTTTCTCACCTTCGTGCTCGCTGGAGTTGTGAAGGGTGTCGCTGGGATGGGGCTCCCCACCGTGGCTATGGGCGTGCTGGGCGCCTTCATGCCGCCTGTAAGCGCCACGTCGCTCCTGCTGATTCCTTCCTTCGTGACCAATGTCTGGCAGCTGGTCGGGGGATCCGATTTTCGAGCGCTCATCGCCCGCCTCTGGACGATGACGGCGGGGATATTCATCGGCACGATCGTGGGCGTACGGCTGCTTACCGGCGCCGACACCCGATGGACCACCTTCGGTCTGGGCGTCGCGCTTGCGATCTACTCCCTGTACGGCCTCCTGGGGCGGACGATCAGTGTGCCGAAGCGGGGTGAAGCTTGGCTTTCCCCCATGGTCGGCCTTCTGACCGGCCTGATCAGTGGTGCGACCGGCGTCTTCACCATCCCGGCCGTGCCTTACCTCCAAGGTCTCGACCTGGAGAAGGACGATCTGATTCAGGCTATGGGTCTTTCCTTCACTGTCTCGACCGTCGCCCTGGCGATCGGCCTAGTCGGCCACGGCGCCTTCCACCTTGGCGATTTGGCTCTGTCTGCGCTGGCGATCATCCCAGCCCTGATCGGCCTGTGGATCGGCACGATCCTCCGCGGGAAGATCGGCGCCAAGACGTTCCGTATCGGCTTCCTATGCTGTCTCGGCGTGCTTGGTATCGAACTCGCCGCTCGCGCGCTGCTCGCGGCCTGAGCCGCCAAAACGGCGGCCACAGCGAGCTGTGAGCCGCCAGATCGGCGAACGAGCGGGGTGTCCAGTAAATCCGCCGCCCTAGCTAAGGGCGCGCCGATCAGGTGGTCGGGAAGCCCTTGTCGCGGAGATAGGCCGTCACATCGACGTCGCGGCCCATCATGTTGCGATAGGCGATCGCCGGGTCGATCGAGTTGCCGACGCTCATGACGTTGTCGTGCAGCTTCTTGGCCATCGCCTTGTCGTACATCCCGCCGGGCGAGGCCTTGAAGGCGTCCACCACGTCGAGCGCCAGGGTTTCTGACCACAGGTAGCTGTAATAGCCCGCCGAGTAGCCGTCGGACGCGAAGACGTGGCCGAACTGCGGGGTCCGGTGACGCATCACCACCTGAGGCGGCATGCCGAGCTTGGTCAGTTCGTCGCGCTCGAACGCGTCGGGATCGATGTCCGCCCCGCCAGCGAGGTGCAGCTTCATGTCGATCAGCGCCGAGGACAGGTACTCGGTGACGTCGAAGCCCTGGCGGAAGGTCTTGGCCTTCTCCAGTTTGTCGACGAGCGCCTGCGGAATCGGCTCGCCGGTCTTGTGGTGCAGGGCGAACTTGGACAGCACCTGCTTGGTCGGCAGCCAGTGCTCGTTGATCTGGCTGGGGAACTCCACATAGTCGCGGGCAACCGCGGTGCCCGACACCGTGGGATAGTTCACATTGGAGTTCAGGCCGTGGATGGCGTGGCCGAACTCGTGGAACATAGTCTCGGCGTCGTCCCACGAGATCAGCACGGGCTCGCCGGGCGCGCCCTTCACGAAGTTCGAGTTGTTGGAGACGATCGTGGTGATCGGCCCCGCGAACTTCTGCTGGTTCCGATAGGCGTTCATCCAGGCGCCGGAGCGCTTGCCGGTCCGCGCATAGGGGTCGAAGTACCAGAGGCCGATATGCTGGCCCTCGCGACCCTTGACCTCCCAGATGCGGATGTCGGGGTGAGCCACCGGCAGGCCCGAGACCTGCTCGAAGCTGAAGCCGTAGACCTCGCCTGCGGCCCAGAACATGCCCTCGCGCAGCTTCTCCATCTGCATGTACGGCTTGATCTGGTTCATATCGAGGTCGTAGCGGGCGCTGCGGACCTTCTCGGCGTAGAACCGGTAGTCCCACGGCTCGATCTTGACGCCGGCCTTCTCCTGATCGGCGATCGCCTGCATCTCGGCGACCTCTTCCTTCACCCGCGCGATGGCCGAGGGCCAGACCCGCATCATCAGCTCCATGGCTGCGTCGGGGGTCTTGGCCATGGCGTTGTCGAGGCGCCAGTGGGCGTGGGTCGGGAAGCCCAGCAGCTGGGCGCGCTCGTAGCGCAGCTTCAGGATCTTCTGGATATTGGCGTTGTTGTCCTTGGCGTCGCCGTTGTCGCCGCGGCTGTAATAGGTGCGCCAGACCTTCTCGCGCAGATCGCGGCGCTTCGAGTAGGTCAGGAACGGGTCCATCGAGGACCGGGTATTGAGGAAGGCGTACTCGCCCTTGCGGCCACGTTCCTCGGCCGCGGTCGCGGCGGCGGCGCGAATGTCGTCGGGCAGGCCGGCCAGCTCGCTCTCGGTGCGCAGATAGAGGACGTAGTCGGTCTCGTCGGCCAGCAGATTCTGGCTGAAGTTGGTGAACAGGCCCGCCAGTTCCTGGTTGATCTGGGCGACGCGCGCCTTGTCGGCGGGCGACAGCTTGGCGCCGGCGCGCACGAAGCGGTTCCAGTACACCCAGGTCAGGCGTTGCTGCTCGGGCGTCAGTTTGGCGCGGTCGTTGTAGACGGCCTCGATGCGGGCGAAGAGCTTGGCGTTCTGCAAGGTCTCGTCGCTGTGCGCCGACAGCTTGGGCGACATTTCCTTCTCGATGGCCCGCATTTCCGGGGTCGAGAGCGTGCCGCTCCAGATGCCGTAGAAGGTGTCGACCCGGTCGAGCATGCCGCCGGAGCGTTCCAGGGCCGCGATGGTGTTGTCGAAGGTGGGCTTGGCGCGGTTGTTGGCGATCGCGTTGATCTCGGCGGTGTCGGCCTTCATCGCGGCGGTCAGGGCCGGGACGAATTCGGCGGTCGCCACCTTGTCGAAGGCTGGCACGCCGCCATAGGGGCCGATCCACTCCGCGGTCATGGCGCTGGCGCCGGCCTGGGCGAGCGCGCTGATGGGCAGGGTCGCGGCGGCGGCGAATGCGCCAGATGCGGCAAGGAACGTGCGCCGTTTCATAGGGTCTCCGGAGAAGCTTAAGCGAAGTTGGCCGGACCTTAGGGTCAACCATGCCGCACGTCACATGACGGGCTTGTAATGTGACGTTAGATCGCGCTCAGCGGGACCTGGTCCTGGATCTGCGAGGCCCGCAGCGCCGATTCCCGGCTGATGCGCTCGGCGTCCTCCGGCGTCAGCCCGAAGGTGACGAGCAGGAGCGCCACGACGCGTTCCCGGTGCTCAGGCGTGGCCAGACCCAGCAGGATGTCGCGCTGAACCATGCGGCTGGCCCCGAACGTCAGGCTGCGGATCGCCAAGGGGTCGGCTGCGCGGAATTCACCGGCGGCGACGCCCTCGCGATACATGCGATCAAAGCTCTCTTCCATCGCCGGGGTGCGCCCCAGCCGCGTGGCGTCCAGCCGCATCACGACCCAACCCCAGGCCGGGTCGTGGCTGACCAGGGCGAAGTGGCTGTGAAGCCGGGTGGCGAGCCGAGATGACGCCGGGATGCTGGGTGGCAGATGGGCGTCGAGGACCGCCATCAGGGCGTCGGTCAGCTTGCGGCGGACCGCGCGCAGCAGGTCCTCCATGGTCGGGAAGTAGTTGTAGAAGGTCCCGCGCGAGACATCGGCGGCGGCCACGAAATCCTCGACCGACGAGGCGTCGGGACCCTTGTCGCCAATGACGAGGATGGCGGCGTCCAGCAGGCGCTCTCGCGTCTGCGCCTTGCGGTTCTCGGCGGCCGCTGCCCGGGCCTCGAGATTGACCCGCATGGGGCGACGGGGGGCGGTCAGGCTGCCTCGGGGAGGTATTGCTTCACGGCGTTGGCGGCGGCCAACGACAGCGGATCACTCTGTTGTTCCAGGATCTGGATCTCGTGCTCCAGCGCCGCGGTGATTTCGCGATGCGCCAGGGGCGACAGTTCCAGCAGCGCCTTGGTCGAGGCGCGCGAGAGCGCCAGGGCGGTGGCCAGATCAACCTCGATCCCGATCACCCAGGTCGAGGCCGGATCTTCGGGTGTCAGGTTGTCTAGCGCGCGGGCGGGGAGGGCCATGGGTCTGGGTCTCGGTTCAGGTTGGGCGACGCAGAACGGCGCGGAGGGCCTGAGTCAAAGGCCGCCCGCGGGCGATACGCACCACACTGTTAAGCTCGGACTGACAAGTATGTCAGAATGACGCGTTCGTCAATCCGAAATTCCGCAGTTCGGTGAACCGGGGCTGGCCCCCGCCGCATGGACGCCGATCCGCCTGAGGGGTACATCGGAGAGCATGGCTATTGGCGTTTTCGATTCCGGCGTGGGCGGCCTGTCCGTCCACCGTGCGCTCGTGCAGGCGATGCCGAACGCGGACTTTGTCTATTTGGCCGACCAAGCCAGTGCGCCCTACGGCGGGCGTGACGGCGAAGAGATCGTCGACCTGACCCGGCGTGGTTGCGAGACCCTGTTCGCCCAGGGCTGCGACTTGGTGGTCCTGGCTTGCAATACCGCCTCGGGCATCGCCCTGCGACGGCTGCAGCAGACTTGGCTGCCGGGCTATCGCAAGCAGATCGGCCGGCCGGTGAACATTCTGGGCATTATTGTTCCAACCATTGAGGCCGCCACCGGCGTGCCTTGGGAGCATGAGGCCGAGCGCCGCGGCGAAAAGGTCGAGAAGCTCGACATCCTGGCGGTGTTCTGCACCCCGGCGACAGCCCGTTCGCGGGTCTATGAGATCGAGATCGACAAGCGGCGGCAGGACGTGGCGGTGTTCGCCGAGCCTTGCCCGACCCTGGCGCCGATGATCGAGGCTGGGGCTGGAGCGGTCGAGCTGGCGACCGCCATCGAGGCCCATGTCGCGGCGATCACCAGCCGTATCGGCCGCGCGCCCGACCGGGCGATCCTCGGCTGCACGCACTATGAGATCGTCGCCGACATCTTCCGAGCGGCGCTCAAGCCGGGCACGCCGTTGATCCATCAGCCGGGCGCCACCGCAGACGCCCTGGCCGACTATCTCGCCAAGCATCCGGAATACCGAGCGGGCGAAAGCGGTTCGCGCAGGTTCCTCACGACCGGCAAGCCCGGCGCCCAGCACACCTTGGTGGAGACTTTCTGGGGCGGGCCGCTGCGCTTCGAAGCAGTTTAGTCCCTCTTTTCCTCCCCCATTTTGATGGGGGAGGGG
>JAVBXP010000079.1 GCA_030824495.1 bacterium
GCCCGCGCGCAGGGCCGTCGTCCGGTCCGCCTTCAGGCCAAACTGGCTCGTGCGGGTTTCGATGATGGAGGACCGCCGCAGGTCCAGCGCGGCGCGCGACGTCCCGCCGGCGGTGGGGCGGCTCAGTTCGGCCCGGCCGTCGCGGCTGGCGAAACGGCGCTGCAGCACGATGTTGACCACCCGACGCGCGGGATCGCCCGCGCCGTACAGGCCCGCCGCCTCGGGCGGCAGCACCTCGATCCGCACCAGGGCGTCGGGCGGAAAGCCGGAGAAGACGCCGGGGTCGGCCATGCGCCGGCCGTTGACGACGATCATCGGCGCCTCGCCCAAGGCGTAGTCTTCGCTGAGACGCCGGATCGCCTCGCCGATGTCATAGGCGCCCAGGGCGTCGATCTGGGCCCCGTCCAGCTCCCGCTCGGGGGCGACCAGGGCGCGTCCTCGCTGGGCCAGAACCTCGACATCGTCCAGCACGACGGGCGGGATCGCGTCCGGGGCCGCCGACTGCGGCGCAAGCCCGGCGGTCGAAAAGGTCAGGAGAACGAACGCCAGACCAGCCACGTCGAGGTCCTCTTCTGCGCCGCCCGGGTTTCCCGTGCGTTGTCCGAATCGGACGCCGTCAGGGCCAAGCCTCATCAGTTGGAGAGGGAGAAGCAAGGCGCGACGAGGGACGCGCGCCTTGCTTCAAGTCGGACGTCAGCCTTTTAGGGCAGGGTGACGATGTTGACCGCGGCGCCGTTGGAGTCACGGGTCAGGGTCAGGCTGCCGGAGGCGCGGCAGATGGCGGGGCTGCCGAAATACGCACCGTCGAAGGTGGCGGTGTTGCCGGCATAGGCCATCTTATAGTTCGTGGCGTTGCACGGACCGCCACGGGTACCAACTTTGAACTGATCCAGGTTGATCTGGTTGGCGGCCGAGGCCGTCACCTTGATCGGGAATTCCAGCGAATCGCCGCAGGCGAGATTGCCGCCGTCGCCGGGGGCCTGAACGCCATCGTAGTCGTCAAAGACGATGCTTTTGCCGTCTGCGGCCACCGTACCGTAGATGCTGACGTTGCAGGTCGTTTGGATGACGCCCGGATAAGAGACGTTCTGGATCAGTTGGCCGCTGGCGGTGACGGCCTGACCGGCCTGGTTGAAACCCAGGGTCTGGGCCGAAGCGGCCGAGGCGCCGGCCATCAGGGCCAGCGAGGCGACGGCGGCCGCAGCCGCCTTGTACAGATGAGTCATGGTCGAAGTCCTTTTCTAGGGTTGATAGAAAACGCACTTTCCATTTGGAGCTCCATCGCCGTTTGGCGACAAATCAACCTTAGATTTAGATTGCGACAATCAGGCTTCATCTTGATGAAATCGAATAGACTACATTCAATACATAAAATTGGACACGACGAGGCGCCGGACTGCTGAGAAGTCCGGCGCCAAAATCAATTCACAGTGAAACTTTTCCTCAGAACGATTTCTTGACCGATACTCCTATGATCCGCGGGTCGAGGGTGAAGACGTTGGTGGCGTTGCCCAGGTCGTCGGGCCCGGTGAAGCCGTCGGTGATGGGGGTGTCGTCAAGGACGTTCTTCACATAGGCCTGGACCACCAGGTCGGAGGTCCGGTTGGTCAGGGTCATCGACAGGTTGGCGTTTCCCCAACCCTCCAGCCGGTCGTACGGCCGCAGATTATAGACCCTCATCCAGCTGTCCGCCTGGCGGTAGTAGTCGCCTCGCAGCATCAGGTCCCAGCCGGCCGGCAGCTCGATCCGGTACTGGGCGCCGATGTTGAAGGTCCAGCGTGGGGCGTTGGGCAGTTCATTGCCCGACAGGTCGGCCGAGAAGCCCCGCCCGCCGTTAGGGGCGTCGAACGGATTGTAGGACAGCGGCTCCAGAGCCTGCCATGCATCGGTCCAGCCGTCGGCGTAGTTGAACTGCGATCCCGACCCGGGCACCCAGCTATTGATCAACTGGCGGTCCGGGCAGAGCGTCCGGAGAGAAAGACTCCCCAGCAGGTTCGGGAACGTCGTACCGACCTCATCATTCCGGTTGATGAGGCGACCGACGACGTCCGCCGGGACGATGCAGGTCGAAGGGCTGCCCGGCCAGGGTTTGATGACCACCCAGTCGGGATTGCCCTGGGTGCGGTTCATGACATCGACGGATTCCTCGCCGTCGCCGATGCGCGTTCTCAGCAGTCCCACGGTGGCGTCGAGGCGAAAGTTCCGGGTCGGCGCCCAGGCGGTCTCGAACTCCGCGCCCCAGATGTGGGCGTCGAAATTCTCGTTGTGGATCGCCCGCTCGATCAGCTGGGCGACCTGATAGTCCCGGTAGTCGTAGAAGAAGCCGGTGGCGTTGAACACCAGCCTGCCGCCCGCGAGGCTGTTCTTCGTGCCGATCTCATAGGCATTGACGAACTCGGGATCGTATCGGGACGGCAGGCTGGGCACATTGACCAGATTGGGATTGTAGTCCCTGTCGCGCGGATTGCCGCCGCCGCCCTTGTAGCCCCGCGAGAAGGAGGCATAGATCAGGGTATCGTTGGTGAACGACAGGTCCGGCTTCCAGTCGATGGCCGCCCGACCGGTCCATTCGCCCCAGTGCATCTCCTCATCCGGATAGCGGGGATAGCCACGCCCAACTAGGCCGGTGGCATCGGGTTTGTAGACGTGGGGCGTCGACGCCAGCAACTGCGTCGGCACGGGGGTGATGGTCTTGGTGTCGTCGGTGAAGCGCAGGCCCAGGGTCAGCCGCAGGTCGTCACGCACGCTCCAGTAGCCCTCGCCGAACACGGCCCAGGACTCGGTCTGGCTGATGCTGGTGCTGCGGATGTAGTTGTGGCCGTCTCCGCCCTGACCGTTGATGATGTCGTTCAGGGGCGTGTTGTCGATATAGGCGCAGGTATGAGGATCCAGCGTCCCTGCGTCGACGCCCGCCTGGCCCTGGGGCGTAAGATTGCAGTACCGGTCGAAATTGCCCGATGTGACGGGGCTGCCGCCGTTCTGCTGGACCGCCATCATGGAAAAGACGTTCGAGAAGACCCAGTAGTTCTCTTCCGTCTTGTACCTCAACCAGTTGGCGCCGAGGTTGAAGTTGAACGGCCCATCCCAGTCGGACTGCAAGCGGAATTCCTGCGACCATTGGGTGCTTTCGGCCTGGCTCAGGTCCAGGGCCATGAAACGGTCGGTGGCGCCCAGTTGCGGATCCAGGAAGACGCCGCCGGAGGGGATCCCGCAGTCGGGCAGCGGCCCGCAGATACCCTGACCGGTCCAGGCCATGGAGTAGACCGTCCCCACCTCGGCCGAGGATTCGCCGATCCACGGCGCCCAGGTCGGGGCGACCGTCCGGGGCAGGCCATGAACCAGGCCCGGGGTCTCATACCGGTACATCTGGCCCGTGGCGTAGGTGCGGAAAAAGTCCTGGAAGCCAGAGTAGGAATCCTCCATGTACAGCGTCTGGGAATGCAGGGTCAGGCCCGGCGTCAGGTCCCATTCCAGATTGAGCTGGAAGATGTCGTTCTCGGCCTGGAACTTCGGATCGTATCCCGTCGAGATGGTGCGCAGGTCAGGTGACTGACGATTGCCCTCGACGCCGAACGGGTCGACATACAGCGGCAACAGATAGGTCCCGTCCCAACCGTTGGATGCAGAGCTGGTATATCCCCTCGGCGGGCGGCCGCCGCCGGTCCAGACCGGGTTCACGAACACGCCGGTGAAGTTGATGATGGCGGCGGTCAGCGGGAAGCCGCGACCGTCCGGCACGCCAAAAGCCTTGTCATCATAAAGCGATGACGGCGTGCAGCCGGCAGTCAGAGTCGTGCTGCTCCAGTAGGAGAAGATCGGCGTGGTTTGGGCCGTGCCGTCCGGAGCCGTCCAGGCCAGGCTCTCCGGCGTTTCCCCACGCGTGCACAGCATCTTGCCGGTGCGGGCGCGGTCATCATCCTCGCGGAACCGCTCCCACAGGAAGTTGGCGCGGAAGTTCTCGGTCGGTTCCCACAGCACGCCCACGCGCGTCGACCACAGGTCGCGGCCGTTGACGTTTTGGTCGGTGACGGTGTTGTAGTCGAAGCCGTCTCGCTGGGTCACGGCGAAGGCGCCGCGGACCGCCAGGGTGTCGCCCACCGGAATGTTGATCATGCCCCTGGCGCGACGGCTGTCGTGGTTGCCGACCTCCCACTGGGCGTCCATCGAGAACTGCTCCAGTTCGGGCAGGTTGGGGAGCAGATTCACGACCCCGGCGGTGGCGTTGCGGCCGTACAGGGTGCCCTGCGGCCCGCGCAGCACCTCGAGCCGCTGGACGTCGAAATACTCCTGCTCGAACAGGCGGTTTCTGAGCAGGGCGGTGTTGTTGAACGACACGGCCACGCCCGGATCGGCGGTGGTGGCCAGCACCTTGGCCCCGATGCCGCGGATGGAGAAATTATAGCCGGTGAAATTGTCCTTGGAGAAGTTGACGTTGGGCACCACGCGCAGCAGTTCGGCCCCGCCCTCGATCTTGCGCTCGTCCAGCTGTTCGGCCGAGAAGGCCGAGACCGCCACCGGCACGTCGATGATCCGCTCTTCCATCCGCCGCGCGGTGACGACGATGTCCT
>JAVBXP010000021.1 GCA_030824495.1 bacterium
TTCAGACCGCCCGCATGATTGCGGCCCTGGTGGTGCTGGGACTGATGGGGGTGGTGCTCCACGCCCTTCTCGACCGCGCCGAGCGGGCCGGCCTGAAGTGGTGGCGAGGCCGTTAAGCTCAACCGTTAGGCGGCGATTAAGCGCCTTGGGTTAACCCTGCGGGCCGATGCGCAGCAAACTTCACGACCTGATCGAGATGGCCCATGAGCCGTCCAGCGAGCGGCGGCGAGAACTGCTGCGCGGCGTCACCGACCTGTTCTTCTCCGCCGAAGCGACGCATGGCGCCGACGAGCTTGGCCTGTTCGACGATGTCATGAGCCAGTTGGCCGGCGAGATGGAGGAAGCCGTCCGCGCCGAACTCGCCCAGCGCATGGCTGAGGCCGAGACCGCCCCGCGCGGCCTGCTGCGCGACCTCGCCCGTGACACCTCCATCGACGTGGCCCGTCCGGTGCTGGCGACATCCAAGGCCCTGACCGAAGACGACCTGCTCTCTGTGGTGCGGACCCGCGGCCAGGACCACCTGCGCGCCATATCCCAACGCCCCTTGGTCCCGGAGGCCGTCTCCGAGGCCATCGTGGAGCGGGGCGATGACGCCACTCTCGGCGTGCTGCTGGCCAACGAGGGCGCGCTGATGTCGCGTCAGACCCAAGAGATCGTGGTCGACCGCGCCGTCGAAAACCCGGACCTGCACGAGGCCGTCGTTGCGCGCAAATCCCTGCCGATTGACCTGCTGAACGAGATGTATTTCGTGGTCGAGAGCCGGCTGCGCGGTGACATCCTGGCCCGGAACGCCGCCGTCGATCCGGCGGCGCTGGATGCGGCGCTCGCCGCTGGCCGCACGCGCCTGGCCACCCGCGACGGCGCCCTCCCGGCCGACTATGCCGAGGCCCAGACCCAGATCCGCACGCTGCGCGAGCGTGACGCTCTTACCCCGCCAATCCTGGCCGGCTTCCTGCGCGCGCGCGAAACCACCAAGTTCCTCGTGGCGCTGAGCGAACTGGCCGATATCGACTTCCACACCGCCCGCCGCATCCTGGAACGCCGCGAACTGGACGCGCTGTCCATCGTCTGCAAGGCGGCGGGCTTCGATCGCTCCCTCTACCTCACCTTCGCTGTCCTGATGCTGGACCGCGACACCAACGCCATGGGCCGGGCGCGCGAGTACGGCGAACTCTACGAAGCCCTGCCCCGAGAAGCGGCCCAGCGCACCATCCGCTTCTGGCGCGTTCGCAGGAACAGCACCGACATCGCCGCCTAGGTGTCTTGACGCTACTGCGATGCTCCAGCTGTTTGAGGCGGCTGATAGCGAATGGGCAGACGAATTTTTCCGCCAACCGTGGGCAAGCCTTCGGCCGTCCAGGTCTTCACTTGAAAAGCCGTCGCTAGCGCCAACGCAGCCTGATCGAAGCCCAAGCCCCTTGGGTCTTCGCTCTCAACCAAGCAGCCGGTCAGCCGGCCTTCGGCGCCCACCTCGCACAGCATCACGACTCGAGCGCCCTGGATTCCGGCCGCCGCCGCCGCGGCAGGGTAGACCTTGGCGAAGTCCGAACCGGTAGGCAGAGCGCGCCACTGCGGCTTGCCCATGACCCGCTTGTCGGGGACCAGCATCTCCACCGCAAAGGTGAAGGGGATCTGCATATCCATTCCGGCGGTGTCTGATCCGTCGCTCAGGGTGGTGGGGCCGACGAAATTGCCGGTGAGCGACTTCGCCGCCGCCGCGAACCCATGCCCTTTTGGTTCCTCAGCGACGGTGTCGCAGGACCCGATACGCCCTCCAGCCCTGAACGTGCAACTCAAGGTCGCCCGCCCGCCGACCTGCTTCGCGCGGGCCTTTTCGGGGTATGCGGCGGCGACTTGCGCGTAGGACGGGGCGGCCGTCCAGGGAATGTCGCTGAGGCTGACACGGGCCATATTGGTGTAGAAGCCCGCTCCGCGCAGCAGCGTGCCCGTCGGGACCTCAGGGGTCGGAAAGATGACTGGAATGCGGACCGCGCTAACGACGGGAATTCCGTCACGCGTCGCAGGTTTCATCAGGAATTGAGGCGTCAGCGCGACCGCCGCCGAACCAAAGCCGGCCCCAGCAGGCGATTCACTCTCGACCGCGCACTCGCGCAGAGCCCCCTGCACGCTCACCTGGCACGCGATGATCGCTTTCCCGCCATAGCCTCTCTTATAGGCGTCGCGCGGCCACACCGTCAGAAGATCCTCTGGGGTCGGGCCTTTCAGCCAGTCCGCGGCCGTTTCGCCGGCCGCGACCGGACCTGCGATCGCAACAGCGAGCGCGAGACTAAGCACCAAGCAAGATGTTTTCATTGTTTCCCCCAGGACAGCGCCAAGGCTCCCAGCCGTTGAGCCGCCACGACTACGGCGTCTCGGTTTCCGGCGCCTCATAGCGGATAGGCACGCGGATTTTTCCGCCGATCGTGGGCAGCCCTTCGGCCGTCCACGCGGTCACCTGAAATGCGCCTGAAAGCGCGACAGCCGCCGCGCCAAATCCCAGGCCCGCGGGCTGTTCCGATGTCGCGACGCAGTTCTCGACTTTTCCTCCGCCGCCGACGCCGCAGCTCATCACGACCCTGCCGGCGTTGACCCCGGCCTTCACAGCCTCGGCTGGGTAGCCTCCGGCGAACTGGTCGCCAGTCGGAAGCGCGCGCCACTGCGGCTTCCCAATTACCCGCTTATCAGCGTCGAGCATGTCGGCGGTGAATGTGAAGGGGATCTGGGTGGAGACGCCCAGGGTGCTGGAGCCATTATCAAACTCGGTCGGCCCGACGAACTGGTCCACCAGAGACTTCGCGGCGCCGCCGAAGCCCTCGCCCTTGGGTTCCTCGGCGAGCACGCCGCAGTCCCCTATCCGCCCCTTGGTCTTGAAGGTGCAGTCCAGCGTCACCCGGCCACCGATCTGCTTCGTCCGCGCCTTCGCCGGATATGCAGCCGCCACGTCGCCATAGGTGGGTGCGGTCACCCACGGCACGTCGGAAACACTTTTGCGCGTGAGGCCAGAAAACCCGCCTACGCCGGGAAGACGGGTGCCGGTAGCCACCTCGGGCTTCGGGAAGTTCACAGGAATACGAACGCCGCTCACCACCGGCTTTCCACCCAGGGTCGCCGCCTTCATCAGGAGTTGTGGCGTCAAGGCGATCGCCGCGCGCCCAAAGCCCGCCCCCGTCGGTGACTCGCTCTCCACCGTGCAGGCGCGCAACGCGCCCTGCAGGCTGACCTCGCAGATGATCGTAGCCTTGCCGCCCATGCCCCTGTTCCAGGCCTCGGTCGGCCAGACGGACAGCAAATCCTCGGACCTTGGCCGCTTGAGCCAAGTCGCCTCAGTAGCAACAGGCTCGGCCAAAGCCGTCGACGCCCATGCGATCGCCAGGGCTAGCCCGGCGGGAAAATAGATTGATGACATCAACGCCCCCGTTGTCGCGGTCATGCTCGCACGACCGATCAGGGGTTGTATAGCGCCGGCTTAGTAGGACGAACGCGCGCTCGCTATCGGGCCGCCCGCCAGGCGTTCAAGGGCGTCGGCGGCGACGATGCTGAGGGAGCGAAGGCCGAGCTCGCCGAAAACGTCGAGAGCGGCGTTGAGGGCCAGGGCGGCGCTGGCGCGTTCGCCGCGATCCTTGCCGGTGATATCGAGCCGGGCCTCGTACAGCCGTGCGAGGTTCACCTGCAGCAGCGCCCAGGCGGCCGGATCGCGCCTGGCGGTGATCGCCGTCAGTTCTATCTTGAAGGCGGACTCCGCGGCGTCGAGCACGGTCAGATCGCCCGACAGCTCGGCCGAGCGCGCCAGGCACAGAGCCCGGTTCGAGGCGCCGAAAGCCCGCAGCGAAAGCGCCGGAATTTTCTTGAGGACGTGAGCGGCGCGATCATAGCAGGTCACCGCCTGTTCGTAGGCGCGCTCCGAGCCGCCCGCCTCGCCCAGCGCCTGCAGACCTTGCGCGAGGGCGGTCTGGCTTCGCGCCCAGTCCAGCGGACTTTGTTCTCGGGACAGCTCTCCGACCACGTCAGCCAGATCGCCAACGGCCTGGGCCAGAACCTCGACTTCGCCATTGACCTCGCCCATCAGGGCCAGGGCCTGGCCGCGAAGCGCCATGGCGCGGGCCCAGCTCAAGGGTTCATAGGCCACGTCCAGCCCCTTGGCGGCCCGGTCGGCCTCATCCCGAGCCATGGCCAGCAGTTCACCGTCGCGCAGCCGCGCGCCCCAGCCGATCAACAGGTCGGCCAGAACAAGGCGCGCCTCGACCGCCAGCAGTCGCGCGGCCCGGCAACGCCGCGTAAGGCTCTGAAGTCCGGCGATCGGATGAGCAAACCTGGCCGCCGCGACACGCGCGGCCTGGGCGTCGCCGGTCGCCATCATGGCGCGGGCCTCGATGGCGGCGATGCCGACATCGGCGAGCGGCAGGGAGAGCCCGCCCCGAGCGGCGGATCGGGCGTCGCGGAAAGCGACGTCGGCGGCGGCGTTGAGACCCTCATCGCCAAACAACTCCGCGCCGAGCATGGCGCAGAAGGCCTGTTCACAGCGTGCGCGCGCCCAGCCATCTGGCCGGCGGTCTCGCCCGAAAGCGTCTGCGGCGGCTTCCGCGGTCGCGGCGGCCTTGCGCAATGAAGCAGCGTCCCCGGACCGGCGGGCGACCTCGCGCCAGACGATGGCGCTTTCCAGTCGGCGTTGAGCCTCGTCCTTGGCGCCGACGCGCCCCGCGGCGATGTCGGCGGCGCGGCCTTCCTTGGCGATCATCCGCAGGTCGAGCAATTCCAGCAGCGACGCGTCGCCTCCGGTCAGACCATCACGCGGCGCATTGACGGCGTCCGCGCCGAACAACCGCTTTAGCTCCCGACCGAACTCGAACATGGCAAGGCTCCGATCACCCACCGGCGTCCCATGACGAGACGCCTACGGAAGGTTCAGACCTCTTGGAGCAAACGCGGAGCCGAGATCGTAAACAAGTGGTTAATTGGCCAAGTATGGTTAACGAAGTCTGACTTTCTTGTGTGTGGACGTTAACCCTAACTGGCCCAGAACTTGCGTGGATCGGCTAGTTTCTCGCTAGGCGCGTTCCTTGGAACGCTCGAACCCGATCTTGGGGAAGCGCTCGGCGACATAGCCCATTTCCCAGGAGGACTTGGCCAGGAACACGTGCTGATCGTCGATGTCCGTGCCCATGGCGCTCTTGTGCTTGCTGGCGAAGTCCTCGACGTCGGCCTTCTCACCCGTGAGCCAGCGGGCTTCGGAATAGGGCGCCTGCTCGAACAACACGTCGAGCTGGTACTCGTTGGCCAGGCGGTCGGCCATCACCTCGAACTGCAGCGGCCCCACCGCCCCGACGATGAAGTCGGCGCCGATCACCGGGCGGAACAGCTGGGTCACGCCCTCCTCGGCCAGGCCTTCCAGCGCCTTCTTCAGGTGCTTGGCCTTCAACGGGTCCTTCACGCGCACGCGCTGCAGGATTTCCGGCGCGAAGTTCGGCAGGCCGGCGAAGCGCAGCGTGCCGCTCTCCGACAGACTGTCGCCCACCCGCAGGACGCCGTGGTTCGGAATGCCGATCACGTCGCCGGCGAAGGCTTCTTCGGCCAGCTCGCGGTCGGAGGCGAAGAACATGATCGGCGCATTGACCGACAGCTGGCGGCCGGTGTTCTGCACCTTCAGCTTCATGCCGCGCTGGAACTTGCCCGAGGTCAGCCGCAGGAAGGCGATCCGGTCGCGGTGGTTGGGGTCCATGTTCGCCTGGACCTTGAAGACGAAGCCGGTGACTTCCGGATCGCCCGGCGCGACATGGGTCGGCTCGCCGCCCTTGATCGCCGCGACCGCCTTGGGCGGCGGCGCATAGGCGCCCAGCCCCTCAAGAAGCTGGTCGATGCCGAAGTGGCGCAAGGCCGACCCGAAGAACACCGGGGTCATGTGGCCTTCGAGGAAGGCCTTGGGGTCGAAAGGCTTAGAAGCTTCCTGGATGAGCATCGCGCCCTCTTCCAGTTCCGCCTGTTCGTCGGGGTCGAGGTAGCTGTTGATCGCCGCGCCATGGAACGCGATGGCGCCGGGGTGGCCCTCGTCCTTGTTGTCGTTGGTCTTCTTGGCGAACGGCAGGAACTTGTCGTTCCGTAGATCAAGCATGCCCTTGAAGCGCCCGCCCGAACCGGCTGGCCAGTAGAGCGGCGCCGGATCGAGCGCCAGCTTCGAGGCGATCTCGTCCAGCAGTTCGATCGGGTCCTGGGCCTCGCGGTCCATCTTGTTGATGAAGGTGACGATGGGGATGTCACGCAGGCGGCAGACCTCGAACAGCTTCAGGGTCTGCGGCTCGATGCCCTTGGCGGCGTCCAGCACCATGACGGCCGCGTCGGCGGCGGTCAGGGTGCGGTAGGTGTCTTCCGAGAAGTCTTCGTGGCCCGGGGTGTCCAGCAGATTGAACATCAGACCGGCGTGGTCGAAGGTCATGACGCTCGCCGAGACGGAGATCCCCCGCTCGCGCTCAATCTTCATCCAGTCCGAGCGGGTGCGTCGGTTTTCGCCACGGGCGCGCACCGCGCCGGCCGCGCGGATCGCGCCCCCGGCCAGCAGCACGTTCTCGGTCAGGGTCGTCTTACCGGCGTCCGGGTGCGAGATGATGGCGAAGGTGCGCCGGCGGGCGGCCTCGGCGGCGGGGGAATTGCTCATAGCCCGCAGGTAGCGCAGCCGGGCCTCGCGCGAAAGCCCGCGCTTGGTTTCGCGGGCCAGCTAGCGCCAGAAAGCCTAGGCCGCCAGGCGCCGCCAGACCTGGCGGTCGGTCCAGACAGCGTCCATCCGCCCCTCGTCCTGACGCTTGCTCAGCCGGGCCATGACCTCGAAGTCGACATTGGCGTATCGCAAGGCCACCTCTTCGGGGGCGCAGCCGTACCGCGGCGCGACAAACAGGGCCGCGTTGATGGCCGGCGCCTTGGCGATAATCAGGGTGGCCAGGCGGCGGGCACGTTCCGGCCGATCGAAATGCAGCAGCGGATCCTCGGAATAGAGTTCCTGTCCGAGCTGGCTGACCACATTGAAAGGCAATTCCCTGAACCGCTTGCTGGCCAGCTTTGGCGACAGGCTCATGCCGCTCAAGTTCAGCACCAGGTCGTTCAGGAGAAAGAGCATACGCGGCAAGCGCTCACATTACGGGAACGCGACTGTTTGCCACGGGCGTGCTTTCGCAGCCGTTGAGGAAGGCGGTAAACGGGCCGCTAACCTTAGCTGCTAACCCTCTTCGACCGGCTCGGTCAGGAAGTGGCGGCCGTCCTTGTCCTCGACCTCGACGACCCAGATATCGGGATCGATGCGGATCGCGCGCTCGATATAGCGGTCCAGGTCAGTTTCCTGATCCGACAACGCCGGGCGCATCCAGACCCGCTCGCCGTCGCCGCGCGTGGCCTCTCCATAGAGCCGGAAGGTGCGGTCGCTGCGGTTCATCACCTTGACCAGAACGCTGCCGGCGCGGGCGTCGCCCTTGCGGACCACGACCGCGTATCCGCCGCCAAGTTCCACGCGGCGGATCAGGGCCGCGACCCAGATGTCGGTGGAAAGCAGCATTTTTTGTGGTCTCGATAACAGAGCGGAAAGGCTGAGCTTCTACGGTCGCCCGAGGTTCTCGAACATACGAGAAAAGCAGGAAACATGACGAGTACGCGCAGAACCGCGCGGCGCGTCGTGTGTGGATGGATGGGTCTGGCCGTGGCGGGGGTGCTCCTCGCAGCGCCCGGTGTGTCGATGGCCCAGGCCGCCGACCTCTTCTACGAGCGCACGGTGATGACCGCCGCCGACGCCCGCTGCGGGCTGTTCCAGGCCCCGGTCAGGGCCGCCCTGTCGGCGAGCCGCATGCAGGCGCGCGGCGCGGCCCTGCGCGCCGGGGTCGACAAAGCCGGGCTGGCCGCTGTGGAGCAGCGCGCGTGGGCCAAGGCCGCCGCGACGCCTTGCGACTCGGACGATCTCAACCTGGCCGCTGCGCGCGTACGCCAGGCCTTCGACGGTTACGCTCAACTCAGCCGCATGACCTATCCTGGCGAACTGGCCGAATGGCGCGCCGACCGGGCCAGCGGCGCGGCTGCGCGTTGGCGCCTGCAACAGACCGCCAGCTTTGGCTGGAACCGGATGATCTTCGGCCTGGCGGGCCGCGACGGCGCCAATTCGCTCATAGCCGTGGCTCAGTTTCCGGACGGCAAGACCCCATATGCAGCGCGCTTGGTCCTGCGCGACGCCACGACGACCCAAGGTCCTTATCTCGACACCCGCGGCCAGCCGCTGGCCACCCTGCCGCTGGCTCGCCGGCTGCCCCCGGCCTCGGCCCGCAGCGTCTATTCCGCCGAAGCCCGCAGTCCGGCGGGCCTGGACCTGATGGCCAAGGACATGAAATCGGCATGGGCGTTCCGCTTCCCGCCCAGCGCGGCCTACGCCTTGGCTCAGCTCGATCCCCGCGAGGCCGTGGCCGTCGAGTTTCTGTTCGCCGCGGGCGAGGGGGAAAATGTTCGCCGCGCCTATGTCGAGGTGGGCGACTTCGCCGCCGGACGCGCCTTCCTTCAGGTCGCCAGCCGCTAGGAAACGTGGGCCGGCTCTGGATGTTCGATCACCGGCAGCCGGACGGTCACGGTGGTTCCCTCGCCCAGGCGGCTTTCGATTTCCATCTCGCCGCCATGCAGCTCGGCGAACGATCGTACGAGAGACAACCCTAGCCCTGTGCCGGTCGCGCGCTGCGCCGGGCCGCCAGCCTGTTCGTAGGGGCGTCCCAGCCGCTGCATGTCCTCGGCGCTGATACCAACGCCGGTGTCGGCCACGACCAATTCCAGCACCGGGCCGTCTGCATGGATGGTGACGGTGACGGCGCCGCCACGCGGCGTGAACTTCAAGGCGTTGGAGACCAGGTTCAGGGCGATCTGCTTCATCGCGCGCCGGTCGGCCGTGACGTCGAGCGGCTCGCGCGGCAGCAAGCCACGAAGCTGCACCCCCGCCCGGTCGGCCTGGCCGCGCATCAGTCGCAGAACCCCGGCGACGGCGTCGCGGGCGTCGAAGATGTCGCGCGACAGCTCGAACCGCTCGGCCTCGATCTTCGACATGTCCAGGACGTCGTTGATCAGGTCCAGCAGATGGCCGCCGGAATCGTGGATCAGTTCGGCATACTCGGCGTAACGGTCCGACAACGAGCCGAACAGGCCCTGCCGCATGATGTCGCTGAAGCCCATGATGGCGTTCAGCGGCGTTCGCAATTCGTGGCTCATATTGGCCAGGAACCGCGACTTGCCGGCGTTCTGCGCTTCGGCGTCGGCGCGTGCGCGTTCAAGCTCGGCCTCGCGATCCCGGGCGGCCTGACCGTCGCGAAGCGTTCCCATGATGCGGCCGCCGGCGACACGTCGAAGACTGAGCATCAGCCAGCCGTCCAGCTCACGCGTCGGCGCGAACCCGACCTCGGCGGCTCCATCGGCGACGGCGGCGGCGATAGCGGCCTGCACCTGCGCCTGATCGCCCGACGCCACGAAGTCGGTCAACAGCCGTCCCTGCGCCAGTCCGGCCACGCCGGCCGGTTCAGGCCCCCAGGCGCCGACGAGCTTACCGGCAGCGGTCATCGCGACGAGCAGATGCGGTTGATCGTTCAGGGCCTGACGTAGCCGCGCCTCGGCCTGACGATGAAGATTGGCGTCAGCGCCTGCTCCGCGCTGGAGGATCACCAGCCCAGAGGCCAGCCCCACCACGGTCGTGGTCAGGGCGACCAAGCCCAGCACATTGGCGAGGGCCGGGCTTAAAATCGGAACGTCCAAGGTCAGGCCGGCCAGCGCCGCGACGCCGACCGACGCCAGCGAGACCGCCGCACCGAGCGCCAATCGCGCGCCATGGCCAATCACCGCCGCCGCCGCCAAGGGCAGCAGGCACAATACCGCGAGCGGACCGGCCACGCCGCCGGTGAAAATCGCCGCAAAGGCGCCGGCCACGCCAAGACCGATGATGACCAGGATCGAGCCTGCGGCCGACGACCTGGTCTTTGACGTCGTCCGAGCGATGGGGCTCTCGATCACGAAAAGTCTCGACGCCTCCTTCGCTGAGCGCTGCACATTGATGCGATCTTAGCGGCCCTAGTGAGTCCCCGCGAGGCCGCTCGCCTTGGACGCGACCGCATTCGAGGCCTCGAACCACATGATCTTGTTGATTGAAAGGAAATCGTAAGCGCGGCGGGACTAAGGCTAGCTAAGTCAAAGACCGCGAGGCTTTCAGTTCAGTCCATGGCCCAGGCGGCTCCCATACGACCGGTTCACGCGTCAGAATCGGAGCAGTCCCCGCAGGCTGACGTCGCCCCGCGATCAAGCGCCCGCGCGCGTCGCGAAGCGGCCTTGGACGAAACCAAGCGATCCTTCCTTCGAATGGCCAGCCACGAGCTGCGCACGCCGCTCAACTCGATCCTGGGCTTCTCCGAGATCATCGCCTCGGAGCTGTACGGCCCCTTGGGCGCGCCGCAGTACAAGGAATACGCCGAGATCATCCGCATGAGCGGGGCTCGGCTATTGAAGCTGGTGAACCAGGTCCTGGAGATCGCTCGGCTGGAAGGCCGCGCCATGGACATCGACCTGCAGCAAGAGTCGATCGACCACGCGCTAGACGACGTTCTTGACGGCCTTCGCGAGGAAATCGCCCAGGCCGGCGTGAAAATCGACATTCAAAACCAGGGCGCCCTGCCCGCTGTCATCGCCGACGCCAGGGGCCTGAGAAACATCCTCACCAACCTGATCCAGAACGCGGTGATCTTCGCGCCACCGGGCTCGGACGTCACCATCCGCGCGCAGGCCGCCGGCCGCCACGTCGAAATTTCCATTATCGACCACGGTCCCGGCGTCGATCCGGCAGACATCCCAAGACTGCTGATGCCATTCGAGCAGGGCGAAAACGCCCTGACCCGCAGAAGCGAAGGCGCGGGCCTAGGCCTGCCGATCGTCGAACTGCTGTGCCTGGCGATGGACGGGCGGTTGAAGCTCTCGTCGGTCGCCGGCCAGGGCTTGACCGCGCAGGTTCGCCTACCCGCGGCCTAGGGCCCTGTTGCGTTTACCCCTGCTGGCGCCTAAGTCGCCAATGACATGACGACGATCGCGCAAGACCTCGAAGACCTCTCCCAAGAATTCGACCTGCTGGGCGATTGGGAGGAACGCTACCGCTACGTGATCGATCTGGGCCGTGAACTCGCCCCCCTGACCGACGCCGAACGGAACGACGCCAACAAGGTTCGCGGCTGCGCCAGCCAGGTCTGGCTGGTGACCGAACCGCAGGCTGATGGAACTGTCGTGTTTCGCGGCGATTCAGATGCGCACATCGTGCGCGGCCTGATCGCGGTGCTGCTGCGCTTGTTCTCCGGCAAGCAGGCCAAGGACATCCTGGCCAGCGACGCCAAGGCCGCGTTCGACAAGCTGGGTCTGAGCGGTCACCTCTCGGCGCAAAGATCCAATGGCCTGGCGTCTATGGTAGGTCGCGTTCGGCGTGACGCCGAGGCCCTGACCGCGGCCTAGGTCTCAGGCGGCGCGAATGCCGCTGACGACAGTGTCGCCTTGGACGCCGACCACGGCGTCATAGCCGAGGATCATATCCACATCACGACCGTTCGAGGCCAGCGGCAACCGCAGCCACAGGATGGAGAGATGGGCCGCGCCGCGCCAAGCAAGGCTGTGGACCCCGACCGCCGGGCGCCGTTCATGCACCAGCTTGGTCAGTTCCTGGCGCCAGTAGTCGGTCGCCGATGAGTTGTATACCTCGCCTAGCGAACGCCCGGTGATCTCCCGGCCGTAGACGCCATAGAGGCCGGTTCCGGCAAGCCGCAGGCGAAACTCCATGGTTTCGCGACACACGTCGATCAGGCTGACCGTCGGCAGCAAGCGCTTGAAGTCTTCTGGGCGAATGTCGTTACGCCCTGGGAGTTGGCCGCCATGCCGAAGGCGGGCCCAATAGGCGTACAATTCCTCATGTGCGCGGGCGGCCGCCGCCGAAGCTCCGATCTGTGCGGCCATATTCAGATTCCTTAACAACCCCTTGGAATCGCGACGAATCACTTATCGCCCAGAGGGTGATTCGCCCGCAAGTGGAAATCTGCGACGCCCCCAGGAAATCAGGCCAAAAGGTGGCGTTCATCGCCAGGTGGGCGCTTCCGCCGCACCCTGCGGACACAAAAACGCCCGCCGGTTAGGCGGGCGCTTCTAAGTCGGCAGTGCGCCGTACTTTTACTTGGTGCGCTTGCGCGGGGCCTGACGGCCACCTTGGCCAAGGCCCATTTGCTTGGCCAGATCCGAACGAGCCTTAGCATAGTTGGGTGCAACCATAGGGTAGTCCTTCGGGAGACCCCACTTCGCACGGTATTCTTCAGGGCTCATATTGTACTTCGTACGAAGGTGACGCTTGAGCGACTTGAATTTCCGGCCGTCTTCCAGGCAAACCAGATGATCAGGCGTGATCGAACGGCGAACCGGAACCGCAGGTTCCTTGGGCGCGGCTTCCTGGACATCGGAACCAGAGGAAATACCCGCCAACGCACGGTGGACGCTCTGGATCAGATTGGGGAGATCGGCCGCAGCGACCGAATTGTTTCCGACATACGCGGAAACAATATCCGCCGTCATCTCAATGACTTCCGATTTCTCGTCCATATTTCTCGGTTCCGTGAGTGCGGTTGCACCAAGTTGGGGGATGACTGATTCACGACATCAGTGATCGCGTTGATATCTGGAAGCCAACTCAAGCACAAGCATGGAACAGACTCTTGTTCTTCAACGAACGTGTTCACGACTAAGAATAGCTGCTGCACCGCACCAATTTCTTGTGCAAGGCGCCACTATTGCATGCGGTGAAATGCCACAACCGCAGTGATTAGCGGTCAAAATCCTTCGAAAGCGTCAGCATGGCCGCCCATTCTGGGTCTGAGTATTCGCCTGGAGTGAATTCGCCGTCGTTTCGAACTGCGCGAACCAGCGCCGGCGTGAGCACCGAAGTCATCGACCAGTTCCAATATCGAAGCACTGTTTGGGCGCGATCCACCGCGATCATGTCGTAGACGATCATAACCCGCTCCAGCGCAGGCGATGTGCGGCCCTCGCCATCGACTTCGGAGCGCTTCAATCCGCGCCACAGAGCGCGGATGGCCTGCTTCGGCAGGCCCGTAGCCTTGCAAAGCACGGCGATCGGCTCACCGCCTGGATCGGTGAAGATGCGGGCGCCGATCATCGGTTTGATCCCGGAAAGATAGGAAATCTCCTCCGCGATCTCCGGCGTCAGGCCGTGCTGCGCCCCGGTCACGGCGTCCTCGAGGCTCTTGGCCGCCTCATCCTCGGAGGCAAGACGGCTGCGCTGGCGACGCTCGATGAACTGCAGCGCCTTTCGCGACACCGGATCTTGCCAGTTCTCTTCGGCCGCCATGGCGAAGATGTCGCTGGCGGCGTCCTGCAGGATCTCTCGCGAGACCGCGAAACGGCGAAGGATCACATTGCGTGTCTCGGCGTCCGCCCACCAGAAGAGCATATAGGCGTGGGCCGGGCGCAATTCGGGACGCTTCAGCAGGGCCGAGGTCAGGCGGGTGTCGCCGCGCGTCAGAGCGACCACAGCCTCGATCCCGCCTGTCGAGAACCGCGCGTCATTGTTCTTGAGCAAGCACTCAAGAACCAGGATCTCCCCGAACTCGATCAATACATCGCACACGACCTCGCTGACGCCGCTACGCAGGGCGATCAGACGCCGGTGCTCCAGCCCCGTCATACGGGCGCAGTCGAGCAGATCAGCGTCCGAGAGAACCGCGGCGTTGATCAGCAGCTCTTCGGCGACATCGACCTCATCGCGCAGCAGGAAGCCCACGAGGCTGGCGGGAATTTCGATCATCCCGGACAGCCGGGCCGCGACCTTCTTTCGCTCGGCCGGCTCAGCCTCGCGCAGCATGTCGACCAGCAGGTCGGCGGTCATCGCCCGCTCGAACACGTTCACACGGGAGGTCGGCAGACAGACGACGTCGGCCAACCGCCGCAGCAAGATCCCGCGCGCGCGGGAAGCCAAGGCGGCCTCCCGCGAGGGTTCAAGATCGGTCGGCGACTGCGGCAGGTTCATGAGCGGTCCGGAGCAAGGCCAGACCCCATCGAATCACAACGCGCTTAATCACCCGTTCACTTGAATTCCGGCGCCTGCCAATGAGGCCAAATATCAGGCAAGTCGGTCGAAACCTGGTTGGGGAACACCGGCGAACGCTTCTCCAGGAACGACATCACGCCCTCACGAGCATCGCCCATCGCGCCCCGGATTTGGATGCCACGACTGTCGGCGCGGTGCGCGTCCATCGGGTGCGGCGCGCCGGCCATACGCCAGATCAGTTGGCGGGTGATCGCGATCGAAACCGGCGCGGTGTTTTCGACGATCTCCCGGGCCAAGGCCTTGGCCGCCGGCAGCAGTTCGTCGGGCGCATGCAGCGAACGCACAAGGCCGCGATCCAGCGCCTCCTGCGCCGAGAACACCCGGCCGGTATAGCACCACTCAAGCGCGGTCTGAACGCCGACCAACCGAGGCAGGAACCAAGAAGAGGCCGCTTCTGGATTGAGGCCGCGCCGCGCGAAGACCAGCCCGAACCGCGCCTCGGTGGACGCCAAGCGGATATCCATAGGCAACTGCATAGTCACGCCGACGCCGACCGCCGGCCCATTCACCGCCGCGATCACCGGCTTGAGGCTGTCGTAGATCCGCAACGACACCAGCCCGCCGCCGTCACGCTGAACGCCGTCGCGTTGGCGGGCGGCTTGGTCCTCACCCCCGCGCTTATCATAGTCGAAGGTCTCGCCGCCGGCCGAAAGGTCGGCCCCGGCGCAGAAGCCGCGCCCGGCCCCGGTGACGATCACCGCCTTCACCGCATCGTCGGCGTCGGTGACGTCGAACACCGCGATCAGGTCTTTCATCATCTGGGTGTTGAAGGCGTTGAGCTTGTCGGGGCGATTGAGGGTGATCGTCGCCACCCCGTCCTCAAGCTCGTAGGCCAGGGTTTCGAAGCTGTGGTTCGCCATCTCATCCTCCCGTGGTTTTGTTCATTCCGCCCCGCTTGACGGACGGTCCGTCAAGCACCGCATATGTGAGTGAACAACGATAATTCAGGGAGGATGGTCGAGGCGCGAAAACAGCGCCCGGCCGCCGCAAGGAAGAGTTCATGCATCCGGCTACCCACGCGCAGACCCACCCCGACCGCGCCGCCTACATCATGGCCGGCTCCGGCGAACAGGTGACCTATAAGCAGCTCGACGACCGCTCGAACCAGGGCGCGCAGCTGTTCCGGTCGCTGGGGCTGAAGGCCGGCGACGTGATCGCGATCCTGATGGACAACCATCCCCGGTTCTTCGAGATCGCCTGGGCCGCCCAGCGCGCCGGTCTCTACTACGCCTGCATTTCATCGAAGCTGACCGCCGGCGAGATCGAGTACATCCTGACCGACTGCGAGGCGAAGGTGCTGATCACCTCGGCCGGCGTCGGCACGGTGATCGATGAAATCCCGGCCCTGGCGCCAAACCTGAAGCTGTTCATGGTTGGCGAGGCCCGCGCGCCCTACGAAAGCTTCGAAGCGGCTCGCGACAAGCAGCCGGCCACGCCGATCGCCGATGAAACCGCCGGCGCGGACATGCTCTACTCGTCCGGGACCACAGGCCGTCCGAAAGGCATCAAGCCGCCGCTGAGCGGCGGGCCGATCGACGCGCCCTATGCGCTGGCGATGATGGCCCAGGGGCTGTTCGGGTTCCAGAACGACAGCATCTACATTTCCCCGGCCCCGCTCTACCACGCCGCCCCGCTGCGCTGGTGCATGAGCGTCCACCGCCTTGGCGGCACGGTCGTGGTGATGGAGAAGTTCGACCCGGAAGAGGCGCTGGCGCTGATCCAGAAATACAAGGTCGATGTCGGCCAGTTCGTGCCGACCCACTTCGTTCGGATGCTGAAGCTGCCGCCGGAGGTCCGGGCCAAGTATGACGTCTCGTCGATGCGCTCGGCCGTCCACGCCGCCGCCCCTTGCCCGGTGCCGGTCAAGGAACAGATGATGGCTTGGTGGGGGCCGGTGATCCACGAGTACTACGCCGGCAGCGAGGGCAACGGCTTTTGCTACATCGGCCCGCACGATTGGCTGACCCACAAGGGTTCAGTGGGCAAGGCGACCACCGCCGAGCTGCACGTCGTCGGCGAGGACGGCGAAGAGGTCCCACCACGCACCGAGGGCACGATCTACTTCGGCGGCGGCACGCCGCTGAGCTATCACAATGCTCCGGAGAAGATCGCCGAGAACACCAACAAGCATGGCTGGACGACGCTGGGCGATGTGGGCTGGGTCGACGAGGAGGGCTTCCTCTACCTAACCGACCGCAAGAGCTTCATGATCATCTCCGGCGGCGTGAACATCTATCCGCAGGAGCTTGAGAATCTGCTGATCACCCACCCGAAGGTCGCCGACGCCGCGGTGGTCGGCGGGCCGCACGAGGAAATGGGCGAGCAGGTGATCGCGGTGATCCAGCCGATGGAGTGGGCCAACGCCGGCGAAGACCTGAAGGCCGAACTGGCCGCCTTCTGCCGCGCCAATCTCAGCCACGTGAAGTCGCCACGGGTCATCGACTTCATGCAGGAGTTGCCCCGCCACCCGACCGGTAAACTCTACAAGCGCCTGATCCGGGACGCCTATTGGGGCAAGGAAGGCTCCAAGATCGTCTAACCGCCAAGCCCAGGCGTCCACGTAACATTGGTGTGGCGCATCGCGAGACAAGCTCCTAAGCTCAACCCTGATGCGCGCCCAGCCCAACCTAGTTCTGAACGTAACCGTCCCCTCCTCGGGGACCTGACGGACGAACTCGGCCTGACGCGGCCGCTCTCTCGCCGGTTCCTTTCCCTCGCGGATGGACCGGCTAGAGCTCTCCATCCGCCTATTCGATGGAGATAGACGTGACCCAACCCGACTGGTGGTACGACGACCTTAAGCAGGTCGGCCTCGATTTCGAGGACGAGGCCGAGGTCGCCACCTATGACGCCCGACAAGGCGGCTCAAGCGACGCCGACCGCGCTCTGCTGACCCGCCTGGGCGTGACGCCGACGACCGCCATGGCCGATATCGGGTGCGGAACCGGCCTCTTGGCCTGCACGGCCGCAACGATGGCCGGATCGGTCCGCGCGATCGACGTGTCGGCGGCCATGCTGCGCGCAGCGCAGGCCAGGGCCAAGTCGCAGGGCTTGGCCAACATCACCTTCGAGCGCGAGGGCTTCCTAACCTTTGCCGGGTCAGGCGATCTGGATCTGATCGTCACCAAGGCGGCGTTGCACCACTTGCCCGACCTATGGAAGGCCGTGGCCCTCACGCGGATGCGCGACGCGCTGAAGCCGGGCGGCCGCATCTACATCCGCGACGTGGTCTTCAACTGCACGCCGGACGCCGTGCCGCTTACGGCGGCGCGCTGGATCGAAGACCTGATCCAGCAGAGCGGCTACAGCCGGGCCGACGGCGCTTGCCACGTGCGCGAAGAGCACTCGACCTTTGGCTGGATCCTCGAGCGGATGATCAGCGAGGCGGGCTTTACGCTGCTGGAGCGCACCCACGATGGCGTCTACGCCACCTACCTCGCCGAGGCGCCCGGCTAGTAGGAACGCCCGATCAGGATCTCTTCAACACCGGGCTCACCGGTGAAGACGCAGGGTCCGAAGCTGGACGGTTGGTTCATCGGCGCGTTGCGCAAGGTGAGCTTGAAGCCCTTGAGGCGCTGCTCGACAGCGTCCAGGGCCTCGCCCGTCGGGCGCGACCAGGAGGCGCGGACCCAGCCCTTGAAGGCCGAGGTTTCTTCCTCTTCGTCCGACACCTTGCCGAAGTACTCGGCCACCTGATCGAAGGTGGTCAGGTCACCGCGGATGTTGGCGTCCAGGCTGGCCTTGGCCTCTTCGAACAGGGTCTGCTGGATCGCGGCCAGCAGGCCAGGGGCGGCGTCGACGAAGTCGTCGCGCGACATCGCCTGGGACTGCACCTTGTCGCCATCGCGGAGGTTGTCGCGGCGCATGAAGGTCACCTGACCCGACGCCGCATCGCGCGGGCCCAGCTCGACGATGATCGGGGCGCCGCGGCGCACCCAGTTCCAGCGTTTGTCACTCGACTTCTGGTCCTTGGTGTCCAGCAGGGCGCGGATCGGCTCGCCCAGGGCGAACTTCTCATGCAGGGCCTTCACCAGGCCCTCGGCGAAGGCCAGGACTTCGGCGTCCTCGGGCTTGCCGCGCAGCATCGGCACCACGACGATCTGGCGCGGGGCGATGGCGGGCGGCAGGCGCAGGCCGTCGTCGTCGCCGTGGGTCATGATCACGCCGCCGATCAAGCGGGTCGACACGCCCCAGCTCGAGGTGTGGCAGAATTCTAGATCGCCGCTGTCGCTCTGGTAGCGGATGTTCTGAGCACGGGAGAAGCTGGTGCCCAGATAGTGCGAGGTGCCGGCCTGCAGCGCCTTGCCGTCCTGCATCATCGCTTCAATGGAATAGGTGGCTTCCGCGCCAGGGAAGCGTTCGTTCTCGGGCTTCTCGCCGGCGATCACCGGCATGGCGAGCACGGTCTCGGAGAACTCCCGGTACATTTCCAGCGCCTGAAGCGTGGAGGCCAGGGCGTCCTCGCGGCTGACGTGGGCGGTGTGGCCCTCCTGCCAGAGGAACTCCGAGGTGCGCAGGAACAGGCGCGTGCGCATCTCCCAGCGGACCACATTGGCCCACTGGTTGATCTTCATCGGCAAGTCCCGATAGCTCTTGATCCAACGCGAGAAGGCGTCGCCGATGATCGTCTCCGAGGTCGGACGGACGATCAGGGGCTCTTCCAGCTTGGCGTCGGGATCAGGCTGCAGCTTGCCGTCGATGTTCTTCAGCCGGTGGTGGGTGACCACCGCCATTTCCTTGGCGAAGCCTTCGACGTGTTCAGCTTCCTTGGCGAAGAAGCTCAGCGGGATGAACAGCGGGAAGTAGGCGTTGTCGACGCCCATCTCCTTGATGCGGCGATCCATGGTCTGCTGAATGCGCTCCCAGACCCCATAGCCCCATGGCTTGATAATCATGGACCCACGCACAGGGCTGACCTCGGCCATGTCCGCCTCGCGGACGATGGCTTGATACCAGTCGGGGAAAGTCGACTTGTTGCCGGTCATCCGGCTGACGCTGAGAGCTCGTTGCATAGGGCGCTCTTTAAAGTCCCTTTCGGCGACGTCAAAGCCGTTGCTCAAGGCTGGGCAACTGCTAGACGTCGAACACCTGTTTCAATTCGATTTGGGAGAAAACAATGAACCCGGTGGAGTTCAAGGACCTGGCTGGCCTGGTAGGCCAAGAAGTCGGCGTGTCGGATTGGGTGGAAATCACCCAAGAGCGCGTCAACCAATTCGCCGAAGCCACCGGCGACCATCAATGGATTCACGTTGATGTCGAACGCGCCACGAAGGAAATCGGCGGCCCGATCGCTCACGGCTACCTGACCCTGTCGCTGATCCCGTTCCTGGGCGCCGGCATGCTGCCGATCAAGGGTGTGACCCGCGGCATCAACTACGGCTCCGACAAGGTCCGCTTCATCAACATGGTCCGCGTCGGCAAGCGCGTGCGCATGCGCCAGAAGCTGATCGGCGCCGAGGCCAAGGCCGGCGGCATGCAGCTGAAGAATGAGTGCACCATCGAGATCGAAGGCGAGGCCAAGCCCGCTTGCATCGCCGAGACCATTTCGGTCGTCTACGGCGCCTAAGACCTGACGGCCGCCCTTCCCCCTGGCGGGAGGGGCGGCGTCACCTGCTCTAATATTCCCTAGAAACCGCCTCTTCGGCCGACGCGGCGCGAGCGCCCGTGACGACTTCGTTGCGCGCCTGGGTGATCTGCGCGTGCGGATTGTCCATCAGCATCAAGGTTTCGCGGATGAACTTGGCATGGGTGACGATGCCGATCTCCAGGCGTTCGCTGTTCAACTCGACCTGCTGGGTCAGCAGACCGGCGATGAACTGAACATCGCGTCCCTCATCGGCCCCGACGCGCCGACGCGCGGCCTGGGACATGAAGACCGGGCCGCCCGAATTGCCCGGGAACACCGTGAAATCGAGCAGGAAGGTCGGGAAGACCTGGGCCGGCGCGATCGGGAACGAGGCCACGCGACCGGAGCGCAGGATGGGGAAGCCGGCCTGATTGGCCGCCAGCCCGCGCGGGAAGCCCAGCGCCATCATCTCGTCGCCCGCCCCGACCTGATTGATCTGGAAGGTTTCGTCCTGCGCCAGCCAGTTCAGCGGAATGGCGGCCTTGGCGAACTCATCGGGCGCCTTGATGGTGATCGCCGCGACGTCGCGCGACGGGTGCTGTGTCCAGAGCTTGGCGCCGTCGGCGTCGCGGATGCGCAGGGTCTGGGGCGAATAGCTCCAACTGCCGTCGGGATTGGCGATGCGATAGCCAATGCGCGCCTCGTTCCCCGGCATCTTGGCGAGCACGTGATTGGCCGTCACCAGCACGGTTCGCGGCGTGCCGTCCGGCGCCGTTTCCGCGATCAGGAAGCCGGTGCCGACGGTGCGCGTACCGTCGCCCAGCGGTTGTTCAAGCTGAACCGTCGCATGGATCAGCTCCACGGCAAGGTCCCAAGCCATCGACGCCCCTAACTACTGAATTCGTACCTACCCGACACTTGCGATATTTAATTAAGAACATGGTTAACGCAAAGCACCTTGCCGTCATTCAGCGATGCGCCCGATCGCCGCGCGGCGTGGATGCGACAGGTCAAACTGAACACGCAATTCGCGTCGAACCTTGAGCCTGGAACGTCTCCATCGCATGTAGTTGGGCATGACCGCTTCCACGCCCCCCGTCGCCCGCCGCGAACCCAAAGTCATCGAACAACTCGGGCGCACGCGCACCGACGACTATGCCTGGATGAAGGATGACAACTGGCGCGAGGTCCTGCGCGACCCAAAGGTGTTGCGCGCCGATATCCGCGAGCATCTCGACGCCGAGAACGCCTACACGAAGGATCTCCTGGCCGGCACAGAGGGGCTCCAGGCGCAGCTGTTCGCGGAGATGAAGGGCCGGATCAAGCAAGATGATTCGTCCGTTCCCGCCTCCGACGGCGCCTGGGACTATTATGTTCGCTACGAAATCGGCGCCGAACATCCCGTCCATGGTCGGCGCCCCCGCGGGCGGGACGACGGCGAGGTCGTGTTGCTGGACGAGGTGGCGCTGGCCAAGGACAAGGCCTTCTTTCAGGTCGGCGCGGCTCACCACAGCCCCGACCACCGGCTCTACGCCTGGGCAGCCGATGAGCAGGGCTCCGAATACTACACGATCCGGGTGAAGGACCTCGCCACCGGCGAGACCCTCGAACACGTCATCGACAGCGCCTATGGCGACTTCACCTTCTCGCCCGACAGCCAGTGGCTGTTCTGGATCTGGCGCGACGAGAACGCCCGCCCCTCGAAAGTCTTCCGCCGCCCCGCGCGCGGCGGCGAGGATGTGCTGGTTTATGAAGAAGCCGACGAGGGGATGTTCCTGGGCGTCGGCGCGACCTCCGACGACAGCCACGTGGTGATCCATGTCGGCAACCAGGAAACAACCGAGATCTGGCTGATTCCGGCCGCCGAACCTGAACGGCCGCCCTTCGTCGCCGAGCCCCGGCAGGTGGGCGTGAAGTACGACCTCGATCACTGGACCGACCGCTGGGTGATCCGCACGAACGCCGATGACGCGGTGGACTTCAAGCTGTCGACCTCGGGCGCCGAGATCCCGGCCCGCTCGACCTGGACCGACTTCGTCCCGCATGAGCCCGGCCGCTACATCACCGGCTTCGCCGCCTTCGCCGGCCATCTGGTCCGCGCCGAACGCGTCAACGCCAGCGACCGCATCATCGTCATGGCCCGCGACGGCGAAGACCATGAGATCGCCTTCGAGGAAGAGGCCTACGCCCTGTCGCTGGAAGGCGGCTACGAATACGACACCACCCTCACCCGCTTCGTCTATCAGTCGCCGACCACACCCCGACAGTGGTTCGACTACGACATGACGAGCCGCGAGCGCACCCTGCGCAAGACGCAGGAAATTCCCTCCGGCCACGATCCGGCCCGCTATGTGGCGCGCCGGCTCTACGCCACCGCCAAGGACGGGGCGCAGGTGCCGGTCACGGTCCTGATGTTGAAGGACACCCCGCTCGACGGCTCGGCGCCCCTGCTGCTCTATGGCTACGGCTCCTATGGCCATGCGATGGAGCCCAGCTTCTCGATCCGCAATCTCAGCCTGGTGGATCGCGGATGGATCTGGGCCGTGGCCCATGTCCGTGGCGGCTCCGACAAGGGCTGGGGCTGGTTCCTGGACGGCCGCAAGGAGAAGAAGACCAACACCTTCACGGACTTCATAGCCTGCGCTGAGCATCTCTCAGAGCAAGGCTACGGCAAGGCCGGCCGCATGGTCGCCTATGGCGGCTCGGCCGGCGGCATGCTGATGGGCGCGGTGGTCAATCTGCGCCCCGACCTGTGGTCCGGCATCATCGCCGCGGTGCCGTTCGTCGATGTGCTCAACACCATGAGCGACACCTCCCTGCCGCTCACCCCGCCGGAGTGGCCCGAATGGGGCAATCCCATCGAGGATCCGGAGGCCTACGACCGGATCGCCAGCTACAGCCCCTATGATCAGGTCAGCGCCCAGGCCTATCCGCCGGTGCTGGCCACCGGAGGCCTGTCGGATCCCCGTGTCACCTACTGGGAGCCGGAGAAGTGGGTCGCCAAGCTGCGTCAGTATTCGACCGGCGATGCTCCCATCCTGCTCAAGATCAACATGGAAGCCGGACACGGCGGCGCCTCGGGCCGGTTTGATTTCCTGAAGGAGATCGCTCTCGACTACGCCTTCGCCATCTGGGCGAACGAAAAAGGCTGGGAGCAATGATCGTCAGGCCATCGACACCTCAGGACGTCGCGGCCCTGGCCGCCATCTACGGCCACCACGTGCTGAACGGCTTCGGCACCTTCGAGGAGGTCCCGCCGACCTTGGAGGACATGGCCGGACGCCGTGAGGCGATCGTCGCCCGCGGCCTGCCCTATCTGGTCGCCGAGGATGCGGGCGAGGTTCTGGGCTTTGCCTACGCCAGTCCCTTCCGACTACGAGCGGCCTATCGCTACACGGTCGAGGACAGCGTCTATGTCGCCCCGCAAGCGGTCGGCCGCGGGGTCGGCAAGGCGGTGCTATCGGGCGTGCTCGACGCCTGCCAGGCCTTTGGCATCCGCCAGGTGGTCGCGGTGATCGGCGACAGCGACAACGCCGGTTCGATCGGCCTGCACACCTCGCTCGGTTTCGCACCGGCCGGCGTCGGCAAGGACTTCGGCTACAAGATGGGTCGTTGGGTCGACATCGTGTGGATGCAGAAGACCCTCAACGGCGGTGCGGCGACCGCGCCCGACGCACCGGGCATGATGTTGGCCGGCGTCTAACGCCTGGCGCTCAGGTGGAGGCCGCGAACGCGGCGCTATGTCGGAAAGGAAGTGGCTGGGGAACTAGGACTCGAACCTAGAATGACGGTACCAAAAACCGCAGTGTTACCATTACACCATTCCCCAGCAGGAACGGCTCGCGGGATAGTCGCCCCGCGGCGAGGGCGTGGAGATAGCCCAACAATTCGCCGGATGCAACGCCCCCAAAAAGGTTCTTTCAGAGGTATGCGAGGGCGCTTGCGGCGCAGACGAGCCTCCCCTATAAGGCGCCCTCCCAAGTCGGAGTGTGGCTCAGTCTGGTAGAGCACCGCGTTCGGGACGCGGGGGTCGCAGGTTCGAATCCTGCCACTCCGACCAAGGGACCTTCGGCGAAGAGCGCTCCAGACTAGCGCCTCGCCCCCGCCTCAGCGGCCTTCAGCACCCTCAGGAAGTTACCACCCCAGATCTGGTCGATCTGCACCTCGCTATAGCCGCGCGCCACCAGCTCGCGCGTGATGTTCGGCGCCTGGCTCTCATTCCTGAAACCTTCAATTCCCGCGCCATGATTGAAATCGGTCCCGATTCCCACGTGCTCCACGCCGATCCGCTTGGCGATGTAGTCGATGTGATCGACATAGGTTTTGACGTCGGCCTGGGGCGATAGCGCCCTGTAGGCGGCGAAGAAGGCGTCCCGTCTTGGCTGGGGCAAGTCGTCGCCGCCCTGATAGCCGCTTCCCGTTGGAGATAGGCCGTACGCGGCCCGCAGCGCCGCCAGCTTGGCCGAATAGTCCGGGGCCTGCGGCAAGAGGTAGCTGTTGAATGGGGTCACCTGCACCACGCCGCCGTTGGCCTTGATCGCATCAAGCTCGGCGTCGGACAGATTGCGGGTGTGGTCGGCGAGGGCGCGGGCTGCGGAGTGAGTCGCTACGACGGGCGCGCGGGACAGCTCCAGGGTCTGGAACACCCCCTTGGACGTCAGCTGCGAGACATCGATCAGGACGCCCAGGTCGTTGAGCCGGGCGACCGACGCCTTGCCCAGCGGCGAGAGGCCGCCATGCTCCTCGCCCGTTCCCACCTTCGGCCGGGACGAATCGGCGAAGGCGTTGTTTCCGGCATGGGTCAGGCCAGCGACGCGGACACCTTCCTTCTGCAGCCCGTCGAAGGCGGCGACGTCCTCACCCAGCGAATAGGCGTTCAAAAAGCCAAGGATGATCGCGACCTTGCCCTGGCTCACGACCTTGCGGACCTCGTCCGCCGAAAGCGCGATGACGACGTCATTTGGGTTGTCGGCGGCGATCTGCCTTACAGCTGCGAGCTTGGCGGCGACTTCCGCCCGCGCCGCAGCGTAGGCCTCCGGCGTGCGCGGTCCGGTCGAGACGGCCAGGGCGTAGACCAGGGCGTCCACCCCGCCGGCGCGAAGCTTCGAAAGCTCGGCGTAGGACGCCCCATCGGCGTCGAACGAGCGGGGATTGGAACCTGGCGGCAGCACGTCGACATGGCTGTCGAGGACCAGCACTCGGCGATGGATGGCGTCGGCGGCGCTCTGGGCGGCCGCGGGGCCGGCGAGCAGTAAGGCGACGGCTGCGCCCGCCATCAGCAGGGATCGTGGGCTCATGGATATCTCCAGACGAACTCGACGACTAGAGGCGGCCGCCGTTATTCCTAGTTTGAAGCTAGGAATAAGCGTCACAATGGAGATTTTCTGCGCCGGCTAGGAGCTGCGGCGTGGCGAGCGGCGGGCTCCCGCAGGAGAGCCCGCCCTCTATGGTCTAGCTGTCGCCCCAACCGCCGCCCAGCGCCTTGAACAGGGCGATCTGGTTGGTGGTCACTTGGGCGTCAGACAGGGCGAGCTGGGCTTCCAGCTGCGCCAGGTTCTTTTCGGACACCAGCAGGACCAGCAAACTGTCCACGCCGGCCTCGTTTCGAAGGCGCGCAAGGCGAACAGCCTTGGCTCCCTCGTCCCGCGCGCGGCGCAGGGCCGTGCGACGGTCAAGTTCGCGCGCATACTGGGTCAGCGCGGTCTCGGTTTCCTGCAAGGCGGTGAGGTTGGCCTTCTCGAAGTTGGCCAACGCCCCCTCGGCGCCGGCGCCGGCCTGCTTGATGCGGGCGCGACTGGCGGCGATGTTGGGGAAGTTCCAGCTGATCAACGGCCCGACATTGAACCGGAAGTCGTCGCCGAGATCGCCGGTGTTGGCGGCCGCCGTCGAGATCGAGCCGCCGATGGTCACCGAGGGATAGAGCGAGGCCGTGGCCACGCCGATCCGGGCGGTGGCCGCCGCCAGTTCACGCTCGGCCTGACGCACGTCCGGGCGACGCGCCAGCATGGCCGCGCCATCGCCCACCGGCAGAGCGGCGGCGACTTGCGGCACGTTCTTGCACGCCAAAACCGCATTGGGCGCCTCGGCCGGCGGCTTGCCGATCAACAACGCCAGACGAAACAAGGCCGACGAACGCTGCGCCGCCAAGGGCGGCAGCAGGGCGCGCGAGGTCTCAAGCTGGGTCGCGGCGCTGGAGGTGTCCAGGGCCGTGCCGCGGCCCGCCTCAAGCTGCCGGGCCGTGACGTCGTAGGTCTGCTGTTGCAGCGCCAGCGTCTGGTTCACCACCGCGATCTGGGCGTTGGCGGCGCAGATGTCGGCATAGGCCCGGGCGGTTTCGGCGGCGACCGAGACCCGCACCACGTCCAGCGCGGCCTGGGCCGCGGCGGTGTCGGCGCGGTTGGCCTCCAGGCTGCGGCGCACGCGGCCGAACAGGTCGACCTCGTAGGACATGTCGAAGCCGGCCGAATAGGCGTCGGCCTCGCCGAACTGCCCGCTCACCGGATTCTGGTCACGCACGCGCTGGCCGGACGCCGAGACGTTCGTCGAGGGCAACAGGCCCGCGCGCGTCTCGCTGAGCACGGCGCGAACGCGGGACAGGTTCGCCGCGGCGATGGCCACGTCCTTGTTGGCGACCAACGCCTCCTGAACCAGACCGTCCAAGGTCGGGTCCTGGAACAGTCGCCACCAGTCGCCCGGAGGGGCGTCGGCGGTGGCGACCGTGGGTTCGGCGCTTACGAAGGTCCCCTGCGCCGAGGCGATGGGCCCCGGCGCCTGGTAGGTCGGCCCGACCGCGCAGGCGCTAAGCGCCGTGGCGGACAGGAGGGCGGTGATAAGCGAACGGCGGATCACTTGGCGCCTCCTTCATACTCGATCGGGGTGTGGGGCGTGCCGCCACCGGTGGTCGGATAGTCATTCTCCTTGCGCTGAGCCTTCGGGAGCTTGGCCGCGAGGCCGCGGCAGAGCACGTAGAAGACCGGTGTGAAGATCAGGCCGAAGATGGTGACCCCGATCATCCCGAAGAACACCGCGGTGCCCAGGGCCTGCCGCATCTCGGCGCCTGGTCCGCTGGCGATGGCCAGAGGCAGCACGCCCAGAATGAAGGCGAACGACGTCATCAGGATTGGCCGCAGGCGGGTCTTGGCGGCGCGGACGGCCGCTTCGAAGCGGTCGACCCCGTGCTCTTCTTCCGACTGCTTGGCGAACTCCACGATCAGAATGGCGTTCTTGGCGGCCAAGGCGACCAGCACGATCAGACCGATCTGAGTCAGGATGTTGTTGTCCTGGCCCCGTAGATTGACGCCCAGAATGGCCGCCAGAATACACATCGGCACGATCAGGATGACCGCGAGCGGCAAGGTGAAGGCCTCGTACTGAGCCGCCAGCACCAGGAATACGAACACGACGGCCAGGCCGAAGACCAGGACGCCGGCGTTGCCAGCGGCCTTTTCCTGGAAGGCGAGTTCGGTCCACTCGTAGCTGAAGCCCTGCGGAAGGTTCTTCGCCGCAAGTTCTTCCATGGTCGCCAGCGCGTCGCCCGACGCGACGCCGGGAGGCGCCCCGCCCTGGACTTCGGCGGCCGGGAACATGTTGTAGCGAACAACACGGATCGGGCCGGTTTCGTCGTTGATGGTGGCGAGCGAGCCCAAGGGCACCATGCCGCCGCTGGCGGAACGGACCTTGATCGCGGCGATGTCGGCCGGATCGTCCCGTGCATCGGCCTCGGCCTGGGCGGTCACGCGGAAGGTGCGGCCGAGCAGGTTGAAGTCGTTCACATAGGTCGAGCCGAGATAGGTGCCCAGCGCGTCATAGATGTCGCCCGGCTGGACGCCCATCAGCAGCGCCTTGTCGCGGTCGATCTCGGCGCTCAAACGCGGCGAACCCGTATTGAACTGTGAGAACACCCCGACGGTCGTCTGCGGAGACTGAGCCGCAGCGCCGACCAGTCCGTTGGCGGCCTGTTCCAGCGCTTGATAGCCAGCGCCCGAACGGTCCTGAACCATCATCTTGAAGCCGCCGGCGTTGCCCATGCCTTCGACAGGGGGAGGCGCCAGGAAGAAGATGTTGGCTTCCTCGATGCCGCCCAACCGGCCCATGACCTGACCGGCCATGGCGTCGGCCGACATGTCCTTGCCGCGCTTGGACCAATCGTCGAGCTTCACGAAGAACACGCCGCCGTTCGAGCTGGACGAGAAGCTCGCCCCGTCGAGACCGGCGAAGGCCGCAACGTTCTGAACGCCTGGAGTGTCCATGATGATGGCGCTGGCCTTGCGGACCACCGCGTCGGTGCGCTCCAGCGAAGCGCCCGGCGGAAGCTGCACGACTCCGATCAGGAAGCCTTGGTCCTGTTGCGGGATGAACCCGGCCGGAGTGGCCGTCAGGCGCCATCCGGTCATCAGGATCAGGCCGGCATAGATGACCAGCATGATCATCCCGGCCCGCACGAGACGCGCGGTCAGGGCGCCGTACTTGTCGCTCAGCCAATCGAAACCGGCGTTGAACTTGTCGCCGGCATACTTGATCGGCTTCATCCAGCGAGGGCCGGAATTGGCGTCATGCTCGACATGCGGCTTGAGCAGGATCGCCGCCAGCGCCGGTGACAGAGTCAGCGACACCAAGAGCGAGATCACCGACGCCGCGGCGATGGTCACGGCGAACTGGCGGAAGAACATGCCGGGGATGCCGGGCATGAAGGCGGTCGGCACGAACACGGCCAGCAGGACCAGGCCGATGGCGATCAGGGCGCCCGACACCTCGTCCATGGTTCGATAGGCCGCCTCTCGTGGCGTCATGCCTAACTTGATATTTCGCTCCACGGCCTCGACGACGACGATGGCGTCATCGACGACGATGCCGACGGCGAGAACCAGGGCGAACAGCGACAGCGAGTTCAGCGAATAGCCGAGCGCGAGCTGGATCGCGAAGGTCCCGACCAGCGCGACGGGAATGGCGATGATCGGAATGATCGCCGCCCGCCACGTCTGCAGGAAGACCATGATGACGATCATGACCAGGATCACCGCTTCGAAAAGGGTGCTCTGGACCGAGGCCACCGAGGCCTGCACGAACTCCGTCGGGTTGTAGGGGATCTGATAGGTGACGCCCTGGGGCATCGTCGGCTTCAGTTCCTCGACCGCCTTCAGAACCTCGGCGGCCGTCGCCAGGGCGTTCGAACCCGGCTGCTGGACGATCGCCAGACCAATGCCGCGATCGCCGCTGAAGTAGCCGCGCATCCCGTAGTCCTGCGCGCCGAGTTCGACACGCGCGACGTCGCGAACGCGGGTCACACGGCCGTCGGCGTCGGTGCGGATAACGATATTCGAGAACTGTTCGGGATCGGCGAGGCGACCCTGAACCTGCACGGGCAGCTGATAGGCGGCGCCCGTGTCGGACGGAGCCTGGCCAAGCGCGCCACCGGCGGCCTGGACGTTCTGGGCGCGAAGCGCGGCGACGATTTCACCCGCGGTCAAGTTACGAGCCGCGGCCTTGCCGGGGTCGATCCAGACCCGCATCGAGTAGAAGCCGCCGCCGAACACCTGGACGCCGCCGACGCCGTCGATCCGCAACATGCGGTCGCGCAGGGTCGAGTTGGCGTAGTTGCCGATGTAGTCGAGGTCGGCGTTCGGATCTTTTGAGGTCAGCGCCACGATCAGCAAGAAGCCGGAAAGCTGCTTGTTTACCGTCACGCCGGTCTGGCGCACCTGCTCAGGCAGGCGCGGCTCAGCCAGGGCGACCCGGTTCTGAACCAGAACCTGAGCCGCATCGAGGTCAGTGCCAGGTTTGAAGGTGACCGAGATCTGCGCCATGCCGTCGGCGGTGGACGACGAGGTCATGTAGAGCATGTCCTCGACGCCGTTGATCTCCTGCTCAATCGGTGCGGCGACCGTCTCGGCGAGCGTCTCGGCGGACGCCCCAGGATACATGGCGGTGACGGCGATCGTCGGCGGCGCGATGTCCGGATACTGCGATAGCGGCAGCAGCGGCAGCGCGAACGCCCCGATCAGGGTGATGAACACCGCGATGACGCCCGCGAAGATCGGGCGATCGATAAAGAAGTGCGAAAAGCGCATTGGGTCCTGTCCCGTTGCCTGGCGCTACTGAGCGCCGGCGGGGGTGGCGCTCGAGGCCACGGGAATGGTGACAGTCGTCGTGCGTTCGGCCGCGGCCTTGGGCGTGATCTTGACCTGCGTCGCCTTCACCTTCTGACCCGGCATCATCATACGGGCGGTGCCGTTGACGATGATCTTGTCATTAGCGCTGACGCCGGTGCGGATGACCCGCAGCCCCTGGCTGAGCGGACCCAGCGTCACGGGCTTCAGAGTGACCGTGCCGTCGGGAGAGACGACATTGACCGCCTTGCGGGCGCCATCGGGGACAATCGCGTCTTCCGGCACCAGCAACGCCTCATAGGCCTGACCGCCCTCAACCTTCGCCTTGCCGAACATCCCGGGCTTCAGGAAGCCGTTGGGGTTGGCCACGACAGCGCGCATGCGCACCGCGCCGGAGGCGTTGTCGAGCGTATTGTCGGTGAAGTCGATCTGGCCGGTCCAGCGATAGTCGCTCTCGTCCTGAAGACGGATCTGGACCTTGCCGCCCTTTCCGGCGTCGCGTTGGTTCTTCAGGAACTGGGCTTCCGAAGCGTCGAACACGAAGTGGATCGGGGTGGTCGAGACAATGGTGGTCAGGACGTCGGCGCCGGAGCCGCCGCCCGAGATCACGTTGCCCGGATCGACGCGGCGGTCGGAGACGACGCCGGAAACAGGCGCGGTCACGCGGGTGAACTCAAGATCAAGCTCGCGAGCGCGAACGCTCGCCTGGGCGACTTCGTTGGCCGCACGCTTGCTGTCGTATTCTTCGCGGCTGATGGCCTGGACCTTCAGCAGGCTTTCAGCCCGGGCCAGATCGCTGGAGGCGAGCTGGGCCTGGGCGCGGGCGGCGGAGAGCTGGGCCTGCGCCGGGCGCGGATCCAACTGGAACAGCAGCTGTCCCTTCTGGACGAACTGGCCTTCGCGGAAGTTCGCGCTTTGCAGGTAGCCGCCGGCCCGAGCGCGCACGTCGACGCGCTCCGGAGCCTCGAAGCGACCGGTGAAATCATCCCAGTCGACGACAGACTGCTTAAGGGGCGTAGCCACAGAAACCTGCGGCGGAGGCATCTGCGGGGGGCCTTCGGTCTTGCTGCAAGCGGCCAAAACCATTGCAGCAGCAGCCGTTGCGACGAACGGCGCGAGAAACTTGCGCATAAATTATCCCAGCCGGGCGCGGGGAGGCGCCCAAGTCAACAGTTGATGACTTTTACAGCCACACCCCCTACATATGTCAACAGTCGATGACAACAAGGGTGGAACGAGAAGAAATGGTGGAGCTACCGGCCCCGAGCCGCACGCGTAATGCAGCCGCGACACGGCAAGCCATTCTGGACGCGGCACATAACCGTTTCGCGAAGGAAGGTTATGACGGCGCGAGCCTGCGCGAAATCGCGGCCGACGCGAAGGTCGACGCGGCCCTGGTCTCCCGCTACTTCGGCTCGAAAGAAGAGCTCTTTGTCGAGGTGCTGAACTGCGCGCCCGACGCCTCGGACCTGTTCGAGGGCACGCTCAGCGACTTCGGCACGCGTGTCGCCGCCAAGATACTCGACGATCGCGACGTCGATCAGGGCGTCGAGTATCTGCTCATCATGCTGCGCTCTGCCTCGTCGCTCGCCGCGGCCGAGCCGCTACGTCGCTCCATGCGCACCCATTTTCACGATCCCTTCGCCGCCTGGCTGGGCGGACCCCAGGCCGACGTTCGCGCCCGGCTGGCGGGCGACCTGATCATGGGCGTCTGCATGTCCCAGGCGATCACCTCCGACCACGACCTGGACGAGGAAGGCCGGGCCAGCCTGCGCAGCCGCCTCGCCAAGGTGCTCCAGGCGGCGGTCGAACCCTAGAGCGGGACGGCCGCCCCGAACTTCACCCGCCGCCGTACGAAGATGGTCTCGTAACGCCCGACCGACGGGTGGCCGGCGATCTCGGCGTCGGCGAAGGCGTTGAAGCTATCCATGCTCTCGAACATGGTGATGCACATCAGGTCGTGGGCCCCGGCGATCTCCATCATCACCTGCACGTGCGGCGACCTGCCCAGCCGGAGCCGCAGATCCGACAGATGGGCCGGCCCCTGCTGCGCTAGCTGGATTAGCAGGACGACCGAGAGATGCTCCCCGGTGACCTTGGGATTGAGCACCGACACGTCGGCGGTGATCACCCCGTTGTGGCGATAGGAGCGAATCCGCCGCTGGATCGCCGACGCCGACAGCGGGACGCGGTCGGCGAGCTCATGGGCGCTGGTCTGGTTGCACTCCTGCAGCGCCGACAGGATCCGCATGTCCAAGCGATCGAGCTGCAGCTCCATCCTCGCCTCCCCTCTTGAAATCGAGAGGACCATGGGCGCGCCGTCGCCAACCCGTCATCGCTTTCGCGACGAACCGCGGTGAATGAGCGTCCAATCGCGATAGGTGCGGGCGAGCAATCCCATTCCATCGATGAAACCGGATCGTTCACCCGGCTTCAGGGGCGATGCGAACACCCTGGCCGATGATCTCATCCAGGCGCTCACGCATCGCCACCCCGGCCGGCGTCAGGTGCAACACCCGGCTGCGGGCGTCCCGGGGGTTCATGAAGGCCTCGACGAGCCCGCACGCCGGGGCGCGGGCCCACTCCGCGCCCTCTCGGCCAAAGGAGCGGATACTGCGCGAAGCGGTCGGCTCGGTCATTTGGGACACGAAAGCCAGTTCCTGGACGCTCAGCCCCTCGTTCTCGCAGGTATAGAGGAAGCTGATGATCTCATTGACCGTGATGGTCGGGTTGAGCCCTCGGAACAGCGACAGGGCCTGAAGCAGCGAGTCCTTGGGACGCATGGTCGTCAGGATTCGGCATAGGCGTTGAGCCGCCCGGTCGCGGTGTTGGGCGGCGCAGGTCGCACGGCCGGTGTTGGACGCCGCTGCCGCCGCTCGCGCATGGCCAGCGTCGCCTCCGGATAGGCGGCCCGCACCTGTTGGAGAAAATCCTCCAGGCGCTTTTGATGATCGGCGGCCTCGACATAGTCGCCGACGTTCAACTCGACCGAGATCTGGCCCCACAGCTTCATACGCAACGCTCCAATGTGTTTGTTCGGCGGTTGCTAAGCGTAGGCCGCGCGGCATGCACATCGGAGGCGTTGAGCCGCCTCCCCTCGCCGCCTCGCCGCGTTGTCACGGGTGATGAGGCGGCGAGGCGGGAGGTCGCCCGACTAGAAGACGCGAACCCCAACAGCCTCGGCGTCAGGGCGGCGCGTATCGGCCGCGCCATAGAAGACGCCGTCAGGCCCGATCATGATCGATTGGGTGCTGCCGATGATCTGCGAGCGCTGGACGACGTGGCCCTTGGCCCGCAGCCCGGCCACCAGATCCTCCGGGATCGATTCCTCAAGCTGGATCGGCGCGTCAGGCCCGCCCTGTGAGATGCGCGGGCGCTGCACGGCTTCGGAGATGTTCAGACCGTGGTCGATCACATTGACCAGCACCTGGACCATGGTCGAGATGATGGTGCCGCCGCCGGGCGTGCCGGTGGCCAGCCACGGCTTGTCGTCCTTGAACACCAGGATCGGCGAGATCGTGGATTGGGCGCGCTTGCCGGGCTCAGGCTTGTTCGCAGGGCTTTGGCTGTAACCGGCCCAATCGAAGTTGGCCAAGGAGTTGTTCAGCAGGAAGCCGGTCCCCGGCGCCACCACATGGGCCCCGTACGACGAGCTGAGCGTATAGGTGTTGGTGACCACGTTGCCGAACTTGTCGGCCACAGAATAGTGAGTGGTGTCCGGGCTCTCATAGGGACGCGGATCGAGCGGCGGCAGGCTGGCGGCGTCCAACGACTTGTCCATCGAGATCAGCTTGGCGCGTTCCTTGGCGAAAGCCTTGCTGGCTAGGCCGATCGCCGGCGTCTTCCACTGCGGGCCGCCGCCGGAATAGCGGCGATCGACCGCCCCGATCTTCAGCGCCTCGGAGATGACGTGCATGCTCTGCACATTGCCCCAGCCATAGGATTGCATCGGGAACTGCTCGAGGATGTTCATCACCTCGGCGACGCTGGAGGCCGCCGAGGTCGGCGACATGTAGGCGATCTTCAGGCCGCGATAGTCAGACCAGATTGGCTCCATGACATTGGCCCGATAGCCGGCCAGGTCTTCGAGCGTCATCACGCCGCCTCCCGCCTGGACGCCGGCCACCAGCCGCTCGGCCACCAGCCCGCGATAGAAGCCGTCCGCGCCGCGCGCCTGGATCTGCTTCAGGGTCCAGACAAGATCCTTGTTCCGGAAGGTCTCGCCCGGCCCGTAGGTCGAGCCGTCAGGCTTGTAGAACACCTTCAGCGCGCCAGGGTCCTTGCCCAGCGCCTGGCGACGCTCGGCCAGGGTTACAGCCTCGTCGTCGGTCATGACCATGCCCTTGGAGGCCAGGTCGATGGTCGGCTGAATCAGTTGCTTCCACGGCAGCTTGCCAAAGCGCTTGTGAGCCTCATAGAGCCCGGCCACCGTGCCAGGGATGGTGACGCCCTTGAAGGACATCACCTTGGCTTCCGACAGCTTGCCGTCTTCACCCAGCAGCAGATCCGGGGTCACCGCGTTCGGCGCCTGGCCGTAGTACTCGATGGCGACCGTCTTCTTGGTGGCCGCGTCATAGACCAGCATGTAGCCGCCGCCGCCGACATTGCCGGCGCGCGGCAAGGTCATGGTCTCGGCGATGCCGACCGCCACGGCGGCGTCCACCGCATTGCCGCCCTTGCGCAGGATCTCGGCGCCGATGCGCGCGGCGATCTTGCTCTGGGCCACGACCATGCCGTCGCGGCCGATCGCCGGGTGATGGATGGAGTTGTAGCCGACCAGATCGCCGCCGGTGGCGACGCCGCGTGCGGGGGCGACCGCCTCCTGCGCAAAGGCGCCGGACGCCAGCGGCGCTTGCAGTCCGACCACCAGGGCCGAGACGAGGGCCAGACGGCCGATGGAATGGGATGTGCGGCGTACGGGGTTCATGCCGTGTCCTCCTGGCGATCAAGTCGAACGGCGAGGATGGGGGCAGAGGCGGCCTGGGAGCGACGCGCCGACGTCGACGCTCCCACCGTGAACCGGCCGGCCCCGCTGGGACCGGCCGGGATGCAGGTCCTTAGAAGGACTTGCGGACGCTGACGTACCAGTAGCGGCTGTAGGGCTGGTAGAGCTCGCCCAGATAGCCGTCCGAGGACAACGGCGGCTTCTCGTCGGTCAGGTTGCGGACCCCGACGCGCAGGCGGGTGTTGGCCGCCAGGCCTTCGGTGAACTCGTACTGGCCGTACATGTTCGCGGTCAGTTGCGAGTCGATGATCCAGGCGTCGCCTTCGGCGTCGAGCAGCTGGGTGTCTTCGACGTCACCGATGTACTGGGTGAAGGCGCCGACGGTCCATTGCTCGTAGTTCCAGGTCGCCGAGGCGGACCACTTCCATTCCGGACGGCCGTTCTGACGGATCAGGTCGCCGCCGCCGCCGATGAAGATCGACGGGTCAAGCTGGCCGGCCGCTTGGGCAGTGACCAGTTCGGCCACGCCCGGCGAAGGCGAGCGGTAGAACTTCATCAGGTGGGCGGCGTTGAAATTGACGCTGAAGTCGCCGTACTGCGTGCCGCGAAGGCTCCACATCACGCCGATGTCCAGGCCCCGCGCCTCTTGCGGCAACAGGTTCTGGTACTGGTCGGCGATGTAGAGGATCTGGCCAACCGGGGCCAGGCCCGTGCCTTGGAAGGCGGCGATGTCGTCAGCGGTCGGCGCGGCGCGAACCACGTCGGCGTAGGACGAACCGTTCAGGCGGGCCAGATAGTCGGCGGTGATGGCGTTGCCGCCGCCGAACAGGCCGACAATGCCTTCTTGCTTCACGCGCCAGTAGTCGACGGTGAAGGTGAAGCGACCGAATTCTTCCGGCACGAAGTGCGGTTGATAGACAACGCCCAGGCCCCAGGTTTCCGACTCTTCCGGCTTCAGCTCGGAGTTGCCCGAACGGCGCTCGAGGGTCGAGGGCTGGGCGCAGGCCTGCAGGCTGGCGATACGGCCAGCGCGGCGGTCAGCCTCGCAGCGGTACCAGTCGCGGCGGTTGTTGGACCGCGTGACCAGGGTGGCGTTCACCTGCTCCAGGTTCGGAGCCTTGAAGCCCTGGGCCCAGGAACCGCGGAAGCGCAGGCCATCATAGATGTCCCAGGCCACGGCGACCTTCGGCTTGGCGACGTCGCCGACGTCGCTGAAGTTCTCATAGCGACCAGCGAGCTGGGCTTCGAGGTTGTAGATGAACGGGATTTCCATATCCGGCGAGATGACCGGAATGGCGAGCTCGGCGTAGAGCGAGGTGACGTTGCGCGCGCCCTTGGTGTCCGGCGAAGCGCTGGAACCGATCAGGTCGTTCTCATAGGTGACGCCGGTGACCGAGTTGGTGAACTTGATCGTGCCGTCGAGGCGGGCGTCGCGGTCGTCCTTCTGGGTTTCGCGGCGGTACTCGACGCCGGCGGCGAAGCCGATGTCACCGGCCGGAACCGAGAACAGATCAACCTTGGAGACCTTGAAGTCGGCCAGGGCCAGCGAGCTGGTGCTCTTGCGCACGGTCTTGACGCGGATGGCGTCGATCGCCGCCTGCGAGCTCGGGGTTCCGTCGCCAATGCTCGGATTGCCGAGCGTGCCGCCGTTGAAGGGATTGTAGGCGTCAGGCGTCGACAGGGCGAGTTGGCGCTGGAGCAGGGTAGCGCTGATGCCGTCCGAGGTGTCCTCGACCTCGGCCTGCGAATAGAGCAGCGCGCTTTCCCACTTGAAACCGAACTTCTCGCCCTTCAGGCCGCCGAGGAAGCGCCATTGGGTGTTCTCGACGTCAACGTGGTTTGGACCCACATCGACGAAGTTGTAGGCGCTCATGATCACCGGGGCGCCGGCGGCCGAGATGCTGAGGCCGGGCAGGCGGTTCGGGTTGGCTTGGCCGTTCAGAACCGCCGCGCCGAAGGGATTGTAATAGTTCGTCGTCGCGATCGCGATCGGCAGGCCGCTGAGGTTGGTCGTCGAGGTCTGCACCGCGTGGGTGGTAGCCGAGTAGTAGCCGATCTCGCCGAACGCCCGCAGGTCCTCGGTCAGGTCGTACTTGCCGGTCAGGAACAGGTTGACCCGTTCCAGCTCAGGCATGACCGACGGGTTGAAGGTGCCCGCCGTGTCGAAACGCAGGTTGCGGTCGGCGCCCGTCGCGCCGGTCGCCGCCGCGCCGGTCGCAAGGCAGATGCCGTTCGGCAGGATGCTGGCGCACGCGCCGTTGGTGGTCGGTTGGATGTGGAAGGCGCCGGCCGCAGTGGTCAGCGCCACGCCGTTCTGACGGATGATCCCGAACGACGACGGCGTGTTCAGGCTGCCCCACGGCGTCGAGGTCACGCGGTCGTCCAGCGTCACGTTGCTGGCGTAGTCGGTGCCGGCGAACAGCGAGGTCCGGTCGACCGACGAGGTGAAGTCCTGATCCCAGGCCTTCAGCGCCGAACGGTTGGTGTAGTTGGCGAACAGGGTGACGTTGCCGCGACCCTCGTTGAAGTTCCGACCAGCTTGCAGCGAGAACTCGCCTTCACGCAGGTTGGTGCCTTCGGCCGAGCCGTACTGGGCTTCGACGGTCAGGCCGTCATAGTCGTCCATCAGCACGGTGTTGATCACGCCGGCCACGGCGTCCGAGCCGTACAGCGCCGCGGCGCCGTCGCGCAGGACTTCCAGGCGCTTGATGCCGCTGACCGGAATGGCGTTGGTGTTGTAGGTCAGAACCGGAACCAGGTTCTCGTCGGCGCGGCTGGTCGGGTGGGCCACGACGCGGCGGCCGTTCAGCAGGACCAGTGTGTTGCCGACGCCGAGGTTGCGCAGGTTCACCGAACCGACGTCGCCACGGGCGCTGTTGCTGGAGTTCGGCAGGTAGCTCGAATTGAAGCTCACATCGCCCATCTGCGGGATGGAGCGGAACAGGTCGTCGCCCGAGGTGGCGGCGACGTTGTCGAGCTGGGCTTGGTCAACCACGGTGACGGGGAGAGCCGCCGTGACCTTCGAGCCTTCGATCTGCGAACCAACAACGACGATCTCTTCGACCATGTCGTCGGTGGCCTGGGCCGACGCGGCGCCAGCCCAGGAAGCGGCGCAAAGCGCCGAGGTCGCCAGCATGGCGTGACGCCAAGACATACGAGAACGCATCAAGTCTTATCCCCTCAACTCATAAGTGCAAGCATCGGGGCGCACAGCTACACTTGCGCGGCCCCAAAGTTGACGCGACAAACACATGATCCTTGCCGTCGCGTCACTCATTCCCTTGTCATCTAATGGGATATAACGGCGTTTGTGACATTACAGTCACTGTGTTGCCGCTATTGCCGGCCCGTACTGAAGACCGTTGAACAAGAACTTGAACGCAGCGTGTGATTGAGCCCGCTGTGCAACTTCTGGTCCCATCAGGAACAGTTTGCCCTTGCCAACATTCAGGTCGAGCACGGCGCCCGCCCCGACCAACCTGTCCTGCCCCACAGCCCAACCGCTCCGCAGAACGTCGCCTTGCGGATACCAGGCGGCGCGAGCGCCGGCCCCAGCCGCGAAGGCCGGACTGCGATCGAAGAACACATCCATGGTCGAGGGCGCGCCAAAGGCGAGCGGCTGGGTGTTGTCCACCGAGACCTGCAGCAACGAACCGGGAATGTAGAAGTCGTTGCGCGCCAGCGGCTTGCCCGCCGCATCAACCAGCGCGTCTCCGACCGGCGCCCCGACCAGTTGAGCCAGGCGGGTGGACGGGCCGATGGCTACGACCGAGCCGCCGCCCTGCAGGAAGGCCGCGATCTGCGGCGCGCTCTTTTCCGGGGTGATCTCGCCCAGCCAACCGCGGAACTCGGCCGGAATATCCTCGGCCTTAGGCTGGCGGCCGCCGTAGCCCTCTCCGGCCAGCGACGGCAGCACCCCGTTGGTGAAGACCAGGACGTCGAAGTCTTTAGCGAGATCGCCAGCGTCCAGTCGCTGCGGGTACACGACTTGATAGTCGAACTCGAACTGCTCCATCAGCCATCGGGTCCAGCCCGACGTCATGACCCCGCCGTACTTGTCGACGAGGCCGACGCGGACAGGCTTCAGCTTTAGAGTTTCGCCGACCGGAGCCTTGGCGACCGCATAGGCGTCGACGCCCAGCTCGGCCGTGGCCTTCTCCAGAATCGCGCGGTTGGCGGGCGTCGCCGGGATCCAGACGGCGCCGGGCGCGAACGCCTTGCCGCCGGCCTTGGTCGCTGTCTTCACCCAATAGACGCCCTCCCCCGCCTTCAGCAGGCGATTGGAGAGGATGAAGCTGTCATTGACCTCGTGGCTGACGAGGTAGCCAGCCTTGCCCGAGCCGATGATCTTGCCAGGCGCGGGCGCCATCACATCGGCGACCGGCGTGAAGGGACCATCGAACCCGTCGAGGACGCGGTCGAACTTCACGCCCATCTGCATGGCCAGCGTGTAGCCGGTGGAGTCGTAGGGCGCGATCGGCGGTCCGCCCGGATAGGCGAAGTCGTGCGGGTGATCCTGCGGCTCGAACATATCCAGCACGTGCGGACGGTAGGCCTGGTCGGCGCGCACCACATAGGAGCCGGCCGGATAGGATTTTCCGGCGACCTTGAACGCCTTGTCGGCGCGCTCGACATCGACCCCGGTCTTGATCAGCGCGTTCAGGAACTTGACCGCCGTCGGTAGGTCGGCCTGGTCGGCGGGGATGATGTAACCGCGCGCATCGCGCAGGGCGGGGTCGCGCAGGATCTGGTTGTAGAGCGTCGGATCGACGCTGGCGTTGCGGCCGCTGCCGACCTCGGGACGCCCCTTGGCCGCCGCCTCCAGCGCCTCGATACGCTTCGGTGTCACGGTCCAGCTATCCTGACGCCCGCGCTCGATGGAGTTGTCGCCCATCCGCCAGATGTTCATCAGCAGCCGCTCGCGGTTGCGCGAGGCGTAGTCGAGCACGGCGCGATTGATCGACATCGAGTAGTCGATCGACTGGCGGAACTTCCATTCCTGTGGCGCGATCGGCGCCGGCAGGTCGTTGCGGGCGATCTGGTTCTTGGGGATCAGCGGGATCTGCATCGGCGTCGGATGGCCGATGATCTCCGTCAGCAGGCCGACGGTGTTGTGGAAATAGGTGATGGAGCGCTCCATCCCGTTGTTCCAGGTCGAGTAGGTCGCGCCACTGCGCATGGTCGAGCCAGGCTTGCCCTCGCTGATCAGCCGGCTGTGCATGGCCGAGCCGACCTCGCTCAAGGTCGACATCACCAGCGGGTCGTAGTTGTAGTTGAAGGGGTCGCGGAACGGCGGCATGAACACCACGGTCCCGGCCGGGCCGGTCTGGTGGTGATTGTAGACGATTTGCGGATACCACTCTCGGAAGAAGATCCGGTTGACGTTCGTGGTCTCCTTCATCGCCGACATGTAGTAGTCGCGATTGTTATCGTGGCCGATATACTTCTGATACAGGCGCGGCAGGCTGTTGAACTCGCGCTTCGCCGGATCGGCGTTACGCATGTACCAGTTGGAGACCAGTTCCTGGCCGTCCGGGTTCACCTGGCCGAACAAGATGATGACGTCGTCCAGGATGCGGCGGGTCTCGGCGTCATCCTTGGTCAGCATGTCATGCAGGGCCGCGATCAAAGCCTGGGGCGGGACGACCTCGGTGGCGTGAAGCCCGCCGTCAATCCAGATCACCGCCTTGCCTTCAGCGGCCAGCGCCTTGGCTTCCTCTTCGCTGACACCCTCGGCCTTGGCCAGCCTGCGCGCGATCTCCCGATAGCGATCCAGTTTGGCCAGATTGGCCGGCGAGGAGACGATCGCCATGTATTCGCGGCGGCCCTCCTCGGTCGGACCGATGTCGACCAGCTTCATGCGGTCGGACTGTCCGGCGAGGGTTTTGAAATAGGCTTCGAGCTGGGTGTAGTTGGCGAGGAAGTAGTCGTCACCGATATCGTGACCAAACGCCTCTTTGGGAGAGGTGATCCCACTGGGCGCAGCCGCCCATACGGGCGCGCCGAGCGCCACAGTGATGGCCACCACGGCGGCGGCGTTTTTTAGATATCTGGAAAAGTGCATGGGGCCCCCTCGCGGCTCACGACCGCTGGCTTATGTACGCAAGACGCAGGGCGCAAAGAAACCCACCCCTTCGCCGACACCCTGACCAGATGAAGCGGCCCAGCGGCGTCGCCGCGAAGCCGCTTTCCGGCCGACTAGTAGAAGGTCACGTTGTCCACCTCGGCCCACAGCTTCTGGCCGCCCGGCCGGCTGCCGCTGATCGAGACTTCCAGCAGATCCGTCGCCGTCCAGGCGCCCTTGGCCCCGCCGCGTCCTTGGGCCGGCTTCAATGCGGTGAACGGAATCTCGACCGTCCGCCACTCCGGCCCGCCCACGACCTCGGAGCTCCAGCGGCCGCCGAGGGTATTGACGCCAAGCTCGTAAGCGCCGTCGCCCCGCAGTTCGAACCGCACGCCCGTATAGGCGCGCGCGTCGACCGGCTGCACCGAGCCGCGCGTCAGCGGAATGATCACGCCCGCGCTCGGATCGTCCTTGATCGACATCTTGGCGTCGATGCTCAGCGCATGATTGGTCGCCGTGCGCGGGATGACCTGCGCCACCTGAACCGTACGATCGACACCGCCATCGGTGTCGTTGAGGCGCAAAGTGCCCAGGCTGGAGCGCTCCTTCGCGCCCTCGAAGTCGTCGATCAGGGCGGCGACCTTCACCGCAGGCATGGACGCCTGACTGTTGGCGGCGGGCAGCTTCACGCCCGGCCCATGCACCAGCTTCCCATCGACGAAGACCCGGTCGGTCTTGCGGACATCGGCGATGTTGATCCAGGGCGCGCCGGCGACCAGGACCAGATCGGCGCGCTTGCCCTTCTCGATCGTGCCGCGGTCGTCCAGTTCGCCCAGCACCTTGGCGCTGTTGGCGGTGCCGACGATCAGCGCCTCGCTGGGCGTCAGGCCGGCCTGAACCAGCAGTTCCATCTCGCGCAGCGTCGAGACGCCGTGCGGCGTACCGGTCATGCCGGCGTCGGTGCCGAGCGCCACGACGACGCCGGCGTCATGCAGCGCCTTGGTGTTGTGCAGGGCGTAGCCGAACTTGATTTCGCTGCGCTTCCTGGCTTCCGGCGTGGTGGCCGCACCCTCGCCCTTGTTCGGATCATAGACAGCCAGGGTCGGCGCATAGGCGGTGCCCGAGGCCTTGATCAGGTCGATGGTCTGCTGGTCGATCTCGCGATCCTGCAGGCTGTGGGCGATGATATCGACCTTGGCGCGGGCGGCGATCTGGCCGCGCTCGACCGTCACCGTGTGGGTCAGCACCTTGATGTTGTTGCGGTGGGCTTCATCGACCAGGGCCGTGAGCGTGCCTTCGTCCATGCTGGTGTTGTCCGCCGATGCGCCATAGCGCCAGCCGTCGGTGAAGGCCTTGATGAAGTCCGGCTTGTAGGGAACCAGCGCCTTGACCTCGGTCCGCGCGGCCTGGGGGGTGTTCACCCACTTGGTGGTGGCGGTGTCAGCCCAGTCGGCGCCATGACCGCCCGGCGTGCTCATGCGGGCGACGAAGTTCACGTGCGGCGAGGCCATGGTCCCGATCCACTGGCGACGCGGCGCGAACGACTCCGGCTGCTGGTGGAAGTCATTCACCGTGGTGACGCCCGCGGCGATGTAGGCGTTGGCGATCTGCGGCGAGATGCGCGGGTCGCCGGCCGGGGTCCAATGGGTGTGAACGTCGAAGAAGCCCGGCAGCAGCGCCTTGCCCTTGGCGTTGATCACCGTCGCGCCGCGCGGCGCCTTAACGCCAGGGCCGACCTCGGCGATCCGGCCGTCCTTGATCACGACATTCGCCAGGTGGGGGGCCGCGCCGGTGGCGTCGAACACGGTGGCGCCCATGATGGCGACCGGTTGTCCTTGCGCATGCGCCGCGCCAGCGATGGCCAGAAACCCGCCGGCCGCCAGAGCCCCAGCCACGCGCCAACCGTCTTTAGCTAGGTTCAAGGGAGCCCCCGTCACATTGTCCAAATTGCGCAAAGGGCGGCCACGCCGCTCTCAGGCGCGTTGCATACTTTGGGGGCGGGCCGAAAAGCCAAACCTAACGGTGTTCAGGGGTAAGATTTTACCTCTGAAGGGCCGCGCGGCGCGTTTCTGCGACCCTACGCGCGACAATTGCAGGGTCTTCATTTGAACGAAACGCGGGGCCATGTAGCTTGGGCGGCGAACCTCCCTCCTGGCGACCTTCCCTTATGAAGCAATTCCTCATCACCACGGCCGGCGTCTTCGCGGGCTTGGTGCTCTTCCTGATCGGCGTGCCGTTCCTGTTGATCGTGATGGCCGCCGGCGCCGCCAAGCCGGCGCCGACACCGAGCCATGCGGTGCTGGAACTGGATCTGCGCGATCCGCTCACCGACCAGGATCCGATCAATCCGTTCGCCTCCTTCGGCCGCCGCTCGATGTCGGTGATGTCGGTGATCGAGACGCTCGACCGCGCGGGCAAGGATGGCAAGGTCAAGGCGTTGCTGGTGCGGCTGCCCGATGGCGGCATGGCGCCGGCCGCGGCCGATGAGATCCGTCTGGCGCTGAAGAAATTCCGCGCCGCCGGCAAGCCGGTCTTCGCCCACAGCCAGGGCCTGTATCCGTCAGGCGTCGTGACCTCGACCTATATGCTCGGCGCATCCGCCGACGAGCTCTGGATGCAGCCGGGCGCGTCGTTCCAGGCGGTCGGGATCTCCAGCGAGGACGTGTTCCTCAAGCGCGCGTTCGACAAGTATGGCGTCAAGGCCGACTACGAGCAGCGCTATGAGTTCAAGAACGCCGTCAATCCTTACCTCTACAGCGACTACACGCCGGCGCACCGGGAGGCTCAGCTGTCCTGGATGGGTTCGGTCTACGGCTCGGCGCTCGCCAACGCCGCCACCGACCGCAAGCTGACGCCAGAAGCGCTGCGCACCAATCTGGAAGCTGGCCCCTATCTGGCCGAAGAGGCCCTGAAGCTGCGCCTGATCGACAAGGTTGGGCAGGTCAAGGAAATCGAAACCGCCGCCCTGGCCAAGGCCGGCAAGGACTCTGAACTGGTCAGCTTCGAGAAGTACATGCGCGCCAGCCGCGAGCGGGTCCACAAGCCCGGCCCGGCCATCGCCATCGTCGAAGGCGAAGGCGCGATCGTCACCGGCCACGATGGATCGACGAACCCGTTCTCCACGTCCTCGTCGATGTACTCCGACGACATTTCTGAGGCGCTCTATGACGCCATTGAGGACAAGGATGTGAAGGCCATTGTCTTCCGCGTCTCCTCGCCCGGCGGTTCGGACACCGCCTCGGAACAGATCCTGGCCGCCGTTCGCGCGGCCAAGGCCGCCAAGAAGCCGGTCGTCGTCTCGATGGGCACCTATGCAGCCTCCGGCGGCTACTGGGTTTCGAGCGAAGCCTCGGCCATCGTCGCTCACCCGACCACCCTCACCGGCTCCATCGGGGTGTTCGGCGGCAAGTTCGCGGTGGGAGAAGCCCTCCAGCGCTTCGGCGTCGACATGCGGCAGATCGGGGTGGGCGGCGCCTACGCCGGCGCCTTCAGCTCAGGCGCCCCGATGACCCAGGCCCAGCGCGCAGCCTTCTCCGGCTGGATGGACCGGATCTATGACAACTTCATCACCCGCGTCGCCTCCGGCCGAAACCTCCCGCCTGAGCGCGTTCGCGAGATCGCCAAGGGCCGCGTCTGGACCGGCGCCCAGGCGCGCGAGATCGGCCTGGTCGATGAGGTTGGCGGCTTCTACCAAGCCGTCGATAAGGCCAAGGCCCTGGCCGGCCTGAAGGGCGAGGTTCGCCTCAAGCGCATGACCACTCAGACCTCGCCGTTCGAGGCGCTGGAAAGCGCGCTCGGCATCTCGGCCACATCCGTCCGCACCCTGGCGGCCGCCGCGTGGGTGATGGGCGATCCCCGCGCCCAAGGCGTGTTGGACGAAATGGCTCAGGAACGCCTGCGCAGCGGCGGCGCCATGGTGCTGGCCCCTACCCCTGTGAAGTAGAACCGTGAGCACTGACCATCGCAGGGCCTATGAGCTGTTGGGGCGGGGCGACGTCGAGGGCGCCCTGGCCCTGACCGGCGAATTGGTCGCTCGCCCGGACGCGACGGCCGGCGCGCTCGCCGCCCGGGCCACGGTCCTGAAAGCCGCAGGCCGACCTCGGGAAGCCCTGGCCGCCAACCAGACCGCGGTCGGGCGCTTTCCAACCAACGCCGTGTGCTGGCACAATCTGGCCTCCACCCTTGGCGATCTAGGCCAGGCCGCCGAGGCCGAAGCGGCCGCGAACAAGGCCATCGGCCTTGGCCTCGCCGCCCCCGAGACCCGCCTGGTCCTGGCGCGTGCGCTGCAGGAACAACGCCGGTTCGACGAGGCGGAACGGGCCTTCATCGCCGCGATCGACGCGCGCCCCGAGTACGAAGAAGCCCACAGGGAACTGGCCCAGCTCATCTGGATGCGAACCGGCGACCGCCAGGGCGCTCTGGCGCGGCTTGAACGGGCTATCTCGAGCCACCCCGGCAGTCCGGGCCTACGCTATACCCTCGCCATCGCTCATGAATTCACCGGCGAGCCTGAAGCGGCGAGACGGACCATCGAGACCGCCCTGGCCATCGCGCCGCGAGACGCACGGCTCCTGGGCCTGGCGGTGGAGGTATGCTGCGAGTTGGACGACGCGCAAGCCGCCGTGCGCTGGGCTCAGGCGACCCGCGAGTTCGGCATCGGCGGCGCGAACGCCCTGACCACGCAGGCCCTGCTGGCGGCCGGTGACCTGGACAACGCCCGCCGGGCCGCCGAGGCCGCGGTCGCCGAAGCGCCCAACCACCAGTTCGCCCTGGCCCTGCAGGCCACGACATGGCGGCTGACCGGCGATCAACGCTATGGCGCAATGTACGACTATGACCGCCTGGTCGGCGCCTACGATCTCTTCGATGAGAGGAAGGCCGAGGACCGCGAATATCTGGAGGCGCTGCGCGCCGCGCTGCACCGGCTGCACGGCTTTACGGTTCATCCCTTCTCGCAATCGGTGCGAGGCGGCGGCCAGACGCCCTTGCGCCTCGACGGGGCTCACGAGGCGCCGATCGAACACCTGCTCGAGCGGTTCCGAGCAACCATGCAGGACCACATCGAGAAGATTGGGTTCGGCGACACTCCCTTTGATCGCAGAAACAACGGCTCGGCCCAGTTGACCGGGGCCTGGTCGGTTCGGTTGGAAGCGTCAGGCCACCACACCAATCACGTCCATCCAATGGGATGGATATCCTCGGCCTTCTACGTATCGGTTCCGCGCGACACCGAAGACACAGAGGCCAAGCCAGGCTGGATCAAGTTTGGCGAACCCGGCATTCGGACAGCTCCGGCGCTGGAGGCGGAGCGCCTTATCCAGCCCAAGCCTGGCCGGCTGGTGCTGTTCCCATCGTACATGTGGCATGGGACGGTTCCGTTCGCGTCGAACGAACAGCGCATGACCGTCGCCTTCGACGCCGTCCCGGCCTAGTCCCCGGCAACACGGGCCAGATCGGCCCAACATCCCGTTCGTGCAAAGAAAAAGGGCGGCGACCGAAGTCGCCGCCCTTCAACTTTTACGGTGCTGGAAGGACTAGAAGTCCATCCGGGCGCCGATGAACAGATAACGACCCATCGAGTCGTAGGTCTGCGGATAGGTGTTACCCGAGCAAGGGCCGGCCGGGCAGTTGCTTTGGCTGGCCAGCGGCGGATCCTTGTCGAACAGGTTGTTGACGCCAAAGCGCAGGGTCACGTTTTCACGCACGCCCCAGTTACCGGCGAGGTCGAAGTAGTCCATCGCCTTGAGGGTCGCGTCAGCGGCGGTTTCAACACCACGGTCGGAGGTAACCTCCGAGATGTGGCGCCACGTACCGGACACTTCGAGATCCCACGGCGCGTTCCAGGTCAGGCGCAGCTTGTGGCGCCATTCCGGCATCGGAGCCGCCGCGGAAACGGCCGAACCGGTGCAGATGTTGCCGTACTGGCCAGCGCAGTCGAAGGGCTCGTCGCCCGGCAGGGTGGTGACGAGGTAGTCCTTCAGGTAGCTGCCTTGGAAGTTGAAGCTCAGGCCGCCGTAGTTGCTGATGCCGTTCGTGACGCCCATGTCGGCGAAGTCGAAGCGATAGGTGGCTTCGAGGTCGACGCCTTCAACTTCGAGGCCACCGGTGTTGAAGGTGGTGTCGACGATGAAGCCGTTGTTCGAAAGCCAGAGCGAACCGGTGCCCGGCGCGCGCTTGATCAGGCCGCAGAAGAAGGCGTCGCCGGTGAGGGCGCAACGCTCAAGCGTCACGTCCTGGCCGATTTGGCCAATGCGCTTCTCAACTTCGATGTTGTACCAGTCCACCGAGAAGGTGAAGCCGGGGAAGAAGGTCGGGGTCAGCACCAGGCCGAGCGACTTGGTCGTCGACTTTTCCGGATCCAGGTCCGGGTTACCGCCGGTCTGACCGTTGTATTGCTCGGCCAGGTTCACCGCCAGATTGCCGTACTGCGAAGCGCTGACGCCGGTGTTGGCGCACTGAGCCGCAGTGAAGTCCGGGGTCGCGCCGGCGCACGGATCAGTCGTGCCGTTCAGGACGACGTTAGCCGTCGAGAACAGTTCGATGATGTTCGGGGCCCGAACCGCGCGGTTGTAGCTGGCGCGGAGACGGAAGTCCTCGGTCGGCGCCCAGTCACCCGCGATCTTGTAGGTGTTGGTGTTGAAGCGCAGCGAGTAGTCCGAGAAGCGATAGCCGAGTTCCGCCGACAGGCTGTGGAAGAACGGGCGATCTTGGACCAGCGGGATGCGGGCTTCGCCGAACAGTTCGTACAGGTCGTACGAACCTTGCGACGGCAGGGTCGCGCCGCCTTGGCCGAGCAGGTCGCCGGTTTGGAAGGCGATGTCGGTGTTCAGGTCGAGGCTTTCACGGCGATATTCGGTGCCGAGCGCGATGCCCACGCCGTCTTCAGCCCAAGGCGTCTTGACGCCGTACTGGCCCAGTTGGCCGGTCAGCACGCCGCTGACGACGGTCTGGGTGTAGGTGCCGTTCTGGAAGCCGGGGGTCTGGACGTAGTTCAGCGATTCGGCGCTGGGGCCGGCGGTGCCGAACACGTCGTACGGACGGCAGGCGGCGTCGACATTGGCGCCGGCGAGCGACGGCACGGCCGAACGGCAAGCCGGTTGGCCGGTCAACGGATCGATGACAACGTCATTGGCGCGCAGCGAGCGGGCCAGCGAGAATTCGTTGTTGTAGATCTGCTGATAGCTGACCGTGCCGTATTGCGCGAAGGCGTCGTAGTTCCAGCCGTCGCCCAGGTCGCCGCGCATGCCGATCACGCCGCGATACGAGGTGTGACGCAGGTCGGCCTGACGGCCACCGCCTTCAACGTTCCGGCGCAGGATGGCGACCGAAGCTTGTTGGCCCGGGGTCACCGGGTCGGCATCGGGGTTGACGCCGATGGTGTTCGGGAAGTTGTCGTCGTCCGGAAGCTGGTCGATGGTCGGCGCGCAGAGCGACGTCGCCATGGTCGGCGTCAGGTACGGGTTGTTTTCGCAGTTGATGTTGATGTTCTGGCCGAAGATGCCCGAAGGGGCGATCTGCGCGACCGTGTGGTCGTCCATGAACATCAGCTGGGTGTAGAGTTCGGCCGCCGGGCTGAACTCGTAGTGCGCGAAGGCGCCCAGCACGTAGCGCTCATCCGAACGCTGGAAGTAGTTGTAGGGCGCGAAGTTGAAGGCGTCACGACCCGCGACATACGGGCGGAACGCGCGGCCGCCAGGGGCGGTCGGGTCCAGGGTGATCGACGACAGGGTGCCGCCGCCGGGGACGAACTGCGCAGGAGCCGTGGTGCCGGAACCGCCGCAAGCATAGCCGTGAAGGCCAGTGGCCGAGAGGCCCAGGGCGCAGGAGCTGAAGTCGCGCTGGTCTTGCGTGACAGCCTGGGTGTTACGGTAGCCGACATAGGCCGTCACGTTACCGCGGTCGTCGGCGGTGTTGGCGCCGATCACCAGGTTCAGGTCGGTGGTGCCGCCGTCCCAGACGGTTTCTTCAGGCAGGGCGAACCGCGACGGGTCGATGGCGCCTTCCTGGCGACGACGAACCACGTCTTGGATCTTGCTGTCGTTCTTGTGCTGGTAACCGCTGTACTGCAGGTCGAGGCGAACGCCTTCGAAGTCCTGCTGCATGATGAAGTTCACAACGCCGGCGACGGCGTCCGCACCGTAAACGGCCGAGGCGCCGCCGGTGACGACTTCGACGCGCTCGATCAGAGCGGCGGGGATGAAGTTCAGGTCAGGGGCGGTGTTGCCGGCGGTCGCGGCCGGAGTACCGTTCATCAGGCGACGGCCGTCGATCAGCACCAGGGTGCGGTTCGGGCCAAGGCCGCGAAGGTCGACGGTGGCGGTGCCGGTGGCGCCGTTGGCGTAGTTGGAGCCCTGGGCCGCGAACACTTGCGGCAGTTGGTTCACCAGGTCTTCCGTGCGAGTGACGCCGCGGGTCTGGATGTCTTCGGCGCCGACCACGGTCACCGGGCTGGCGCTGGTCAGGTTAGGCTGAGGAATACGCGAACCGGTAACCACCAGTTCGGAGACTTCCCCGGACTCTTGGGCGCTCGCCTGCGTTGCGCTGAGCCCCAGAAGGGCCGCGCCGCAGATCATGGATGACGCCAGTAGGCGCTCCCGCATCGACTTGAATTTCACTGTTTGTATCCTCCAGCGGTCCGCCAGAAGGCAGCCGCTCCCCACAAAGGAAAGGTCCCAGAAACGAGCTGTTTCCGGTTACGTCCGAGTTACGGGGCGAACATGTCGGAGGTCAACGAACAACAATAGATGGTCACGTTATGGGCGCCAGTCTGTAGCATTCTGGTCACAGATCGCCCGCACTGCCCGCCTTAGCGCACGACTCGTGCCGACCTCGCCGTCAAAGGGGCGGTTTGTTGCCGGCGACGCACAGATACCGGGTCCGATGATGATCGATGACATTATCTACGAACCCAGTAACTTTCGGGTTCACCAGGTTCTTTGTGACATAGAAATAGGTGGGCGCGACGGCCGTATCTTCGAGCATCAGGTGTTCGGCGTCGGCGAGATACTGTCCGCGCTTTGCAGCGTCAGGCTCTTTGTCGGCCTTGGCCAGCAACGCGTCATAGTCTGAATTTTTGTAGTCGCCGTAGTTCTGCTGCCCCGTCGCCGACTGCATCAAGTACAGGAAACTCATCGGATCGTTGTAGTCGGCGATCCACGCCGCGTCGGCGACCTGGAAGTCACGCGCCCGATACGAGGCATAGGCGATCTGGGTTTCGTTCTGCGCCAGGCGCGCGTCGACGCCGATCGATTTCCAGTCGGCCTGGATGGCGGGCATGACCAGCATCGGGTCTGGGGTGTTGCGATGCTTGATCTCCACCTTCAGTGGACGACCGGGCCCAAAGCCCGCCTCGGCCAGCAGGCGACGCGCCTCGGCCTGGCGCTTGGCGAACGGCCAACTCGCCCACTCCGGGGGCTTGGCGCCCTGGTAGTTTGCAACGCCTGGCGGGACGAAGGTGTAGGCCGGCATCTGCCCGCCGCGCAGCAGCTTCTCTGCGATGAATTCCCGGTCGATCGACATCGAGAGCGCCTGCCGCACCCGCGGGTCCTTGAACTCGGGCACGTTTGAATTGAACGCCACGTATGACACGCCGAGATAGGTGTGGGTGCGGACGTACTCTGGGATTTCCTTCCGCAGGAAGGCGATTCGATTCGATTGGATGTCGGCGTTCGAATCGAGTTCGCCGCGCCTCACGCGACGCTCGGCGCTGATCGCGTCGTTGGTCGGGTAGTAGTAGACCTCGTCGGCGCAGACCTTGTCCGCCTCGTAGAAGGTGGGGCTCTTGACCGACCGGACGTAGTCACCCAACCGCCACTCCCGCACGGTGAACGGCCCGTTGCCGACGAAGTGCTCAGGCCGGGTCCAGGCGTCACCCCACTTCTCCACCACGTGCCGCGGCACCGGATACATCGAGTAGTGCTTGGCCACCTCCGGAAGATACGGGGCCGGATGGTTCAGGCGGAATTCGAGAACGCTGGGCGATACCGCCCTGACCCCGACGCTCTCCAACGAACCCTTGCCCTCCGTGGCCGCCTGCGCGCCTTCGATCATGTAGAGCAATGACGAGTACTGCGAGGCGGTCTTGGGATCGAGGATGCGGCGAATCGCGAACACGAAGTCATCGGCGGTCACCGGCGCGCCGTCCGACCACTTGGCGTCGCGCAGATAGAACCGCCAGGTCAGCCCGTCCGCCGACGTTTCCCAACGCTCGGCCATGCCCGGGATCGGCCGCCCCGCGGCGTCGTCCTGAGTCAGGCCCATCAGCGCGTCGGAGATGATTCGATCTTCCCAGGTGCCGCTGGACTTATGGGGGTCGAGCGTCGTCGGTTCAGAGCCGTTGCCCAGGTGCAGGCACACCTTGCCCGCCGGGCATTGCGCCCGCGCCGGCCCGCTCTGACCGCCGCACGCCTGCACCGCCACCGCGACGGCGGACAGAATCAGGAGATTGCGTGCATGGTGGCTGGCGGCTTCAATGAGCTTACGCAGTGACATGGGGCTCTCAGAAATGACTATCGCTATGGTTCGGGTAAGACACGCGGCCGTCGTTCTTGCCGCCTCGACCCTCTGCGCTTGGCCAGCATACGCCCAGCCCAGTATGGAAGGCCGGGCCGCGCTGGTCCAGAAGCTGGCCGACTGTCGTAAGGTCGCAGACGATTCGGCTCGCCTCGCCTGCTTCGACGGCGCCGCCGCCGCCCTGGAAACGGCCGAGGCCAAGGGCGACATTGTCGTCGTCGACCGGGCTCAGGCCCAGCAGGTTCGCCGCCAGGCCTTCGGGTTCCGCCTGCCCTCGCTGTCGGTGTTCGATCGCGGCGACAAGCCCGAGGAAGTCGACAGCATCGAGAGCCGCATCGTTTCGGCGCGCACCGAGGCGACCGGCAAGTGGGTCCTGAAGCTGGAGGACGGCTCGACCTGGACGCAGATCGATGTCGATTCGCCGTCCATCAAGCCGAAGGCCGGAATGCCCGCGCGCGTCCGCAAGGCGACGATGGGCAGCTTCCTGCTGAGCGTCGATGGCCAGCGCGCCTTCCGGGCCCGCCGGACGGAATAGCATCAGCCTGCGTAGAACTGGTTTCGGGCTTCCATCAGCACCTTGACCAGTTCTCGCTCACCCGGCTCCAGGTAGGGGTTCCAGATATCGAAGATCAGGATGACGCGGGTCTCATCGGCGTCATTCCAGGCCTCGTGTTCAATGGTGTCGTCGAACACCCAGGCCTCGCCCATTCGCCATTCGCGCATATCGTTGCCGACGCGGAACCGTGCCGGACCCGGCAGGATCAGCGGCAGGTGGGTGATCAGCCGCACATTGGTCGATCCTGTGTGCGCCGGGATGCGGGTATGCGGCTGCAGCGCAGAGAACATCGCCACCGGGGCGAAACCTTCCTGGTCCGCCATCGGCAGGCTTTCCAGCAAGGCCGCTGTTCGCGGGCAGCTGTCGCAGACCGCGTCCTGGCGCAGGCCATCCTTCCAGAGGAACAGCGAGCTCCAACGCTCCGAGTGGTTGAGCTCCTCCCACTGATTCACCGGCACGTTGGGCGGGAAGGCGATATAGGGCGCGAACTCATCCATGCGCGAGGCCAGGACCGCCTGAAGTTCGTCGCGAATGGCGTCGGTGCCGGCTTCCAGGTCCCGCAACCAGGGAAACAGGTCGCGAGGATAGAAGGGCAGCGCCGGAAGCCGGGGATAGTGCAGCAGCAGCGGCTGCTGCTGGTAGACCTTGCGGCGGCCCGCATAGACACCGATCGCCTCATCCAACCGGTTCATCGCCAGTTCGCCGCCGGCGGCCGTGAGCGGCCCGATCTGGCCACGCAGAAAGGTCTCCAGTTCCTCATCGACGCCGTCTACGACGGCCCGGGCCCGCGCCAGGGGCGTCGCCAGATGCGGCGGCAACTTGTCGTCCGGCGGCGCGATCTCGATGGCGTGGCGATAGACACGGGCGGCGGCGCGCGCTCCCGACAGCTTCTCCAGCACCGCACCCTTTGAGAGCAGGGCCAGGAAGTTGTACGGATCGATGGCCAGCGCCTGATCCAGGGCTGCGATCGCCTGCGGCAAGGCGCCAGTGATCCGGTAGACCAGCGCCTGCTGCATTTTCAAATTGGGATCACCGGGCGCAGCAGCTTCGGCTTTCCGGAGCAAGGCCAGGGCGCCTGAAGCATCGCCGCGCCGCGCAGCGACCATGGCTTCGGCGACAAGGGCGTCAATGGCGGCTGGATCCATCCTTACCTGTCCTGCGGATCGATGGCGTCGCGCAGCCCGTCGCCGATGAAGTTGAAGCTCATCAGGGTGATGATCATCACCAGCGACGGGAAGATCAGCAGCCAGGGCGCCAGTTCCATGTCCTGGGCGCCATTGGCGATCAAACTGCCCAGCGAGGCCATCGGCGGCTGAACGCCCAGGCCCAGGAAGCTGAGGAAGCTTTCGGCCAGGATCACGGCCGGGATCGTCAAGGTCACATAGACCACCACCGGCCCCAGCAGGTTCGGGATGATGTGCTTGGTGATGATGGAGCCCTGGTTGAGGCCGGCCGCGCGGGCCGCCTCGACGAACTCCTTGTGCTTCAGACCCAGGGTCTGCCCGCGGACGATCCGGCTCATGGTCAGCCACTCGACCGCCCCGATGGCGACGAAGATGAGGATGATGTTCGACCCGAACGTCACCATCATCAGGATGACGAAGAAGATGAACGGCAGCGAATAGAGCACGTCGACGACGCGCATCATGAGCTCGTCGAGCGCCCCGCCGACATAGCCGGCGATCGCCCCCCAAAGGACGCCGATCACCAACGAGACCACGGTCGCGACCAGACCGATCGCCAGCGACACCCGCAAGCCCATCAGCAGTCTGGCCAGCAAGTCGCGTCCAAGGGAATCGGCGCCGAGCAGGTGCCCGCCCGTCAACGGCGGCGCCCAGACGTCGTTCTTGTTGATCTGGTCATAGCTGAACGGGACAAGATGCGGGCCGATCAACGCCACCACGACGAGGACCACCAGCACTATCATGCCGGTGACCGCGGCCCAGTTGCGGAACAGCCGGCGGCGGGCGTCGTCCCAGAGGCTTCGGCCCTTGACGGCCTTTTCCATGACCTGGGCCCCGGCGCGCGAGCCGGGAGCGAGAATGGGAGCCTTCAAGACAGCCTCACGCGGGGATCGAGCACCGCATAGAGAAGGTCGGCGATCAGGTTCAAGACAAGGATCAGGGCGGCGTAGAAGATCACCATGCCCATGACCACGGTGTAGTCCCGCTGGAGCGCGGAGATGACGAAGAACTTCCCCAGGCCCGGCAGGTTGAAGATCTTCTCCACCACCAGGGAGCCGGTCAGCAGGCCGGCGCAGGCGGGGCCGAGGTAGCTGACCAACGGAAGTATGGCCGCGCGCAGGGCGTGCTTTGCGACAATGCGATGCTCAGGCAGGCCCTTGGCGCGGGCGGTGCGGACGTAGTTGGAGCGTAGCACCTCGATCATCCCGGCGCGCGTCAGCCGCGAGATGATGGCGATCTGCGGCAGGGCGAGCACGGTCACCGGCAGGATGAGATTCGCCAGTGCGCCGCCGTTCCAGCCCCCCGACGGCAAGATCTGAAGCTTGGATCCGAACAGCAACACCAGCAGCGGCGCGGTCACGAAGGTGGGAATACACACCCCGAGGATCGCCACGCCCATCACGCCGTAGTCGATGAGGCCGTTCTGGCGAAGGGCGGCCAGGACGCCCAGCGTCACCCCCACGATACTGGCGATCAAGATCGCCGATAGCCCCAGGACCAGGCTGACCTTGTAGTTCTCTTGCAGGATCTCCAGGACGCTCTTGTCCTGATACTTCAACGACGGACCGAAGTCGCCCTGCACAACCCCTTTGATATAATTGAAATATTGCTCACCGATCGGCTTATCCATGCCGTACTTCGCCATCACGTTCCGCTCGATCTCCGGCGCGAGCTTGCGATCGCTGTCGAACGGACTGCCGGGCGCCGCACGCATCATGAAGAAGGCCACTGTGACGACCAGGAACAGCGTCGGTATGGCCACGAGCAGGCGGCGGCCGATGAAACGCAACATTTGAGGGGGCTCAAGGTGGAAGCCATTTGACGGCCGGACGTTGCGAAACTTTCATCGCCCCCCGATGATGTCAACGAAGGGTCCTCTTCCCAGCCTCCGGTAGCTCACATGACTGATTTTCGACGCGTCACCGACCAGCTCTCCGTCGCCCCCCAGATCGGGCTCGACGATCTCGCCACGGCCGCCGGCCAGGGCTTCAAGCTGGTGATCAACAATCGCCCCGACGGCGAAGAGCCCGGTCAGCCGACGAGCGCCGAGGTCGAGGCCGCCGCCAAGGCCGCTGGACTTGGCTATGTGCACATTCCGGTGCGCGGCGCGCCGACGCCGGATCAGGTCGAAGCCAATTATCGCGCGGTCGAGGCCGCCGAAGGTCCGGTTTTGGCCTTCTGCCGTTCAGGGACCCGGTCCATCGTCACCTGGTCGCTGGGCCAGTTCCAGGCTGACGAGCGCAGCGCCCAGGAGCTTGTCGAGCTAGGCTCGCAGGCCGGCTATGATCTGTCCGGCGCGTTTCCCCGTTAGGGCTGGTTGAATTCGAGCGGGACGCGGGTTGCTCCCATGGCGACCTGCTCGGGTTCGCAGCTCGCGACCGCCAGCACCAGTTGGGCCGCCACGAGACACAGCAAGGCCGACACCACCCTCTGAAGCCGTTTTGATACAAAAATCGCCGCGTCCGTCGCCATGACCGACCTCATTCATCACGTCGAGGTCGGGACGAGCAATTAGGGCGCCGCCCAAGGATATTGCCGATGATCCCCTATGTCCGCGAGATCAAGTTCGACTACGGCGCCTGCGACCAGGTCTCGCCGCTGATCCGGCGGGTGGTGGCCAACAATCCCGGCCCGTTCACCTATCTGGGCACCGGCACCTACATCATCGGCAAGGGTGAGGTCGCGGTCATCGACCCGGGTCCCGACCTGCCCGAACACCTCGATGCGCTGATGGCCGCGCTGGAGGGTGAGACGGTGACCCACATCCTGATCACCCACCATCACTCCGACCATTCCCCCCTCGCCCGCCCGCTGCAGGAGAAAACCGGGGCGAAGATCTATGGCTGCGCCGTCGGCGGCCAGGCGGTCGATTCGGTGGTGATCACCGAGGCCGGCCACGATCTGGAGTTCACACCCGACATCGACATCTGCGGCGGCGGCGCCATCTTCAAGGGGCCCGGCTGGACCCTGGAGGCGATCGCCACGCCAGGTCACACCTCCAACCACATCTGTTTCGCCCTGCTCGAAGAGAACGCCCTGTTCTCCGGCGACCACATCATGGGCTGGTCGACCACGGTGGTCTCGCCGCCGGACGGCGACATGACCGCCTATATGGAAAGCCTCGATCTGGTGAAGGCGCGCAACTTCACGACGCTGTGGCCGACCCACGGTCCGCCCGTCCTGGACGTCGATCCCTTCATCGCCGCCTATATCGCCCACCGCCGCGCGCGCGAAGCCCAGGTCCTCAAGGCCGTCGCCGATGGGCATGGCCGGATTAAGGACATGGTCCCGGTGCTCTATGCCGACGTCGACAAGCGCCTGTGGCCGGCCGCGGCGCGCTCGGTGCTGGGCCATATCATCGACCTGGAGCGGCGCGGCATACTGACGACCGATGGCCAGCCGGGGCCTGAGAGCGACTACCGGCTAGCCGGCTGACGGGCAACTTTGCGCCAGCGGCTCACCGCGCAGCCGCATCTCGAGCCACCGGAGAATTCCATCGCGGCCCGTGGGAATGATGCTGCGATGGTCGCCGCCCTCGATGCGGTCGATCTGAAGCTTCGTCCCCACGGCGCAGGCGCGAGCCTGATAGAGCTCGGTGCTGCCGAACGGCACGATGGCGTCGGCCGATCCATGAACGACCAGCACCGGCGCGGCCGAGACCCGCAGCCCCGACTGGTTGCGCTCCAGGGCCGCGGTCCACGCCGGATCGTCGGTGACATCGGCGATCACGCCCGGCTCTTTCGAGCGCCCGATCTCCTTGAAGACCTCCAGGATGCAGCCCTGACCAGCGACCTCGACCAGATCACGGCCGCGCGGCGAAAGCAGGTCAGTCGATAGGCCATAGGCCGAGGCGTAGCTGCGGATGATCTCGTAGACGTGCGGCGTGTTCGACCGGAACAACTGGTTCACCACCGGCGACATGATCGTCGCGCTGGGGGCCAGGGTGGCGATCGCCCGCACGCGCAAGTCCGGAGCGTAGGCGCTCGCAATCTCTCCAGCCGCCAGCGCCGCTTGTCCGCCCTGCGACCAACCCAGCATCACCACGTCCGCGCCGGCCTTTGCGCCTCGAACCTGTCGCGCCGCCCGCGCCGCGTCGAGACTGCCGCGCGCAGCGGTGTCGCCGACCAGGTACTGGTGAACGCCAGGACCGCCGAGCCCCTGATAGTCAGGCGCCGCCACCACGTAGCCACGCGCCAGCAGATCCTCCAGATACGGCGTGCCGATATCGATGGGATACCCAGCCGCCCCGCCCCGTTCGAGGAAAGCCCGCGCGGGATTTGGAGCCAGCGAAGGCGCGCATCCGCGCGCCCCGCCGGTCGTGCCGTGCGCCCAGACCAATACAGGCCGCGGCCGCGAGGCCTTGTCGTCCGGCACAATGATCAGCCCGGTGGCGGCCACCGGCTGATCGTCCCAGGTACGCGAGGCGTACATCACCCGCCATGCCCGTGCGCCGGCCGGCGCAGCCACTGGCTCGGCCTTCAGCAGATCGCCGGGCTTGGCTCCCGCGAGTTTCGGCGACGCCTCGTAGAAGGACGTCACCGGCAGGGCCGCCGGGACATCCACCGCCGGGTCGAAGCCTTGCAAGGGCTGAGCGACCACTGCGGTCGAGACCAACGCCGCGCCGACGACGCCGATCAAGACCCTACGAAAGTTCATGCACCATCGCCGCGCTGGAGTGAGACAATGTCGGCGCCCAGGGCTGGGCCTGACGCTCCCAGACGTAGGCGAGCAGCGTCAGGGTGGTGATGACGATCACGAGCAAGGCCCGCACCCAAAAGCGCGAAAAGCCGGCCATCAGGGCGACGATGACGCCAAAGATCCCGGCCGCCACGCTGGCCGAGGCGACATGCGGCGCCCACTGATAGGCCATGACCCCCAGGCCGAACTCAGCGCTCAGCAGGCCGAACTTGGCGCCCGTCCAGCCGACAGCGACCATGAGCGCGGGGGCCAGCGCGATGAGCGTGGCTGCGTGCAGATAGAGATCGGCGAAGCGCCGCGAGACCGCCCCCGGCCGAGCCGCCGCCACCGAAGACGGTGGCGGTGACCGGAGGCCGGACGCGACTACTTCGCCGCAAAAGGGCCTTGGGCGTCCGCCGGGGCCTCCGCCTGATCGACGGCGGCGGGTTGCGTGGGATGGCTCCGGTCCACAGCCTGAGCGGCGTCCAATGTCCAGTTCAGCCAGGCGTCGTCCTCGACCACGGCGACCGGAGGCTCCGGCGCGTAGATCTTGGGTTCAGGCGGCGCGGCGAGCGCCGCAGTGCCGCTGGTCGCCGGGGCGGTGGCGGGAAGCACATAGTCCTTCATCCGCTCACGGATCAGCTTCTTGTCGATCTTGCCGGTGGCGCCGAGCGGGATCTCGTCCACAAACACCACATCGTCGGGCATCCACCACTTGGCGATCTTGCCGTCGAGGAACGCTAGGAACTCGTCCTTGGCCGCGCTCTCGCCCGGCATCAGCTTGACCAGCAGCAGCGGCCGCTCGTCCCACTTCGGGTGCGCGACTCCAATCACCGCGGCCAACTCGGCCTTGGGGTGGCCGGCGGCGATGTTCTCGATCTCGATAGACGAGATCCATTCGCCGCCCGACTTGATCACGTCCTTGGCGCGGTCGGTGATCTGCATCACGCCATGCTCGTCGATGGTCGCCACGTCGCCGGTGTCGAAATAGCCCGCGGCGTCGAGGATATTGCCGCCCTCGGACTTGAAGTACTCGCCGACCACAAACGGGCCGGACACCTTCAGTCGCCCGAACGTTTCGCCATCGTGCGGCAGGAGCTTGTCCTCGTCGTCCACCAGCTTGAGCTGGATGCCGAGCGGGGCGCGACCCTGCTTCAACTTGTACTGCAGCTGCTGTTCGTCATCCATCTGGGCGATGGCGTGGTTGGGGGTGGCCTGAGTGCCGAGCGGCGAGGTTTCGGTCATGCCCCAGGCATGAGTGACATCGACGCCGTACTCGTCACGGAAGCCGCGCACGATGGCCTCGGGCACCGCCGAGCCGCCGATCACCACGCGCTTCAGAGTGCTGAGCGTGCCCTTGCTGGTGCGCAGATGGGTGAGCAGCATCTGCCAGACCGTCGGCACGGCGGCCGAGAAGGTCACGCCCTCGGTCTCCAGCAGTTCGTGCACCGAGGCGCCGTCCAGCTTCGGACCGGGCATGACCAGCTTGGCGCCCACCGCCGGCGCCGAGAACGCCAGGCCCCAGGCGTTGGCGTGGAACATCGGCACCACCGGCAGCACCGTGTCGGTGGCTTTGATCCCGAGAACGTCGGACCCCATGGTCACCAGGGTGTGCAGGAAATTCGAGCGGTGGGAGTAGAGCACGCCCTTCGGATTGCCCGTCGTGCCCGAGGTGTAGCAAAGGCCGGCGGCGGTGTTTTCATCGAAGCCGCCCCAGGTGATGTCGGCCGAGGCGTTCGCCACCAGGGTCTCATACGCCAAGGCCCCTGGCAGGCTGTCGCCGAGATCGGCGTCGTCGCTCAGGACGATGATGTGCTTCACGCCGGGGATCTGATCGCGGATTGATGCGAGGATCGGCAGGAAGGTCAGATCGGTCAGGATGATCCGATCGTCGGCATGGTTGATGATGTAGACGAGCTGCTCGGCGAACAGGCGCGGATTCAGGGTGTGGCAGATCGCCCCCATCCCCATGATCCCGTACCAGGCCTCGATGTGGCGGGCCGTGTTCCAGGCCAGGGTGGCGACCCGGTCGCCGGGCAAAATCCCCAAGCCCAACAGGGCGTTCGACACCCGCTTGGCCCGCTCATAAACCTCGGCATAGGTGGTGCGGACGATCGGTCCCTCGACCGAACGGCTGACGATCTCGCGTCCCCCGTGCCAGGCCTTGGCGTGGTCCAGGATCTTGTCGACCGTCAGCGGCCAGTCCTGCATCAAGCCTTGCATATTTTTATTCCTCCCGACGTTGCCCTTTTGGGCTGGCCCGCAAGCTAGATTCACCAAGTCGGCAAAGCAACGCGGGTCGGTGAAGCAAGCGACGTAAACTGAACCGCGCCACGGCTCAGGTTGACTTGGAGACCGGCCTCTTATCGAAGGGCGGCATCTTCACTTGGTCGCGAGGCGGCAATTGGACTCTTTTGACGTCGTCGTGATCGGCGCGGGCGCGGCGGGCATGATGTGCGCCATCGAGGCTGGTAAGCGCGGCCGCAAGGTGCTGGTCGTCGACCACGCCGCGGCCCCTGGCGAGAAGATCCGTATCTCCGGCGGCGGCCGCTGCAACTTCACCAACATCCACGCCGGACCGGCCAACTTCATCTCGGCCAATCCGCACTTCGCCATCTCGGCGCTGCGCCGCTACACGCAGAAGGACTTCGTCGCCTGGGTCGAGCGCGAGGGCATCGCCTATCACGAGAAGACCCTGGGCCAGCTCTTCTGCGACGACTCCGCCAAGCAGATCATCGAGATGCTGACGCGGGCGATGCGGGCGAACGGCGTCGAACTGCGCCTGCGGACAGCGGTCGAGAAGATCGAGAAGACCGAGAGCGGTTTCCGCCTCGCCCTGCCCCACGGCCCCGTCACCTGCGCCGCGGTGGTGATCGCCAGCGGCGGCAAGTCGATCCCGAAGATGGGCGCGACCGGTTTCGGCTACGAGATCGCCCAGCAGTTCGGCCTCAACATCATCGAGACCCGGCCGGCGCTGGTTCCCCTGACCTTCGAGATCAAAACCCTGGAGCGCCTGAAGCCGTTGGCCGGGGTCGCGGTCGACGCGGTGGCCGCCTGCGGCAAGACCAAGTTCGCCGAGGCCATGCTGTTCACCCATCGCGGTCTCAGCGGCCCGGCCATCCTGCAGATCTCGTCCTACTGGCGCGAGGGCCAGGCGATCACGGTGACGATGGCCCCCGGCGTCAAGCTGACCGAGGTCCTGAAGACCGCGCGCGGCTCGCGGGGCAAGCAGGGGGTGATCACGGTGCTGGCCGAGCACCTGCCGCGCCGCGTGGCCCAGATGATCCTCGACGAGATCGGGGCGCCGGCCAATGTCGGCGACCTGTCGGACAAGCTGATCGCCCGCATCGACGAGGCGGTGAACGCGTGGACCGTCAAGCCGGTCGGCTCGGAGGGCTACCGCACCGCCGAGGTGACCCTGGGCGGCGTCGACACGAGCCAACTGGATTCCAAGACCATGGCCGCCAAGGACGTACCGGGGCTCTATTTCATCGGCGAGGTGGTGGACGTCACCGGCTGGCTGGGCGGTTATAATTTCCAATGGGCGTGGTCATCGGGTTGGGTCGCGGGGCAAGCCGTCTAGCGGGCCTCACCGGTTGTTCATTTGGCGCAGGCGCTGGAAGCCGAGATAGTTTCGTCGGCTGGCTCCAACCAAGCGGAAACCTTCGACTGTGAACTTGGCGGCGACAGCCATAGTCCCCGTGCTGACGGCCACCGCGGCGACCACCCCGCACGCCGACAAAACCTCGTTCGCGCCGCCGCCCGTGCTGACGATCGAGCGCCCTGCCCCGGCTGACACCCACAGCGCCGAAATCAGCGTCCTAACCTACAACGTCCGCGGCCTGCCCTGGCCCATCGCGACCGGTCGGGCGAAGGCGCTGAAGAAGATCGGAGCCGAGCTGGCCGCGATGCGCGCGGAGGGCCGCCAGCCCGACGTCGTGCTGATCCAGGAAGGCTTCCGCAGCGAAGTCGCCGATCTGGTGAAGACCAGCGGCTACCGCTATTGGGCCCAGGGCCCGACGCGCGGCGAGCGGGCGTCCGGCACGGCCCCGCAGGACGGCCGCAAATATCGCCGCGTCCGCTATGTGCGTTTCGGAGAGGGCTGGGGAAAGTTCACCAGCGCCGGCCTGCATGTGCTGAGCGACGTGCCCATGGTGGAGGTGCGCAACACACCCTACCGCTTCTGCGCCGGCTTCGACTGCCTGGCCAACAAGGGCGCCATGCTGGTCCGCCTCGCGCCGCCAGACCTGCCGCAAGACCTCGACATCATCAACACGCACCTGAATTCGCGAGGCGCATCGCGGGTGCCGGTGAAGCGCTCCCTGCGCGCCCACAACCTGCAGACCGAGGAGCTCAACGCCTTCATCAACAACCACTGGAAGGCCGAGACCCCGCTGCTGATCGGCGGCGATTTCAACGTCAGGAATGCGCCCGAACGCTACGACTACCGGGCGGCCGAACGGCCCTATGTCGTGGTCAGCGAATTCTGCAATCACCCATCCGACCCTTGCGAGGGGCAACCCTCCGTCGATGGCGAGCAACCCTGGTTGCGCTCCCAGGACCTTCAGGCGTTCGCCAGCGACGGCGCAGTGAGCGTTCGCCCCATCCGGGTGGAAAAGGTGTTTGGACCCCAGCCCGGCCGCCGCCGCCTCTCCGACCACGACGGCTATCTGGTCAGCTATCGCTTCAGTTGGAACGCCGAGGTCGCCGCTGCCCCCGCGCCCCCTCAGGTAGCCCCTATGGAAACGCCGCAGGTCGCGAGTTCAGATGTGAAAATGTCCGGTAAGCCCTGAGAAATCAGGGCAGCGGCGAGCCACCGTGCTTGACCGACCATGCTTCGGCCGCGTCCTGAGCCGGACCGGAGGCGTCCACCCGCACCCAGTCGATCGGGCCGACATCGCGATCAAGCTGCATGCGCAAGGTGGCGACGGTGGCGTCGGAAGCATCACCCTTCCGGCCCTCGATGCGCTCGGCCAACACCTCTGGCGCGGCCTCCAGCCAAACGCCATGGAATGGCACGCCAGCCTCTACCGCGAGGTTCTCGACCCGCGCGCGCAAGTCCGGCTGGATGAAGGTCGCGTCCACCACCACCGCGCGGCCGACGGCCAACAAGGTACGAGCCTCGCTCAACAGGGCCTCGTACACCTCGGCATAGAAGGCCGGTGAATAGACGGTCGACGGCAGCGCTGCATCGGGCGCAACGCCAAGCAGCCGTTTGCGGATCTCGTCCGTGCGCAACACCACCGCGCCCGGCGACGCGCCCAGACCCGGGGCGATGAGGCGCGCGAAGGTCGACTTGCCGCTGCCCGAGAGTCCTCCAACCGCCGTCAACTTCGGCGGCGGCGGCGACAGATGGCGCAGGCCGGCGTCCAGATAGTCGCTGGCGGCCTGATAGTCGCCGCTGTGAGCCTGGACATGGGTGCGCACGCCCGCCCGAACGGCCATCATCAGCGGCAGCGCGGCCAGACCGGTCAGCAGATCAGGTCCGGAATGGCGCAGACCCTCATCCAGATAGGCCGACAGCACCCGCACCGCGGCGTCACGACGGCGGCGGAAGTCCAGATCCATCAACAGGAATGCGAGATCGTACTGGATATCGATGTCCGACAGCACGTCGTTGAATTCGATGCAGTCGAAGAGGATGGGCTTGCCACCCTCCAACAGGATGTTCCCCAGGTGCAGGTCGGCGTGGCATTGGCGCGCGAACCCCGCGGTCCGGCGCGCGTCCAGCAGCGCCTCGCGGCGGAAGTACTCGGCGTACGTGGCCGTCACCAACGCCTCGACCCGCTCCTCGCCCAGTTGCGGCGCCAACTCTCTGATCAGCTTGGCGTTGGAATCGATGGTGTATTTCAGCGCCTTGCCGCCGCCGCCCTGCGGCCGAACCGGCGCGCGGGCATGCAGGTTCGCCACTTCGCGGCCCATGGCCTCGGCAAGTTCGCCGTCCACGGCCCAGGGCCGCGCGGCCAGCACGAAACTCTCGTCGAAACGGCGCATTTCCAGCGCGAACTCGACAACAGGCCCAGGGCCCTCCAGCTCCAGCCCCCCGTTAGCCGCGCGGGTCAACCTGCGGACGGCGCGATAGATGTCGGAGGTGGCGGCCAGGTTGAACCGAAGCTCGCGTTCCAGCGCCCAGTGGCGCAGGTCGAGGGTCGAATAGTCCAGATAGCCGAGCTCGACCCGCCGCTTGACCTTGAAGGCGGTGTCTCCGGCCAGGAATACGCGAGCACAGGCCGTCTCGATCGTCCGCTCGGCGCGCTCGCCGAACCAGGCTGTGACCTCAGCCTCTTCGGCGTCCGTCAAGGATAGAGGCGCTGAGTGGTCCAGCCCTCCCCGACCTTCACGAACACCAGGCGCTCGTGCAGGCGGAACGGCCGGTCGCGCCAGAACTCGATGGCCTCCGGCACAACCCGGAAGCCCGACCAATGCGGCGGGCGCGACACCTTCCCGATCCCGAACTTCAGGCCCATCTCGGCGATACGCTTTTCCAGCGCCAGCCGGTCAGGCAAGGGCTGGGACTGCTCAGAGGCCCACGCCCCGATCTGGGCCGGCCGCGCGCGGGTGGCGAAATAGGCGTCGGCCTCTTCAGGCGTCACCGGAACCACGGTCCCGCGCACGCGCACCTGTCGACGCAAGGATTTCCAGTGGAACAGCAGCGCCGCCTTCGGATTGGCCGCGAGCTGGCGGCCCTTGGCGCTCCCGACGTTGCTGTAGAAGACGAAGCCGTCCGGGCCGGCGTCCTTCAGCAGCACCATGCGAGAGTCCGGCATGCCGGTTTCATCGACGGTGGACAACGCCATGCCGTTGGCGTCGTTCGGCTCCTTGGCGATCGCCTCTTTCATCCATTCGGCGAACAGCTCGAACGGATCCTGGGCGGACAGTAGCGGCGGCGGCTCGGCCGCGGACACCTGACGGACGTACTCGTCTTCGCTGGGAGACGGGGGAATGGCGGTCTTGTCGCTCATGGCCGCCGTATAGCGCGAGTTCGCGCGCTTGGCATGTTTAACGGTGCGTTGACCACGATGGTCGCAAGGTCCGGGCGATGGCCGCGCCCCACCCCGAAACGATGCATAGGAAGCAGGCGCGAGAGATCCTGGGGGTCTCACCGCTCGCCACTACCGCCGAGCTTCGGCTGGCCTTCCGCGAGGCGGCCAAGCTGGCCCATCCAGATCGTCCAGGCGGCGACGCCGAACGGTTTCGGCTGGCGGTGGAAGCCTATCGCCTGCTCAGCGCGCCCAAGATCACCGACAGCATCATCCAGCCCCCGGCGACCGTTGTGCGCCCGGCCCCTGTCGACAGCCGCCTGGACATCACCCCGCTGCTGGCGATGAACGGCGGCGTGCTGATGCACCGGCTGGCCAATGGCCGGCGCCTGAAGATCACTCTGCCCCAGGGCCTGCGCACCGGCGACACTCTGCGCGTTGGCGACATCGAGTTCGAGATCACGGTGCGCGGCGAGGGCGAAATGCTGGTTCGGGGAGACGACCTCTGGCTCACCGTGCCGCTGGACCCAGGCCTGCTAGCCCAAGGCGGCCGGGTGGCGCTCGACACGCCGCTGGGCCGGCGCGTGGTCTGGGTCACTCGCAAGGCCGGCGAGCGCGGCCTGGTCCGGCTAGTCGGCCAAGGCCTTCCGGCCCGCGGGCCGCACCGGCAAGGACACCTCTTCCTGCGGCTAGCAGCCCAGGTGCGCACCACGGATTCCGCCGCCAGGACCCTTCGTCGCCGCTTCGCCGCCGCGTGGGCGGCCTAGCGCAGTCGGCGTCGCGTCTTTAAAAGCGCCAGCATGTCGCACAATACCTTTGGCCACCTCTTCCGTGTCACCACCTGGGGCGAGAGTCATGGGCCGGCTCTCGGCTGCGTGGTCGATGGTTGCCCTCCCGGCCTGCCGCTGACCGCCGAAGAGATTCAGGTTTGGCTCGACCAGCGCCGTCCGGGCCAGGGCAAGTTCGTTACTCAACGCCAGGAACCGGACGCGGTGAAGATCCTGTCCGGCGTGTTCGAGGACGAACGCACCGGCGGCCAGGTCACGACCGGCACGCCGATCTCGATGATGATCGAGAATGTCGACCAGCGCTCGCGCGACTACGGCGAGATCGCCACCCAGTTCCGGCCGGGGCATGCCGACTACACCTATTTCGCCAAGTACGGTGTGCGCGACTATCGCGGCGGCGGAAGGGCCTCGGCCCGCGAGACCGCCTCGCGGGTGGCCGCCGGCGCCGTGGCGCGCAAGATCCTCGAGGGGGTGACGATCCGCGCAGCGGTGGTCCAGATCGGCCCGCACGCCGTCGACCGCAGCCGCTTCGATTGGGATCAGCGGACCGAGAACCCTTTCTGGTGCCCTGACGCCCAGATGGTGGCTGTCTGGGAAGAGCACCTGGAAAAGGTCCGTAAGGCCGGCTCCTCGACCGGCGCCATCGTCGAGGTCGAGGCGCTTGGCGTCCCGGCCGGCTGGGGCGCGCCCGTCTACGGCAAGTTAGACGCCGAGCTGGCGGCGGCCCTGATGTCGATCAACGCCTCCAAGGGGGTCGAGATCGGCGCGGGCTTCGCCTCGGCCGCGTTCTCCGGCGAGGAGAACGCCGACGAGATGCGCATGGGCAATGACGGCCCGATGTTCCTGTCCAACAGCGCCGGCGGCATCCTTGGCGGCATCTCCTCCGGCCAGCCGGTGGTGGCCCGCGTCGCCTTCAAGCCCACCTCCTCAATCCTCACCCTGCGCCGCAGCCTCAATGAGGCCGGCGAGGAGATCGACCTGCGCACCAAAGGGCGCCACGACCCCTGTGTGGGCCTGCGGGCCGTGCCAGTGGTCGAGGCCATGACCGCCTGCGTACTGGCCGACGCCTATCTGCGCCATCGGGGCCAGACCGGCGGCGGGGCCTTCGTCCCCGGCGGCGACGGCCGGGTCTAGAGCCGCCGCGACCCTGACAACGAAAAGCCAGCGACCGTGCGCCTAGACCTCCTGAAGATCCTCATCGTCGACGACATCCGCCATACGCGGGTCTTGTTGACCGAGATCCTGCGCGCCATCGGCATCCAGCAAATCTACGAAGCCAGCGACGGGGCCGAGGGCCTGCAGGTCATGCGCGCCCACAATATCGACATCGTGCTGACCGACCTGGCGATGGAGCCGCTCGACGGCATCGACTTCGTGCGGCTGCTTCGCAACTCTCCCGACAGCCCCAATCCGATGGTCCCGATCCTGATGATCACCGGCCACTCGACCCTCCGGCGGATTCACGAAGCGCGGGACGTCGGGGTCAACGAGTTCATGGCCAAGCCGATCACCGCGCGCGGCGTGATCGGAAGGCTGCAGCAGATCATCGACCACCCGCGCCCGTTCATCCGAACCGACGATTATTTCGGCCCCGACCGGCGCCGCAAAAGCGATCCGGAACATCCTGGCCCCTGGCGGCGCGCCGCCGACGGCCCGTCGGTGCGCCCGCTCAAGACGTGATCGCGGCCACCATTTAGCGACGTTTGTCGATTACGGCGGTGGCTCCTCTGGAGTTCGCCATGAACATTCCCCGCCTTGCCCTTCGGCTGTCCCTGCTCGGACTGCTAGCTGCGCCCCTGAGCGGCTGCCTTGCGGCGGCTGTCGGCACGGTGGCGGGCGTGGCTGTCGGCGTCACCGGCGCTGCCGTAGGCGTCACCGCCAAGGGCGTCGGCATGGCCGCCGGCGCGGTCATCCCCGACGGGGATGACGAGAAGGACAAAAAACGCCGCTAGGCGACGTTGAGGGCGCAACTCTCGCTGATGGTCGGTCGCGAGACGACAATGCGCGAAAGGCCTGGAAAGCGCACCTTCAGCCGTTCGGCGAAGTAGAGGCACAGGTGCTCAAGCGTAGGACGCTCCAGCCCCGGCTTTTCATTCAGCAGGCCATGATCGAGTTGCGCGGCGACCGCCTTCAGTTCGGCGTCGAGATCGGCCAGGTCGGCCACCCAACCGACGGGCTCCTGCTGGACGCCGCGCACGGTCGCTTCGACCTTGAACGAGTGGCCATGCAGATTGGCGTAGGGCCGGTGCTCCGGCCCATCGGCGAAGTAGTGCGCCGCATCGAACGTGGCGGCCTTGGTAATTTCGAAAACAGGTTGGGTCATTGCGCAGGTCTTGGGGCGTTCGCAGACCAGAAGCGGTCTACGGAATGCCGAGGTACTTGTGAGTTTGGACGCTTAAACGCCACCGAGGGTGCGCGAGGCAATAGGCGATCGCCGCCTGCGTGTTTTCGACACGCGCCGGGCCATCCATCGGCTGGAGCAGGAAGCGTTCGAAATCGAGGTGCTCGAAACTGGCCGGATCGACGCCGACCTGCGGATAGACAAGCTTCAACTCCTGGCCGCTGGTCTGCACGACCTGGGCCTGGGCTTTGGGGCTGACGCAGATCCAATCGATGCCGGGCGGCGCCTTCAAGGTGCCGTTTGTCTCCATAGCGATCCGGAAGCCGCGCGCATGCAGGGCCTCGATCAGCACCGGATCCAGTTGGAGCAAAGGTTCGCCGCCGGTGCAGACGACCAGCCGGTTGTCAGACCCGCCGATCCAGGCCGCCTCCACGGCCTGCGCCAACAGGTCGGCAGTCGCGAAACGCCCGCCGCCCTGGCCGTCCATCCCGACAAAGTCGGTGTCGCAGAAGGTGCAGACCGCTGCGGCGCGATCTTCCTCGCGGCCCGACCAGAGATTGCATCCCGCAAACCGGCAGAAGACCGCCGGCTGGCCCGCCTGGCCGCCCTCGCCCTGAAGCGTCAGGAATATCTCTTTGACGGCGTAGCTCATGCGCCGATCCCCGGCCTTCCGGCCGCCACCCACTCGCGCCACCCCTTGGCCCGCAGGTCGCAGGCCGGGCAATCCCCGCAGCCATGGCCCCAATCGTGGCGATCACCGCGCGTGCCCCGATAACACGTGTGGCTGTCCTCCAGAATCAGCTGGACCAGCTCCTCGCCGCCCAGATCTTGGGCCAGACCCCAGGTCTCAGCCTTGGTGAGCCACATCAACGGCGTCTCGACCACGAAATCCTGCGCCATTCCCATGTTCAGCGCCTTTTCCAGCGCCTCCAGCGTGTCGCGACGGCAGTCCGGATAGCCCGAGAAGTCGGTCTCGCACATCCCGCCCACTAGAAACTGCAACTTGCGTCGATCGGCCAGGGCGGCGGCATAGGTCAGGAAGACGAGATTTCGGCCTGGCACGAAGGTGTTCGGAAGGCCCTTTTCGGTAACCTCGAACGCGCGCTCTTCGGTCATCGCGGTCTCGCCGACGGCGCCGAAACCGCGCAGATCGAGAACATGATCTTCACCCAGCCGGTCGGCCCACTGGGGGAACCGCGCACGGATCGCGTCACGAACCACAGAACGCCGTTCCATTTCCACCGAGTGTCGCTGCCCATAGTCGAAGCCAACGGTCTCGACATGACCATGCCGGGCCAAGGCCCAGGCGAGGCAGACGCTGGAATCCTGGCCGCCAGAGAACAGCACCAAGGCGCGGGTTTGAGGGATGACTTCGCTCATCGGCCCCATATGCGCGCGCCAGCGCCAAACCGAAAGCCCAGTGCGGCGAGACTTCGCGCCCAGCCCCATACCGCATCATCTAATATTTGCGACGCAGCAAGTGTTCGCAGTCGCAGCATTGCAAAAATTACCAGTTGATGAGCCTTCAAACCTTGACCATCGAGCGCGCTGCCTAAGATTGTCCGTTTTCGAAACATTGGTATTTCAGCAACATCCCCATGGAAGTTTAGACATTATCATTGATAACTTATCTGCGTCACGTTGACAGACTCCAGAACTGAGCGCGAGCTTTGGCATTGTCGGGGGAATGGTCGCCAGCCCCTTGCTTAAACCTTGCGCGGCGATGCGACGTACCGGGCCGATATGTAGAGAGCCTCGGACGTACTGGGAGGAATCTGGAATGTTGAATACTCTGCACTTGCGGAGCCTACTGATCGTGGGCGCGTCTGCGGCGGCAATGAGTACAGTGGCGTCGCCGGCCTTGGCCCAGAACGTTATCCAGGAATTGGTCGTCACCGCGCAAAAGCGAGAGGAGGCGTTGCAAGACGTTCCGATCGCCGTGTCTGCGTTCGACCAGGAAGCCCTGCAGAAGGGCAAGATCGACGGCGGCCCCAACCTCGTCCTCGCCGTCCCCAATGTGAACTTCTCCAAGGGGAACTTCACCGGCTACAACTTCCAGATCCGGGGCATCGGCTCCAAGTTGGTCGCGGGCTCCGGTGACGCCGGCACCGGCATCCACCTGAACAACGCCCCGCTGATTTCGAACAACCTGTTCGAGACCGAGTTCTACGACATGGAACGGGTCGAAGTGCTGCGCGGCCCTCAGGGCACGCTTTACGGACGCAACGCCACCGGCGGGGTGGTCAACCTGATCACCGCCAAGCCGACGGATGAGTTCGAAGCCTTGATTCGCGGCGAGATCGGCAACTTCAGCACCCGCAAGCTGCGCGGGATGGTGAACCTTCCGCTCGGCGACACCTTCGCCCTGCGTCTGGCGGGCACCTATTTGAAGCGCGACGGCTTCGGGACCAATCTTGTCACCGGCCACGATGCGGACGACCGGGATCTATACGGCCTGCGCGCGACCCTAAGCTTCGAGCCCACCGAAGAATTCCATGCCTACTTCCTGATCGATCACTTCAATGAAGAGGACAATCGCTCCCGGATCGGCAAGCAGTTCTGCACCAAGGACACCGGACCGGCCAACATCGGCGGCCTGGGATACTCCACCGCCGCGGGCGGCCTGATCGGACAGATCCAGCGCGGCCTCTTCAGTCAGGGCTGCCTGGCCACCTCGCTCTACTCGCCAAACGTCCTGGGAACGGTCAACTCGCAGGGCACGCTGGGGGGCCTGTTCGGCGCCTTGGGCGGCTTCCAGACCGGCGACGCCTACGCCGGCAAGATGCAGACGCAAGACGTGCGCGACATCGAGTCGACCTTCGACCCGATCTATCGCTCCAAGACCGACATCTACCAGTTCAACGTCGACTGGGACCTGACCGAGAATCTGCGGTTGAACTGGTTGGTGGCCTACACCGACTTCGAGCTGTTCACGCGCCAGGACTACAACCGCTACGTTCCCAGCAACGCGTTCAACAGCTCGCCAAACCCTGTGAACGCCTTCGCCGCCGTACCCGGCTATGGCGCGCTATACGCCAGCCTGTTCCCCGGCGGCGTGATCAACGACCCGCAGAACTCGCCCTACAACCGCTTCACCACGAGCGACATCTCCTCGGCTGAGACGACGCAGTGGAACCACGAGTTGCGACTGCAGTCGGCGTATGATGGGCCGTTCAACTTCAACCTCGGCGCCAATATGCTGCGGTATCAGGCGACCGGCGACTACTACGTGATGTTCAACACGGGGACCGGCTACTACCAGATCAACAACGTGCTCACGACGGGCAACCCCAACTGCGTGGGCGCCGCGCCTTGCATCACTGTCGATCCGAACAGCGACCCCGACCGTAGCGGCCGCAACTATTACGACTCCTACGGTCCTTACGATCTCGCCTCGCACGCCTTCTTCGGCGAGTTCTATTGGCAGATGAACGACACCTTCAAGTGGACCCTCGGGCTCCGCTACACTGACGACAAGAAGGAAGTCGAAAACCACCAGGTCGCGCTCGGCGTCCCCGGCATCGGCCCCGGCGGCCCGCTGCCCGGCACCCCGGACATCCTGAAGGTCCAGTTCCAGGAAACCACTGGCCGCTTCGGCTTCGACTGGAAGCCTGACTTCAGCTTCACCGACGACACCTTGCTCTACGCCTTCTACTCGCGTGGCTATAAGGCCGGGGGCCTGAACTCGCCCTGCAGCGGCGGCGGCGGCGTCATCTGCGGCCCGGCGACCTTCGATCCGGAGTTCGTCAACGCCATCGAGATCGGGGCGAAGAACACCATCCTCAACGGCACGATGACCTTGAACGCCACGGCCTTCCACTATGACTACAAGGGCTACCAGGTCTCCAAGATCATCAACCGCGCCTCCACCAACGAAAACATCGACGCCAAGATCAAGGGCGTGGAGTTGGAGTCGGTCTGGCAACCGCTGCAGGGCCTGCGCCTGAACGCCGCCATCGGCTGGCTCGACACCGAGATCGCCAGCGGCCAATCGATCGACACCTTCAATCGCACCCAGAGCAATCCGAACCTGGTGGTGATCAAGTCGAGCGCGGCCTCCAATTGCGTGATCGACATGGTTGCGGCCCAGACCGCCCTGAGCATCTCGAACACGCTTGGCAATCCGTTCGCCCTGCTCAGCGCCTGCACCCCGGCCTCCACGGCCGGCGCGGGCACGAACATCGGCGGCGGCGCGCTCGCGGTCGGGACCAACGCCTTCGGCGGCCTGGTCAGCGACGGCGTGCCGGTCAGCCTGGATGGCCGGGAACTGCCGAACGCCCCGCATTGGACGATCTCTCTGGGCGCCCAGTACACGATCGAGTTCGGCAACAACTGGTCGGCCACGCTGCGCGGCGACTACTACAAGCAGACCGACACCTATGCTCGGATCTACAACGCCGAGACCGACAAGATCGATGGCTGGCAGAACGTCAACCTGACGCTCACCATCGCCAACCCGGAATCCGGTTGGGAAATTGGCGCCTTCGTCAAAAATGCTACGGACGAGGAAGCCATCACCGACTTCTACCTGACCGACGACTCTTCCGGCCTGTTCCGGAACGCCTTCTACACCGAACCACGGACCTACGGCGTCTCGCTCCAGAAGCGTTTCTGATCACCTCACCATCTCAGCCAACAACCTTTGCCGCCGCCCCTCGGGGCGGCGGTTTTTCTTTGCGCCGATGACGGCCCGCAAGCCGATTTGTAGGACGGGTACGGCGCGCTTCCCCTAGGGCGACCACGCAATCCCTGTTTCCATTTGATTCATCGTTACGTCAAAGAACGATGGTCAGTTTTGTACATGCGATTTGAAAGCGCGGTATTTCCGCCACAGAACGCCGGAAGCTCAACTGAATCGCGATCAGTTATCGGGCTTAATATTGACGCCGCCGAGAGTGGGACCGAGGGTCCGCTCAAGCCGGCGCCTCCCCGCGCCGGACCTTCACTTCATACGCATCACGCGGGCGGATTCAGAGGGTGCACCAGCCCCGCCGCCCTGGGAGGATACTGATGTCCAATAAAGCTCCGCGCCTGCGGACCTTGCTTGCCTTGAGCGCGTCGGCCCTGACGCTCTCGGCGATCTCGGCCCCGGCCTACGCCCAAGAGACCGAAAGCTTCCAGATCGAAGAACTGGTCGTCACCGCTGAAAAGCGCGAACAGGCGCTGCAGGACGTACCGGTCGCCGTGTCGGCCTACACCTCGCAACAGCGCGACATCCGCGGGATGACCAACATCCAGGATTTCGTGAACTTCACGCCTGGCATGAACTATTCCGGCACCGACCGCGTCTCGCTGCGCGGGGCCGGCCGCAACACATTCTACATCGGCAACGATCCGGGCGTCGCGAGCTACACCGACGGCTTCTACTCGGCTTCGTCGTCGGAACTGTTCAAGAGCTCGCTGTTTGTCGAGCGCACCGAAATTCTCCGCGGTCCGCAAGGCACGCTGTACGGCCGCAACGCCATGGGCGGCGCCGTCAACACCATCTCCAAGCGCCCGTCGCACGACTTCGGCGGTGAGATCCGCGCCGGCTACGCCAACTACGATCGCACGAAGATCGAAGGAACGGTTTCGATCCCGGTCGCCGAGAACCTCCGCTTCAAGATCGGCGGTTCGCAGGACTGGCAGCGCGAAGGCTTCATCAAGAACCTCGGCGACGGCAACGACGCTGGCACGATCAAGCGCACCTATTTCGAAATCCAGGGTGAAGCAGAGCTCGGCGACAACCTCAACATCTGGGCGCGCTACAGCCGCTCGAATTGGGACGACAGCACCGGCGTCGGCGACCGTCTCGCCAACCTGATCACGCCCTATGACACCACCCGCCCGTTCCAGCCGATCGGCGGCCTGGTTCCCAATGGTCAGTTCGGCGCGGCTATTCCGAACCCGGGCGTCAACGATCCCTACAAGCAGTGGACCAACCGCGACGGCTACGGCCAACTACGCGGCAACAACCTGTTCACCACCACGATCAGCTACGATCTGGGCTGGGCCGAACTGAAGTACATCGGCGGCTTCCAGCAGTACAACTACCAGACCGGCGGCGACTATGACGCCACCAACACCACCACCTCCTATGCATCCGGCGCGCTCGGAACGCAGGTCTTCAGCGATCAGACGACCGACTTCAACGAGCACAAGAAGTACTACTCGAACGAGATCAACCTGACCTCGAACAGCGACGGCCCGCTCAACTGGATCGTCGGCCTCTACCAATACCAAGAGCAATACCGTCAGCGCATTCAACTGGGCAGCCCACTGCAAGCCCAACTTGGCGCGCCGAGCTTCTACTACGGCTCGATCAATGGTCAGGCCGCCGCCGCCACGTCGCTGGCGGCAGCGGGTCTCTCCGCCACCAACCCGTCGCGTAACTTCGCCGACAACCAGGCAGAGCTGGAATCCAAGGCCTGGGCCGTGTTCGGTCAAAGCACCTACAAGTTCAACGACCAGTGGGCCATCACCGCCGGCCTGCGCTACACGAAGGACGAGAAGGACGGCTTCGAATCCCAACGCCTGGTGCTGTTCAACCCGACGGGCGCCTTTGGCCCCGCGGCGGTCGACGTCTCCAGCGACATGGACCCGACCAAGCCCGGCGTTCAGAACTATCGCAACCTGTCGGACAGCTGGAGCGCCGTCACCGGCACCCTGAACCTCGACTGGACCCCGGACGACGACACGCTCGTCTATGCGAAGTACAGCCGCGGCTATAAGTCGGGCGGCTTCCTGCTCGGCACCCTGGCCGCCAAGCCGACCGCCGACGAAGAAGCGGTCAACGCCTACGAACTCGGCATGAAGAAGACCATCGGCGGTCGTCTGATCCTGAACGCCGCTGCCTTCTACAATGACTTCGAGGGCCTGCAGCTCAACCTGTCGCAGCTGAATGCGGCCGGCACCGCCGCCTCGAACAACTTCGTGAACGTCGACGCCGAAGCCTACGGCCTGGAACTGGAAGCCACCTGGCAACCGATCCAGCCGCTGCAGATCTCCGCCTCCTACGGCTACCTGCACACCGAAATCACCAAGGGTTGCTGCTTCTACGACCCTGCGGATCCGAGCGCTCTGAAGTCGACGGCCCGTCCCAGCGGCGGCACAGCGGTCAACAATGGCGTTCTGTTCCGCTTCCAGGACCTGGCCGGCTCGAAGATCTATCAGTCTCCGGAAAACAAGTTCGCCCTGAACGCCAACTACACCTTCGACTTCACGCCGGGCTCGTTGATCCTCTCGGGGACCTACACCTGGACCGACGAGACGACCTATCAGCCCTTCGATAACCCCGACTTCGCCGTGCCGGCCTATGGCACCGCCGATCTGCGGGTTCTGTGGAAGGACGCCCAGGACCGTTACTCGCTGATCGGTTACGTGAAGAACGTCACCGACGAGGAAGGCTTCACCTCGACCTCCTCGACCAACCCGACCGCGGTGTTCGCCGATCCGAACCCTGGGCTCACGGTTGGCGGCACGACGTACCTGCGTCAGACCAGCACCTCGATCACGCGCGGCCTGATCCAGCCGCGGACCTACGGCGTCGAGCTGCAATACCGCTTCTAAGACCGCGAAAATCCGAAACAGAGCGAAGGCGGCGGGAGCGATCCCGCCGCCCTTGCTTTGTCGGGAACCCCACATTTATTTTCGCGCCCGCGTCAAATGACCGCTAACCCCCAGGTGGAATTTAACGTCTCCGCAAGCGCTTAGGCCCATGGTGAGCATAAGTTCCCCCAGGACCTCGGCGTTCATGTCCCTGCCCGAATTTTTCTTCGAGCGCGTAACCAGCGAGATCCATCAGCAGATGGAAGGCGTGCTCGCGCTGGCCGAACGCTTGGCCCGTCAGCCGGTCGGCGCCGACGCCCAGGCCTGCATCGCGGGGGTCGCCGAGGCCGCGCGCGCCGTACGCCAAATTCTTTCGTCTTCGACCGACCTCAAGACCGCCTCGTCCGAGGGGCTGCATTTCGATCTCCAGCCAAAGCGCGCGGCCGAACTGGCTGACGAAGTCCAAGCCAGGTGGCAGGATCGCGCCACCGATGGCGGCGTCACCCTGCTGGTCTCCTATGACGGCGACCCCGACGCCCTGATCATGGCCGACACGATCCGGATGCATCAGGTCTTCGACGCCTTCATCGCCCAGGCCTTGGCCAGCGTCCGAAGGGGCGCGGTCGAAGTCAGCCTGAAGACCACCGCCGACGGCGACATCGCCCATCTGGAAGGCCGCGTGCGCGGCGGCGGCGACCGGGTGATGGGCGACCGCGCCCTCGACATCCGCGAAATCGAGGCCCTGTTCGGCCTGGAGACGGCCCTGGGCGTGGCGCTCGGCCGCAACATCGTCGAGGCCATGAACGGCACCGTCCGCTCGGAAGTGAATGTCGGGGCCGGCGAGACCCTGGTGTTCGAAGTCGCCGTGCCCAGCGCCAAACCCGTCGTCGAGGCCGAAGAGACCCTTCACCAGTCGGAACGCGCCGCCCATATCCTCGTGGTCGACGACAACGCCACCAACCGCATGGTCGCCGAGACCCTCTGCGAGATGTTCGATTGCACCTCGGAGTCGGCGACGGACGGCGTCGAAGCCCTTGAGGCGGCGCGGACCGGTCGGTTCGACCTGATCCTGATGGATATCAAGATGCCGCGGATGGATGGGGTGACCGCCACGCGCGAGATCCGGGCCCTGCCCGGCGCGGCCGGCCGGGTGCCGATTATCGCCCTGACCGCCAACGCCGATCCGGAAGACGCCGCCGGATACCTGAAGGCCGGCATGAACGGCGTCGTCGAAAAGCCGATGAAGCCCGAGAACTTGCTGCGCGCGCTGCAAGAAAACCTCGCCGAAGGCGACGCTGCCGCTGCGTAAGGGCCTAGGCAGCACGCTGAGGCCGGGCCATCGTTCCCGATGGCCTCATTCTACGAACGTCGCATCCTGCCCGCGCTGCTGACCCGCGCCTGCTCTTCCCCTCCGATGATGAAGCAGCGCGCCAAGATTGTGCCGCTGGCCACTGGCCGGGTGCTGGAGCTCGGGATCGGCATGGGCCTTAACCTGGGCTTCTACAATCCAGTCGCGGTCGAGAGCGTCACCGGGGTTGATCCGGCCCCGGAACTGCGCGCCCTGGCCGAGACCGCGCCCCGCGATCCCAGGCTCAAGGTGTCCGTCGCCGACGGAACGGCCGAGGCGCTGCCGTTCGATAACGCAGCCTTCGACACCGTAGTCTGCACCTTCACCCTCTGCTCGGTCCACAACCCAGCCAGGGCGCTGGCCGAAGCACGGCGAGTGCTGAAGCCTGGGGGACGGTTCCTCTTCTGCGAGCACGGTCTCGCGCCGGACGCAGGCGTGGCGAAGTGGCAACGGCGCGTGGAGCCGATCTGGAAGCGGTTGGCCGGTGGATGCTGCCTTACCCGGCCGATCGCGGCGGCGATTGGAGATTCCGGTTTCCACGTCGAACGGGTCCAGACGATGTATGTGCCTGGAACGCCGCGCATCGCCGGCTGGAACGAGTGGGGCGAAGCGCGCGCGTAAATCGTTTCGCAACGCCAAATCCATACGAGTGAACGTCAACGCCGTTGGGTGTAGGACGTGGATCAGTTGTCGAACACGCCCGCCCTAGGTCTCCCTCGGAACGCGCCTATGTTTGAGTCCAACGCTGCCGATCGCCAGAACTTCCTGAACGCCGACCAGCGCGGACCGCTTGTCGCCGGCAAGGACAGCTTCACCATCGCAGAGGCTGCCGACCAACTCATTCGAAGTGCGCCCGGCTGGTCTGCGCTCGGCGCCCCGGCTAGCCTCACTTACGGGTTCCGCTCCAACGCGCCCTCCACCATGCCCGACGACACGACGGGCTTCTCACGCTTCAACTCCACCCAGATAGCCCAGGCCGAACTGGCGCTGGCGGGGTGGAGCGACGCAGCCAACATCACCTTCACGCGGATCGGCTTCGGCGCGGCCGGGGAAAGCGCCTACACCGACCAGGCCACAATACTGCTGGCCAACTATTCCTCAGGCTCCGACACCGCGACCGCCTTCGCCTACTATCCAGGCTCGACAATGTGGGCTTCGGCCGCCGGCGACGTCTGGGTCAACATCACCTCCGGATCGAATGCCGCCCCGACCACCGGCAACTACGGCGCCATGGTCCTGGTCCACGAACTTGGCCACGCGATCGGCATCGCCCATCCCGCCGACTACCAGTCTGAGGACTCCCCCACCTACGCGAACGATGCGGCCTATTACGAGGACTCTCGGCAGTTCACGGTGATGAGCTACTTCAGCGAGAGCAACACCGGCGCGTCCTTCGGCGGCCGTTACTCCGCCGCGCCACTCCTCGATGACATCGCCGCCGTCCAGCTCGAATACGGCGCCAATATGAGCACCCGGACCGGCGACACGGTCTACGGCTTCAATTCCAATGCGGGCCGACCGTGGTTCGAAGCCTCCAGCACGACGGCGAAGTTGATCTTCGCCGCGTGGGACGCGGGCGGCAACGACACCTTCGATTTCTCCGGCTTTTCCAACAGCCAGACCATCGACCTGCGGGCCGGCCACTTCTCCAGCGTCGGCGGGTTGACCGGCAACGTCGCCGTCGCGGCGGGAGCGACGATCGAGAACGCCATTGGCGGCTCGGGGGCCGATGCGATCACCGGAAATGCCGCGGCCAACGCGCTGAACGGCGCGGCTGGCGATGATGTTGTCTACGGCGGCGCCGGAGGCGACACCATCACCGGCGGAGACGGCCGAGACTTTTTGCGCGGCGAGGAAGGCGACGACTATCTGGCCGGCGGCGCGGCGTTCGACGACATGCACGGCAATATGGGCGCCGACACCCTCTATGGCGGCCAGGGCGACGACTGGGTGGTCGGAGGCAAGGACAACGACCTGCTCCATGGCGAGCTGGGCTTGGACCTTGTCTACGGCAACATGGGCAATGACATCCTCTATGCCGGCGAGGGCGCTGACGTCCTGCGTGGCGGTCAGGACAATGACGTCATGTATGGCGAAGCTGGCGACGACTGGCTGTCAGGGGACCGCGGCGACGACACCATCTTGGGCGGGAGCGGGGCCGACAGCTTCCATACCTGGGGAGCCGCCGACCTCGACCGGGTCATGGACTTCAACCGCGCGGAGGGCGACCAGGTCCTCGTCAGTGAAGGGGCGGCCTACAGCTTCGCCCAGGTCGGCGCCGACGTGGTGGTCAACATCAGCGGCGGCGCCCAAATGGTGCTCGTCGGCGTCAATGCGACCTCGCTGACCGACGGCTGGATCGTCTCGATTTAGAAAACTCAGAGCTGGTTGTATTCGCCGCAGCGGCACTTCACGACGACGTCGCGAATGTCGGCCCGCTCATGGCTGGTCAGAACGACCTCTTCGCAAGCGCCGCAGACGAACACCGAACCGGCTTCATCGGCCTGGAAGACGTGCGGCGTCTCGACAGCCTGGATCACTTCGCGGCGGCCGACGAACAGGCTGGGGAAAACGCGCATCGAAGTCATGATCATAGGAACTGCCTCATTCTGACCCGTACTGGGCTTGCGTACTGAGCACTTGCAAAAGGTGGGGTAGCGTTATTCTGCTGCAGCGCAATGACGGATTGATGTCTGCGGTGACGAAAGCCCCAAAACGCCCATCATTCGCGCCAGTCCCGCTCGCGCAGGGCGCCAAAGCGTCTTTCGACAACCAATGATCGTTTCAGGTCCAGCCTATGGAACTGCCCTGCTCCGCCTTCGTTTCAAGGGGTCAGCATTCCAGACGGCGCGCCGCCATGCGCCCCATTCAAACGAGGCTTCTCGACATGACGAACGTCTACGGCTCCACCAATGACGACACGATCCGCGCAGCCGCCGACCAGATCGACGACGCCGCGAGCGACCTGAAGACTCAGGCCAAGCGCAGCGGCAAGGAAGCAAAGAAAGCGGCGGTCGCGGCCTCCGGGGCCATTGCTGAAGCCGCCACGACACTGGCGCGCGACACCCGGGTTCTGGTCGAGGACAAGGTCGGCAAGGCCCGGGCGACGGCTGAGGTTCAGTACGATCGCCTGAAGAAGGAAGCCCGCATCCGCGCCAAGGAAGCTGACGTCCTGGTTCACGAACGTCCGTATGCGGCTCTGACCGCGGCCGCGCTTGCCGGGTTCCTGATCGGTCACCTGATCAGCAGCAACAAGGCCAACGTCGTCTATCTTCGCGACGACCGCTAACCTCAACTGGCGCCGATCCTGCGCCTATCCACTCGAACGCGTCGGGGAAGGATCAATCATGGACAGTCAGAGCAGGGCCGCCGAGCAGGCCCCGTACGAAATCGACGTCGTCCCCGACGGAGACCGCTGGCGCTATCGAAAGCGCTGGCGGCAAGGACTGAGGCGCTTCTTGCCGTCGCTCTGGCACGCCACGGACGAGGACGGCTTGGCCGTGCTCAAGCGTGACGGCGCGTTGCTAGAGAGCTCGCCGCGCGCCTAGCGGCGGTGTTGCAGGAACCGCGGCGGCTCAGAAGCGGTAGGCTGCACGTAGGCCGACGCTGTCGGCGCCGTCGTGCGTATCATTGCCGAGTTGGCCATTGCTCCAATGCTGGCCTTCGATCTCCACCGCCCAATGCTCATCCAACCGCAGGCCCACTGCGAAGGTGGCGTGGAAGAGCCAGCGCTTGTCGAACTCGATGTAATTGTCCCGGACCTCGCGGCGCCGCTGGTTTTCTTCGTCCGACAATCCAGGAGTCGGGCGGGGCAGCGTCAGTGCGCCATCGTGAACCGAGATCCCAGCCCCAAGATCGACGTATGTCCGCTTCTGCTCAAAGCGCCAGATCAACCCCGCTTGGGCATAGTTGGTGTAGCCCTCCAAGCTGAGCTGCGTTCCGACATAGGGCCTCGGAGCCCCCATGAAATCCAAGGCCTGCGATGGCTTGAACAGGTAGTCCACCACCACCGAGGAGCCCTTCTCAGGCGCGTGCGGCGCATAGCCGGCGCCCACACGAAGCTCTTGGGCCTCACTCGATGTGGCGAAGAGGCTGACCGCCCCAAGCGCGGCGGCGATGTAAAGATGGCGGGCCGGCGCGCCCCTGGGGACCACGCCCACCTTTGGGCCGCTGGCTGAAGCAAAAATGTCGGGCACACGTCCCCCTGTATGTTTGACTCACGCAACCCTGAGTACGTTAAACCTGGCTTTGCCGCTTTGCCCCATAGAATTTGAAGGTCGCTCCGAGAGCTCGAATGGGCGCCCCATCTGGGGGAAGTTATCGTGAGGCTAGCGGCGGTGCGCTACGTCCAAGGGCATGCCGACCCGGCCTACTGCTTGCGCATGAACGCCCGCATCTCGGCTTCATGGTCGACCACGGCTTCTCCACTGAGGTCGACGATCACACGGCGCAGCCGGCCCTGATACTTGAACGGCGGCTTGTACTCGGGACATACCGGCGAGCCGGAATCCATCCCGACCAACATCGCCCCGCCCTGGCCCAGACGGATCGGGACCGTGTGGGGAAGTTGGCCGGTGGCGACCGGCTTTCCGTCAACCAGCAGAGTGACCTGGGCTGGTACGCCCTTGCCGTTCTTCATGTCGGGCTTGCCGGTCGGTTCGAACTGCATGCTGAGGAGGTGCTTGCCGGCGGGAAGCGGCGTGTCGGCTTTGACGTAGAAGTAGTCGATGGCCAGATAGTTGTGCAGGTAGCAGAGCTTTCCCTCCTGGACGTAGAACGAGAAGCCACCGTCGTTGCCCCCGAACGATAGCAGTACCCCGTCGGCGCCAGCTTCCGGGGCCTCAACCTCGGCCGTGAAGCTGTGCGGACGATTGAGGGTTTTGGGCGCGGCGGCCGCGACGATCGACTGGGTGTTCGGATAGAGCGTGTAGCGGGTCAGAGTGCTGGCGATCCGCGGCCGCTCCAGCGCGATGCGCTGAACGCCGCGGCTGTCGATCGGCAGGACGTTGTACTTGCCCGCCTCGTTGTACCACGTGCCGATCATGGCGATCAGACGCTCGCGGTTCTGATCAGCGACGTTGTGGGCTTCGGCGAAGTCCTCGGCCACGTGGTAGAGTTCCCAACCCTTGGCGTCGAGCTGCGCCAGCATGTCGTAGCTGATCTCGTCGCCGAACTTGCGGCCAGACTCGACGAACGAGGTCCCCGGCCATGGGCACACCGCGCGCCAGCCGTCGTGATAGATCGACCGGTGCCCCAGCATCTCGAAATACTGGGTGACATGGGTCGCCGGCGCGGCGGCGTCCTCGAAGGCCGACTTGAGGCTGACACCTTCCATCGGAGCCTGGGCGACGCCCTTGATGGCGGCCGGCGGAACCAGCTGCAAGGCGTCGAGCACGGTCGGGACCATGTCGATGATGTGGGCGTACTGGCTGCGAACCTCCCCCTTGGCCTTGATGCCTTTCGGCCAGGCGACGATGAACGGGTCGGTGGCGCCGCCACGATAGGTCTCGCGTTTCCAGCGCCGGAACGGGGTGTTGCCGGCGTGGGTCCAGCCCCAGGGGAAATGGTTGAAGGTGGTGGGTCCGCCGATCTCGTCGATGTGCTTGAGGCCGTCCTCAACCGTGTCGGCCACGTTGTTGAAAAACCGGCACTCGTTGACCGACCCGGTCGGCCCGCCCTCGGCGCTGGAGCCGTTGTCGGAGACCAGCATGATCAGGGTGTTGTCGTACTCGCCGATCTCTTTCAGGAAGCCGATCAGCTCGCCGATATAGTGGTCGGTGTGTTCGAGGAAGCCGGCGAACACCTCCATCATCCGCGCATAGAGACGCCGCTCATCGGCCGACAGGTTGCGCCAGTCCTGCACGTCCGGGTCGGGGCGCGACAGCTCCGTGGTTGGCGGAATGATCTTGCGGTCTATGAGCGCCTTGAACGCCCGCTGGCGATAGGCCTCCCACCCGTCGTCGAACTTGCCCTTGTACTTGTCGGCCCACTCCTTGGGGACGTGATGGGGCGAATGGCCGGCGCCGGTGGCGAAGTACATGAAGAAGGGCTTGTTCGGAGCGATCTGCTTGGCGTCGGCGACAAAGGACTTGGCCTTTTCCACCAGGTCGGGCGTCAGATGATAGCCGTCCTCGGGCGTGCCTTCAGGCTCGACCTGATGATTGTCGTACATCAGGTCCGGGTACCACTGGTTGGTGTCGCCGCCGAGGAAGCCGAAATAGCGCTCGAACGCCCGGCCGAGCGGCCAGCGGTCATAGGGTCCGGCGGGGGTGTTGGTCTCCTCCGGCGACAGGTGCCACTTGCCGACGCAATAGGTGCTGAACCCCTGGTCCTTGAGGATCTCGGAGATCATGCCGTTCTCGAAGGGCATGTAGCCGTCTGAGCCTGGGAAGCCCGTCGAGCCGTTCGACAGGCAGCCCATATGGTTGGAGTGGTGGTTGCGCCCGGTCAGGATGCAGGAGCGCGACGGTGAACAGAGCGCGGTGGTGTGCATGTTGCTGAACAGCAGTCCGTCAGCGGCCAAAGCGTCGATGTTCGGGGTCGAGATCTGGCCGCCATAACAGCCGAGATGGCTGTAGCCGACGTCGTCCAGCACAATGAATAGGACGTTGGGCGTTCCCTCCCGCGCCCGCATGGGTCGCGGCCAAGCCGGCGTCGAGACATCGGCGGTGCGCCCGATCACGCCGGTGAACCGGCCTGGGGGGTCATACTCTTGAAGGGGCATTGGTCGCTCGTGAGGCTTGGCGGCCGCCGCGCCTGCCGCCAGGGCAGTGGGACAGGTGGCGGCGCCGCGCGCCATCAGTAGTATTCCGGAGGAAGTCGCCCGGTCATCCCGCATACTCTGCGGCTCGGCTAACACCCGCGAAACCCACGCTGGACACTCCCCTGACGAGTCCAGCGCCCCTTCCGCAGATCGGCGCATAGCTTGGCCTAGACCGTCACCTCGAACAGGCGCCGCATCCTTACCTCCTCGATCTGCCGAACTGACTTCCACCAGAGCAGGCCGCGATACCGACGGCCAGCTATCGGATGCCCACGCATAGTCAGAAGATGCCAACCGCTGAACATGGGGCGCGTGCGAGGGGCGAACGACTTGGGCATGTCCTACGAACGCGCCGCATCACGCCTCGGTTCTTGGGATGGTAAACCGGCTTGCCCATCAGGCCTTCAGTTTGATTTTCCGCTCGATCTGGACTGACGCCTTCTCGGCCTTCTTTCGCTGTTCAAACACCTTGCGCATGTGGAGCAGATCACGTTCGCTCAGCCTGCCCTCCGCCGCCACGAACTGCTCCTGCTCTTCTTCGCGGATGTGATGCAGGTACTCCTCCTTGAGCCCCGCGAACCTTCGCAGCCAGCCCGGCGAGGACATGTCACGTGCGGCAAGGTCGGCGAGCATGTCATCGATCTCTTTGTGCTCAGCGATGGCATGCCGGGCGAAGTCCGTGGTCGCAGGGTCGCGTAGGACGCTGGACCAAAGGGCCTGTTCTTCCGCGGCGGCATGAGCCTTCAGTTCGTGAACGAGCTCATCGAAGAGCTTGCGGCGGTCGGCCGACGCGCCCTGCGTCTCTTCGATCATCGCCAGCAGCGCGCGATGGCGGTCATGATCCTCGACCAGACGGCCAAAGACATCAGGGTCGCCACGGAACTTGGTCTTCGGCGTACTGCCGATGCGCGCCGTCAGGTCAGGCGCGATCGCCTTGGCCTTGGCGATCGCCGCCGCTTTGGCTTCGGCTTCCGAACCGCTTGCGTTCGACTGGGGCATGCTCGCATCCTTTGCGACTTCACCCTGAAAGCTGGGCCCTAAGGCTACGTCGGTGGAGGCCAAAAGTTCCTGAGATCGGCATGGCTGGATGGGCCTGGTGAACGGCGCCTAGTCCTGGAAGCTGCGGCGCTCGCGGATCGCCGGCCAATCCAGAGTGTCCACCAACTCGAGCGCATCACGCACGTCCAGGCCGACTTGCGGCACATGCATGATGACCAGGGGGCGACTCGTGACGACGTCGAGCACGGTCCAGCCGTGATCGTCCTGTCGGATATCGTAGCGTTCGATCATTCGCCCCAGGTCCATCCCCATTGGGGCTCTAGTTAGGCGGAGCGCCGATTCTGTCCATCAGGCGGAACCCCGACGTTACGGTCTGTGACCACCTAGTTCGTGAGACTTCGATGAGCGGCCGAACCATGCAGAGCACGGCGATCGTCAGGGAGCGAAGCCAAGGTTGGTCTCTTGAAAGGGGAAAGCCGATCTCACCCCAATCCGGAGAGCGGACATCGGCCGCCTCCTCCGAAGTGGTAGCTGGAGGCGGGATCGAACCGCCGACCTGTGGGTTATGAATCCACCGCTCTAACCATCTGAGCTATCCAGCCGCCGGACCTTTCGGCGAGGCGCGGTTTATAGGGGGGCTTTTTCTGATCTTCAAGCGGCTTGGGTGCGGCGCAAAGCCCGGCTAGGTTCTGACCGGCATGAGCGTCCTCCATCTCCTCGGAACAGCCGGCGAAGGCGGCGCGGAAACCTACTTCCTGGATCTGGTCGCGGCCCTTGCCGACGACGGGGTCGGGCAGGTCGCCGCGATCCGCGCCAACGCCAATCGCGAGGCCGCCCTGGCCCGCATCGACGTGCCGTCGGGGGTCTTCCGATTCGGCGGTCCCATCGACATTCTCACCAAGCCCAAGCTGAAGAACTTCGCGCAGAAGCACGATGTGAAGCTGGCCTTGGCCTGGATGAACCGCGCCGCGCGCCACACGCCCAGCGGCCCCTGGGCGCGCATCGGACGGCTCGGCGGCTACTACAATCTCAAATACTATAAGGGGTTCGACCATCTGGTCGCCAACACTGAGGACATCGCCGACTGGGTGGTGAGCCAGGGTTGGCCGGCCGGCAAGGTGCGCCACATCCCCAACTTCGCCGACGCTCCGCCCGACGTTGCGCCGGCTGACCGAGCGTCGCTGAACACCCCTGAGGACGTGCCTTTGCTGCTGGCTATGGGCCGGCTGCATGAGTCGAAGGCCCACGACGTATCTCTGGCGGCCCTCGCCAAGATCCCCGAGGCGCACCTGTGGATCGCCGGCGTCGGCGGTCAGGAAACCAAGCTTCGGGCCATGGCCGGCGCCCTTGGCGTAAGCGAGCGCGTGCGATTCCTGGGTTGGCGAACAGACCCCTCGGCGCTCTATCGCGCGGCCGACATTTGCGTTTTCCCATCGCGATACGAGCCATTGGGCAATGTCGTCATCCAATCCTGGGCCCACGGACTGCCGGTTATCGCCGCCGCCAGCCAAGGTCCCTCGGCGCTGATTCGCGATGGGCAGGACGGATTGCTGGTTCCCATCGACGATGCTGAGGCCCTCGCCGAGGCCGTCAATCGCCTGATAGCCGACCCGATGCTGTGCATCCGCATGGTCCAGAACGCCGCCGAACGCGTCGAGGCCGAGTTCTCGGCCGCCGCCGTCGTCGCCCAATGGCGTGAACTGTTCGCCGATTTCGGAGCCGAGTAATGTGCGGCATCGCTGGCGTCATCGGACCGGGCGGCTCAGCCCGGCCCATGATCGAGGCCCTCACCCACCGTGGCCCCAACGGGGTCTTCGTCGAAGAGGCGCCGGGTCGTTCACTCGCCCATGCCCGGCTGTCAATCATCGACCTGGAGGGCGGTTGGCAACCGCTGCACGCCGCGGGCTGCACCGTCATCGGCAACGGCGAGATCTACAACTATGTCGAGCTGGCTCAGGAATTCGGCCTGGCCGACCAACTTGCGACCGGCTCGGATTTCGAACCGCTGCTGCACATCTACGCCCAGGAAGGACCTGCCGCCTTCCAGCGTCTGCGCGGCATGTACGCCTTTTGCCTGATTGGCGCCGATGGGCGGACCTGGCTGGTTCGCGATCCCTTCGGGATCAAGCCGCTCTATGTGTTGGAGTATGAAGGCGCGGTCGCCTTCGCCTCCGAGCCCCGCGCCTTCTTGGCCGCCGGCCTGATCGCGCCGGAGCTTTCGGAGGATCGCGCGCGCGAATTGCTGGCGTTCAACTACACCCTGACCGACGAGACGATCTTCAAGGGCCTGCGCCGGCTGGAGCCCGGCGAGATCGTCGAGGTGGCGGGCGGCAACCTGGTCCCTCACGGCGTTCGCCCTGCTGTTCCGGCAAGGACCGCGCGTGGCGGCGATGAAGCCGCCCTGCTTTCGCAGCTGGATAAGGTTCTGGAAAACAGCGTCGCGGTCCATCAGCGCTCTGACGTTCCCTATGGCCTGTTCCTCTCCGGCGGCATCGACTCCGCCACCATCGCAACCCTGATGTCGCGGTTGAACGAACGGCCGGTCACCGCCTTCACCTGCGGGTTCGACGCTCCCGGTGCGCGCGACGAACGCGCCCAGGCCGAGCGGGTCGCCAAGGCCCTGAACCTCGACTGGCGCGAGACGACCTTCGGCGAGGAGGATTTCTGGCGGATCCTGCCCCAGGTCGCCTGGGCCATGGACGACCCGACCGCCGACTATGCGAGCCTGCCGACCTACAAATTGGCGGAGGCCGCCAAGGGGACCCTGACCGTGGTGCTGACCGGCGAAGGCGGCGACGAGCTGTTCGGCGGCTATGGCCGCTACCGCCGCGCCCTGCGTCCCGCCTGGCTCGGCGGCCGGGCGGCCGAACCGCGTGCAGACGCCGCGATCGTAGGCCGTTGGCGCCGGCAGGCCGCGCCCCCGCAAGGCCTGACCCGCCTGCAACAGGCCCAGTGGTCCGACATCGCCACCTGGCTGCCCAACGATCTGCTGACGAAGCTTGATCGCTGCCTGATGGCGCATGGACTGGAGGGCCGCACCCCGTTCCTGGACGCTCAGGTGGCCGAGTTCGCCTTCCCCCTGCCCGACCGCTTCAAGGTGCGCGGGCGCTATGGGAAATGGCTGCTGCGCAAGTGGCTGGAGCAAGCCTGCCCGGCAGCCGAGCCCTGGGCGCGCAAGCAAGGCTTCACCGTGCCTGTGGACGCCTGGATTGAGCCCCGCGCCGGCGAGATCGGCCGACGTATCGGTCAGGTGGCCGCCGTCCGGCAGGTGCTTGGCTCGGACGCCGCCGCGGGCGTTTTCGCGACGCCGGGCGCGGCGCGCTGGCCGCTGTTGTTCTTCGCCGTGTGGTCCCTGATCCATCTTGAAGGCGCGTCTCCCGACGAGGCGCTCGACGCCGTCGCCGGCTGATCAGCGCAACCCTCGTCGTTCGGACTGGTTATCGAGACCGGTCCACCCTACCTGCCATTGAAGCTTCACCCTGGAGACACCGATGCGCCGCCTCTTGCTCACCACCGCCCTAGCGACCCTGGTCGCAGCCTGCAGCGGCGGCGACGGCCAAGCCGCGGCCCAAGGCGGCGCGCCGCTGGAAACCAAGCCGGCCAACGCACCGGATCAAAAACCGGCCTTCGCGGGCCAGACCCGGGCGCCGGCGGTGAACTCCAACGTCGCCTATGAGGTTCAGACCGTCGCCGAGGGACTGAACAAGCCATGGGGCCTCGCATTCCTGCCGGACGGCCGTCTGCTGATCACCGAGAAGTCGAGCGGCCAGCTCCGCATCCTCGGGACAGATGGCAAGCTGTCGGCGCCGGTCGCCGGCCTGCCGCCTGTCGATGGCCGCAACCAGGGCGGCCTGCTCGGCCTCGCCGTCGATCCGAAATTCGCCCAGAACGGCCTGATCTATTGGAGCTATTCCGAGCCGCAGGCTGAAGGCGCCAACAACACAGGCGTGGCGCGCGGCAAGCTGGTGGATGGCAAGGTCGAGAACGTCCAGGTCATCTTCCACCAGACGCCGTCGCTCGCCTCCACCCTGCACTTTGGCGGCCGACTGGTTTTCGCCAAGGACGGAACCCTGTTCGTCACCACCGGCGAGCGCTCGATCTTGCCCGGCCGGGTCCAGGCACAGCAGCTGGACGGCACACTGGGCAAGGTGGTCCGCATCAACGCCGACGGCTCGATTCCCAAGGACAACCCCTTCGTCGGCAAGCCTGGTGTGAAGCCCGAGATCTGGTCCTACGGTCACCGCAACATTCAGTCCGCCGTCATCGATCCGAAGACCGGCAAGCTGTGGGAAGTCGAGCACGGCGCGCGCGGCGGCGACGAACTGAACCAGCCGGAAAAGGGCAAGAACTACGGCTGGCCGACCATCACCTATGGCGTGGAGTATTCCGGCAAACCGATCGGCGAGGGCCTGACCGCCAAGGACGGGCTGGAACAGCCGGTCTACTACTGGGACCCGGTGATCGGGCCGTCAGGCATGGCCTTCTATGACGCGGGCCTGTTCCCGGCCTGGAAGGACAGCGTGTTCGTCGGCTCGCTAGCTCAGAAGCACCTGACCCGCCTGGTGATGAAGAACGGCAAGGTGGTCGGCGAGGAGCGCCTGCTGGTCGACCAGAACGAGCGCATCCGCGACGTCATCGTCGGCCCCGACGGCGCGCTCTATGTGGCGACCGACAACGAAAAGGGCCGCGTGCTGAAGATCGTCCCGAAGGGATAACCGCCCACGACCGCCACTATCGTCATCCTCCGGTCTCGCGAAGCGAGATCCGGGGGACCCAAGCGGCCTATCTAGTTCGGAAACCCCGTTTGGGTCCCCCGGATCAGCCTACGGCTGCCCGGAGGATGACGAGCGATAATTCTAAAGCCCCAAACGCCCAGCCACCTCTTCGCCGATCGCCAGCGAGGATGTCAGGCCGGGGCTCTCAATCCCAAACAAAGTGACGAGACCGGTCATGCCGTGCGCTTGCGGTCCGTCGATGCGGAAATCAGGCTGCGGCTCGCCGGGGCCATGCAGCTTGGGCCGGATGCCAGCATAGTCAGGCGCCAATGCGCGATCGGGCAGGCCGGGCCAGAATTTGCGGATATAGCTGTAAAACTCGCCCGCACGGGCCGGATCGACGCTGTAGTCGATCTCATCCACAAACTGTAGATCCGGGCCGAACACCGCCTGGCCCCCAAGATCGCGTCGATAGTGCGTGCCCAATGCGCCTGGGATCGGCGGCGGATAGATCAGGCGCGCGAAAGGCGCCCTGCCGCTCAGCCGGAAATAGACGCCCTTGCCGTAGTGGAGCGGCGGAATGGTTTCCTTCGGGAACCCCTCGATCTCCGCGGCGACGGCCTGGGCGGACAGCCCCGGCGCAGTCACTAGAATTCGAGCGGTCAATGTAGTTGGCTCGGCGCCGCCGGCGCGAATTGAGAAACCGCCGCCGTCCAGAGGGGTCGCGCCCTCGAACGGCGTGGAGGTCACCACCGCCCCGCCGGCCGCCTCGATCTCGCCCTGCAGCGCCAGCATGTAGCCGTGACTGTCGAACACCCCGCTCTGCGGCGAGATCAGCGCCCCTTCGCAGGCGAGCTCAGGCTCCAGGGCCAGGGCCTGCGCCTTGGTCAAATGCGCCATGCCCTCGACGTCGTTAGTCCGAGCCTGTTCGAGAATGCCGTCCAGTCGTCCGACTTCCTCAGCGTTGGTCGCCACCACCAGCTTGCCGCAGCGGTCGTAGGCGACCTTATGACTGTCGAGGAAGGCGTAGAGCGCGCGGCGCCCGGCCACGCAGAGCCGGGCCTTCAAAGAGCCGGTGGGATAGTAGAGCCCGCCATGGATCACCTCGGAGTTTCGCGCCGAAACGCCCTCTCCGATGATCGGCCCGGACTCGAGCACAGCCACCACCAGGCCGCGCTTCGATAGCGCATACCCACAGGCGAGGCCGACAGCCCCTGCCCCCACTACAACCGCGTCGAAATCAAAATCCGCCATGCCTCTGGCGTAGCTGAACGACACCGGTCTGCAAACCGCCAGACGGCCTCGACGGGACCTTGGCAAAAACGTTCCACCTTTGTTCTTGACTTGCCCGGTTGGCCCGATTTGATCCGTGCGGGGCCGGGGCAAGGAACATGAGCGACACGACAAACTTGGTGCTGTTCGCCATCCTGGCCAATTTCGCCTACATGGCGGCCCTAGCGCTGGTCGCTATCGGCCTGGGAACATTGATCGCTCGACGGCGAGAGCGCTTTTTGCTGCGGAAGCGACGTGAGACCGCGTCTAGTGATGGCGCGCGAATCCGCAGTCGAATAACGCGAATGGCGCGGCCGACGCTGCTGATGACCCCGACAAAGCAGCCCAGCTTCTCGAAAATGGGTGGGCGGCCGGAACTTCCCGAGGGCCAAGCTTGGCCATTCGGCGACAAGCTCCCCCTTTCCTTCCTGACACAGATCGATCTCGCCGAAGCGCGCGCGGCCGGCGGTCCAGACTGGCTGCCCGAGGATGGACGGCTCTACGCATTCTATGACGAGCCGCGCATGGACTGCGCTGACCTTGTGCGCGTCATCCATAGTCGCGAACCCGCGGGCGAGCCCGCGCCCTATCCGTACGAGGTTTCGCCCAAGCTTCGCTTTACTGCACGGCCAATTGCGTTTCTGCGGCTTCAGTCCGTCCCCAGCCTTGACTGGCTCGGCGTCGACGTCCGCGAACTGGATGACAACATCGACCTTGATGAACTCGCCAACCTGCCGAATGAGCCGTTTGGCGATGAGCTCCAGCACCGGGTCGGCGGCTATCCCTCCGAAATCCAGGAGGAACAGATGGCCCTCACCTGCGAGCGGATCCGCCGCGGCCGGCACCCATACGAGGACGAGGAACCAACCCAGGCGATGCAGCGCGCCTCAAAGGCCTGGCGACTATTGCTGCAGATCGACTCCGACCCGGGCCTCAAGATGAACTGGGGCGACGGCGGGATGCTCTACGTCTTTATTCGCGAGCAGGACGCACGAAAGGGCGACTTCTCCCAGACCGTGACGATCACCCAGACCTACTGAGGCGGTATGCAAACCGGCAGCGCCCGCCTAGCTTGACCATAATCATAAGAACGACGCGGGGAGACGACGGATGCTGAGGATGAAACTGGCCATGGCGGCCATGGCGGCGACGCTGCTGCCGACCGCGGCTTTGGCGCAGCAGCCCCCGCCGTCGATGGGCGCCTCGATCCTGATGTGGTCCCCGGATCAGCAGAAGGAAGGCTACAAAACCATGGAGAAACTGGCCGCGCACAAGGTCGTGCCGCGCGGCCCAAGTGTTTTCCCCCTGCCCGCCGGCGCGCCCATCGAGCCTAAGGTGACCATCGACGGCAACCAGATGAGCGTCGATGAATTCATGGCCGCCTATCGGGTCTCGGGCCTGCTGGTGATCAAGGATGGCAAGGTCATCATGGAACGCTATGGCCTGGAGCGCGGGCCAAGCGATCGCTGGACCTCATTCTCGGTGGCCAAGTCGCTGACCTCGACCCTGGTCGGCGCGGCGATTCAGGACGGCTACATCAAGAGCCTCAATGATCCGGTGACCACCTACATCCCCGAGCTCAAGGGCGGCGGATATGACGGCGTGACGGTCGGCCAGCTCATCACCATGACCTCCGGCGTGAAGTGGAACGAGGACTACACCGACCTCAATTCCGACGTCGCCAAGGTCGGGCTCTCGATCATCGAGCCGGGGGTCAATCCGGTCGTCAGCTATATGCGCCGCCTGCCGCGCGCCGTGACGCCAGGGACCAAGTTCAACTACTCGACGGGCGAGACCGACCTGGTCGGGGTGCTGGTCTCCAACGCTGTTGGAAAGCCGCTGTCGCAATACTTGTCCGAGAAGATCTGGGCGCCGTTCGGCATGGAACAGGACGCGATCTGGGTTGAGGATGTGGCCGGTCACGAACGCGGCGGCTGCTGCATGTCCATGACCCTGCGCGACTATGGCCGGGTCGGCATGTTCATGCTGGGCGGCGGCAAGGCCGGCGGCAAACAGGTCGTGCCGGAGACCTGGACCAAGGAGGCCACATCCTCGCACATCCTGGTCGATCCGGCCCATCCCGAGGCTGGCGGCTACGGATACTTCTGGTGGATCAATCCGAAGGCAAAGGCCTATGAGGCGCTGGGCATTTTCGGCCAATCCATCACCACCTTCCCGGACGACAAACTGGTGATCGCCATAAACTCCGCCTGGCCGGCGGCCGACACCCAGGACCTCAACGCAGCTCGAGACAGCTTGACCGCCGCCATTAGGACGGCGTCGCGTTAGCGACTTCCCTGCAGCTCAGCTCCAGACCCTGGAGACGACCCGTGCGGGTTTCTACTGATAGGAGGAGTTCAGCGAGAAGCTCACGATGAGCGAAACCGGCAAGAGGTTTGCCAAGGAGTTTCGCCATGTCCCATCGCCTCATCGCGATCTGCGCCGCCCTTTGTGTCATCGGAACCGCCGCGCCGCCGGCGTTCTCCGCGCCGGCCGCCCCGCCGGCGAACTGGGATGGTTTGACCAAGGTGCCGTCCAAACGCTTGGACGCCGTCTACCTGCTGCCGGGCGCCGATTTTCGCACCTACACCAAGGTGATGCTCGATCCGACTGAGGTCGCGTTCCGGAAGAACTGGGTGCGCGACTACAACGCCGACTCCATGGGGCTGGAAAACAGGATCAGCAGCTCCGACGCCCAGCAGATGCTCGACAAGGCGCGGACCGGTTTCGAAGAGGTGTTCACCAAGGCCTATACAGACGCCGGCTATCAGGTCGTCACGACTCCAGGCCCCGACGTGCTGCGCCTGCGCACCGGCGTCGCCAATCTCTACGCTTCCGCGCCCGATCTGAAGACTGCGCAACGCTCTCGGACCTACAGCCGCGACGCCGGCTCGGCGACCCTCATCCTTGAAGCCCGCGACTCCGAGACCGGCGCGCTGCTTGGTCGCGCCGTCGACAGCCGGATCGCCGGGGATACCGGCCCCTACATCCGCAATAGCGTGACCAACCGCTCGGACTTCGAGGAAATGTTCCGTACCTGGGCGAAGATCAGCATCAATGGCCTGGCCGAGCTGAAGGCGATGTCGCCCATTCCCGGCGGCTCCTAAACCAGGGGTGAAAGGCGCCCCTAGCCGGGCGCCTTCTCCCACTTGGCCCACAGCTTGGCTTCATCGGCCTTGGCGACCTTCACCGAGGCCTCCTTGATGTGGCCGAAGCCGCGCACGCCCTGCGGAACTGACGCGAGCTCGACGGCCAGCGGCAGATTTTCCGCTGTCAGCCGCGCAAGTAGCCGCTCAAGGCCGGCCTCGTAGTCGGTGATCAGGCCGCGCTCCATCTTCCGCTCCTCGCTCGCACCGAAGATGTCGAGCGGGGTGCCACGTAATCCCTTCAGCTTGGCGAGCAGCGGGAAGGCTGCGTCCAGCATCCAGCCGCCGAACTCGATCTTCCTCGGCTTGCCGTCGGCATCCTTGGGCGCCAGCAACGGGGGGGCCAGCCAGACCTTGGTCTTGCCGCCCTTGAAGGTCCCGTCGCGCTCGGCGGCGAACCGGCCGTCCGTATAGAGTCGAGCGACCTCGTACTCGTCCTTATAGGCCATCAGCTTGTAGAGATTGGTCGCCACCGCGCGGGTAAGCGTTTCGGTCCCAAAGATCGCCTCGGCCGAAGCCACCTTGGCCACCTTGTCCAGATAGCGCTTGGCGTAGGCGCCGTTCTGATAGGCGGTGAGTTCGCGGCCGCGATGAGCGATCAGTTCCCCCAGGGGCATGGTCTGCGGCGTCGGCACATCGGCCTCGGCGGGACCACGCAGCGACGGATCGTGCGCCACGCGGCGTCCCAATTCAAAGGCCTGCAGGTTCGCATCGGCCTGGACGCCGTTCAGCCGGATCGCCCGATATACGGCGCGGCTGGAAAGCGGGACCAACCCCTTCTGCCAGGCGAAACCGACCATGATCATGTTGGCGTAGATGGCGTCGCCGAAGTTGGTCTCCGCCAGATGGTGAGCTGGGCATTCGTCATAGGACTTGCTGGCCGCCTTGATCCGCCGCGCCATCGAGCCGGAGTCGAAACGCACGTCGCGGTCGGTGACGAAATCGGCCGTCGGGGCGAAGTCCTCGTTGCCCACCGCTACGGTCCGATCCTTGGCGTAGAGCGCCAGGGCGTCCGCGCCCGCCGCCGAGAGGATATCGCAGGCGATCAGCACATGGGCCGAGGCCGCCGGCACGCGTCCGCCGACCACCGTCTCCTCGGTCTCGCCGATGCGCACGTGGGAGAAAACCGCCCCGCCTTTCTGGGCAAGGCCGGTCATGTCCACTACCGAGGAGGCGCGGCCATCGACGTGAGCCGCCATCGCCAGGATCGAGGCGACCGTGGTTACCCCCGTTCCGCCGATGCCGGTGAAGACGATGTTACGGACGCCCTCCAGCGGCTCGAAGGTCGGCAGCGGCGTGGAATCGGCGGTCAGGGCAGGCAGCGACTTCGCCTGCGCATTCTCGCCGCCCTCGATGGTGACGAAGGAAGGGCAGAAGCCTTCAAGGCACGAATAGTCGGTGTTGCAGCTCGACTGGTTGATCTTGCGCTTGCGACCAAACTCGGTGTTCAGCGGCTCGATCGACACGCAGTTCGATTTCTTGGAGCAGTCGCCGCAGCCCTCGCAGACCAGAGGGTTGATGAAGACCCGCTTGGTCGCGGTCTCCATCTTGCCGCGCTTGCGCCGGCGGCGCTTCTCGGTGGCGCAAACCTGATCATAAAGCATCACCGTCGTGCCAGGCGTATCGCGCAGTTCCTTCTGGACCGTGATGAGGTCCGCGCGCGGCCGAACCTCCACGCCCGGCGCCAGGTCGTTGACGCCGTCGTAGCGGCTCGGATCGTCGGCGACGATGACGGTCTTGGTCACGCCTTCGGAGGCGAGCTGGCGGGTGATCTGGGCCGGGGTGAAGCCGCTCTCGGCCGCCTGGCCGCCCGTCATGGCGACCGCGTCGTTGAACAGCAGCTTGTAGGTGACGTGGGAATTGGCCGCCACCGATGCGCGGATCGCCAGCGAACCGGAGTGATTATAGGTGCCGTCGCCCAGGTTCACGAACACATGCGGCTCGGTCGTAAACGGCGCGGCGCCAACCCAACTCAGGCCCTCGCCGCCCATATGACTGTTCAGGTCGGTCTGCGGGTCGGAGAAGCTGGCCATGTAGTGGCAACCGATCCCGGCCAGGGCGCGCGAACCCTCCGGCAAGCGGGTCGAGGAATTGTGCGGGCAACCCGAGCAGAAGAACGGCTTGCGCTGCTGTTCGGCCGCCAGGGTGACGGCGGCCATCGAAGCGGCCGAAACCCGGCTGAGATAGTCATGGACCCGCTCCATGTGCGGACCCGGCGGCAACCGATCAGCTATGGCCAGCGCCACCTCCGCCACCGACAGCGAACCCAGTTCCGATAGCAGCGAATGGCCCTGTTCGTCGGTCTTGCCGATGATGCGAGGCCGAGCATGGGCGGGCAGATCATAGAGCGCGGCGCGAGCCTGCACCTCAATCAGCGGCCGCTTGTGCTCGATCACCATCATGGTCTCGAGACCCGCCGCGAATGAGCGCAGGCCGGTCGGCTCCAGCGGCCAGGGCATGCCGACCTTGTAGATGGCCACGCCAAGGTCGGAGGCTTCCTTCGCCGAGATGCCCATGGCGGCGAAGGCCTCGATCACGTCCTTGTAGGCTTGGCCCTGGCAGACGATGCCCAGGCGCGGGCGCGCCGAACCCAGCATCACCCGGTCGATCTTGTTGGCGCGCGCAAACGCCAGGGCGGCGGGGATCTTGAAATTACGAAGCCGCCGTTCCTTGTCGAGCGGCTGATCCTTCAGGCGAATGCCGAGGCCGCCGGCCGGAATGTTGAAGTTGGCCGGGACGACGATCTGGTGGCGGTCGATGGAGACATCGATGGTCACGCCGCTGTCCATGGTGTCGGCCAATGCGATCAGTCCGACCCAGAGGCCTGAGAACCGCGACATGGCGATGCCCATCAGGCCGTAGTCGAGCACTTCCTGGACGTCGGCCGGCGACAGCACCGGCATTTCGAAATCCTGGAAGGCGTATTCCGACTGTGACGGAAGGGTCGAGGATTTGCAGTTGTGGTCATCGCCGGCCACGGCCAGGACGCCGCCCTTGGCCCAGGTCCCGGCGAAATTGGCGTGCTTGAAAGCATCGCCCGTGCGGTCGACGCCAGGCGCCTTGCCATACCACATGCCGGTGACGCCATCGAACTTGGCGCCGGGGAAGAGATTGGCCTGCTGACTGCCCCAGACGGCGGTCGCGGCGAGGTCCTCGTTGAGGCCTTCCTTGAACACCACGCCGGCGTCCTGGAGGAATTTCTCGAAACGATGGGCCTGCTGATCCAAGCCGCCCAGCGGAGAGCCGCGATAGCCCGAGACGAAGCCAGCCGTGTTGAGGCCCGCCGCCTTATCAAGGCGGTGCTGGTCCAGCATCACGCGGAGGAGCGCTTGCACCCCGGTGATGAAGACTCGACCTTCCGTGAGCAGGAATTTGTCGTCCAGCGTCACATCAACGTGCCGCATAGCAATATCTTTCCTTTTTGGCTCCCTAATGGCTATAGAAGATCATATAAGCACGATGGAATTGCTTGCCAAAGACATGCCCCCCACATTGCATTTCGGGGCAAGAATAACGCCGATAACCGCCGTTTGATGGAGGAAAAATTGCCCGAGGCCCTCGACGCGGTCGATGCCAAGATTCTGGACCTTATCCAGCATGACGCTGGATTGTCGGTCGCCGAGATCGCTGAACGGGTCGGTTTGTCCTCCAGCCCCTGCTGGCGGCGTATCAAGAGACTTGAGGATTCCGGCATCATTCAACGCCGGGTGACCATCCTGGACCGCGACCTGCTGGGTCTCGGCTTCGAGGTCTATTGCACCGTCAAGCTCAGCCTGCCGACCAAAGACAATCTCGACGCCTTCGAAACGGCGATCACCAAGCTGCCGGAAGTCGTGCAATGCGCGACCGTCACCGGCTCGGCCGACTACGAGCTGCGGGTCGTCACCCGCGACATGCACGCCTTCGACGATTTCCTGCGCGAAAAGATCCTGTCGCTGGGACTGGTGTCGAATATCGAAAGCCGCATTGTCATCCGTTCGGTGAAGCATACCACCGCCGCACCTCTCGGCCTTGTCAGCCCCTATGTGAGCGCGCAAGGCTAGCCTCCAGATTTGCTCCCTACCGAGCAAACGCGCGGAGGTGAAAAATGATCGAACTTGTCATCGACCAACGGCGCAAAGACCTCGGCGGGTTCGAGGTCGGGCGCGTGCTGCCTTATGCCAAGCGGCGGATGATCGGCCCGTTCATTTTCTTCGACCATATGGGGCCGGCCGACTTCCAAGCGGGGTTCGGGCGCGAGGTCGATGTCCGCCCCCACCCCCACATCGGCCTTTCGACGCTGTCCTACCTGTTCGAAGGCGAAATGACCCACCGCGACTCGGTGGGGGTCACTCAGCCTATTCGTCCGGGCGAGGTGAACTGGATGACCGCCGGGCGCGGGATCACCCACTCCGAGCGCTTCGAAACCCTGCGTGAGCAGGGTGGGCGCATGAACGGGATCCAGACCTGGATCGCCTTGCCCGTGGAAGACGAGGAGATGGCGCCCTCATTCGACCACTACGCCCCGGAGGTCCTGCCGACCCACGAGGAAAGCGGCATGTGGGCGCGGCTGATCGCCGGCGAGGCCTTCGGCGCCAAGTCGCCGGTGAAGACCCACTCGCCAATGTTCTATGTTCACTGGCATCTGAACGCCGGCGCCCAGGCGCAGCTCCCGGCCGAGTATCCCGAGCGCGCGGCCTACGTCGCCCAGGGCCTCGTCGAGGTGGATGGGCGCCAGTACCACGAGGGCCAGATGATGGTCTTTCTGCCCGGCGCGCCGGTGTTGTTCACCGCGGTCAGCGACGCCGTCGTCATGCTGCTGGGCGGCGAACCGATTGGCCCACGCTTCATCGACTGGAACTTCGTCTCCTCGTCCAAGGACCGCCTGGAACAGGCCAAGACCGATTGGCGGGCCGGACGCATGAAACTGCCTGACGCCGACGACCAGGAATTCATCCCGCTGCCCGAGCCGTCACCGCCCGCCAATCCGATGTCGTGAGCGCGAAACGGACTTGATGGCCGCAAGGTAAAGCAGGCGATATGCCGTCCAAACAGAAGTCCTGGGAGGACGGCATGAAACTCTATTCTTCGATGGGCCCCAATCCGGCGGTCGTGGCCATGTTCCTGGCTGAAAAGGGCGTGGAGATTCCGGTCGAGAAGGTCGACCTGATGGGCGGCGAAAATCGTCAGGCGCCCTATGTGGCCAAGAACCCGGCCGGCCAGCTTCCCTGCCTCGAACTGGACGATGGTTCTCACCTGGCCGAGATCACCGCCATCTGCGAGTACCTCGATGAGAAGTATCCCAGCCCACCGCTGATCGGCACGACGCCGGAAGAGCGCGCCGAGACCCGCATGTGGGTCCGCCGCGTCGACCTCAACATCTGCGAGCCGCTGACCAGCGGCTTCCGCTACGCCGAGGGCCTGCCGCTGTTCCAGAGCCGCATGCGGACCATTCCGCACGCCGCTGGGGATCTGAAGGAACTGGCCCAGGAAAAGCTGACCTGGCTGGACGGCCTGATGAGCGGCCGCACCTGGCTCGCCGGCGATCGCTTCACCCTGGCCGACATCATGCTGTTCTGCTTCCTGCAGTTCGGCACGCAGGTGGGCCAGTCTCTGAACCCCGACAACAAGAACATCGCCGCCTGGTTCGACCGCGTCACGGCCCGCGCGGCCGAGAAAACCCCGGCCTAGCAGCCAGCCTCTCCTCTCCCCTCGGGGAGAGGTCGGGTGAGGGGGCCTGGGGCGTCGGCCCCGAGATCGCTGCTTTGCAGCGCCCCTCACCTAGCCTCTCCCAAGGGAGAGGAATGGGCTTGGCGCCTAGACGCCCTGCGCCTGCAGCGCCTTGCGGGTCTGTTCCCAATATTGGGCGCCGGTGATCAGTGTCACCACCGTGGCCACCCACATCAGGGTGTGGGCGATATAGGTCGCGGGCACCTGGATGGCCGGATCGGTCGGCAGGTTGAACGCCCCCCACGAGGCCACCAGCAACTCGGCCGACAGCGCCGTAAGTTGCAGCGTCGTCTTCCACTTGGCCAGCATGGTGACGGGCAGCTTCACGCCCCGGCCGGCACCGACTTCGCGCAGGGCGCTGACCGTGAACTCGCGGAACAGCATCAGCCCGGCCGGCAGCACCACCATCGGCTGGCCGCCCATCGACAGCAGGCCAAGGATCGCGCCGCACACCAGCACCTTGTCGCCGATAGGATCGAGGATCGCGCCCCAGACGGTGACCGCGTCCAGCTTTCGCGCTAGCCAACCGTCGACGAAGTCGGTCACGGCGGCGATCACGAACGACCAGAAAGCCCAGCGTTGCAGGGCGAACTGCGCCTCGACGGTCAATCGCTCGCTGACATAGGGCACCGCCCCCGACGCCGCGGCGAGCGCCACGAACACAAAGAGCGTCAGGACCAGCCGCAGCGAGGTCACGATATTCGGTAGAGCTTTCATGGCGGTCCTAACGCGCGGAAGTGGTTCAGGTGGCCGGCGTCAGCTCCACCTTTTTCGATTGCTTGCCATAGACGCAGATTCGCTTGTCGGCGCCTTCCCGAAGCACCGCGATTCCGTAGGCTTCGGTTCCGACGGGATGGACGATTACCTCCGGCGACTTCATGCCCTGGGCCTGGGCGGCGGCGAGGCACTTGGCGCGGACATCGGTCGCGAACTCCGCCCAGGCGGCCGGCGAACTGGCGTGACCGACGGCGGGCGTCAGGGCGGCAAGCGCCGATAGAGTAAGAACGAGGCGGTGCATCGGTGTCTCCTGGCGAAGCGTCAGGCTGAACTCTAGCTCGACCTCAGCTTTTGCGGAAGAAATCGAAAATCCGCTGAGCCAGGGCCTCGCTGACCCCATCGACCTTGGCCAGATCATCGACCGAGGCGCGAGAGACGCCCCGCGCCGAGCCATAGGCGTGCAGCAAGGCGCGCTTGCGCCCCGGGCCGACGCCTTCGATCTCGTCCAGCGGGTTCTTCTTGATGTCCATCGAACGCCGGGTCCGGTGGCTGCCATTGGCGAAGCGGTGGGCCTCGTCGCGCAGGCGCTGCAGGTAATAGAGAACCGGCGATTTCGGCTCGAGCATGAAGGGCGGCTTGCCCTCGATAAAGAACCGCTCGAGGCCGGCGTCGCGATCGGGCCCCTTGGCGACACCCACCACGGCGATGTCATCCACGCCCAGGTCGGCCAATATCTCCAGCGTCGCCGCCAGCTGCCCGGCGCCGCCGTCCACCAGCACTAGGTCCGGGCGCACGGCCACCTCCCCAGCTTCCTCTTCCTTCACCAAGCGACCGAAGCGGCGGCGCATCACCTCCTTCATCATCCCGTAGTCGTCACCGGGCGTGAGGTCGGTCCCCTTGATGTTGAACTTGCGGTACTGGCTCTTCTGGAAGCCTTCTGGCCCAGCCACGATCATGCCGCCAACCGCGTTGGTCCCCATGATGTGGGCGTTGTCATAGACCTCGATCCGCTCGGGCGGTGCGTCCATGCCGAACGCTTCGCAGACCCCGGCCAGAAGTTTGGTCTGGGCTGAGCTTTCCGACATCTTCCGACCCAGCGCCTCGCGGGCGTTGGTCAGGGCATGATCGACCAGTTGCGCCTTCTCGCCACGCTTGGGCTGGTTGATCTCGACCTTCCGCCCAGCCTTCAGAGCGAAGGCCTCCGACAGCAGTTCGCACTCGGACGGCTCGATATTGGCGAGGATCAGCTTCGGGATCGGCTTGTCATCATAGAATTGGCCCAGGAACGCGCTCATCACCTCGGCGTCCTCGTCGCTCTTATCGACACGCGGGAAGTAGGCGCGGTTGCCCCAATTCTGGCCCGCGCGGAAGAAGAACACCTGCACGCAGGCCTGGCCGCCCTCGGCATACAGGGCGAAGACGTCGGCTTCTTCCAGCGTCTCCGGATTGATCTGCTGTTCCTGGGCGACCGAGGCCAGCGCCCGGATGCGGTCGCGGATGCGCGCGGCCTGCTCGAACTCCATGTCGTCGGAGGCCGCCTGCATCTCCCTCGACATCTTGTCCATCACCGCCCGGCTCTTGCCGCGCAGGAAATCCTCGGCCTGCTCGACCAAGCCTGCATAGTCCTCAATGCTGATCAGCCCCGTGCAGGGCGCAGCGCAGCGCTTGATCTGATGCAGCATGCAGGGCCGGGTTCGCCCCTCATAGACGCTGTCCGAACACGACCGCAGCAGGAACGCCTTCTGTAGTGTGTTCAGGGTCTTGGTGACCGCATGGGCTGAGGCGAACGGGCCGAAATAGTCGCCCTTGATCGTATGCGCCCCACGATGCTTGCGAAGCTGCGCGGCCGGATGTTCGCGGCGAATGACGATCTCGGGGAAACTCTTGTCGTCGCGCAGCAGCACGTTGAAGCGCGGCTTGAGCTGCTTGATCAGGTTGATCTCAAGCAGCAGAGCGTCGGTCTCGGTGCGGACCGTGACGAACTCCATGGAGCGCGTCAGGTCCACCATCAGGGCGATGCGCTGGGTGTGGAACCGGCCCTGCGCATATTGCAGCACGCGCTTCTTCAGGCTGCGCGCCTTGCCGACATAGAGGACCTCTCCGTCCTCGCCCATCATCCGGTAGACGCCGGGCGCATCGGGCAGGCGGCGGACTTCGTCCTTGATCAGGGCCGCGCCCTGCAAGGGCGCCTCGAGTGTCGCGTCGGTCGGCATGTGGCCAATATAGGCGAGTCCGCGCCTAAGCGTAGGCGACGGCTTGCGGTTTAGCTGATGAGGCGGGACGGACACCTACAGCTTCACCCCCCCGGTTCCTCATGGCCGACCGCTTGTGTCGGCCATCCATAAACTCGGCGGTCAGGGATTGGTCTGAGAGTGCGACGCGTATGGATCGCCGGGACAAGAGCCCGGCGATGACGATCTTCGGGAAATGGTGGCGCAGGCTGACGAGGGAACCCTCTACAGCTTCACCCCGCCCGCCATGATCTTGGCGAAGCCCGGCTTGGTGAGCTTCACATAGCCCTTGGCGCCTTCCTTATAATACACCGCGCCCTTGATGACGGCCGGGTCGAAACCGTCGGCGACCAGGTCAATCTTGCGGTACTTGAAGGTGCCTGTGGTCTCGATGGCCGGCAGGATGCGGACGAACACCGGCTGGGCGTAGGCCGGCAGATCGCGGCCCACCGCCTCGCCGAACGCCTTGATGTCGAACGTGTCATCGACCACTACCCCGGCCATGCCGGCGCGGCCGTCAGTCCCCTCGACTTCGACCCCATAGACATTGGCCTCGACGACGCCGGGGATGGCTTGCAGCCGTTCGGCCACCTCGCCGGTGGAGACGTTCTCACCCTTCCAGCGGAAGGTGTCGCCGATACGATCGACGAAATAGAAATAGCCGTCGGAGTCGGTGCGCATGAGGTCGCCGGATCGGAACCAGGCGTCGCCCTTTTCGAAGACGTCGCGCAGGATCTTCTTGTCCGACGCGGCCTTGTCCACATAGCCGGTGTATTCGCTGCGCGCGTCGTTGCCGATCTTGCCGATGCACTCGCCGATCTGGCCGGGACCGCATTCAATGCACAGGCCGTTCAGACCGCGGATCGGCTCTTCTTTTTCGACGTCGAACTGCACCAGCCGGTAGTTCACCTTTTCCCGCAGCCACTTGGGCGAACGTCCGATGGCGCCTGTCCGGCCATCGAAGTTGAACATCGAGATGTTGCCCTCGGTCGAGCCGTAGAACTCCAGGATGTCGGGGATCCGGAATCGGGTCTTCATCTCGGCCCAGACATCGGCGCGCAGGCCGTTGCCGAAGGCCAGGCGGATCTTGTGGCGGCCCTCGTCCTCGCTCGGCTCGTGATTGACGAGGTAGCGGCAGAGCTCGCCGATATAGACGAACATCGTGCAGTTCTCGGCGACCACGTCTTCCCAGAAGTGGCTGGCCGAGAACTTCTTCTTCACCACCACAGAGCCGCCGTTCAACAGGGCGGCGCCCAGGGCGCAAAGCCCTCCGGTCGCGTGATAGAGCGGCAGGGCGACATAGATGCGGTCGTTCTCGTTCGCGCCGGTCGCCCCAGCGAAGCCGCGCATATAGAGCTGGGCGCGCACATGGGTGACGCGCGCAGCCTTGGGTAGGCCCGTGGTGCCGCTGGTGAAGATCAACAGCGCCGTGTCCTTGGCCACCATGCCGTCACGAACGCTCTTGTCGGGCGGCAACTGGCTGCAGCTTTTCAGCGCCTGTGTCAGGTCGCGCTGGTCGCCATGCGCCTGGCCCAGCACCCACTGCTTCATCGGTTGCTCAAGCTGCCCCTTGGCCTGCTCGAACACCGGTGAGGTTTCGGCATCAACGATGACATGTGCCGCGCCCGAGATGTTCAGGCAGTGGGCCAGCGGCGAGCCGGCGAGCTGATTGTTGATCAGGGCGGTGACCACCCCGATCTTGGAAAGGCCATACCAGACCGGGAAATATTCCAGGCGGTTGGGCATGAACAAAGCCACCGTTTGGCCGCGGCGCAGACCGATCCCCTTGGCCCAATGGGCGAAGCGGTTGGCCAGGGCGTCCATCTCGCCATAGGTCAGCGTCTTGTATTCGAAGGTCAGGGCCGGCCGGTCGCGCCACTCCTCGACCGCGTCCTGAATGTCGTCGCACACCAGATGATCCGAAGCGGCCGCGATCGACTTCACGCGCTTCAAGGTGCGATTCAGGCCGCGTATGAAACGCCAGTCACGCTCTAGTTGGGCCCTGATACGCATACATTCCCTCCGACGCAGGGCCACCTTGGCGGCGGCCCCCCGGACGGGTCAAGCTGGGCCATGAACACGGCTGGTCACAGCCGCGTCAGGCCCGACAACCGTGGCGCCAAGGACTCAGTGCGACCCACCAAACCGGGGACTAGGATAACGCCATGCTGCCAACCGCGATTCTTTTCGACCTCGACGAGACCATCATCTCGTTCGGTTCCCGCCGCCTGATTCTGCAGACGGTGGCCGAGGAATTCCCCGACCGCTTTGGCCCGGTCACCTCCGAGGAGGCCGGTGCGGCGCTGGAAGCGACGTTCCGCGCCTTCTGGGCCGACGAGGTTCGCGCCGCCCACTGGCGTCAAAACCTGGTGGAGGGGCGCAAGCTGGCTGTCGCCGCCGCTTTCGAGACTCTGGCGGAGCGTGCGCCGGGCCTGACGCCGGACTTCGCCGCAATCTTTGGCGCGCGCTTCCACGCCTATCGCGAGGAGCAAGCCAAGTTCTTCCCCGGCGCTTTGGAGACGGTGGAGGAGCTCAAGCGCCTGGGCGTCAAGCTCGCCCTGGTCACCAACGGCGCGGCCGAACCGCAGCGCGCCAAGGTCGAGCGTTTCGATCTGGCGCGCCTCTTCGATCATGTGCAAATCGAGGGCGAGGCAGGCTTAGGCAAACCCGAAGAGCAGGCCTATTTGCACGCCATGCAGGCGCTGGGCGTGACGCCGGACGAAACCTGGATGGTCGGCGACAATCTGGAATGGGAAGTCGTCGCGCCACAGCGGCTGGGCATCTACGCCATTTGGCACGATCATCTGGGCGAGGGCCTGCCCCCTGGCAGCAACGCCAAGCCCGACCGGATCATCCGCTCCATCGCCGAACTCCTCGACTGACCCTCGCCGATTGCGGCCGGCATGTGGCGGAACTTAGAGCATTAAGCCCAACATCTGGAAAATTTGTTCAGAATAGGTCGGACATTTTTGCATTTCCAAGCGACTCGGCGGTGCGAAATTCACTTATCTACAAACGAAAAATAGCCGCTTACACGACTGCCTTCTGAAAAATCTGGAACATGTGGGCGATTACCTCGTTCATCCTCCGAACAATAATTTGGGAGGTGTAAGATGAGTACCGAATACCGACCCCTTTCTAGATCTTCATTTACTGCGGAAGACTTCGCGCGAAATGAGGAGGAATTCGATACGTCCCGCGAGCAGTCGCTGCGCGCCGAAGCGACGCAGGCGAGCGCTGAGGAACAGCCGATGTTCGTCGGCGCCCCGATCTATGCCCGCACCGCGAAGAAGAAGACTGCTAACCGCTCTCTGACCCCTATGCTGATGGTCGGCGTGCCCGCCGTCGCCCTGCTGGCCGGCGTCGCCTATTTCGCCATGCAACCTCGTCAATCGATCATGACTGACCCGGTTCCCGCCACGGCCGCGATCGAAGCGCAGGTCACGAATACGGCCCCGCCGGTTGAGGTGGCGACGGCTCGAACCCCGCCGCCTGTCGTGGCTCCTGAGCCTGTTGCGGTCGCGGCCAAACCGGCTGCGCGAACCGCGTCGCCGACACGCGTCGCCGCCGCACGACCGGCTCCGACGGCCGAGGCGGCTTCTAGCGTCGCCAGCGACGCCAGCGCGACTTCCCCGGCTGCGCCTATTCCCTACTCCGCGCTGAGCCAGACCCCGGCGCCGGCCCCAGCGGCGATCATTGTACCGCCGATGGTGGCGACGCCCTCCGAGGCCACGGCTACGCCGACCGAACCGGCGCCCGTGGTTGAGGAGCCCGCCACGACGACGCCCATGGAAACCCCTGCGACGGCCACGCCGTAGGTCCACGAAACAGCATCAAGGCGGCCGCGGTGACGCGGCCGCCTTTTTGTTGGGCCAAGCTCGACCACACCGTCCCTTAACCACCTTGGCGCAGGGTCCGTTCAGGAACGTACCGGCGGGACCGAAGGCATGCGGCGGGAGTCTGAGTTTAGATTGCTCGCGCCGCTCATCGGGCTCGCGCTGGGCGCCATGGCCGTGTTTGTTGCAAGCCTGCTGATCTGGGCCAGCCACGTCGACCGCGACGTCCGCAGGCAGGAAGAAGATCTTGTCCGGCGCGGCCTAGCCGCCAGCATCAGGGAGATCGAACGCTCGATCTTGCCCGAGTCCAATTGGGACGAAGCCGTCGCCAATCTCGACAACCGTTTCGATCCGGCCTGGGCCGACGCCAACCTCAACGACTACTTCGCCCAGAACATGGATTTTGAGCAGCTCTTCATGCTCGACGGCGACAACCGGCCTATCTACGGCCGCTTCCACAGCGACACCGCCCCGGCCGCGAATTATCGACACTTCAGCGGCGCCGCCCCGCTGATCGCCGCCGTACGCCACGCCGAGGCCGAGCGCGGCCAGATCGGTCAACGGCCGGCCGGCGCACCCCGACAATTGGTCTCTCGCGCGATCCAAGCCAGCGACTTCGTCATGCACGACGGCAAGGTCTATCTGGTCTCGGCGACCCTCGTGCAACCGGACTTCGGCCTCGTCACGCCCAAGGGCCATTTCGCGCCGATCATCGTCATGGCCCTGCGGATGGACGCCGCCGCGCTCTCGAAACTGCAAGAGCGCTTCCAGCTCAACGGGTTGAAGGCGGCGATCGCCGCCCCGCCGACTGGCGGAAGCCGCGCCCACATTTCCCTGCCGGTGAGCGGCGGCGACAAGCCGTTGGTGCTGAGCTGGTCGCCCAAGACGCCCGGCGCCGATCTCGCACGGGCTGCGGCCCTGCCTGTCGCCCTGGTGCTGCTGGCCTTTGGCCTGGTCGGGTTCGTGATGATCGACAGGATCCGCCGGGCCGCGAACCAGTTCGTGGCCAGCCACCGCACCCAGAGCCAGTTCCTGGCCAATATGAGCCACGAGATCCGCACGCCGCTGAACGGCGTCAACGCCATCGCCGCGGCCCTGGGGCGCACATCGCTCTCCCCGGCCCAGGCTGAAATGGTCGGCATCATCCAGGGTTCGGGCGAAACGCTGGAGCGGGTGCTCTCCGACGTGCTGGATGTCTCCCACATGGAGACCGGCGTCGTGAAGGTCGACCGCCAACCCTTCCACCTGGGCGACACCATCCGTTCAGTCGGCGCCCTGGCCGCGGCCCGCGCGCACGACAAGGGGCTGGACCTGATCATCGACATCGATCCGGCCGCCGAGGTCGCAGTCGCCGGCGACGCCGTGCGGGTGAAGCAGATCCTGACCAACCTCGTCTCCAACGCGCTGAAGTTCACCAGCGAAGGCTATGTCGCCATCGCCGTGCGCGCCGAAGGCCAGGGTCGCTGGCGGATCGACGTCCAGGACACCGGCGTCGGCTTCGATCCTGCGGACAAGCACCGGCTGTTCGGCCGCTTCCAGCAGGGTGACGGCTCGGCGACGCGCTCGTATGGCGGCGCAGGGCTGGGCCTGACCATCTGCAAGCAACTGATCGACCTGATGGACGGTGAGATCGACGCCAATGGCGCGCCGGGAGAAGGGGCGACATTCAGCGTCCGGTTGCCCCTGGCTCTAACCGCCGCTACGCCCCTGGCCCGGCCAGACGCAAATCCCGACACCGTTCCCGACCGACCGCTGCGGGTTCTGCTCGCCGACGACCACCCCACCAACCGCAAGGTGGTGCAGGTGCTGTTCTCCCAGTTCGACGTCGATCTGGTTTGCACGGAGAACGGCCAGGAAGCTTGCGACGCCTTCGCGACCCGGCGGTTCGACCTGGTGCTGATGGACATGCAGATGCCGGTCATGGACGGCCTGGACGCCGTGCGCACCATCCGCGAACGTGAGCGTCAGCGCGGCCTGGCCCGTACGCCGATCGTCATGCTGACCGCCAACGCCCTGCCCGAGCACCGAGACGCCAGCCTGGCCGCCGGCGCCGACCTGCACATGGCCAAGCCGATTGAGGCGCCGAAGCTGTTCGGCGTCTTGCAAAGCGTCGCCGAACGCCAAGCGGTGGCCGCGGCCGCCTGACGGCGACCGCATGCCACATTTCAGCGTGATGTGATTGCCGCTACTTCCCCGCCTGCACGCTGCAATCCGTTGGAAGTATTCATGCTTAAGCTGTTGTTTTCGAGCTGGGGCGCCGAATGGGGCACCGCAGGCCTGGTGTTCTTCGTCAGCGCGGCCGTGGGCCGTTTCGCCGCGGAGGGCATGAACACCCTTCAGTGGTGCGGTGCGATCACCGCCATCCTGGCCTCCATCACCGCCGCCGTCGCCGTGCGGGTGTGGAAGGACGAGCCAAGCCAGGCCAAGGTCCGTATCAACCGCGACTAGGGCTCAGTCGGCGTAGACGTCGAGGCCCATGGCGGTCAGCAGGCGGTACTGTTGGTCGACCGATATCTTCATGCCGTCCAACGTGGCCAGTTCTGCCAGGTTCAGGCCGCTGACCTCCGCGCCGCGCAGGTCGGCGCGGGCCAGTTTCACGCCCACGGTCAGGGCGTGAAAGAACTCGCACTCCCGCAGATCCGCGCCTTCCAGATCGGCGTCTACCAGAACCGCCTCGCGGAAGTTGGACCGATTGAGATCGCAATCGGGAAGCCGTACCTGGGTCAGATCGGCGAGCTCGAGATTGCACCCCTTCAGCGACGCGGAACACTTCACCACCTTGCGACCGAAGGCCCGGCCGAAGTCGGCCCGCACAAAGGCCGCGCCCCGCAGATTGCAGGCCTCCATCTCGATCCCATAGAGGGTCGAGCGCTCAAAGCGCGCGAATGACATGTCGCACCGACGGAAACGCCCCTCATCCATTCGGCAAAAGGCGAACTGGGCGCCGACGTGCCCCTTGTCGTCGGTGAAGACGCAGTCCTCGAACTCCGCCTCACGCAGATCGGCATGGGCGAAGCGGCAGCGCACGAAGCGACACGCCTTGAACCTCGCGCCCTGGAGCATCGTGCCGGAGAACTGAGCGTCTGTGATCGTGCAGTCGGTAAGTTCGAGATCCAGCAGGTCGCGATCGGTCCAATCGACCTCGGAAAGTTCGACACCCTTGAGATGTGCGCCAGCCTTGATTTCGATCGCCATGCCCCATCCTCCGCTCATCCCGGCGAAAGCCGGAACCCAAGCAGAATATCGATCGCCTACGTCGCAAACGGTCGCAATGCGGGCCGGCCGCCTGGGTCCCGGCTTTCGCCGGGATGAGCGGCATGGGAAAGCCCAAGCGCCCGCCCAGAACGGCTAGCCTTAATCCTTCGCGGTGGCGGGAACGTAGATTTCCCCGCCCTCGGCCCGGAACTTCTCGCTCATCTCCGCCATGCCCGCGCTCGCCACGTCGTTCTGTTTGGCGGCGCTTTCGCGGATTTCCTGGCTGATCTTCATCGAGCAGAACTTCGGCCCGCACATGGAACAGAAGTGGGCGGTCTTGAACGCCTCCTTCGGCAGGCTTTCGTCGTGGTACTCGCGGGCCGTTTCCGGATCGAGGCCGAGGTTGAACTGATCTTCCCAACGGAACTCGAACCGAGCGCGGCTGAGCGCGTCGTCCCACATGCGCGCGCCCGGGTGGCCCTTGGCCAGATCGGCGGCGTGGGCGGCGATCTTGTAGGTGATCACGCCCTCCTTCACGTCCTCGCGGTCGGGCAGGCCCAAGTGCTCCTTGGGCGTCACGTAGCAAAGCATGGCGGTGCCGTACCAGCCGATCATCGCCGCGCCGATGGCGCTGGTGATATGGTCGTAGCCCGGCGCGATGTCGGTGGTTAGCGGACCCAAGGTGTAGAAAGGCGCCTCGCCGCAGGTGGCGAGTTGCTTGTCCATATTGGCCTTGATCTTGTGCATCGGCACGTGGCCTGGGCCTTCGATCATCACCTGGACGCCGTGCTTCCAGGCGATGGGCGTCAGTTCGCCCAGGGTCTCGAGCTCGGCGAACTGGGCTGCGTCATTGGCGTCGGCGATGGAGCCCGGCCGCAGGCCGTCGCCCAGGCTGAACGACACGTCGTAGGCCCGCATGATCTCGCAGATGTCCTCGAAGTGCTCGTAGAGGAAGTTCTCCTTGTGGTGCGCCAGGCACCACTTGGCCATGATCGAGCCCCCGCGCGACACGATGCCCGTCACCCGTTTGGCGGTCAGCGGCACATAGGCCAGGCGCACGCCGGCATGGATGGTGAAGTAGTCGACGCCTTGCTCGGCCTGCTCGATCAGGGTGTCGCGGAAGACCTCCCAGTTCAGGTCCTCGGCGACGCCGTTGACCTTTTCCAGGGCCTGATAGATCGGCACGGTACCGATCGGAACCGGGCTGTTGCGGATGATCCAGTCGCGGATGTTGTGGATGTTGCGGCCGGTCGAGAGGTCCATGACCGTGTCGGCGCCCCAGCGCGTCGACCAGACCATCTTGTCGACCTCGTCGGCGACGGTCGATAGAACCGCCGAGTTGCCGATGTTGGCGTTGATCTTGACCAGGAAGTTCCGGCCGATCGCCATCGGCTCCAGTTCGGTGTGGTTGATATTGGCCGGGATGATCGCCCGGCCGCGCGCCACCTCGTCGCGCACAAACTCCGGGGTCACGAAGTCGGGGATCGAGGCGCCGAAGTCCTCGCCGTCGCGGATCGCACCGTCGTTCTCTTGGCGGCGCAGGTTCTCGCGGATGGCGACATATTCCATCTCCGGGGTGATGATCCCGCGACGGGCGTATTCAAGCTGGGTCACCGCCGCGCCGGCCTTGGCGCGATAGATGCGGCGCGGGGCGTTGAACTGGGGCGCCAGGTGTTCACCCTTGGCGAAGCCGTTGTCCTCGGGCTTCACCTCACGCGGATTCTCAACGATCTCGACGTCGCCGCGCGACACCACCCACGGCTCGCGGGTGCGGGCCAGGCCCTTGTCGATGTCGATCGTCGCATTGGGATCGGTGTAAGGGCCGGACGGATCATAGATCGTCACCGGCGGCTCGTTGGCCGAGGGATGCACCGACACTTCGCGGAACGGCACGCGGATGTCGGGCCACAGCACGCCCGGTTGATAGACCTTGCGCGAACCCGGACGTTCGCCGGTCGGAATGGCGTCTTTGATAGGCGTCTGGATGTTCACCGGCACGGCTCCTCTAGGCCAAAAGGCTATGCCGGGCGAACGGGAATCCGGGCGCAAAACCGCACCCGAAACGCCTTCCCTTCGCCGGCATGACCCGGATCAGGTTCTACGGGTCGCGGGCTCGCCCGCCTCTCAGCCGCCTATGCGCGGCCCCCCGAGGACAAGCCCGACTCTTAGGCGTGAATGAAGCCGATGGAAAGCGCCGCCATCCGGTCGCAAAATGCGCGCATAGTCCTCCGCATCAGGAGAACCGTCATGAAACGCCTGCTCATCATCACCTCGGCCCTCGCCGTGGCCGCCTGCGCCCTGCCTGCGCTCGCCGCCGATCAAGCCAAGCCGCAGACCGGCTCGCAGTGTTTCCGCATGAGCCAGATCCGGGGCCACACCAAGGCCGACGACCGGACCCTATATTTCAGCGTCGGCCTACGCGACGTCTACCGCCTGGACATGTCCGGCGCCTGCCTGGCCGGCACGACCACCAGCGACCCGCTGATCCTGGAGCCGTTCGGCGGCACGGACCTCATCTGTCGCCCGATCGACCTCAATTTAAAGGTCAAGCTGGGGAATGTCGGCGCCTCGCCTTGCATCATCAAGGAGATCACCAAACTGACGCCCGACCAGATCGCCGCCCTGCCGCCAAAGGTTAAGCCCTAGGCGAAAGGTCGGGGGCTCGCCGCTGGCCGGGGCGACGTGCTAGTCAGGCGGCCAACTGCGGCCGACCACACTGAAAGGCGCTTGGCGTGACATTGATCCTGGGCGTTCTTGGCGGCATGGGTCCGGCGGCGACGGTCGATTTCCTCGCCAAACTTCAGGCCCTGACGCCGACCAATCGCGAACAGGACCACATCCGCACCATCGTCGACATCAACCCGCAGGTGCCGGATTTCAACGACCCGCTGGCTAAGCCAGGTCCTGTGCTGGCCGAGATGGCCGGCGCGCTGCAAGGCGCCGGCGCGCAGGTCTTGGCCATCGCCTGCAACACCGCCCACACCTATGCCGACCTGATCAGCCGCTCGTCGGGCCTGCCGCTTATCGACATGATCACCACCGCCTCGGTCGCCGCCCGCAACACCGGCGCCCGGCGCGCAGGCGTGCTCGGATCCCGCACCGCCCTGAAGCTCTATCGCGAATACCTCGCCGCCCAGGGCATGGGGTTGGTGAGCCTCGAGCCGGATCGCCAGGCGGTGTTCATGGACCTGGTCCAGAAGATCAAGGGCGGCGACAGGAGCCGCGAGGTCCGAGCGGAAATGGCGGCCCTGACCGCAGACTTGGCCGCAGGGGGCGCGGAGACGATCATCGCCGGCTGCACCGAAGTGCCGCTGGTGGTCGAAGCTGGCGTGACTCGCCTGCCCTTCATCGATTCCAGCGAAACCCTGGCTCGCCGCTGCGTGGCGGTCTGCCTGGGCCTGGAGCCGCTGCCGGCCTGAGACACCTTACAGGCGGCCCGCCTTGAAGGTGTCGCACGCGCCGGGATTGCCGCTTTCGAGGCCGATCCGGAACCAGCGCATGCGCTGCTCGCTGGTGCCGTGGGTGAAGGCGTCCGGCATGACGCGGCCTTGGGATTGCTTCTGGATCGCGTCGTCGCCGACGGCGGCCGCGGCCCGCATGCCGTCCTCGATGTCGGCGGGGTCGAGCGAGACCTCGCCCCCCGAAACCTTCGGTGCGTGCGCGACCCAGACGCCGGCGTAGCAGTCGGCTTGCAGCTCCAGCCGCACCGCCGAACTATCGGCGCCGCGCGCGCCGCGTTCGACCTGCGCGGTCTGGCCGGTCAGATGCTGCACGTGGTGGCCGATTTCGTGGGCGATGACATAGGCGCGGGCGGCCTCGCCCTTGGCGCCGAACCGGGTCTCCAGTTCCTGCCAGAAGGCGAGATCCAGATAGACCTTCTGGTCGGCCGGGCAATAGAACGGCCCCATGGCGGACTGGCCCATGCCGCAACCGGTGCCGGTCGCCTGATCATAGATGACGATGGACGCCGGCCGCTGATAGCGCTGCCCCGCCTGCGCGAAGATCGGGGTCCAGACGTCGGTGGTCGATTGCTCGATGACGTCTACGAACTGACCGCCCTCATCGGCGGTCGTGCCGCGCACGCCTTCCTGCTGCTGGGTTTGCTGAGCGCCGCCCTCAACGACCGACATGGTGGTCGAAGGATCGATGCCGAAGACGAAGTAGCCGACCAAGGCGATGATGACCCCAACCACGCCGACGCCGCCGACACCGGCGGCGCTGACGCCGCGCCGATCCTCGATATTGCCGCCTCTACGGCCGCCCTGCCAACGCATGCCCTGGTCCTCCCGAAACGCTCACGCTCAACGCACAAGTGGGACGCAGGATGCGGCCGAACAGCTTCGCTGTCAGCGTCTGTTTTGCGAAGCCTCACGCACGCGAGCGCTGGACGTAGCCAGCATGTCGTCAGGCATCTGGGCGAAACCGCTCATGCTGACCTGGTCGGCGGCGGGGGGCGCCGTCGCGGGCAAGGTCAGGCTGGGCCGCGTCCGCATGGCGTCAACATCGCGCAGCCTCTGCTCGGTCTGAACTCTGGCATCCAGGGAGTTCAGCTGATTTTCCAGCGCGACCGCCCGCTGTTGCTGCTGCATCTGCTGGGCCGACAGATCCAGGTCGCGCATGGCCGCTCGGTGATCGGCCTGCGCCAGCGCCGCAGAGGGCGAAGATATCGCCAGGAAAGCCAGGACTTGGATGAGCCGTTGCATAGTCTGGCAACGCGCAACCTGCGCCAAAAGCTCCCTACCGGGTCGAAACTGAAAAGCGGGTGAGCTGTTCTCGCGGCGGCCCCCATGCCGGGGCCATCTCGACCGCCTTCTGATAGTCGAAATAGGCCGACTTGGCGTCATCCAGCCCCTCATAGGCCAGGGCGCGGTTGAAGTAGGCCTTCTCCGGTTCGGTGATCCCGAGTTCCAAGGCCCTGTTGATGTCGGGCAGGCTGTCGGCATAGCGCTTTTGACCGATGGAAGCCGCGCCGCGGTTCACATAGGCCTCGCCCATGTCGGGCTGCAGCCGGACCGCCTCATCGAAATCACGGGCGGCGTCGGTGTAGGATGTCCGCCGCAGCTTCAGCACGCCGCGATTGACGTAGGTCCCCGCCCGGTCGCGCGGGGCCATGGCCTCGGTGTCCAGAGCCAGGGTGCAGACTTCCTGGAACTTGACGTCGTCCTCGCCGCTCATGGCCGCTTTGGAGCAGGCCTGGGCGAGACCGCCGCCAAACACCGTCACCGCGCCCTGAGCCGACCCCGCGGCCGCGCAGGTCAGGATTGCAACGCTTGTCGCCATCAACAGCTTGAACATAGCCGGGCCTCCTGTGTCCGTCGGGCGCCACAGCCGGCGAAGGAGCCGGCGCGGGTCCGACCTTCAGTTCAAGAATCCGCCCAGAACGACGTTCTGTCAATGCGAGCTTGCTGCAGCAACCTCGATATCAAGGCGCTGTTTTTCAAGCGACTATTTCGAAATCGCGCGGACCATTTCGCGAGCAAGATCAGCCATGTTGAACGGCTTGTGCATGACTGGCCCGGCCCAGGTCTCAGCCAGCTCCTCAAGATCGGCATAGCCGGTCATGATCACCACCGGGAAATCGGCTCGCTCCCAACGCAAACCAGCCGCGGTCTCGCCACCGCTTAGCCCTGGCATCGCAAAATCTACCAGCGCCGCTTGGAGATCGGGATCCTCGCGCATGCGGTCGAGCGCCTGCTCGCCGCTCTCCGCCAGGGTGACCCGGCAACCCAAGTCCTTCAACATCTGGGCGGTGACCGTGCGTACCCCGAGATCGTCATCGACCAACAACACCCTCAGCCCATTCAAGGCCGTACTGTCCGGCGCGATGTCCATGCTTGGCGCAACGGTGTCGAGGGCCTCAGCGCGCGGCAGATAGACCCTGACCGTGGAGCCCTGGTCCGGCGCGGTGTCGATCTCGACCCCGCCGCCGAGTTGCTTGGCCAGTCCTAGAACCTGCGGCAAGCCCAGGCCCGACCCCTTGCCCAGCGGTTTGGTCGTGAAGAAGGGCTCGAACACCCGCGAGACCACATCAGGGGTCATGCCTTCACCTGTGTCGGTCACCGCGATCATCACATAGTCGCCGGCGGCCGGCCCCTCGGCGCGTCGGCCACCGGCCAGCACGGTCACATTGGTGGCCGAGATGCTCACCACGCCGCCAGAAACCATCGCGTCCCGGGCGTTGAGCGAGAGATTGACCACCATCAGTTCGACCTGGGTCGCATCGCCCAGCGCCGGCCACAGATCAGGCGCGACCGCGACCTCCAGCCGGTGGGCGCCGCCGATAGTCGGCCGCAGCAAGGCGGCGGCGGCCTCGACCGCCTGACCGATATCCATGGCCTTCACCTCCAGCCGTTGACGGCGGGAGAAAGCTAGGAGCTGGCCGGTCAACTTGGCGCCTCGTTCACCGGCGGCGCGCGCCTGTTCGAGGTAGCGCACATGCTTGGGATCGCTCAGCCTGCGCGACAGGAGGTCGAGATTACCCAACACCGCCATCAGAAGGTTGTTGAAGTCATGGGCCACCCCGCCCGTCAGCCGGCCGATCGCCTCCATCTTTTGCGCCTGGGCGAGACTTTCCATCGCCTCTGCCAACTCCCGGGTTCGCTCGGTGACACGGGCTTCCAGCGAGGCGTTCAGGTTGAGCAACTCGGCACGTTGAGCCGCGACCTTGGCGCCGGCTTCGCGGAGCGCGGCGGCCAGGGCGTCGATTTCCTTTGTTCCCGTTGGGAACGGCGCCGGCGGCGGGCTCTCGGTCCAGGCCAGGGCGGCGTCCGCCAGACGCTCGACGGGGCGGGCCAAGCTGCGCGCCGCATAGATCGCCAGGACCGCGCCAAATCCCAGAACACATAGTCCCAGGCCCATGCCCCACAAGAGTGATTGGCGCGCCTGACCGGCGACCTCCGACAACGGCACGGCGACCACGAACGACCAGCCATAGCCGGGCGACGTGCTCCAGGCGGTGAGGCTGGGAACGCCATCCAGGGTCCGGGTTTTGGCCACCCCTGAGTGAACACGCGCGAAATGGCCGCGCATGGTCGGCGAAGCCGACTTACCGACCATCTCCGCCGGGTTCCGGTTCCGGGCGACGATCAGGCCCGTGGCGTCGATGATCGAGCCGGTCCAGGTCTGGGGGAAATTCTGGTCGATCCAGACCTGCCCGAACGATTCCGCTGTCGCTCCGGCCGCCAGGATCAGCGGCGGTGCCCCGGCCCGCTCCACCGGGATATTGAATGAAATTATCTCTTCCTTGGCCACCGAGCCGTGGAACAGGTTCGAAACCTGCATCCGCCCGCTTTCGGTCTTCGTCCAGCTAAGGCCCGGGGCGCGGCCCGCACCTTTCGGCAGCGGTGCGCCCGGCGGCAGGCGGGTGTTCACCTTCTGCAGCCCATCGGCGCCGAAAACCACGATCCAGGCGCCGGAATCGGCGGTGGCCTCACGCGCCTGAGCGTCGAACGCGGCCCAATCTTCGGTCTTGAGGTAGGGCGACGCAGCCAGGACCTCCAGCAACACCTCTCGCTGCCCGATCTCCCGGTCGACCACCAAGGACAGCGCGCGCGCCGTCTCGGCCATCTGGCGTTCGACGAAATTTCGCTGCTGGCTATAGACGGTCCATATCAACAGGCCGCCGGCGATCAGGGCCGGAATGAGGACGGCCAACACCAGAGCCACCAACCGGACGTGAAGGCCCGGCGCGTGTTGAGGCGAGGAAGACGCAGTTTCGTTCAAGCGATCGCCCAACTCGGGTCGAGGTCCACCGCTACCCTAGGGCGCAACGGGGCATCGCGAAACCCGCGACATGCGGGCCGACGATCACAGTATGCGTGGACGGGCGTCAACGCCCTTTTTCAGGCCCCCTTGCCCATACGAAACCGGCGTGTCTCGCGGAGCAAAATATAGAGGCCGCTGGCTGCGACAACCAGCGCCCCGATCACGGTGGCGGTGCGGGGAATCTCATCCCAGAACGCGTAGCCCAGGATGCAGGCCCAGATAAGCTGGGTGTAATCAAAGGGCGCGACGACCGCGACGGGAGCCCGGCGCAGGGCCTCAGTCAGCAGAAGTTGGCCGGTCCCGCCGACTAGGCCGGTGCAAACCAGCATCACCAACGTTGTCATATCCGGGATCACCCAACCGCCGAACGGCAGGCTAGCCAGACCAAGCAGCATCCCCGCCAAGGTGAAATAGAAGACGATGGTCGGGCCCGGCTCGGTACGGCCGATCTCTCGAATGGCGATCATCGCGCCCGCTGCCCCCAGGGCGCCGGCCAGCCCGAACACCGTGCCCAGCGTCGCCATGTGGTTAGGATCGGGCCGGATCATGATCAGCACGCCAATGAAGCCGACGATCACCGCCCCCCAGCGATGGATCCCGACCCGTTCCTTGAGGATCGGCGCCGACAGGGCGGTCATGAACAATGGCGCGGCAAACGACAGCGCCGTGGATTCGGTCAGCGGCAGCATCGAGACCGCGGTGAACCCGCAGACCATGCCGACCAAGCCAACGGTGGCCCGCGTCGCATGACCGCCTGGGCGGCTGGTCTTCAGGATCGAGAGGCTGCTGGTGCGCGAGATGTACAAGAGCACCGGAACAAAGGCGAAGGCGTTGCGGAAGAAGATAATCTCCAGCACCGGCGCGCCGCGCTCGGCGCAGGCCTTCACCAACGCCGCGAGCCCCGCCATGCAGGCCATCGCCGCCACGCGCAGGAGGATGCCCAGACCATTGCGCTGCAGGACGGCGTGGGCTGGGGCTTCGGCGGACAAGGCGTTCTCCTTCGAACCCCTCGCTTAGAGGCGCCGGCACGCCCACGCCATAGGGCGCGCGCGCCTGCGTCAGAAAGACTGGCCTAACGTGACGTAATCGCCTCAACCTCCCCTGACTGCTCACCAATGGGGGAATCTGCGATGACGATCGGACTGATGATGGCGGCCTGGACCCTGGTCCTGGCGTTTGCGCAAATCCTGCTGTTCGATATCGCCCGGACCGGCCAGTACGGGCTCAAGTGGAACACCGGCCCCCGCGATGGCGAGATGCCGCCGCTGAGCGCTCGGGCCGAACGGCTCAAGCGCGCCCAGGACAACCTGTTCGAGACCCTGCCGCTGTTTCTCGGCGCCGTGCTGATCGCCCACGTGGCCGACAAGGAGAGCGAGATCACCGCGCTCGGCGCGCAAATCTACTTCTGGGCGCGCGTGGCCTATGTGCCGCTTTACGCCTGGGGCGTGCGTCACCTGCGTTCGCTGGCCTGGCTGATCAGCATCGTCGGCCTCGGCATGATCGCCCAGGCGATCCTGCTGCCCTGAGGCCAGGCGTTCGCGCAAGCCCCGCGGCTTTCGCGAAGGCAGCCTGCGGTTTTTGCAGGCGAAGTGCGCTAAGCTCCAGCGGAGGGCTGGCCGGAGTTGGAGTGGATGTCGCGCGTACTTGGTCTGCTGGCGGCCTTCGTCCTGATGGGGTCACAGCTCGCGGGTTGCGCCTCGTTTGCACGCGAGGACTTCACGGTCGCCGAGGCCGAGCGCGCCGCCCTGGGCCGGGGCTCGGACATCCGCTTCAACGCCGACGATCCGCAAGCCGCGCTCGCCTTCACCGCCAAGGCCAGGGCCGAACTTGAGAAGAGCGGCGCTCAGCAATTCGACATACTGGCCATTTCCGGCGGCGGCGCGGACGGCGCCTATGGCGCCGGCGTCATGGTCGGCTGGACGAACACCGGCGCTCGCCCCACCTTTGCGGTGGTCACCGGGGTCAGCACCGGCGCGCTGATTGCCCCCTTCGCCTTCCTCGGACCGGCCTGGGACGGCCAACTCACCGCCGCCTATGCGGGCGGCAAGGCCAGCGACATCCTGCAAAGGCGCGGCCTTGGCCTCCTATTCTCGTCCAGCCTCTTCAGCCCCAATCGCCTGCGCCAGTTGGTCGAGGCCTATGTCACTCCAGCGATGCTGCGGGAAATTGCGGGGGAGCACGCCAAGGGCCGCAGGCTGCTGATCGTCACCACCAACCTCGACACCCAGCAGACTGTGATCTGGGACATGGGCGCCATCGCCACCCGCCGCACGCCCGAGGCGCTGGCGCTTTTTCGGGATGTCCTGGTGGCCTCAAGCTCCATCCCCGGAGTGTTCCCGCCGGTGATGATCCCGCTCGACGACAACGGACTGAGCCCCATTCGCGAAATGCACGTGGACGGCGCCGTCACCGCCCCCTTCGTGTCGATCCCCGAGGGCATGTTCTTTTGGGAGGCGCCAGATGGGCGCGCGCTCAAGGGCCGGGTTCATGTCATCGTCAACGGCCAGCTTGACCCAGCCTTCGCCGTCACCCGAGGACGCGTGACGACGATCCTGGCGCGCACCTTCGACAGCATGATGAAGTCGACAGCGCGAACTCACATCGCCGCCAGCCGCGCCTTCGCCGAACGCAACGAACTCGATTTCAAGATCACCATGGTCCCGAGCGACGCCGAGAGCGGCAGCCTTAACTTCGACGCGGCCAGCATGAAGCGCCTGTTCACGCTCGGCCGCGACAACGTCATCAAGGGTATCGCCTGGCGGAAGCTCGGCTAGGCCGCGAGCACCTCATAGCCCGCGGCCCGGATCGCCTCGGCGATCGCGTCCTTGCGTTCGCTACCCTCGACGCTGACGCTCTTGCCGGCCAGATCGACCTGCACCTGCGCCCTGGCGTCGACCGCCTGCACCGCCTTGGTGACGGACTGGACGCAGTGGCCGCACGTCATGCCCTGGACCTGAAAACGAAGCATGGACTTCTCCTGTTCTGACTGCATTTGCGGTAGGGATAGGGCTTCCCACCATGGGAAGGTCAAGCCTGCCGGAAAAGATGTTTGGGGCCTTGACCCTCCCATCATGGGAAAGTCCATCTAGGCTGGGCGTTACCGCTTAGGAGGCCCTGCCAATGTCCGACATCATATTGAAACCGCTGGAAATTCCGGTTCTTGGGATGACCTGTGCGAGCTGCGTTGGCCGGGTCGAGAAAGCGATCGCGGCGGTGCCGGGCGTCGCCAAGGCGAGCGTCAATCTCGCCGCAGAACGGGCTCATGTGGAGTTCAACGCCGACGGGGACACCGAGGCGGTGGTCGAGGCGATCCGCAAGGCCGGCTACGAACCTCTGGCTCGTGAGATCGACCTCAAGATCGGCGGCATGACCTGCGCCAGCTGCGTCAGCCGGGTGGAGCGGGCGCTGAAGACCGTGCCGGGCGTCCTCTCCGCCGCGGTCAACTTGGCGACCGAACGCGCCCATGTCAGCGCCCTGGCCGGCGCCGCCGAGTTGCCCGCGCTGATCGCGGCCGTCGAACAGGCCGGCTACCAGGCCGAGCCGGTCGGCGAAGCGACGCCCGACATGGCCGACCGCGAGGCCGAGGCAAGGCAGGCGGAAATCATCAGCCTGAAGCGCGCGGCCATCGTCGCGGCGGCCGGCGCCCTGCCCCTGTTCCTGGTCGAGATGGGCCGCCACTTCATTCCGGGCGTCCACCATTGGTTGGAAGCGACCATCGGCGAGCAGCCCTGGCGGCTGACGAGCTTCGTGCTGACGGCCCTGGTGCTGTTCGGCCCCGGCCTGCGGTTCTTCCGCAAGGGCGTTCCCAACCTGATCCGCCGCACGCCCGACATGAACTCGCTGGTCGTCCTGGGGACCAGCGCGGCCTTCGCCTATTCGGCGGTCGCGACCTTCGCGCCCCAATTTCTGCCGGCCGGCGCGGACCACGTCTATTACGAGGCCGCCGCCGTCATAGTGACCCTGATCCTGCTGGGCCGCCTGTTCGAGGCCCAGGCCAAGGGCCGCACGAGCGAAGCCATCAAGCGGCTGATGACGCTGCAGGCCAAGACCGCCCGCGTGGTGCGCGACGGCGAAGAGCAGGAGATCGCCATCGCGGAGGTCGTCGCCGGCGACATCCTCGCGGTTCGTCCGGGCGAGCGCATCGCCGTCGATGGCGAGGTCGTGGAAGGCGCCTCTTTCGTCGATGAATCGATGATCACCGGCGAGCCCATCCCCGTCGAGAAATCCACGGGCGCGACCGTCGTCGGCGGCACGGTGAACAAGACCGGGGCCTTCCGCTTCCGCGCCACCAAGGTCGGATCCGAAACCATGCTGGCCCAGATCGTCCGCATGGTCGAAACCGCCCAGGGCGCCAAGCTGCCGATCCAGGCGCTGGTGGACAAGGTGACCGGCTGGTTCGTGCCCGCCGTCATCGCCGCCGCCCTGCTGACCTTCGCCGCCTGGTGGCTGCTGGGGCCGAGCCCGGCGCTCGCCTTCGCCCTGGTCAACGCGGTGGCCGTCCTGATCATCGCCTGCCCTTGCGCCATGGGACTGGCGACACCCACCTCGATCATGGTCGGGACCGGCAAGGCCGCCGAGCTCGGCGTTTTGTTCCGGCGAGGTGAGGCGCTGCAGGGCCTGCGCGACGTCAAGGTGGTGGCCTTCGACAAGACCGGCACTCTGACGCTGGGCCGTCCCGCCCTGACCGATCTGCAGACCGCCGCCGGTTTCGATGAGGCTGAAGTCCTGGGCCTGGTCGCAGCGGTCGAAACACGCTCCGAACACCCGATCGCCGAGGCCATCGTCGAGGAAGCCAAGACCAGGGGCCTGACCGTGGCCTCGCCCGACGCCTTTGATGCGGTCCCCGGCTTCGGCGCGCAAGCCTTGGTCGGCGGCCGCAGGGTGCAGGTCGGCGCCGACCGCTACATGCGCAAGCTCGGCCTGGACGTCACGGTCTTCCAAGACACCGCCGCCCGCCTGGGTGCGCAGGCCAAAAGCCCCCTCTACGCCGCCATCGACGGCAAGCTGGCGGCGATCATCGCCGTCGCCGACCCGATCAAACCCACCACCAAGGAGGCGCTGGACGCCCTGCACGCCATGGGGCTGAAGGTGGTCATGATCACCGGCGACAACGCCGCCACCGCCCGCGCCGTCGCCACATCGCTGGGTCTAGACGAGGTGGTCGCCGAGGTGTTGCCCGACGGCAAGGTCGAGGCGATCCAAGGCCTTCGCGAACGCTATGGCCCCATCGCCTTTGTCGGCGACGGTGTGAACGACGCCCCTGCCCTCGCCTCGGCAGATATCGGCATCGCCATGGGCGCCGGCGCCGACGTCGCCATCGAGAGCGCCGACATCGTGCTGATGCGCGGCGACCTGCGTGCCGTCGCCACCGCCATGTCGCTGAGCCGCGCGGTCTTGAACAACATCCGCCAGAACCTGATCTGGGCGTTTGGGTACAACGTCGTCTTGATCCCCGTGGCTGCGGGGTTGCTCTATCCCGCCTTCGGGATCCTGCTGTCGCCGATGTTCGCCGCCGGGGCGATGGCGCTATCCAGTGTCAGCGTGCTCACCAACGCCCTGCGCCTGAAGACCTTCCGCCCGCCGTTCGCGGCCCATTCCTAGGAGGACGAGATGAATATCGGTCAAGCTTCGAAGGCCTCGGGCGTCTCCACCAAGATGATCCGCTACTACGACGAGATCGGCCTAGTGCGCCCCGCCAGCCGGACGGAGTCCAACTATCGCGAATTCGATGAGCGCGAGGTCAACGAACTGCGCTTCATCCGCCGCGCGCGCTCGTTAGGGTTCTCGATGCCGGAGATCACCCAGTTGCTGTCGCTGTGGCGCGACCGCGAGCGCCCGAGCCGCGAGGTGAAGGCCATCGCCGAAAAGCACGTGAACGAACTCGACGCCAGGATCGCCGAGATGCAGACCATGGCCGACACCCTGCGCCATCTGTCTCACTGCTGCGCCGGCGACGACCGTCCCGATTGCCCGATCCTCGCCGACCTGACCGGCGGCCGCTCGCCCGTCGAATCCAAGGGGGCCGATGTTCGCGGGCGCTGAAGCCGAGGACCACGATGCGCGCGCACCTGATTCTTCGGGGATATCAGCCCGCGCCGCGCCTATCTGTCGCAAAGGATGCAGGTTGGCGAAGATGCTCCGTTGATCGCAGCCCAGCTCTGACGTAGATGGTCGCTCACGCCCCTTTGGTGGAATTGGTAGACACACGGCACTCAAAATGCCGCGCCGAAAGGCATCCCGGTTCGAGTCCGGGAGGGGGCACCACACCGCTCGCGTTGCAGTTTCCCAGGAACGCACGCCGCAATCCGCTGACACAATGATTTTACAGGCCAAAAAGCGTGGCCTTAGGCTGAGCTTTGCGCTCTCGCCCCTCGACGCGCCGCGCCCAGAATGATAATCGTTCGCAAATAGTGCGCGTCAAGGATCTCCCATGAACGACATCTCGACCCGGCCGGCGGCCGAGGCCCCCCCGGTTGAGGGCGCCATCGTGCGCCTGAGCGAGGCGTCCCTGGGCGATGTCGGAACGATCGTCGATGTGCGCGCGGAGAGCTCGCCGGACAACCACGGCGTCAATCTCGAGGAACTGCAGCGCCGGCTGCTGGAGTTCGGCTTCGTCGAAGGCGCCCGCATCGAGGTGATCCATGAAGGCGCCATTCGCCGCGATCCGATCGCCGTGCGCCTGGACGACATGCGCGTAGCCCTGCGCCGCCGCGACGCCGAAGATGTCTATATTCTGCTGGACGGAGCCAAGACGTGAGCGAGACCCTGACGTCGGCCCGCGTCGCCCTGGTCGGCAACCCCAACTCCGGCAAGACCGCTCTCTTCAACGCCCTCACCGGCTCGCGCCAGAAGGTCGCGAACTACGCCGGCGTCACGGTCGAGCGCAAAGAAGGCATGATCACCTCGGCCGCCGGCCGGAACCTGTACGTCCTCGACCTGCCGGGCACCTATTCGCTGCGCGCCCGCAGCCCCGACGAGGCGGTGACCCGCGACGCCGTGCTGGGCCGGTTGGAGGGTGAAACCCCGCCTGACGTTGTGATCTGCGTGGCCGACGCCACCAACCTGCGACTGGTCCTGCGGCTTGCCATGGAGCTGAAGCAGGTCGGACGCCCGATGGTGCTGGCGCTCAACATGTACGACATCGCCCAGCGCCAGGGCCTGCGGATCGATCTGGAAGGCCTGAGCCGCGAGATCGGCGCCCCAATCGTCACCACCGTCGCCACCCGCAAGCGCGGGATCGAGGACCTGGTCGCCCAGGTCGACGCCCTCGCCGCCGCGGGCCAACTGGTCGGCGAGAACACCTGGCGCGAACCCAACGCCGCCGAAATCCGCCAGGCGCACGCCGAAGCCCAACGCCTGGTGCGCACCTATGTGCGCCCGCCCGAGCATCCCGACACCTGGACCGGCAAGATCGACAAGGTGCTGCTGCATCCGGTCGGCGGCTTGGCCATCCTGCTCGGCCTGCTGTTCGTCATGTTCCAGGCGGTCTTCACCTGGGCGACGCCGGCCATGGACGGGATCGAGGCGATCTTCGGCGCGCTGGGCCAGTTCGTCGGCGCTTACGTCTCCAACGATCTCCTACGAAGCCTGATATCCGACGGAATCATCGCGGGGGTCGGAAGCGTCCTGGTCTTCCTGCCCCAGATCCTGGTCCTGTTCTTCTTCATCATCCTGCTGGAGGACCTGGGCTACATGGCCCGCGCGGCCTTCCTGATGGACCGCATCATGGGCGGCGCCGGCCTGCACGGCCGCGCTTTCATCCCGCTGCTGTCGTCCTTCGCCTGCGCCATCCCTGGCATCATGTCGACGCGGGTGATCGACTCCAAGGAAGACCGGCTGACCACCATACTGGTCGCGCCGCTGATGACCTGTTCAGCGCGGATTCCGGTCTACACCCTGATCATCGGGGCCTTCATTCCCAACGAACGCGTCTGGGGTTTCGCCAGTCTGCAAGGCCTGGTGATGTTCGGCCTCTACGCCTCCGGCATCCTCAGCGCGCTGGCGATCTCGTTCGTGATCCGCCGCGTCTTCTGGCGCGGCACGGTCGAGCCGTTCCTGATGGAGCTGCCGACCTACAAGATGCCTGAGCCCAAAAGCGTGCTGCGCAATCTGTGGATCCGGGCCAAGATCTTCCTCAACCGCGCCGGCCGCATCATCCTGCCGATGATGATCCTGATCTGGGTGCTCTCGACCTTCCCCTATCCGCCCGAGGGGGCCACGCAGCCGGCCATCGACTACAGCTTCGCCGGCATGATCGGCCACGCGATCCAGCCCCTGCTCGCCCCCATCGGCTTCAATTGGCAGATGTCGATCGCGCTGGTGCCCGGCATGGCGGCGCGCGAGGTGGCGGTCGCCGCCCTCGGCACCGTCTACGCCATCGGCGATGCGGAGAACAATGTCGGCGCCCTGGGCACGGCCCTGGCCAACCATTGGTCGCTGGCCACCGGCCTGTCGTTCCTGGCTTGGTACGTGTTCGCCCCGCAGTGCGCGCCCACCCTGGGCGTCGTGAAGCGCGAGACCAACAGCTGGCGCTGGCCGGTGATCATGTTCGTCTACATGGTCGCGCTGGCCTACACCGCCTCGTTCATCGTCTACCACACGGCGGTGGCGCTTGGAGGCGGTTAGCGCCGCTTCAACCTAAAGCTGAGATTAAGCATCCGCATTAACCACCCGCTAAACTGGAGAGTCATAGCGTCTCAACATTGGGTGGGGACTAGAATGGACCGAGCTCTTAAGAAATCACGCCGCAAGGCCGCCCCGCGTCCGACGAGCGACCACCTCGTCGAACGCATCCGCGAGACCTTGCTGTTCTTCGGCGGCGAAGCGCATCGCCGCGACGTCATCGCCAATGTCGCCCGCGACATCGGCGTGGACGTCAAGAACATCCCCGAGGATCTCGAGAACGCGATGATCGTCTCGTTCGAAGAGACCTGGCGCGACGAAGCACGCCGCGCGACCTACGGCTTCCATCTGCGGTTCGGCGAAGGCTCGCACCGCTGGGGCCTCAAGCTTGCGACGGCGCACTAGCGCCTCGCGAGCGCCTAGGCCAAGGCCCCGCCGCCCAGCGCATCGGCCGCGCCTTGCAGCCGGTTCAACAACCGCTTGAGCAGAGCCACATCGGCCGGCGCCAGCCCCGCGATCAAAGCCGCCTCATAAGCCAAGGCCAGGGGCGCGATCTCCGCATGCAATCGCGCGCCCTCCCGGCTGAGATCCAGCACGTGCGAGCGGCCGTCGGCGTGATGATCGGACCGTTCGATCAGGCGGCGATTGGACAGGCCCCGAGCCGCCCGGCTGACCGTCACCTTGTCCATGCCCGTCCGCTCGACGATGCCACGCTGGGTCGTCCCGCCATCCTCGGCGAGCACGCAGATCAACCGCCATTGCGGCACCGACAGGCCGAACCGGTCCTCATAGGCCCGCGCGATCAGGCCGCTGACAGCGTTCGACGCCACCGAAAGCCGATAAGGCAGATAATCGTCCAGCTTCAGCCCGCCTTGCGCGGCCTCGGTCTGTGACAGCATGGACAACTGGCTCACGCGGGGGCGACTTCCTGCTCGATGGCTCCAAAGATGGAGTGCCTGCGCGCGTCACGCATCTCAATGCGAACCTTGTCGCCGGCCTTGAGGAAAGGCGTTTTGGGCGCCCCTTGGGCGAGCGCTTCCACGGTCCGCAACTCAGCCAGGCAAGAATAACCCGCGCCGCCATCCTGCACTGATTTTCCTGGACCTCCGTCCGCGCCTCGATTCGACACCGTGCCGGAGCCAATGATCGACCCCGCCGACAGGGCGCGCGTCTTGGCGGCATGGGCGATCAGGGTCCCAAAATCGAAGGTCATGTCTACGCCGGCGTCGGCCTGGCCAAGCGGCTGGTTGTTCAACTCCACCTCGACGCGGCCGTGCAGTTTTCCGTCCTTCCACGCCTCGCCAAGCGCATCGGGCGTCACCGCCACCGGCGAGAAGGACGACGCGGGCTTGGACTGGAAGAAGCCGAAATTCTTGGCGATCTCGCCGGGGATCAGGTTCCGCAGCGATACGTCGTTGGACAGCATCACGAGGCGGATCGAGGCCAGGGCTTGGTCGCGGCTGGCGCCCATCGGCACGTCCCCTGTCACCACCGCCACCTCGGCCTCCAGGTCGCAGCCCCAGGCTTCGTCGACGAGCGGGATCGGATCGCGCGGCCCGAGGAAGCCGTCAGAGCCGCCCTGGTACATTAGCGGATCGGTCCAGAAGCTGGCGGGCATGTCCGCGGCGCGCGCTTTGCGCACCAGGGCCACGTGGTTCACATAGGCCGAGCCGTCGGCCCACTGATAGGCGCGCGGCAATGGACTGGCTGCGTCGTGCTCGTGGAAGCGCTCACGCGGCACCGCGCCATGCTCAAGACTTTCGGCCAGGCCGCGCAGCAGGGGCTCCAGGTCGTCCCAGTTGTCCAAGGCGGCCTGTAATGTCGGGGCTATGGAACTCGCATCGGCACACCAGGCCAGGTCATTTGAGACCACGACGAGACGGCCATCCCGGCCGCCCTTGAGCGATGCGAGCTTCATTCATTCCTCCCGGCGGATGACGCGTGTCAGACGCACGCCTTTTTCATAAGCCTCCGCGAAATAGACCACGACCTCGACGCAGATGTCTCCGCCCGCTTCACCAACCCACAAATAATTGCGCTCAAAGCAGACATCGCGACCAGCAGGCGTATAGCCCTCATAGGTGTCGCCCCACGGCGTGCAGGCGGCCATGTCGCGACGGCCCAGAGCGCAGGCGCGCTCCATTTCCTCCTCGGCGGCTTCGGTTAGGTCGGCTTGTCGATCAATGTGGGCCATGGGCGATCTTACGGCTCGTCCTTGTAGATGCCTATGCTCGTGGCCTCTCCCTTGGCGGCGCGGCCACGATACATGCCAGAAGTGTTGAAACTCCAGGCGACCTGGCCATCCGGCGCCACGGCGATGATCCCGCCGTCGCCGCCCAGCGCGGTGAGCTTGTTCTGCACCACTTCGTCGGCCGCCGCCTGCAGGTTCATGCCCTTCAGTTCGACCAGGGCCGCGATGTCCCGGGCCACGGTCAGCCGAATGAAGTACTCGCCGGCGCCGGTGGCCGAGACCGCGCAGGCCGAATTGGAGGCGTAGGTCCCCGCCCCGATGATCGGAGAATCCCCAACCCGGCCCCATTGCTTGCCCGTCGTGCCGCCTGTCGAGGTTCCGGCCGCCACGTCGCCATTGAGGTCCAGCGCCACGACGCCGACTGTTCCGTGCTTGCCCTCGTCATGAGCCAGGCCGTTCGCCGGATCGGGACGATCCAGGCCGGGCGGCCTTTCGGGGACCGGCAGATCGTGGGCTTTCAGATAGTTCTCAAGACTGCGCCAGCGGCGGTGGGTGGCGAAATAGCTGGGATCAACCTGCTCCAGGCCCTGGCTGGCGGAGAAGGCGTCGGCGCCCGCGCCCACCATCATGACATGGGGCGACTTCTCCATCACCGCCCGCGCCAGGGACAGCGGGCTGCGGGTGCAGGTGACCCCGGCGACCGCGCCGGCGGCCAGGCTCGCCCCATCCATGATCGAGGCGTCGAGTTCGATGCGGCCTTCGGCGGTGAACACCGCGCCACGCGCCGAGTTGAACAGCGGGTCTTCTTCCAGCAGGTGGATGGCCGCCTCGACCGCATCCAAGGCCGAGCCGCCCTGGTCCAGCACGGCCGCCCCGGCCTCGACCACCTTGGCCAGCGCCGCGCGATAGGCCGCTTCCTGCTCGCGCCGCAGTTGACCGCGATCGATCGTTCCGGCGCCGCCGTGGACGACGATGGCCCATTTTTGGGCGGCTTGAGCTTGTGTGGTCATAGGGGAGCAGTCGCACCTGTTGGCTTCGCGCGGCGTTGTTCTCCACCCGGCGCCGCAGCGCAACCCCGGCGCCCGGCCCGATTGACGCAGGCGCGATGCTGGCGGGAGAGACAAGCCCCGTCATCGCTGCTAGCACAGACCTCAACCTTCTCCTCGGATCGCCATGTTTCGCAAAACCTACGACTGGGTCATGGGCTTGGCTGGCTCACGGCACGCCTCCAAAGCCCTGGCGGCGGTCTCCTTCGCCGAGAGCTCCTTCTTCCCGATCCCGCCGGACGTGATGCTGGCGCCGATGGTTCTGGCGCGGCCGGACAGGGCCTTTGTCTATGCCGGCATCTGCACGGCCGCCTCGGTGCTTGGCGGCCTGCTGGGCTACGCCATCGGCTTCTATCTCGAACCCGTGGGGATGTGGCTACTCAGCGTCATCGGCCATGCGGACGGCAAGGCGGCCTTTGAGAAGTGGTTCGCCGACTGGGGCCTCTGGGTGATCCTGATCAAGGGCGCCACGCCGATCCCCTACAAGCTGGTGACCATCACCGCCGGCCTGGCGCAGTTTTCGCTCATCACCTTCATCTGGGCCTCGGTCCTGACCCGCGGCTTCCGCTTCTTCGCCGTGGCGGCGATCTTGAAGTACTTTGGACCGGCGATGTTGAAGGAATTCGAGAAGCGCATCGCCCTCTACGGCACCCTGGGCATCGTCGCCCTGGTGGGCCTGGTGGTCGCGTTGAAAATGCTCACCTGAAGCCCCTTGGGCCGGCCAAGCTTTTGGGGTCTTATCCGAGACAATGAGCGCATTCCTCCGACCGTTCCTGCAACGCTGGCGTCTTTGGGCGTTGATCTCTTCGCTGCTGATGCTGGCCATCGCCCATGGGTTCGAAACCATTGGCGGCCTTGCCCCCTGCGCGCTCTGCCTGCGGGCGCGAGAGGTCTATTGGGTGGCGGCCTGGGTGGCGCTGGCTGGGATGTTCGTGGTCCGAATGCGCGGCGGAGAACGGTGGCGCGCGGCCTTTGACGGCGCCCTGGCGCTGATCTTCGCCGTGGGCGTCGGCGTCGCGGTCTATCATGCCGGCGCGGAATGGAAGTGGTGGCCGGGCCCCACCGCCTGCTCTGGCGGCGCCGGATCAGTGAACGCAAGCCAAATGGCCGACCTGCTGCAAGGCGCCAAGATCAGGCCGCCGGCCTGTGACAAGGCCGCCTGGGTGTTCCTGGGCATATCCATGGCCGGCTGGAACGCGCTGGTGTCCTTGAAGCTGACCATCCTCAGCGTGCTGGCTGTACGCCATGAACGGAGAGCGTCGTGAGCGAGAAACCCATCCCATCCCGCCCAGGCGTCGGCGCTGTCAGCGCGCGCCTTGCGGAGATCCTGCGCGTCGATCACGCCGGAGAACTAGGCGCCGTCCACATCTATCGCGGGCAACGCGCGGTGCTGGGCGCGTCCAAGGGCCATGAGCGCATCGCCAGCCAACTCGAAGAGATGGAGGGGCACGAGGCGGTGCATCTGGCCCGCTTCGACCAACTGCTGAACGAGCATCAGGTACGCCCCACGGTCATGACGCCGCTGTGGCGCGCCGCCGCCTTCACCCTGGGCGCCGGCACCGCCCTGCTCGGCGAGAAAGCCGCCCACGCCTGCACCGAGGCGGTCGAGAACGTGATCGAACAGCACTACGCCAGCCAGATCGCCGAGCTTGAGGGCCGCGATCCCGAACTCGCCGCCGAGCTTTCCAAGTTCCGCGACGAGGAACTGGCCCACCGCGATCACGCCGTCGAAGAAGGCGCCCGCGATGCGCCAGGTTATCTGTTCCTGTCCGCGGTGATCCGCGCCGGCTGCAAGGCGGCCATCAAGATCAGCGAAAAGCTGTGACCGACGAAGAGATCACCGCCCTGCGCAGGGGCGCGGACGCCCCCGTCGTCGCCGGCCGAGCGGACGCGGCGGCGGTGGCGAGCGACCTTTCCGCCGCCTTCTCGAGCGATCCGATCTTCAACTGGTTCCTGCGGGCCGACGCGCGCCACGACGCGGCTCGGCTGAAACTGTTCAACCTGCTGGTTGCGATCGCCTTGGCTGACGGCGAAGTGTTCCGGCCGGCCACCGGCGGCGCGGCGGCGGTATGGCTTCCCTCGGAAAGCCTCGGGCCCACCCCGTTCCTGCAAAGTCTGCGGACGCTTCCCCACATCCTCCAGGCCACTGGCCTCTCGCGTCTGTCACGGATGTCGTCGATGCGCACGGTGATGGAGAAGCACCACCCTACGAGCCCGCCTCACGCCTATCTGTGGTTCCTGGGCGTGACGCCGCAGGCGCAGGGCTTCGGCGTCGGATCGCGCCTGCTGGCCCATGGCCTGGCCCGGGTCGATGAGAAGCGCCTGCCCGCCTATCTGGAATCCTCCAGCCCCGCCAACCTGCCGCTCTACCGGCGGCACGGCTTCGAGGTGATGGAGGTGCTGCGGGCGCAGCCCGACGCCCCGCAGATGTGGGCTATGTGGCGCGAGGCGCGCTGAGCCGAAGGTGGCGCTCGCCCTCGCCTACCTCGCCGCCGTCAACCTCGCCGCCTTCGCTGCATTCGGCTGGGACAAGCGCTGCGCGATGTCCGGCGCGCGGCGTATTCCCGAGAAAACCCTGCTCGGCCTGGCGGCGATCGGGGGCGGCCTCGGGGGCGTGCTGGCCCAGCAGGCCTTTCGCCACAAGACCCGCAAACAACCCTTCGCCAACATCCTCGTGGCGATTTTCGCGGGCCAGGCGCTGCTGGCGCTCGTGCTGCTAGCGCGCCAGGGCTAGGTCCGCCGACCCGGGTGTTTCGTAATCCCGTCATCGCGCAGTCACCGCATCGTCGCGCAGGCTTCCTACTCCCCCGATCTCAGTTTGATCGGGGGTTTGCCTATGTCTTTCGGTTATCGCGCGCGCGGTTGCGCCGCCTTCCTGCTCGCCACCACGGCGCTCTCCGGCCATGCGATGGCCGACGAGCTCGCCGCCGATGACGGCGCTGTCGACGAGATCGTCGTCACCGGCGCGCGCGAGGCTCAACGCGCCGCCATCGCCGTGAAACGCGAGACCTTCGTCGTCGCCGACGTCGTCTCGGCCGACGACATCGGCAAACTGCCCGACCACAACACCGCCGCCGCCCTGCGCCGCATCCCAGGGATCTCGGTGATGGAAGACCAGGGCGAGCCGCGCTTCCCGGTCATCCGGGGTCTGCGCTCGACCTACAACCGCACCACCATCGACGGCGCCCTGGTCGCCTCGGTCGATGAAAGCGGCCGCACCGTGCCGATGGATATCGTGCCCTCGGTGATGGCCGGCCGGCTGGAAGTGATCAAGACGGTCACGCCCGAGCACGACGGCAACGCCATCGGCGGCGTCATCAACGTCACCACCCGCAGCGCCTTCGACATGGGCCGTCCGTTCTTCAACGGCATGGCGTCCTATGGCGACTATGAACGCAGCGGCGGGGTGCGCAACGACAAGCCGTCCTATCGCCTGGCCTTCGCCACCGGCATGACCTTTGGCGATCAGGACCAGTGGGGCGTGGTGATCGGCGCCTCGCACGAGCAGCTCGACTACGACATCCCGCAGGTGGAATCGCAGGACCCGTCGGTGCGGGAGTACACGGCCGCAGGCGCGCCCGTCGCCTCCGGCGCTCCCACCGGCAACGGCATCCAGGTTCCGACCTACAGCCGCCTGTTCTGGTACAACAACACCAAGCAGCGCAGCGGCGTGAACGCCAAGATCGAATACCGTCCGACCGACACCTTCCGCTGGGAGGCCTCGGGCCTGTTTGCGCGCATGGAGGACGACGAGGAGCGGATCGAGTACCGCGTCGAGCCGCTGGGCAATGTGGCCAACCAGACCCCGACCAGCGGCTTCTTCGCCCGTGGCCGCGGCGTCGTTCAACTGAACCAGCCGATCACCAAACGCGAGATCAGCCTGGCGCGGACCGAGTTCAGCTGGGACTTCGCCCCGCAGTGGACGGCGTCCGGCGACCTCGTCTACTCGCAGGCGGCGCTTGAGGTGCCGAACCACTCGGTGGAGTTCCGCACGGTCGACGCCCAGGCCGGAAATTACGCCTTCAACTACGACACCACCAATCCGCTGTTCCCGGTCTTCACCTCGGTGAACGACGCGGTCGCGCGCGACCCGGCCAATTTCGTGCTCCAACAGCACCGCGACGCGCTGACCGAAACGGAAGAAAAGACCGTTCAGGTCCGCTTCGACCTGGCCTTCGACCAGGGCGCGGACGATCGTAACCTCAAAGCCAAGTTCGGCGGCCTGCTGCGCAGCACCAAGCGCGAGTTCAACTCCAGCCAGACCAACTATCGGGCCGGATCGGGCTTCGTCTACACCCTGGCCGAGGTCGACAAGCCCGGTCCCAGCGAACTGATCGCCGGCCGCTACCTGCTCTCGCCGCGCATCGACGCCAGCCAGGCCATGGCCTTCTTCAACGCCAATCGCGGCCGGTTCGTCACCAGCGTCACCGCCCCGACAGGTGACTATGAAGTCCAGGAAGACATCTACGCCGGCTACGCCCAGGCCAGCTATTCGTGGGGCGACTTCACCCTGCTGGGCGGCCTGCGCTACGAGCGCACCGAGGTTGAGTCCGACGCCGTGCGCAGCGTCGGCGGCGTGCTGACCCCAGTCAGCAACTCCGGTTCCTACGGCAACTGGATGCCCAGCCTGCACCTGGAATGGAAGCCGATGCAGGACCTGATCGTTCGCGCGGCCTGGACCAACACCATCGGCCGCCCGGACTATGGCTCGCTCGCCGCCACCGAGAACCTCAGCTTCGATGGCAGCCAGGCGACGCTTTCGCGTGGCAATCCCGACCTGAAGGCCCGCGAAAGCCGGGGCCTCGACCTGTCGGTCGAATATTATCCGCGCGACGGCATGGTCTCGCTGGCGGTGTTCTCAAAGGAGATTGAGAACGAGATCTTCACCCTGTCCTCGACCCAGACGCTGGACGTCGGACGCGGCCCGGAAAGCGTGCTGGTCTCCACCCCGCGCAACGCCGAATCCGCCAAGATCCGCGGCGTGGAATTCGCCGTGCAGCAGGCCTTCACCTTCCTGCCCGAGCCCTTCGACGGGTTCGGCTTCAACGGCAACATCACCTGGCTGGACACCGAGTTCACGTTCCTGACCTCGGCCGGGCCGCGGGTCACCGGCCTGTACCAGCAGCCTGAGATCACGACGAACGAGTCGATCTACTACCAGCGCGGTCCGTTCGAGGCCCGGGTCTCGCACAACTACATCGGCGGGCAGCTCGAAACGATCAACGACGCCAACCCGAACTCCGACCAGTACTGGAAGGGCCGTCACCTGTTCGACGCCAGCGTCTCCTGGCGCTTCAACGACAACCTGACCGTCTTCGTCGAGGGCCAGAACCTCTCGAACACCGGCCGCCAGGAAGTCACCGGCCCAGGCCGCCGCTACCTGCAAGAGTGGGCCAATTACGGCCGCACCTACTGGGTCGGCGCGGCGTTGAACTTCTGAGGACGACAGCAATGATCAGGTATCTGGTTCTGGCCGGGGCGCTCGTCGCCTCGGCCGCCCACGCCCAGGAGGCGACCGCCCCCTCGCGGTCGGCCGAAGTTCTGCGCCGCTACTCGGCCCCCGAAGCGCGCCAAGGCGTGGCCGTCGATCGCGACCACGTCTACGCCGTCGCCAACTCCACTATCGCCAAGTACGACAAGAAGACCGGGATGAAGGTGGCCGAGTGGAAGGGCGAGCCTTCCCGCTATCCGCACATCAATTCCTGCGCCGTGATCGGCAAGGAACTGGTTTGCGCCAGTTCCAACTTCCCAGCGGTCCCGCAGACCAGTTCGGTGGAGTTCTTCGATCCGGCGACCATGACCCACCTGCGCACCGTGGCGCTGGGCCTCGGGACCGGCTCGATCACCTGGATCGACCGCAAGGACGGCGCCTGGTGGGCGGCGTTCGCCAACTATGACGGCAAGGGCGGCGAGGCGCCGCGCGATCACCGGCACACCGCCTTGGTGCGGTTCGACGATCAATGGCGCAAGACGCAAAGCTGGAGCTTCCCGCCGTCGATCCTGGAACGCTTCAAGCCGATGAGTTCGTCGGGCGGCGGCTGGGGTCCGGACGGCCGGCTCTATATCACCGGCCACGATCATCCCGAGCTCTACATCCTGACCCTGCCTAAGGGCGGAGCGGTGCTCGACCACGTCGGGACCATCGGCGTACCGGTCGAGGGTCAGGCGATCGACTGGGATGAAAGCCAGCCCGGCGTGCTCTACGGCATCAGCCGCCCCAATCGCGAAGTTCTGGCCATGCGGGTCCTGCCGGCGAAATAGGCGAGCCCTAGGCCTCCAGCTCGATGTCCCAGTAGAGGTAGTCGAGCCAGCTCTTGTGCAGGTGGTGCGGTGGGAACTTGCGGCCGCGATCCTGCAGCTCATGGGCCGTCGGGCGGCGCGGTTGGTTGAAGGGGTGCATGTGGGCCTCGTGCGGCGTGCGCCCCCCCTTGGCCAGGTTGCACCGCGCGCAGGCCGTGACGATGTTTTCCCAGGTCGTACGCCCGCCACGCGAGCGCGGCACGACGTGGTCGAAGGTCAGATCCTCCCCCACCGTGCAGTACTGGCAGGAGAAGGAATCGCGCAGGAACAGATTGAAGCGCGTGAAGGCCGGTGGCCGATCTTGCGGCACGTAGTGCTTCAGCGAGACGACGCTCGGAAGCCGCATGGCGAATGAGGGAGAGTGGACTTCCTGGTCGTAGGTCGAGACCACATCGACGCGATCAAGGAACACCGCCTTAATCACCTCCTGCCACGGCCAGAGGGACAGCGGATAGTAGCTGAGGGGACGGAAGTCCGCGTTCAGCACAAGGCAGGGCCAGCCGGAGGGCGGGTGACTAAGCACCTGCATGGCCGGGCCTCCCGGAGAGCAGAGCTGCTCTTATGGGGTGCGGGTAGAGACTGAAGACAGGCCCCCTTTCGCGATCCGAGCATCCGGCGAATCGCCCGCGCGGGAGACTCCCGTGACCTGAGAATTATAGGTCAGAATTTGAGACAGCTCCATGACCAGCGCAAGCACCCCGTCCGGGAAAATTGGTCCCGGGCGGGACGCGCGCTGCAGGCATTAGACGCCCACGAGGGCGGTGGCGCCGGCCAGACTCAAGCTGATGAGGACGAAGACCACCGCGACGCTGGTGTCGAAGAAGCGGCCGAGATTGGTGAGAGCAGACATTGTTTCGTTCCTGTCGGTTTGGTTTGAAGCCCCGCCTCGACGAAGCCGCGTCCGATCTGGACGATGTTTAGATAGGCTCACATCTAAACGATGTACAGATACATTTTACGATGTAAGCTATTCGAAATTGCATGGGCCGTTGCGCGCAACAAAAAGGGGACCCGACGGGGTCCCCTTTCGAAATCAAGCGTTACTGACGCGGGCTTAGCCGCCAACGCTCACCGTGGCCGCCGCCAGGCCGATGCTGAGCACCACCAGGGCGACAGGGACGAACCGGTCGAAAAGACGTTCGAAAGAGGTCAAACGAGCGAGAGACATTACACACACCTTCCAGTTTGAAACCCTCGGGGGAGCGAGGGCGTTTGTTATTTGAACGATGTTAAGATAACACCGATCTAAACGCCGTCAAGATGATCTTTACGGCGTCCAGATTCAGATTTAGAGTGGCCGTCATGAGAGAAGCTGCAGCCGCCGACAACAGGCCCTATCACCATGGCGATCTTCGCCGCGCGTTGATCGATGCGGCTCGACGACTGCTGGAAAACGAAGGTCCCACGGCCCTGTCGTTGCGCGCGGTCGCCCGCGAGGCTGGCGTCAGTCCGGCTGCGCCTTATCACCACTTCAAGGACAAGGGCGAACTGCTGGACGCCGTGGCCCACGAGGGCTGGGATCTTCTGAACGAGCTGATGACAGACGCCCGCGCCAAGCAGACCTCGGTCCGCGACAAGCTGACCGCGCTAGGCGTGGCCTATGTGAAGTTCGCCCGCGACAACCCGGCGCTCTACCGCGTGATGTACGACTGCTCGCGCGACAAGGAAAACCTGCCCGATCACCTGCACGCCGACAACGACAGCGCCTATTGCCAGGTGCGCGACACCCTGGTCGAGGCCGGGGCCTCGCCGATGGACGAGACCGAACTGGAACTCGCCACCACGGCCGCCTGGTGCGCCGCGCACGGCCTGGCCGAAATGGTCGCCTTCAAGCAGTTCGATCACCTGAAGGTCACGATGGGCGGCGAGGAGGCTTTCCTGCGCGGCGTCTTTGAACACATGGGCATTTTCGGGCACGCCCGCACGGACTAGAAGTCTTTGGGTGTTCGTCACCCGCTTCGCCCCTTCGCCGACCGGCTACCTGCACCGGGGTCACGCCTTCTCGGCCCTGAGCGCGCACGAGGCCGCTCGCGCCGCCGGCGGACGCTTCATCCTACGCATCGAGGACATCGACACGACCCGGTCTCGGCCAGAGTTCGAGGCCGCCATTCATGAAGACTTGGCCTGGCTAGGCTTGGGCTGGGACGTACCGGTGCGGCGGCAATCGGAGCATCTCGACGACTACCAGGCCCCGCTCGCGGCGTTGGCGGCGTCCGGCCTGATCTATCGCTGCTTCCGCACCCGCAGGGAGATCGCCGAGGATATCGGCCGCGCCCCGCATGGAGCGATGGATGCCTGGTGCGGAGCCCCCCTGCCCGCCGATGAGGAAGCCCCGCGCCTGGCGGCCGGCGAACCGTATGCCTGGCGGTTGTCGCTCGACGCAGCAGAGGCCGCGCTTGGCGATCGCCCCCTCACCTTCCGCGAGGAAGGACACGGCCCCAATGGCGAACATGGCCTGATCACCGCCGACCCCGCCCTGGGCGGCGATGTCGTGCTGGCGCGCAAGGATGTCGGCGTGGCCTATCACCTGGCCGTCGTGGTCGATGACGCCCTGCAAGGGGTCACCCATGTGATCCGCGGCCAGGACCTGTTCGAGGCCACCCACGTCCAACGCCTGCTCCAGGCCTTGCTGAACCTGCCGACGCCTATCTATCGCCATCACCGGCTGCTTACAGGCGCCGACGGCAAGCGGTTCGCCAAGCGCGACAAGGCCGAGACCTTGAGAGATTTGCGGGCGCAGGGCGTGACCCCAGGCGACCTGCGGCGGGAGATGGGTTTTGACTGAAGTGACCGCCGTGCGCGACACCGGCCACGCCAAGGCATTAGCGGTCCTGGTGACCGGCGCGGCGATCATCGGCCTGGCGCCGATCCTGGTGCGGCTGGCCGATGCGGGTCCGGCGGCCATCGGCTTCTGGCGGGTGACCTTCGCCATGCCGCTGCTGGCGCTGATCGCCATGCGGACCGACGGCGGCGTCGGACGGCCGTCGAAGTTCGCCCTGCTGGCGGGCGTGGCCTTCGCCTGCGACCTCGGGTTCTGGCACTACAGCATCCACTTTACCTCGGTGGCCAACGCCACGGTGCTGACCAATCTCACGCCGGTCGTCGTCACCGCCGCCGCCTGGATCTTCCTCAAGCAGCGCCCGGCCAAGCTGTTCGTCGCAGCCGTGGGACTGGCGGTCGCCGGCGCGTGGCTGATGGCGGTCGGGCGCGGCGAACACGCGGCCGGCGCCAACCCGCCGCTGGGCGACGCCTTGGCCCTGACCACGGCGGTCTGGTACGCGCTCTACTTCCTGGCCATAAGCGCCGCCCGCCGCAGCGTCGGCGCCACGCGGGTGATGTTCTGGTCGGGCGTCGCCAGCGCCCCGCTGCTGCTCGCCGCCGCCCTGGTTCTGGGCGAGGACATTTTCCCGATCACCAACGGAGGTTGGGCCGCGCTCGTCGCGCTTGGCGTCATGCACGTCGCCGGCCAAGGCTCGATCGCCTGGGCCCTGGGCCGGCTCCCCGCAGCCACCGCCTCGGTCGTGGTGCTGGTGCAGCCAGTGGTCGCCGCCGTCCTGGGCTGGCTGCTGTTTGCCGAGGCCCTGGGTCCGGTCCAGGCGCTGGGCGCAGCGATCGCCCTGGGAGGGGTGGTCCTGGCGCAAACGGCGTCGCGAAAGCCCGCCTCAGCCTAGTTGGTAGGCCAGCCTCGCTGTCTCGATCGACGCGAGCTTGGCGTGCATGGCGCTCCAGTCGTCGCGCTCGGCGATGTCAGCCCAGATCGCCTCGATTTCTTCGTAGAGCAGCTCTTGCGGCTCGGCGGCGGCGAAGTAGTCGGCCGCCAGCCGCTCGGGCCGATCGCGCTCGAAGGTCTTCAGGAATTCGCGGAAGCTCGCAAACGCCTCGCCTGCATAGATGTCGCCTCGCAGGCTCGCCAGGGCGCGGGTCTCATCGCCGGTGAACCAGTCGAAGAAGAATGGCTCCCAGCGCAGCCGGTCCCCGCCCTCGGCGATCGCCCGGAACGCCGCATTGGCCAGCGCCACGTCGGCTTCCTCCGACTGGCTCTTGAGCCCCAACCGCGCCAACATCGCCGCGGCCAGCTCGGCGCGATAGGCAGGGCCGAAGCTGTTCAGGACCTCGACCAATCCCTCCTGCGGCGCGACCAGGGTGAAGGTCCCGGCAAGCTGTTGCAGGTTCCAGAACACCGTCTCCGGCTGGCGGCCAAAGCTGTAGAGGCCCGAGGTGTCGAAGTAGGCGGCGGTGAAGTTAGGATCGTTGCGCGGCAAGAACCGGTAGGGGCCGTAGTCGAAGCTCTCGCCGGTGATGTTCATATTGTCGGTATTGAGCACGCCGTGGACGAAGCCGGCGGTCATCCAGCGCGCCGTCAGCCGCGCGGCGCGGGCCGCGACGGCGCCCAGCAGAGCGGTCGCCCGATCCGACGCATCGGCCAGTTCGGGATAATAGAGCTCGATCACGTGATCGACGAGCTGGCCGATCCGCTCAGCGCTCTGGAAGTAGGCATGGCGCTGGAAGCTGCCGAAACGGACATGGCTGTGCGAGAGGCGCACCAGCACCGCCGAGCGGGTCGGGCTGGGCTCGTCGCCGCGCACGAGTTCCTCGCCGGTCTCGATCAAGGAGAAGGTGCGCGAGGTTGGTACGCCCAGCGCCTCCAGCATGGCGGTGGCCAGCACCTCGCGAACGCCGCCCTTCAGGGTCAGTCGCCCATCGCCGGCCCGCGACCAGGGCGTCTGGCCCGATCCCTTGGTGCCGAGTTCCAGCAGTCGGTCGCTACCCGTCTCCCGCAGCTGGGCGAAGGTAAAGCCGCGACCATCGCCGAGGTCGGGGTTGTAAACGCGGAACTGGTGGCCGTGATATCGCTGGGCCAACGGTTGAGGCAGGTTGCCGGGCAAAGGTGTGAACCGACCAAAGTGCGAGATCCACTCGGCGTCGGTAAGGGTGTCGAGCCCGACGCTGGCCGCAGCCCGGTCGTTGCGGAACCGTAGGGTGGTCATCGGGAAGTCTGCGGCGGCCACCGGGTCGGCGAACTCGCCCCCCAACTCCTGGACACGCGGATCGGGGCGATAGGCGGGGGAAACGGGCATGGGTTCCAGATGGAGCACCGACCGCCCGGCGGCAAGCGCGCCGACGCGATCACATCGACGCCAACAACGCCCGATTGCCGTGTTACGCGGTCAAGGCCATGCTAACCGGCAGCATGGCTCGCAGAATTACCCTCGATTTCCTGAAGACCGAAAGCGCTTCAGGTCTGATCCTGACGACCGCGGCCCTGGCGGCCGTCCTGCTCGCCAACTCGCCCTGGTCCGAGCACTACTTCGCCTTCATCAAGCACGAGATCCCCGTCCAGATCGGTCCCTTCCACGAGGTGAAGCCGGTCTACAAGTGGATCAAGGACGGGCTGATGGCGATCTTCTTCTTCGTCGTCGGGCTGGAGATCAAACACGAGATCCTGAGGGGCGAGCTGTCCAACCCCCGGCGACTGGCCCTGCCGGTGCTGGCCGCGATCGGGGGCATGGCCGCGCCGGCCCTGGTCTATCTGTTGATCAACGCCGGAGCGAACGGCTCGCCGCAGGGCTGGCCGACCCCGACCGCGACCGACATCGCCTTCGCGCTCGCCGCCCTGGCCGTGGCCGCGCCGCGACTACCGTCATCCTTGCGGATTTTCCTGCTGACCCTAGCCATCGCCGACGATCTCGGCGCCGTGGCGCTGATCGCGATCCTGTTCACCTCGGACGTCAATCTCTACGCCCTGGGCGGCGCGGCCGCGGCCATCGGCCTGATGGCCCTGATGTCGCAGTGGAAGACCGCGCCCTATCTCTTCTATGCGGCGTGCTTCGCCCTGGCCTGGGCCTTCTGCCTCAAGAGCGGCGTCAACACTTCGCTGGCCGGCGTGGCCGCGGCCATGACCGTGCCGATCGACCCGCGCAAGCCGGGACACGAGGGGCCGCTGAAGCACTTCATGGAAAGCCTGCATCCGTATGTGGCCTTCCTGATCCTGCCGCTGTTCGCCTTCGCGGCCGCCGGGTTCTCGTTCCAGGGCCTGTCGCTCTCCACCCTGTTCAATCCCGTGCCGCTGGGCATCGCGCTCGGCCTGTTCGTCGGCAAGCAGATCGGCGTCTTCGGGGTCGCGGCCCTGGTTATCGGCCTGAAGCTCGCGAGACGGCCCACCGGCGCGAAGTGGCTGGAGCTCTACGGCGTCTCGCTACTCTGCGGCGTCGGCTTCACCATGAGCCTCTTCATCGGCGGCCTGGCTTTCGATCCGAACGACACCCTGGCGCAGACGGAAGTCCGCATGGGCGTGATCGTCGGCTCGGTGATCTCCACCCTGGTCGGCATGATCGTGCTGAGCATCGCCCAACGCCAACGCGACTTGGCCGGCGACTAGGCCAAGCTTGCATCGCCGCGCGTCTCTCGTCCTAAGTATCGGCAACGAGAAGGACAGGGAGCGTAGGCCATGGCTCGCGATACAGCGGACGGGTTCGTACACGACAAGTTCTCGCCGGTGCGCGAGGCGTTCGACGCCAACCTCGCCAGCGGCGCCGATATAGGCGCGGCCTTCTGCGCCACGCTCGAAGGCGAGACGGTGGTCGATATCTGGGGCGGTTTCGCCGACGAGGCGCGCAGCCGGCCCTGGGAACAGGACACCATCGTCAACGTCTACTCGACCACCAAGACGATGACCGCCCTGACCGCCCTGCTGGTCGCCGACCGCGGCGAGCTCGACTTCGACGCCCCCGTCGCCCGCTACTGGCCCGAATTCGCCGCGGCGGGGAAAGAGAACGTCAAGGTCAGCCACCTGATGAGCCACAGCGCCGGGCTGTCGGGCTGGAAGGAGCCGATCACCAAGGACGACCTCTACGACTGGGAAAAGGTCACCAGCCTGCTCGCCGCCCAGGCGCCCTACTGGGAGCCCGGCACGGCGCCCGGCTATCACGCCATGACCCAGGGCTATCTGGTCGGCGAGGTCATCCGGCGCATCACCGGCAAGTCGCTGGGCACGGTGTTCCGCGAGGAGATCGCCGAACCGCTAGGGGCCGATTTCCACATCGGCCTGCCCGCCTCAGAGGACGCCAGGGTCGCCGACCTGATCGCGCCGCCGCCCGGCTCGGGCATCGCCGATCGCGCCGAGTCCGAGCTGCAGGCCAACATGTCGAACAATCCCGGCATCGACGTCAGCGAAACCCGCACCCGCGCCTGGCGCGGCGCGGAGATCCCGGCGGCCGGTGGAACCGGCAACGCCCGGTCGGTGGCGGAAATCCATGCCATCTTGGCCAATGGCGGTGTCGCCAAGGGCCGCCGATTCCTCTCTGAAGCCGGTTGCCGCAAGGCGCTGGAGCTGCAGGTCGAGGGCCAGGACCTGATCCTGGGCATGCCGGCCCGCTTTGGCCTCGGCTTCGGGCTCGCGGGCGGCGTCACGCCCCTGCCCAATCCCAACACCATCTTCTGGGGCGGCTATGGCGGGTCGATCGCGATCATCGACATGGATGCCCACACCAGCTTCGCCTACGTCATGAACAAGATGGCCCCGACCACCACCGGCGACATGCGCGGCTTTGGCCTGGCCATGGCGATGTGGGACGCGCTGGGCGTGATCTAGACGAGCTGGGCGGCCCAGTCCTGATCGCCCCGCGCCGCGGCGATCACCCTCAGGTCTCCGGCGAAGGCGGCGACGCTTTCCACGGTCTGGACGAAATCGGGCGCGTCGGGCTCGGCGCTCTGACTGACCACCACGGCGTGGATCGCCAGGCCCCGCGCGCGCAGCGTCTCGATGGCGGTCAGGGTGTGGCTGATCGCGCCCAGATAGGAGCCGCCGACCAGCACTGTCGGCAGGCCGAGCGCCAGCATCAGGTCAAGGCCCGTAGCGTCTTCGGAAATCGGCGACATCACCCCGCCGACGCCCTCGACCAGGGTCAGGTCGGCGGCGCTGGCCGCTAGCCCGGCTCGGCAGAAGTCGGTGAGTTGCGCCAGACGCAGGTCATAGCTCTCCAGTCGCGCGGCCATCGGCGGGGACAAAGCCGCATCGAACCGCAGCGGAGAGATCGCGTCCAGGGTCTCCAAGGTCAACGGCCGGCCAAGCGCGGCCAGCAACCGGCCAGGATCGCTCTGGCTCCAGTCCTGCGGATCAAAGCCGCTGACCACGGGCTTGAGGGCCTGGACGCTAAGTCCCTTGGCGCGGGCGGCCCGCAGGATCGCGCAGGCGACATAGGTCTTTCCCACATCGGTGTGGGCGCCGGAGATAAACAGGGTCTGGGTCATGGGTTCATCACCAGGCGCACCGCCGCCGCCAGCCGGTCGATCTCGGCGTCGGGATGAGCGGCGGTGAAGGCCAGCCGCAAGCGGGCGGTCCCCTCGGGCACGGTCGGCGGTCGGATCGCCACAGCGAGGAAGCCCTGGGCCTCCAGTTCGCGCGCTGCGGCCAGGGTGCGGTCGGCATCGCCCATCAGGATCGGCACCACCGCGCTGGTGGCGTCGGGCAGGTTCAGGGCGCGCGTGAACCGGCGCGCCTTGGCGAGCGGAGCGGCGACCAGCTCGGGATCGCTGGCGATGATGTCGAGCGCGACCAGGGCGGCTGCGGCGTTCGCTGGCGGCAGGCCCGTCGTATAGACCAGGGTGCGCGAGCGGGTCTTCAGCAGGTCGATCACCGGCTGACTGGCGCAGACATAGGCGCCGTAGCCGCCCAGCGCCTTCGAGAACGTGCCCATGGCTAGGTCGACCTTGGCGCCCGGGAACATCGCGGCCGCGCCGCGCCCCTCGCCCACGACGCCGAGGCCGTGAGCGTCATCGACCAGCAGCCAGGCGTTATGCGCCTGGGCCAGGGCGCTAATCTCGTCCAGCGGGGCGATATCGCCGTCCATCGAAAAGACGCCGTCGGTCGCGATCAGCGCGCGGCCCGCCTCGGCGCGATAGGCCGCGAGCTTGGCGGCGAGGTCTTCGACGTCGTTGTGGCGGAAGGCGACGATGCGGGCGCCTGACAGCTGCGCGCCCGACCAGATGCAGGCATGGGCCAGGTCGTCGATCAGGATCAGGTCGCCCTGCCCCACCACCGTCGGGATGATCCCGGAATTGGCGAGATAGCCGGAGCCGAAGACGCAGGCCGCCTCGGCGCCCTTCAGGGCGGCCAGCCGCGACTCCAGCTCGGTGAAGATCGGGTGATCGCCGGTCACCAGCCGCGACGCGCCCGCCCCAACGCCATGCGCCTCAACGGCCGCGATGGCGGCGGCCTTCACCGCCGGATGGTGGGAAAGGTTCAGGTAGTCGTTGCAAGAAAAGGACAGCAGCCGCCGCCCATTGCGCTCCACCCAGAGACCGTCGAGCCGGTGCGTCGGAACCAGGGTGCGCTTGAGGCTACGCGCCTCGAGGCCGGTGAGCTTGGTTTGGGCGAACGCGGTAAGACTGTCGATCATGGCCGGGCGGTATGCACGAGGTTGACCGTGGGTTAAAGCCGCCTTCCCTCCCGCCTGGGAGATGTTGGGAGCGTGCGTATGACCAAGCAGCCGGACTGGATGACCACAGGCGCGGCCCATGTCTGGCGGCCCTATTGCCAGATGAAGACCGCCCCGCCGCCGCTGGCCGTCGCCCGCACGGAGGGCGCCCGGATCATCCTGGAGGACGGCCGCGAACTGGTGGACGGCATCGCCTCGTGGTGGACGGCGGTGCATGGCTATAACCACCCCCACATCGCCGCAGCCGTGACCGAGCAACTCGCGCGCGCCCCGCACGTGATGTTCGGCGGACTGGCGCATGAGCCAGCCTACCGTCTGGCCACACGCCTGGCGGCGATGCTGCCGGGCGACCTCGACCACGTGTTCTTCGCCGAGAGCGGATCGGTCTCGGTCGAGATCGCCATGAAGATGGCGTTGCAGTTCTGGATCAACCAGGGCGTGGCGGGCAAGAATCGCTTCCTCAGCTTCCGCGGCGGCTATCACGGCGACACCCTGGCCACGATGACCATCTGCGATCCCGAGGAGGGCATGCACAGCCTGTTCGCGGGCGTGATGCCGGCCCAGCACGTCGTCGATCTGCCGGTGGATGCGGCGTCTGAGGCGGCGCTCGACGCGGCCCTGACCCAGCACGGCGCTGAGATCGCTGCGATCATCGTCGAGCCCAGGGTCCAGGGCGCCGGCGGCATGCTGTTCCATGGCGACGAGGTGCTGCGCACCCTGCGGCGGCTGGCCGACAAGCACGGCGTGCTGCTGATCTTCGATGAGATCTTCGTCGGCTTCGGCCGCACCGGCGACCTGTTCGCCTGCACCGGTTCGGGTGTCGTCCCCGACATCGTGACGCTGTCCAAGGCGCTCACCGGCGGCACCCTGCCGCTGTCGGCGGCGATCGCGCGCAAGAGCGTGTTCGAGGCGTTCTGGTCCGACGACGCCGGCGCGGCCCTGATGCATGGCCCGACCTATATGGGCAATCCGCTGGCCTGCGCGGCGGCCAACGCCTCGCTGGACCTTTTCGAGACCGGGACCTGGAAGGCCGACGTGGCGCGGATCAACGCCGCCCTGACTGAGGGGCTGGAGCCTTGCCGCGCGGCGCCTGGCGTCGTCGATGTGCGCACCTTCGGCGCCATCGGCGTGGTGGAGTTCGATCACCCGGTGGAAACCGGCCCGCTCTGCATGGCCTTTGTCGAGCAAGGCTGCTGGATCCGCCCGATGGGCAAGGTCGTCTACCTCGCCCCGCCCTATGTCACGACGGACGAGGAACTTGCCCGCCTGACCGGCGCGATCCGCACGGTGTTGCTGGGCTAAGCTCGCGCCTAGATGCTCCCCCTCTGGGGGAGCTCCCG
>JAVBXP010000081.1 GCA_030824495.1 bacterium
CGATCACCGACTTTGGGGCCGGCGGCCGCGACGTGCTGGACATCTCCGCCTTCCTGAAGGCGGGCCTAAAGGCGATCGTCGTCGACACCGGCCCCGACACCGTCGTGAGCTTCAGCAGCGGTGAAACAATCACGCTGTCTGGTGTGGATTCCCACCATTTGAAAGCTGACGCGATCGGCTTCGTCTACGTCTAGCAGCCGCCGCGGTTCGAAGCTTTCGGGCGCGCGCCGCAGGGCGTGCGCCCTTTTTCTTGGGCATCGCTTAGCGGCCGATGTCGAACGGCAGTAGGTGGTGTCGCTTTCGATTACATTCCGTTTGGAAGTCGGCGCTATTGCTCCAGTGCGCGGCGGGCGGCGCTAGTTTAGAAGGCGCGGCGACCGGATGAACAACCGCCGCGTCGTTCGCCTCGAAAGTGAGCATCAAGACCGATGAGTTACGATCCAAGAATTGGTCATGTGACATGCGGCGCCGCCCGCCATGACTAAAGGCCTGCGCGTTGGATTGCTCTGGCATTCGCCGAGCTCTGGGAACTTGGGTGTTGGCGCGCTGACGCTCGCGAACCTGGCCATAGCTCGCGACGTGGCGCGCGAGATGGGCCTGGATCCGCGTTTCACCATATTGGGAATGCGAGAACAGAATGCGCCCTATGTCGCAGAGAGCGACGCGACCCACTATCCGATCGATACCCGCGTCTTGCTATCTCCATCAGGTTTTTGGTCTGAGGTCGGCGCGCAGGACTGCATCCTCGATATCGGCGCGGGCGATAGTTTCGCGGAAATCTATGGACCAAAGCGGTTTGGTTTCCTTTGGCTTACAAAGATGATGGCGATTGCGCGGGGGCGCCCGCTCGTCCTTTCACCTCAGACAATCGGACCCTTCACAAAGGCGGTGTATCGCGTGTTGGCGCGGCCTGCACTCAACGGGGCGAGGGCGGTCGTGGCCCGTGATGAGATGTCGTTGCAGGCGTTGGCCGAACTGGCCCCACGAGCCAATGGAGTCCTGTCCGTTGATGTCGCCTTTGCGCTGCCCTTCGAGGACCGCAGTGCCCAGCGCGGCCGCCCGCGCCTGAGAGTAGGCGTCAACGTTTCGGGGCTGTTGTTCAACGAAGCCGAGAGCAGTCGAAACCGGTTTGGCCTCGGCTTCAACTACGCGCAACTTATGCGTGGCCTGATCGGTGAATTGGCGGCGCGGTCGGATGTCGAGGTCAACCTCGTCACCCACGCCCTGCACGCCAGTGATCCGTGGGATGACGATGGCCGTGTCGCTGACAGGCTGGCGGTCGAGTTTCCTGGCGTGATTCGAGTTCCGGATTTCGCGGGGCCGTCTGACGCGAAGTCGTTCATCTCAGGCCTCGACTTCCTGGTAGCCGCCCGGATGCACGCCTGCATTGCCGCCTACTCGTCGGGAACCCCCGTCGTCCCGGTGGCCTATAGCCGCAAGTTCACCGGCCTATTCGGAATGCTTGGGTACAGGTGGCTTGTACCGGTTCAGGGTTTCAGCGTGGCCGAGGCACATGCCTACGTGATGAACGGACTGGAGTGCCGAGCCGAACTCGCCGCTGACATGGCTAACGGAATGAAGAAGGTGGGAGCTTTGCTGGACGCCTATCGCGCGGAGCTTCGTGCGCTCTTCACCAGCGTCGCTGGGAACTCGTAGTGCAGCGTTCGAAAACGGTCGACCGGGTCGTCAGCGGGCAACTCTGCACGGGTTGCGGCCTTTGCGCATCAGTAGCCGGCGATGCGATAGAGATGAAAATTACGCCACCGGGCTACGCTCGACCGGTGCAAACAGGCGCAGTATCCGCCGCCGCTGAGAACGTCATCGCGACGGCCTGTCCCGGCGCAGTCGTCGCCCAATGGGACGCTGGAACGAACATACATCCGTATTGGGGCGCATGGCGGCGTATCGCGACCGGCCACGCTGTCGATCCGGATGTGCGCTACGAAGGGTCGTCAGGAGGCGCCCTCTCGGCGTTGCTCATCCATGCTCTGACGGCCGGCGTCATTGATCGCGTGATCCACGTGAAGGCTGATCCGGAAAATCCCACGCGCAACATAACCACCTGCTCCCGCACCCCGGCCGAGGTGATTGCTGGCGCAGGCTCTCGCTACACAGCCTCTTCGCCTTTGGCGCAGATCGAGGGCGCGCTATCGGAAGGTGGATCAATGGCCTTCGTTGGAAAGCCATGTGACGTCTCAGCCTTGCGCCGTTTGGGCTTAGCCGACACCCGCGTCGCGGCGCATGTCGCCTTCACACTATCATTCTTTTGCGGCGGCATGCCGAGCCACGACGGCGTTGAGCGGATCCTGGCGACTATGGGCACCAGACGCGATGAAGTGACGGCGTTCAGGTACAGAGGGCAGGGCTGGCCCGGCACCGCGGCTGCGACGACGCGCGATGGGCGCGTGATCAAGATGAGCTACGCCGATAGCTGGGGCGGGCACCTCTCCAAGGAAGTGCAGTTCCGTTGCAAAATTTGTCCCGACGCGGTCGGAGGCGTAGCGGATATCGCCTGCGCCGATGCCTGGTACGGCGGGGAGACGGGGTATCCGACGTTCGAAGAGCAGGATGGCCGCAGTCTCATCATAAGCCGTACTGAAACTGGCGAACGCCTGCTGGAAAGCGCGATCGGCGCTCGGGCGCTTTCGATCGAGCCACTCGCTCCGGGCGAAATCGATTTGATGCAGCCCTCCCAGGCGCGCCGAAAGCGAATGGTCGCGGCGCGCGTCGCGGCGCTCATGGTCACGGCGCAACCTAAACCGGTGATGCGGGGAACGTTGGTTGAGGAAGCCGCGAAACGGGCCGATCTCGGGGAGGCGGCGCACAATTTCGCCGGCACGGTGCGACGCATCATTCTAAACCGCCGCTAGGTTGGTGACGAATGTTGAATTGTTTCCGGAGTATTCTAAGCAAGGTTGGCTTGGTGCGGGCGTCGAGGCTGGCGCCATTCTTGCTTTTCACGTGCGGTGGCAGATTCTCGGCGATATCTCTTCGCTATCGTTCGAACAGTAATTTATCGGGGCCGAGGGGATAGTTTGATTATGTTCTACGTTAGAACGGCCGTCGGCGTCGTAATAGGTGCAGCTTCGCTGTCCTCACAGGCGGCGGCTCAGGAGGCACGCAGGCTAGACTTTGGTCTCACGAGCCAAGTTGAGCACCATTCAAATGTAAGTCGAACCAACAAGGCGCAGGCTGAAGCGCGTGGTTTGACCTTGTCCGACACGATAATTACGCCTGCCGCCACCGTCGATCTGCTGCTCCCTGTCGGACGGCAAACGGTCTTTCTCAGAGGGGCGCTAGGGTATTCTTTCTACGATAAGAACACGCAGCTTAACCGCGAGCGGTACGATGTCAGCGGCGGTGCAACTGGTCGGGCAGGGCCATGTACCGCCACGCTGAACGGCGGCTATACGCGGGGCGTCAATCAGATTGATAACCCCACGCTGATCGACAATGTCGAAAACATCCAGGAAACAATGACGGCCGCGATCGACGTGACATGCCGGCGTCAAACGGGATTTGGCGTGGTAGGTTCTGTGTCAAAGGACTGGGTCAGCAACGATCTAACTTTCCTTGAGAATTCGGATTCCGAGCGCACGGCGATGATGCTGGGAGCGACGTACTCCCGACCTGCTCTTGGAACCCTGACAATCTTTGGCAATAGCGAAACGACGAAATACCCAAACCGCTTGGTTGACGCCGGCTACGACTTGGCGGCCCTCGGGGTGACATATGAGCGGCAGTTGGGCGCGCGAATTCAAGGTTCTGTTACGGTCGCCTATACGATGGTGGATCAGAATGCGCCTCCATTGCTGGAGAGATCGAATGAGCGGCTTGAGACCACCGCCTATTCTGCGAGCTTGTCCTACCGAGCCAGTAGCCGCTTGAGATTCCAGGCCCTATTTGACCGTTCAGTGACCCCGTCGTCAGGCATTGGTCGCTCCTACGACCTAGCCGAAACCTACCGACTTTCTGGCGACTACGATGTCAGCTCCCGGATTTCGGTAAGCGCGGGCGTCGGAACCGTTAGTCGAAAGTCCTCAGGGCTATTGCCGGATCCGATCATCCAGCTGACAGATTCGGATATGACCACGTATTTCGCCAGCGTCAGGTATGCGCAAAGTCGGCGCCTCTCCTTTGTTCTGAGCGCGGGACACGAGGAGCGAACCACCAACGCGCCGCAATTTGACTATACAAACAACCGCGTCGGCATAAGCGCCGACGTGTCCTTCTAGATCGAGATAGGAATAGGTTGATGGTAGTTAGTGCCGCCCATCTGAGGTTCGTGTTGCTCTGTCTTGTCATGGCATGCGCGCCGGTAGCTGCGTCTGCACAAACGTCAGCGGCCGTCGCGCCGCCGGTGACGCCGATGCAGCCTGCCCAAGGCGGCGTTCCGCAAGCCTCAGGCGGGGCCGCCCCCACCGAGTACATCCTCGGCCCAGAGGATGTCATCGAGATCGAAATTGTGGGGCAGCCCGACAGGCTGCGGGCCCGCGTATATACCGACGGCACGGTCCAGCTCAATTTGCTCGGCAAGATGATCGCACAGGGAAAGACCCCGCGTCAGCTTGGAGACGAAGTCGCTCAGGCGCTGAAGGCGGGCGGATTCTACGCTAGTCCGGTAATCAACGTCGAGGTCGTGAGCTACGCTAGCCGCTACGTCACTGTTCTCGGCGCGGTTGGTTCTCCTAGTCTTGTTCCTATCAACCGACAGTATCGATTGTCGGAGATCATGGCCCGCGTCGGCGGTGTTCGCGTCGACGCCGCCGACTATCTGGTCGTCCGTTCCGAAACCGGGACCGAAACGCGCTACATGATTGACGCGTTGTCGACGGGCGATCTGACTAAAGACCCCTTCGTCACGCCTGGTGATAAGATCTTCGCGCCTGTTGCAGAGGTTTTCTACATATCTGGGCAGGTAAACTCGCCGGGCCCCTTCCCGATGAAGACCGGCATGACGGTTCGCCAAGCCATTGCGCGTGCGGGCGGTCTGACGGCGTCGGGTTCGGACAAGAAGGTGCAGGTCAACCGTGGCGGCAAGAAAGTCAAACTGGCTGGCGATGCGACGATTGAGCCCGGAGACGTGCTCGTCGTTGGTGAGCGCCTATTTTGAATAAGCGATTGGTCCTGAGGTAAAAAATGAGCCTCTTTCAGTTCTTAAGAATTCTCTGGGCCCATCGCTGGGTGACGCTTGCGACGACAATTTGCACGGTCATCGGCGCCTTCATCGCGATCCTAATCGTGCCGCCGAGATATGAGGCCGTGTCACGAGTGATGCTAAACACGCTGAAACCCGATCCCGTTACGGGTGAAGTGATTTCCAGCGTCGGGTCGAGAACCTACATCGCGACGCAGACCGAACTGATCAAGGACTACGAAGTCGCTGGCAAGGCTGTTGATCAACTCAACTGGGCGTCCAGTCCGGATGTTATTACTCAATACCAAACCACCAACAACGGCGGCATGGACATTCGCCGGTGGCTTGCCCAACGAATTATCGCGGCCACCACGGTGAAGGTCGTATCGGGAACGAATATCCTCGAGATCGGGTATCGCGCGTCAACTCCAGCCGAGGCCAAGTCGATGGCTGACGCCTTGCGCAATGCCTACATCGAATCCACCCTCGACACCCGTCGACGGGAGGCCACGCGCACCGCCGACTGGTATGAGACCCAAGCGGCTAAGGAGCGTGCGTTGCTCAACGCTGCGGATGCCGCGAAGACTGCTTTTGAAAAAGAGCACGGCGTGATCATGCAGGGTGATACCGACGTGGACACGGCGCGCCTGCGGGCTCTAGCGGGCCAAGCCGCGGCGCCGACCATGGTCGCTCCGGCCATGCCGGTGAGCGCGCCGTCTGCAAACCAGCTCGCTCAGATCGACGCGGCGATTGCCCAAGCGTCCAAGAACCTTGGCCCCAACCACCCGCAGATGATCCAACTGAGGGCGCAGCGCGCCGCTCTGGCCCAAATCGTTGCGCAAGAGATGTCCGCGTCGCAAGCGGCCGCCGGCGCAGCAGCTGGCGCAGCTTCTGCGAGCGCAAGCGCACTGCAGCGCGAAGTCGCCCAACAGACGTCGAAGGTCATCCAGCAGCGCGACAAGATCGAACGTCTAACTCAGCTGCAATCGGACGTGAATTTGCGGCGGGAGCAATACAACAAATCGATGGCCCGGATCGCCGAGCTCCGACAGGAAGCCTCGATCGCGGATACCGGGATTGCTACCCTTGCCGAAGCAGTGACGCCGCAACGTCCGAGTTTTCCGAACAAGCCTTTGATCCTCGGTGGATCCCTCGGTCTTGGCTTTGGGCTGGGGATTCTCCTGTCCCTACTTCTTGAGCTTTTCGGCAGGCGGGTTCGTAGTGCCGAAGACATGCAGTCCACCCTTGATGCGCCGCTGCTCGCGGTCATCGAGGGGCCGCCGGCGGCGGCACGACGCTTGCAGCTCCCGAACATCCCGTCGTTTAGTCGCGGGAAAAAGGCGGCGCGCGCATGAGCCTAGAAGGTGAAATCATGGATGGAGCTGGTTTGAGCGACGCGTCGTCCGCAGAGCCCCTCAAGTCGGATCAAGCAGATAGCGCCGACGGGTTCAGGTTTTCCAGAGACATCGTTATGCTCGCCGAGCCTAATGGCGCGCGGGCCGAAGCGATCCGTACTCTTCGGACTCACATTATGGCCCAACACGTCGATGATGGCCGCAGGGGTTTGGCCATTTGCGCCGCGAGTGCGGGCGTCGGAGCTACTTTTACGGCTGTGAACCTGGCCGTCGCCCTGGCCCAGATTGGGGTCAAGGTGTTGCTGATCGACGGCGATCTGCGTTCAGCACAGATCGACCAGTACATTCGCAGCGCACGGCCTTTGCTGGGGTTGAAGCAGTCTCTCGAAGGCGATGACGTGAATTTGTCGGCCAGCATTCAAACTGACGTCGTCGAGAATTTGTCGGTGATGTTTGCGGGCGGAGTGTCCGGCAGCGCTCAAGAGCTGCTCGCAGGGGACCGATTTTCGCGGCTCGTAGAGACCTGCCTTCGAGATTACGACCTGACGCTGATCGATACGCCGCCGGCCAATAGGTGCGCCGATGCGAGGCGAATTAGCACAGTCGCTGGCTATAGCCTGATCGTAGCGCGTCAACATGGAACCTTTGTAAATGATATCAAGGCCCTGGCGGCCCAACTGCGCGAAGACCGGGCGCAGGTCATCGGCTCAGTCCTGAACGAGGCCTGATCGTGACAGCGGCGGTCTCGGATATGCGTCGTACGCCAATTGTCGACCTAGCTGCCTCGTGGCCATTGCTCGTTGGCCTGACCGCGCTCGCTATCCCGACCGTTATTACGCTCGGCGAACAGGTGTGGTCGAAGGAAGCTGGCGCTCACGGGCCGATCGTCCTCGTGACGGGGCTGTGGTTGCTGTGGCGTAAGTTGCCTGAAATGCGGGAAGCGGCGAAGCCTGGCGCATGGTGGCTTACTTCGCTGATGCTGGCTGTCGCCTTGCCGCTCTATGTATTCGGCCGCGCCTACGACTTTATCAGCCTGGAGGTCGCGGGCCTTTACGGCGTCGGCGTGGCCATGCTGCACGCTCAGTTTGGCCTGCCGACTCTGCTGAAGAACTGGTTCCCGCTACTCTACCTCGCGTTCTTGATCCCGCCCCCGGGTTGGCTGATGGACAGCATCACCGCGCCGCTGAAGCTGTTCGTGTCGTATGTCACGACCGCTGGCCTGCAACTGTTCGGAGTTCCGGTCTACCGGGAGGGTGTCACCCTGATGATCGGCCCGTATCAGCTGCTGGTCGAGGATGCCTGTTCGGGCATGAACTCGATGACCGGGCTGGTAGCGATCAGTCTGTTCTACATCTATCTGCTGCGTAACGCCTCTTGGCGCTATTCGCTGTTCCTCGTCTTTTTGGTGATCCCGATCGCGGTGATAGCCAACATCATTAGGGTGGCGACGCTGGTCTTGCTGACCCACTTCTTCGGTGATGCGGTCGCCCAGGGCTTCCTGCACATGGCCGCTGGTCTGCTGCTCTTCACCTCGGCCCTGCTCTTGGTGTTCCTAGTGGACAATCTGATGTCCTATGTTCTTCGTCGATTGGGGAAGACGGCATGATTGCGCGCCGAGGTCTATTGATCGGCGGCGCGTGCGTCGCCGCTGCAGGCGCAGCCTACGCACTGAAGCCCCGCAAGAAGCTGGTTCTGCTGACGAGCGGCAAGTTGGCCGACGCCATCCCGCTCAGCTTTGGCGATTGGTCGGCGGAGAACTCCGATGGCCTCGTGCAGCCCAAGAGTGAGGGCGATCTAGCCTCGACGCTGTACAGCGAGATGGTCGGCCGCATCTATCACCAGGCCTCGACCGGCGCCGCGGTCATGATGCTCATCGCCTATGGCGACACCCAGAGCGATATGCTCCAGCTCCATCGGCCCGAAGCCTGCTATCCTGCGGTCGGCTTCAATCTCATATCGACGGTTCCGGGTAAGTTGACACTGCACGGCGGCGGCGAGGTCCCGGTCCGCCGGGTGGTGGCGGCGGCGCAGGGGCGCCAAGAGAACATCGTCTACTGGGCGCGGATGGGTGAGTATCTGCCAGCCAGCAGCGGTGAGCAGCGTCAGGTTCGGCTGCAAACCGCAATGGCCGGCTATGTGCCTGATGGCGGGTTGATCCGGTTCTCGGTCGTAGGAGAAGACTCTGAAGCTGCGTTCAAGCTCCTGGATGAATTCGTTCCAGATCTGTTGGCTGCAGTGGCAGCCAACAAGCGTCCAGCCCTTGTGGGCACCAGGCTAGCCAAGACGGTCGTGGTGTAGAGCCCGCCATAACGGCTGACGCCAGCGCTTGGGCGAGACGATCTTCAATCTTCCAGTCACACCGGGCGGCGAAGATCACGCAAGGCGCGGCCCCAAAAAGTGAGAAGGTTAAGTCTTTGACATCGTGCGGCTGGATCTCGGGGAAAGCTTGGTGAGCGGCACGCCACGCGTCAGCGTCATCATTCCGCACTATCGCGATCTCGTGGGGCTGGACCTTTGTCTGCAAGCCCTGGCGCGGCAGACCTACCCCAGCGAGGACTTCGAGGTCATCGTCGCGGACAACAACTCGTCGGAGGGCGAGGTGGCCGTAGCTGATGTGATCGCCGGTCGGGCGCGGCTGACCGTCGTGCGGGAGAAGGGCGCTGGCCCTGCGCGCAATGGCGGCGTGGCGCTTGCACGCGGCGAGGTCCTCGCCTTCACAGACTCCGACTGCGTTCCGGAGGCCGAGTGGCTGGCTGAGGGGCTGGCGGCGCTGAGCGCCTATGACTTCATTGGCGGCCGGGTGACCGTCCTGGTGGCCAATCCCGCTCAGATGAGCGGCGCGGAGGCGTTTGAACGTGTCTTCGCCTTTGATTTCAAAACCTACATCACCAAGAAGGGCTTCACAGGCGCTGGCAACCTCTTCTGTTCCCGGGCGGTGTTCGATCAGGTCGGGGGGTTCCGGGTCGGAGTCTCGGAAGATGTCGAATGGTCACAGCGCGCACGCGGCAAGGGGCTCCGGTTGGGCTATGCGCCCCGGGCTATCGTCGGGCACCCGGCTCGGCGCAATTGGGACGAGCTGTGGGGCAAGTGGCGCAGAGTGAATGCGGAGACCTACGGGCTTTATCGTGAAAGGCGCGGGGGCGATTTGAAGTGGCTCGCTAGGAGTCTGCTCCTGCCTTTATCGGCCGTTTTGCATACGCCCCGGGTCTTCGCCAGCGACCAGTTGAGCACGGGCGGCCAAAGGTTGGCCGCGGTGGGGACCTTGTTCAAACTTAGGTTCTGGCGACTGGGCGATGCGTTGCGGCTGTTACGCCAGCGGGAAGGCTGAGCGTGCACGTCGCAGTTTCTATCGTGGGGTTCCGGAATCCCGATGACATCGTCGGTTGCCTCGCCGCGCTCGATCGATCGACCTATGCCGACTTCGAGGTCATCATCTGTGAGAATGGCGGAGCCGAGGCGTTCGAGGCGTTAGGTCGAGTGCTGCCTGATCGATTGGCCGGCGGCCAGCTGGTCCGTGCGGTCCTGGCGCCCGGAAACCTGGGCTACGCCGGCGGCGTCAATGTCTGCATCAAGGAAACCTCAGGCGCCGACGCTTGGTGGGTTCTGAACCCCGATACCCAGCCCGATCCTGCCGCGATGGGGCTGATGGTCGCCCGACTTTCGGCGGGTGATTGCGATGCGGTGGGTTCGACCATCTACCTGCCCGACGGGCAAGTGCAGTCCCATGGCGGACGTTGGCGGTCCTGGCTGGCGCGGGCAGAATCCATGGGCCATGGCAGCCCGCTCTCGGAGATACCCGAGCCGGCGATGATTGAACGCGAACAGAACTATCTGAACGGCGCCTCAATGATGATGGGTCGCCGCTTCTTGGACGTCGTCGGCCCTATGCGTGAGGAGTACTTCCTCTACTGCGAGGAGGTCGAGTGGTGCCTGCGAGGCATCCAACTCGGTATGCGGCTCGGCTTTGCACCCGGCGCGTTGGTCTTGCATCATGTCGGGACGACGACCGGCTCCTACGCCGATATTCGCAAGCGCCCCAAGACGCCGATCTATCTTAACGAGCGCAACAAGATGCTTACGACGCGGGACGTATTCCCAGGCCGGCTGCTGGTGGCCGCGCTGGGCTCGTTCGCCCTGATCTTCGCGCGCTTTGGTCGCCGCGGAGCCTGGCGGCAGGTCGGATATGCCGTGGCGGGGTGGGCGGCCGGGCTCGCCGATCGGCGCGGCGTTCCAGGTTGGTTGGTCAGCTAGGTCAGCAAAGCTAGGCTCGCGGCTGGATCTCAGCCAGCATCGCGTTTAGGTAGGCGATCAGTGCCGCCGGATCGGTCGTGGCCAGAACGGGAGTCTTGGCGCGCACGGTCTTTAGGGCCTCGCTCAGTTCGTCAGGCGTATTTGCCACGGCGATCAGGCCGCGCGCGACGAACGCGCTGGTGATTTCTTCCTGATGGTTGTCGTAGTGCTCGCCCTTCTCCATCAAGCGGGGCATGGCGATCACGCCACAACCTTCGCGCAGGGCGGTGATCAGCGATCCGGTGCCGCCGTGGCAAATGACGATCGAGGCGTCACGCAGTAGTTCCTGTATGCGTTCAAACGGCAGGGTTTCGACGGTTTCGACGCCGTCTGGCGTGTGACCGCCGAGGCCGGTTTGAATAACCACATCTTCAGGGATTTCGCCCCTCGCCTTCAGCTCCGCGACGGTATCGACCAGACGATTGAAGGGAAGGGTAGCGCCTACGGTCGCGAACAGCAGCGGTTTCTTGGGCGGCGCCTCGCCGTCGAGCATACGCAGAGGATCAAACACCTTCGCTTGGGGATAGAAGGAAGCCAGCGCTCTCGACTGAACCACGAGATGGTGCGCCCAAGGGGCGGCGACACGTGAGAAGATGGAGGGCCGATCGAAACGTGCAAACGACTCAATCACTACAGTGCGAGCCCCAAATAGGCGCGCCCAGGCCACGGCAAAGAACACCGCACCCGCGCCGGTCGAGATTACGACGTCAGGGCGTTCACGCCTGATGATTTTGGCCGAGCGGAAGATGCTCTTAATCGCGCCCGTCACCATCTTGATAGGCGCGCCGAGGCGCGCTTGCCCCACGGCGACGTGCGGTACGAAGTAGACTTTGTGTTTGTCAGCGAGGCTCGCGCCGAGCGCGGTGTCCTCGGTGACGAAAAAGTAGTCGTGGGCCGACCAGACCGGCGCAAGGTCGAGAAGCTGCCGAACATGGCCGCCGCCCGATGCTGCGAGGCAGATCTTCAGGCGCGGACGTGCTGTGTCAGGGACCCTTATCTGCATGGCCGGATCTGTGGCCGCGGATACTGCTTCCATAACTTCCTCGCCACTTCCGTGCGCTGATCGTGACAGGACGACCTCAAGAACCAGTTGCGCTCTCGAGGTCACCATGACTCCCGCTGCAGTCCCTCCAGGTCACGGTCAGCGATATCCAGCAGATATCGCCCATACGCCGTCTTCTCGAACAGCTTGCCGCGGGCGATGAGCTGGGTGCGGTCGATGAAGCCGTTTAGGTAGGCGATCTCTTCCAGGCAGGCGACGTGGACGCCTTGGCGCTTCTGGACGGCGCGGACGAACTCGGAGGCCTCGACTAGGCTCTCGTGAGTGCCGGTGTCGAGCCAGGCGTAGCCGCGGGACAGTTGTTCGACGAAGAGATCGCCGGCTTCCATGTACATGCGGTTGAGATCGGTGATCTCCAGCTCTCCACGCGCCGAGGGGAGGACCTTCTTGGCCATCTCCACCACGCGGTTGTCGTAGAAGTAGAGGCCGGTGACGGCTTGGCGGGACTTCGGCTCGGCGGGCTTTTCTTCCAGGCTGATCGCGCGGCCGGTGTCGTCCAGTTCGACGACGCCGTAGGCCTGGGGTTGGTCAACCTGGTAGGAGAAGATCGTCGCGCCGTGCTCGCGGGCCGCGGCGCGCTTCAGCAACTGGCTCATGCCGGCGCCGAAGAAGATGTTGTCGCCGAGCACCAGGGCTGCGCGGTCATCGCCGACGAATTCCTCGCCGATCAGGAACGCCTGGGCCAGGCCCTCCGGCTTCGGCTGGATCGCGTACTCGATGTTGATGCCGAACGCCGAGCCGTCCTCGAACAGCCGGCGGTAGTTGTCGATATATTCCGGCGACGAGATGATCAGGATGTCGCGGATCCCCGCCAGCATCAGCACCGACAGCGGATAATAGATCATCGGCTTGTCGTAGATCGGCAGCAGTTGTTTGTTCACCGCCAGGGTGGCGGGGTGCAGCCGCGTGCCGGAGCCGCCGGCCAGGATGATGCCCTTCATCGAAGTGTCCTATTCCTTTTGCGCGGACAGCAGGGTTTCGACGATCTCTTCGACCGCCTCCCGCCATGGCCGCGGCGATATGGCGTAGTCTTGCGCCAGCTTTGCGACGTCCAGGCGCGAATTGGCCGGACGACGCGCGGGCGTCGGGTAGTCCGCCGTGGTGATGCCCTCGACCTTGGGCGCAGGCCGCCCATGAGCCTCGGCGATTTCGAAGATCGTGCGCGCGAAGCCGCACCAAGTCGCCTCGCCTGAATTGACGAAGTGATAGGTGCCGGCCGGCGCTTGCGGATCGGCGATCAAGCGTTCGGTGATCGCCAACAAGGTTTGGGCGATGTCCGTGGCGCTGGTCGGGCAGCCATGCTGATCATCGACCACACGCAGATCTGGCCGGGTCTCACCAAGGCGCAGCATGGTCTTGATGAAGTTGGCCCCGTGCGGGCTTACGACCCAGGCGGTGCGCAGGATTACGTGCCGGGGGTTTCCCGTGCGGACCGCTTGCTCGCCGGCTTCCTTGGACGCGCCGTAGACGCTGACCGGGGCGACGGGATCGGTCTCGATATAGTAGACCGGCTTTGATCCGTCGAACACGTAGTCCGTCGAAACCTGGACGAGCGGTATGCCGGCCTGGGCCGTGGCCTGCGCCAGAGCGGCGGGGGCCAGGGCGTTGATCTTCCAGGCCGACAGGATCTCGCTCTCGGCGCGATCGACGGCGGTGTGGGCCGCGGAGTTGATCACCGCCGCCCAAGGACGCGAGGCGACCATAGCGGCCACAGCCTCCGGGTCGGACATGTCGAGGACGTCGCGGGTGGGGGCGATGATGTTCACGCCGGCGGCCGCGAGACGGATCACCTCCGTCCCGACCTGACCGCTGCCGCCGGTCAGGAGGATGTCGATCGAAGGCTGCGAACTCATGCCTTGACGGTCTTCAGGCCCAGGCGCTGGCCAGCGTCGCTGCGCGCCAGGATCGGACCCCACCAGGCTTCATTGTCTAGGTACCAGTTCACAGTCTTGGTGATGCCGGTCTCGAAGCTCTCCTGCGCCGTCCAGTCGAGTTCGCGCGCGAGCTTGGTCGGGTCGATGGCGTAGCGGTGATCGTGACCGGGGCGGTCGGCGACGTGGGCGATCTGGTCGCGATAGGATTTGCCGTCAGCCCGTGGCCGCAAGCGGTCGAGGGTGTCGCAGATCGCGTGCACGACCTGCAGGTTGGTGCGCTCGGCCCTTCCGCCGATAATGTAGCTCTCGCCCGGGGCGCCGGCCTCGAACACCCGTGTCAAAGCGCGGGCGTGATCGTCGACATAGAGCCAGTCGCGGACATTGGCGCCAGCGCCGTAGACCGGCAGGGGCTCGCCCGCCAAGCTCTTGACGATGATTAGCGGGATCAGTTTTTCGGGGAAGTGATAGGGGCCGTAATTGTTCGAGCAATTGGTGACGAGCACCGGCAGGCCATAGGTGTGGTGCCAGGCGCGGACCAGGTGGTCAGACGAGGCCTTCGACGCCGAATAGGGCGAGCGCGGATCATAGGCGGTTTCTTCGGTGAAGAAGCCATCGTCGCCCAGCGAGCCGAACACCTCATCGGTGGAGATATGGTGGAAGCGGAAGGCGTTCTTGGCCTTGGCGTCCAGGGCGCGCCAGTACTCCAAAACCTGCGACAGCATGTTGAATGTGCCGAGGATATTGGTCTGGATAAATTCTGAGGGTCCATCGATCGAACGATCGACGTGGGACTCGGCGGCCAAGTGCGTGACCACCTCCGGGCGGAAGTCACTTAGGGCCGCGCGGATGGCGGACGCGTCGCAAATATCGGCTTGGCGGAAAGCGTAGCGGTTGCTGTTGGCCACGCCGTCCAGCGAGCGTAGATCTCCAGCATAGGTGAGTTTGTCGAGGTTCAGGACCTCGTGCTCGGTGTTGGCGATCAGGTGTCGAACGAGGGCCGAGCCGATGAAGCCGGCGCCGCCGGTGACGAGAATACGCAAGGTCACTTCCCCCAAATATGTCCAGCGGAGCGCGATCCCTGGGTCGAGACGGGGGTCTCGGCCGGCGCTCCAGGCCGCTTCATAAACTGCCCCACGCACGGGCGCGAGGTCCTGTGTCCGTGGCGCGCGATGCGCCCCGGGGCTTAGGGGCGCCCGGCTGCCCGGCCGGTGGCCACTGTCGGCTGAACTGCGGCCTTTTCCGGCGCTACAATCTTGTCCTGCGACTGCGGCGACGCGGCGGGGGCCTTGTTCTCGATCTTGGCCGCCTCGACCTGCGCGTCGGCCGCCTTGCGGTTTTCCAGGAAGCGCTTTTGGGCGGCGAGGATCCAGAGGTAGGGCAGGACGGCTTCTTCGGCGAAGTGATAGCCGCGTCCATATTCGTCTTCGTTGGCTTCCAGCAGGATATGCTTGGATGCCAACTCCTCGATCGTCGCCTTGAAGGTCGCGGCGTTGGCGGCGCTCGGATAAAGAGCGTCCACGTCGCGAGCATCGAAGCGCCCGCTGTTGAAGAGCGCGGCGCCGGCCATCACGCCGAGCACATGGCGCACGCCGCTCTTCGCCGCCTGATCGATCTGGATCTGGGAGTGCTTGGAAATCCGTCCCCTGAATTCGGTCAGGGCCTGATCGACGGCCATGGATACGTCTTCGACCGTCACGCTGTTGCGGGCGTTGTCGATCGCGGCTAGCCCGGCATGGTGGCTAAGCAGGCTGGCGAAGTATGGCGAACCATTGGCCACGAAGACGATGTAGTCCAAGGCGGCCTTATCGAACGAAATCCCGCTGATTTCTTCGCCATTTTCGACCAGATGGCTGATTTCGGCGGCGCTCATCTTCGGCACCTGGAGGGCGAAGATGTTGCGGCGGATCGAGGGGATGTGCTGGACCAGCTCGGTAAGGTCGGCGGCCACGCCGGCGATGACCAGTTGGGTGCGGATCGAGCGGTCCGACAAATTCTTGATCAGCTCGGCGATATTGCGACGGAAGTCCGGGGACTCGCAGACGTCGAACTCGTCCAGCACCACCAGCAGGCGGGTGCCGGTCAGCTTGGCGAACAGGTCGGCGACCAGGCGCGGCGAAAGTGGCCCGGCCGGCAGAAGGTCAGCCAAGGTGCCGCCCTTTTCGGCCGCATCAGCGGTGGGGGCAAAGCCGCGGTGGAACAGCAGCGGCACGTCGGCCGCCACCGCGCGGAAAATCTCGTCGAAGGTCGAGCCGGCGCCGCACGAGCAATAGACCACGATATAGCGCGCCTCTTCGGCGGCCTGGGTCAGGACGTGGACAAGCGACGTCTTACCGATCCCGCGTTCGCCATACATGATGACGTGGACGCGTTGGTCCTCAAGCGAGCGGATAAGGGTCGTCAGGACGTCGATCCGACCGGCGAACATTCGCTTGTCGGTGATCGGCTGGGAGGGCGTGAATGCACTACGCAGCTTGATGCGGGCGGCGGCGAATCGGTCGTTGAGCCGTGGGCTCAATTGGTCGCCAGCGGTCGACTGGAACCGGGGGAAAACGGAGCCGGCGGTCTTTTTGGATGCTGGGCTTTCCTCGCGCGGGGCGGGCGCCGGCGAGAAGACAAACGCCGGCGTAGCGGCCTTTTTCGGCTTTCGCCCGAACGAGCGCGCCATCAGGCTATTAATCCAACTCACGGCGCCTCCAAGCACGCATGCTGCGGTGCATCTGAACTATCGTCGGTCTACGCGACTAGCGTTTACCCGCCATCCGTTAACACGTCGATTGTGGCGAAATCCTAAGCGGGCGGAGTTGAGTCAACGTTAATCGACCAGGAGCGCCCATACTGGCGGTAGATTTCATGCGGTTATCCGTTGAGCCGACCTCGTTGCTGTGGCGCTTCCTCAGCAAACTTATATACCGCCAATCCGATCACCACTGACAAGGGCAGCGCCAAGAGAAGCGCGATATTCCGGTCCTCGCAGACCTTAAGCAGAAGGTGAACGGGCGCGCCGTGTGTCAGGTAAATATAGAAGCTGGCTCCGGCGATCATGCCAACAACGCCATGCACTAAGTTAGGGATGACCATCCGGGGCGCCCACATGATCAGAACGGCGGAGGTCAAGAACCAAGCCGCGTGGGTAACGTTGGACGGATAGCCGAAGCGGCCCCAGATGTTCTCCGGCCCAATGAGCTGAAGCGCGAAAATGGCGACGGCGATCAAGGATAGTAAAATCCGGCGCGGCGGCGTTGTTGCCTGGTGCAGGCACCACCCGAAAGCCAACATGTAAAATATTGCGTCCGGCGTTCGCTCTTCAAGGTCGCGATGCTGGAAGACGACATACGCGACAACACGAACCGTGAGCGCGCCCGCTAGCAGCGCCAGCCCGAAGGCCCACGGTGATCTTTCGGCCATTCGTCGAACCGATGGAAGCGTAAACAGGCCGACAAATATGAGCGTGCACTGGAGAAGCGCTTCCAGGAACCAATAGGGTTCCAGGAAGCTGCCGAAACGGCCCTGGAAGTTGCTGACCAACAGGAGCGAGGGGACATCTAGGTCGCCCTTCACCGCCAGATAGAGGACCAGGATCGCGTAGTAGGGGACGATGATCCGCTTGAAGAACCCCGATAGGACATCGACCCCGCGCCCTTCGGTGAGTCTGGCCTTTTGGTAGCGCGAGAAATTGTATCCCGAGAGCATCAGGAGGACGTGGGCGCCGCCGCCGACGACGTAGCTCGAGGCGTGGTTTGCTACCACCGCCAGGATCGCGGCCGCCCGGATAACGACCTCGGATTCGATACCGCGCAAGGCGAAGGGGTGGTGGCTTGGGGGCGTTGCGCGCGGCGCCAATTCGTCCAGCGCCCCGATCGTCTCTTCCTCCCATCGCGCGGGAAGGAACCCGAGCCGACCCTCAATGTCTAAGGACAGCCGGACGTAGCTGAGCGAGTCGCCGCCGAGGCTGATAAAACTATCCGACGGGCTTACCGTCGCACTGGGGAATGTTCGCCGGAACGCTTCGATGAACGAGGCGTCATCGGCAGATAAAGGGCGCTGGGCTTTTGCCGCCCTCAGGATTTCTTGGTAGTCGAATTTTCCCGAACTGAGCGTAGGGAACTCAGCATAGGTCACGACGCTGAATACCGAGGCAGGCAGTTTGAACTCGCTCGCCAGCCGTTCAATGACTCCGGCCGAGTCGATCTGGTAAGCCGCGATCGCTATGAGTTCGTCGTCGCCGGCGACGACGCTGCGAACGCCGCTACGAGTTAGGGTCGCCTCGACCTCGTCGAGACTGATGCGGAGGCCGAATAGCTTCGAGAAACGGCTCTTGCGCCCAACGATTCGATAGAGGCCCTGTGTTGTTCGGACCGCCAGATCGCCTGTCTCGAGCTCCGAAAGTTCATGGCCCTTGGCTAGGTCGGCAGACTGCACTGCGTAGCCCATCATGATGTTGGGACCCGAGTAGACGAGTTCGCCAGGTGTATCGGCCGTATCGATCCGCTCTCCGGCCTCGCCGATCAGGAGGAACGATCCACCCGGTATGGGCGTCCCGATGCAGCCCGGATTGTCCAGAAGCCGTTCAGGCGGGACATAGGCCATCCGCGCCGTCGCCTCGGTTTGGCCGTACATGACGAAGAATTTGACCCCGACGCGCTTGGCCCATTCGCCATATGCGATCGCGGTCTCCACCGGCAATCGCCCGCCCGCCTGGGTCAGAGTGTTTAGCGAGGGCAGGGTTTTCTGGCGCAGGCCGATGCGATCGAGCAACTCGTAGGTCGCCGGAACCCCGGCCAGGGAGGTCGCACCTTCCGCCTCGAAAAACGTCCAGAATCCTTCGTCCTTAACCGACTGCTTGGTGAGCAGCAGCCTCGCGCCGGCCGCTAAGTGCGACGCGACGACCGACAGCCCGTAGCTGTAGTGAATGGGCAGGGTGGTGATCGCCCGGTCGGCCGGAGTGATCCCAAGATATTCGACAATCGACTGAGCATTCGCTTCGACGGCTGCGTGAGACAGCCGGACCAACTTTGCCGCGCCGGTCGATCCGGACGTCGAGAGGAGGAGCGCGAGATCGGGATGGAGGTCGCGGTCGGAGTTTGGTCCCATTTCGGACTGCCAACGACCGCCCGACTTGTGGAAGCGCACGTCGGGCCGATAGGTGTCGGTGATCCGCTCTAGCTGCGCGGGGCTTTCACCCGCGGCGAGGATCGTGGGGTGTCCGTGCCGCAGCGCGCCAAGATAAGCAACGAGCGGCTCAACTTCGTTGGCCGCTTCGATGATGAGCAGTCGCCGAGCAGCCCCCAGGCTTTCACCAAAGGCGTCCGCCCTCGCGGCGAGTTCGAGATAGTTGATCTGCTCGCCGCTCTCGCTAACGATCGCAATGGCGTCGCCGAATTGCTCCAACCGCGATGCGAACGTCTTGGTAAACCCTGTCATCTCGATAGAATTCAATGACCTAGCTTCCAATCTCGAAGCCTACTGACTGTGTAGCCTCGATCGCGAGACGTGAAGCCGGAGTCGACTCGGTCGCCTAAAATTTCAGGTTAAACGGCTTCAGGACGTAGGCGATGTAGACCAACACGACGACGACGATGCCGAAGGCGATGGCGCCGTGGCCCTCGTTACCGACATAGTTGGCGAGTGCGCAGCCGATGCAGGCCGGCAGGTACTGAAGGATGTTGTCCTTCGGTTCTTCTTGCGCGGTGGACCTGTGCAGAAACAGGACAATCAACGCCCCGAAGATCGCGACCGTCACCCAATCATAGATCGTCTGCAAGACATCAGCCCCTAAGCATTGCCGTTCAAAACCAAGCAAGGCGAGGTCTGCATAAATCAGACCACACCCAGCCCCGCAACGCGTTTCTAGCGCTCTCCATGAGCTTAGGGCTCAGGAAGTCCTGGTTTGGCGCCGCAACGTCCCGCCTTGAAACAGATGTTGAGCGGGAACCTCGAATTGCGTGTTCAAATGCGGCCGGGCCCACCAGCGTTTTCACTCTGAAAATCGGCTTAACGGTACTGAATGCCGGGATGCAATGAGACTGCGTTGATTCACATCGTTCCTTGGCCGCCATTGGCTGTGAGGACCGCGTCGTCCAACGGCATGTGACGCGAGCGCTTTGACGGGCTATCGAGGGGCGGTTTCGAGATAGGGGACGTTCAGTGGCGGGAGATTCGGTGACGATGCGCGCGGAGACCAAGGTGCAGTCGGGGCTGGAGTTCCAAGGTTTCGCCGATCTGGCGCAAGCCGCCGAGTGGTATGATCGTTGGGCGCGAACCGCCGCGATGCCGCTTTGGTGGACGCAGGGCGCCGATCGGGAGCGGGGCGGCTTTCACGAGGCGCTGAGCGTCGAGGGCGTTCCGCGTCCGGGCGCTCGCCGGGCGCGCGTTCAAAGCCGGCAGGTCTATGCCTACGCCACCGCCGGCGCGATGCACTGGGACGGGCCGTGGCGCGAGGCCGCCTGGCAAGGAATGACCTTTTTCCTTGAGCGTTTCCGGCGTGAGGATGGCCTGTTCCGGACCCTGGTGGGGTTGGATGGCGCGGTGCTCGACGACACCGCCATGCTGTACGATCAGGCCTTCGCTCTGCTGGCGACGGCGACGCTGCATAAGATGGATCCCCGCGACGGGCGTCTGCCTGAGGTGGCGCTCGGCGTGCTCTCCGGGTTGGACGCGATGCGCTATCCGGCGGGCGGCTTCCGGGAGAACATCGCCTATCCGTTCCAGGCGAATGCTCACATGCACATCTTGGAGGGGGCGCTGGCCTGGGCCGAGCATGGCTTGGACCCGCGGTGGGACGCGTTGGCCGACGAGATCGTCGAGATGGCGCTTCGCGTCTTCATCGATCGTGAGGGCGGTTTCCTGCGTGAGTTCTTCAATGCAGATTGGACGGTGGCGAGCGGTGATGACGGGCGACTATTAGAACCCGGGCACCAGTTCGAGTGGGCTTGGCTGCTGGAGCGGTGGGGCCGCTTGCGGGGCCGCGATGACGCCCTGGCGGCGGCGCGTGGTCTCTATGCGGCGGGCCGCCGCGGGATCGATCCCGAGCGAGGCGTGGTCATCAACGAACTGTGGGACGACTTCAGCGTTCGAGAGGCGACCGCCCGGCTGTGGCCGCAGACCGAACGCCTGAAGGCCGAGGTTCTGTTCGGCAGTGAAGCCGATCAGCTCTCGGCGGCCAAGGGGCTTCGGCTATATCTGGCCACCCCGATGCTCGGCGTTTGGCGCGACAAGCTGCGCGCGGACGGGACCTTCATCGACGAGCCTGCGCCAGCGACGTCTTTCTATCATATCCTCTGCGCCTGCACCGAACTGTTCCGCCTGACGGGGCGCTAGCGAGACCGACCTATGCTGTTGAATCCATTCACCCAGACGCCGGCGAAGATTGGTGTGATCGGCTTGGGCTATGTTGGCCTGCCGCTAGCCGTGGCCCTGGCCGCGAAGTATGAGGTCGTGGGCTTTGACATCAACAGCGAACGTATCGCCGAACTGAAGGCCGGCCACGACCGTACGTTGGAGTCGACGGCGGAAGAACTGGCCGCCGCGAGGGCCTTGAGCTTCGCCTCTGATGAGGCGGCGCTGGCGGGATGCAACGTCTTTATCGTGACGGTGCCGACGCCGATTGATCGCTACAAGCGCCCGGACCTCACCGCCTTGCTGGCCGCGAGCGGCACGGTGGGGCGAGTGATCGGCAAGGGCGGGGTCGCGATCTTTGAGTCCACGGTCTATCCCGGGGCCACGGAGGAAGACTGTATCCCCGTCATCGAGGCGGCGTCGGGGCTCAAGTTCAACGACGACTTCTTCGCCGGGTACAGCCCCGAACGGGCCAATCCAGGCGACCGCCAGCACCGACTGTCCTCAATCATCAAGGTGACGGCCGGGTCGACGCCGGAAGCCGCCGCCTTCATCGATTCGCTCTACGGAGCAGTGGTGACGGCGGGCACGCATCTCGCCAGTTCGATACGTGTCGCCGAAGCCGCCAAGGTGATCGAGAACACCCAGCGGGACCTGAATATCGCGCTGATCAACGAGTTCGCCCTGATCTTCAACAGGCTGGGCATCGACACCCAGGAGGTGCTGGCGGCGGCCGGCACCAAGTGGAACTTCCTGCGGTTCACGCCTGGCTTGGTTGGCGGCCACTGCATCGGAGTGGATCCCTACTATCTGACCTCAAAGGCTGAGGACGCTGGCTATCATCCGCAGGTGATCCTGGCGGGGCGACGGATCAATGACGGGATGGGGAGCTACATCGCCCAGGAACTGGTCAAGACCATGATCCGGCGCGAAATCCAGGTGCGCGGCGCGCGCGTGTTGGTCATGGGCCTGACCTTCAAGGAAAACTGCCCCGACCTGCGCAATACGCGCGTGATCGACATCGTCCGGGAACTTGGGGAGTACGAGGTAGCGGTCGACGTCCACGAGCCGTGGGCCGACCCGCAGGAAGCGTTGGCCGAGTACGGGGTCGCGCTGAGCCCGACCTTGGAGCCGGGCGGCTACGACGCGATCATCGTGGCCGTGGCGCACGCGCAGTTCCAGGAGATGGGCGTTGAGGCCATCAGGGCGCTCGGGAAGCCGGGCGCGGTGCTCTACGACGTAAAGGCGGTCTTCCCACAGGGCGCTGCTGACCTTCGGCTGTAGGCGCTGGCCGCCCGCGCCTAATTCGCGCCGACGCGGTAGTAGTCGAGGTACCAGTCCACGAAATTGGCGACGCCGACCTCGATTGGGGTCGAGGGGGCGTAGTCGAGGGCCGCTATGGTATCCGTGACGTCGGCTTCAGTTCGGGCGACGTCGCCGGGTTGCATCGGCAGGAGGTTGAGTTTGGCCTTGCGACCGAGCTTTGCTTCCAAGACCTCGATGTAGTGCATCAACTCGACGCGCTGGCTGTTGCCGAGGTTGAGAATCCGCCAAGGCGCGACGCCGCTGGTGGCTGGATCTGGCGACAGGACGTCCCAGTTCGGATCAACCTGCGCGGGGCGATCCAGCGCGGCGACGATCCCTGAGACGATATCGTCCACATAGGTGAAGTCGCGTTGCATCTTGCCTTGGCCGAAGACGTCGATCGGTCGGTCGTCCAGGATCGCCTGGGTGAACTTGAACAGCGCCATATCTGGCCTGCCCCACGGCCCATAGACGGTGAAGAACCGGAACCCGGTCGCCGGGATACCGAACAGGTGCGCGTAGGAATGGGCCATCGACTCGTTGGCCAGCTTGGTCGCGGCGTAAAGCGTGATCGGATGGTGCACAGAGTCGTGGACCGAAAACGGCAGCTTTCCGTTGGCGCCGTAGACCGAACTGGTCGAGGCGAAGACCAGGTGTTCGACCTGGGCGGTGCGGCAGCCTTCGAGGATGTTGCCGAAGCCGACGAGGTTTGAGTCTACGTAGGCGGCGGGTTGTTCGAGGCTGTAGCGGACGCCGGCCTGGGCTGCGAGGTTGACGACGCAGTTTGGCTTGGCCTCGTTGAACAGGCGGGCCATGGCGTCGCGGTCGGCCAGGTCGATATTGGCGTGCCGATAGCCTTCGCGGGCCTCAAGGCGCGTCAAACGCGCCTGCTTCAGGGTCGGGTCGTAGTAGGGATTGAGATTGTCCAGCCCCACGACCTCGTCGCCGCGATCAAGCAGGCGATGGGCGAGGTGGGAGCCGATGAAGCCGGCCGAGCCGGTGACCAGAATAACCGCCATGCTCACGCCTTAGACGCTTGGCGCGCCCGCGTCACGCGTTGGAGACGACCCGCAGCGCTGGGACGGGCGGCTTCTCGCCGCGAACCTGGGCGACAATATCGAACAGCTTGCTGCGCACTTCGTCCACATCGCCGCGTTCGGCGAGGGTTTCGAGATCCCGCAGATGGTTGGCGGTGATGCGTAGCGCCGAGGTCGAGACGACCTCCATGACCTTGGGGGCGCAGGGGAGCGAAGTCTCTGTTTCGTCGAGGAGGGCCTCGGTGAGTTTTTCACCAGGGCGCAGGCCGGTCACCTCAATTTCGATGTCCCGGCCCGGGGTGCGGCCCGAGAGCGCGATCATCTGGCGGGCTAGGTCCATGATGCGGACCGGCTCGCCCATTTCCAGAAGGAACAGGCGGGCGTGTTCGGCGTCCTCGCCCTCGGCGCAGGTGGCCGTCGCGTGAAGCACCAGTTGCGTGGCCTCAGGGATGGTCATGAAGAAGCGCTCGATGTCTTCGTGCGTGACCGTCACCGGACCGCCGCGCTCGATCTGCGAGCGGAAGATCGGAACCACCGAGCCGGCCGAGCCGAGAACATTGCCGAAGCGGACGGCGGAGAAACGCGTGCCGGGCCCAACCTGCTGGGCCTGGATGACCGCCTCGGCCAGGCGCTTGGTAGCGCCCATCACGTTCGACGGATCCACCGCCTTGTCGGTGGAGATCAGGATCATCTGGGCCGCGCCGCAGGCCTTTGCGGCCTCGGTCACGTTCCAGGTGCCGACCACGTTAGTCAGCACGCCCTCGCAGGGGTGACGCTCGACCATCGAGACGTGCTTCAGCGCCGCGGCGTGGAAAACCAGGTCGGGCTTTTCCTGGATGAAGGCGGCCTGCAGCCGGTTTGATTTGCGCACGTCGCAAAGCACGGCGCTGCGCGACAAGCCGGGGAAGGTCTCGGACATCTCACGGTCGATCTCGAAGAGCGAGGTCTCGGAGAAGTCCATCAATGTGATGTGGCCGGCCTGGAATGTGGCGACCTGGCGGGCGAGCTCGGATCCAATGGAACCGCCGGCGCCGGTGATCAGGATGCGGCGGCCGCGGATGAGCGCGCCGACCGCCATGCGGTCGAGCTCAATGGGATCACGGGCCAGCAATTCCTCGACGCTGATCTCGCGCATCGGCAGCAGCGACATGCCGTCCTTGTGGGCAAATTCGACGATGGAAGGCAGGCGCAGAAGGCGGATGCCGTCGTTCTTGAGTTGCCCCAGGTGGTCGGCGGTCAGGCCCTTCAGGTGTCCAGGCTCGTCGAGGAAGAGCACCGCGCGTGGATAGCGGTTCCAGCGGCGGAGGTCGGTGAGGGCCTCCTGGAGGTTCTCCAGGCTTTCGATGACGCAGACTCCGCGGACCTGCTGGCCGACGTCGCGCGCGTCGGGGCCGACGATGCCGATCGGGGTCCAGGCGTCGTCGTGGCGACGAGCAACGTCACGCAGGTAAGAGTCGGCCAGGGCTGGCGGGCCGATCAGCAACAGGGCAGGCGCCTGAGGCGCGCGGTCGCGGATCGTCTTGAGCGGAGCGAAACTGTCGAGGGCGTGTTCGTGAAGGGCGCGGCGGGCGATCCGGGCGCCCATCGAGCCGACCATCTGGAAGACAACCGCCATGGCGAGCGCCGAACGGGGAAGACCCTCGGCGCGCGTCAACACGAAGATGATCAGCAGGAATACGCCGGCGGTGAGGAACGCGGTGCGCGCCAGCACCATGGCGTCCGGGATCGACACATAGCGCCACGGCGAGAGTTCGCGACGGAACAGCGCTGAAAACAGCGCGGCCAATGCGGTGTAGATGCCGATGAGCTGCAACAGCTCCAGTGTCGGCAACATTGGGACGGCGGCGTCTAGGAATTGTCCCGATGAAAGCAGGTAGGCGAGAAAGAAAGCACCGGCGGCAATCAGAGCATCAGCGGCAATGGTTTGAGCCCGATTGGCCATTTGCTCCATGAATCGCGCTCCACTGGTCGTCTGAAGTTGCAACATAGACGCGTAGACGCGACCGTCCAATGAAACTCGGCTGCGAGGATTTCGCTCCACGCGCGAACGCTGTTTTTTTCTCCTGGATCCATTTGTTCACGAGAATGGCGCCAAGAGCACATAACAGAAGAGCCGCCCCGTCTCCGGAGCGGCTCCACGTGTCAGATTCGTAAGGCGCTTAGAAGGCGGCCTTCACCGAGATCACGACGCGGCTGTCGTAAATGTCGCCGAAATCGTGGGCGTCGGTGTCGTGGTAGCGCAGGTCGAAGCCCACGACGTCGTTCAGGGCATAGCTGACGCCCAGGTTCCAGGTGGTGTAGTCGCCGTCATAATCGACGTCCTGGTAGCCGAGGGCGCCGGAGACGGTGAACTTCTCGGCGATCGGGGCCGAGGCGTTCAGCTCGACATAGGTGGCCGGACCGGTTTCGCCGAAGAAGTCGTCCGAATAGTAGACGGCGGCGCCGACGGTGCCGGTGCCAACGGGGGCCGAGCCAGCCGCCTTGAACTCAACGTAGTCCTGGTCCGGCGCGCCCGAAGGGGCGTTGATGTAGCCGTAGTAGATGACGGCCAGATCGAGGTTGAACGGGCCGACAGTCGGCTTCACGCCGACGTACAGGTCGTATTCAGCGTCGGTGTCGTTGTTGAAATCGACGTTGGAAATCCAGGCGCCCGCGTAGCCCACGCCCCACAGGGTGGTGTCGACGCCGGCGAAGACCTGCGGATTTTCGTCGGTCTGGCTCACGCCGCGGAACACGTAGTCGCTGGCGGCGCCGGCGTTGAAGGAGAAGTCGAACGGCGAGGTCGACTCTTGGGCCAGGGCGGCGCCGCCCATGGCGATGGTCGCCGAAGCGGCGAGAAGCGTGGTTTTGAAAACGTTCATTGCGTTATTATCCCCTTATCCGACCGAGCTCTTGACCCGTCGTGGAATGGAGATCGCCACGGGGGCGAGCGCCAGATCAACGCAAGCAGAGCTGAAGAGGGGCGGTACCTATTCGCTGTTCTATTTTTGAGCGTTAACAAAACCCGATGCCGCGACTTTGGGCGCCGCCGTGTGGCTTCTCCGTCACACCGGTGATCAGGAGGCTACTACCGCATCGAAAGTGGCGCGTATCCCAGGTGTGTCCCGGCATCCACAAGCAGAGTTTCGCCGGTTACATGGCGAGAAGCGGTGGAGGCCAGGAAGACGGCTGCGGCGGCGATGTCCTCTGCGGTGGAGGCCGCTTTCAGCGGGGTGGACGCTGCGGTGCTGTCGCGCATTTTCTGCGCACGCTCCGGGCCGACGCCTTTTCCAAACCAGGGCGTATCGATGAAGCCGGGGCAGATTGCGTTGACCCGGATCTTCGGGGCGAGCGCGCGGGCCAGCGACAGCGTCAGGGTGTTCATAGCGCCCTTCGAGGCCGCGTAGGGCACGGAAGAGCCAATGCCCGCGACGCCGGCGATCGAGGAGGTGTTGACCACGGCGCCTGGACGCGGCGCTGCTTCCAGCAGCGCGCGCGCCGCCCTGACCATCTGAAAGGCGCCGACGACGTTGACGCTGTAGAGGTGGAGGAAGTCCTCGGCCGACACCGCGTCGAGGTCGGAATGGTTGGGTGCGAATTTCGTGGTGCCGGCGTTGTTGAACAGAGCGTCGATGCGTCCGAGCGGCTCGGCGGCGGCCGCGATCTTTCGGCAATCGGCGTCCAGGGCCACGTCGCCCTGCACCAAAACCGCCTTCGCGCCGTGGGCCTCGACCTGCCGTGCGGTCTCCTGCGCTTCATCGACGCTGCGGGCGTAGTTGATGACCACCGCCGCGGCGCCCCGGCTGGCGGTTTCGACGGCGATCGCGCGGCCAAGGCCGGTGGACGCGCCGGTCACGACGACGACGAAGTCTTCGAAATCCTTGCCGGACATTGTTCTCTCCCCTGGGTTTTGTTGAACGTTGATAGCCGCTGCGTCGGTTGCCGCAAACCTCGCGGCGGGATAAATCGCGGCATGGACGAAATGCATCTGACCCAGTTGGGCCGGCACGTTCAGGGCTTCGACAGCCCTGAGGCGGCGGTCCTGGAACGGGTCCCCAATCCGCAGAGCGACACGCTCTATCTCGCTCGCTTCACCGTGCCGGAGTTCACATCGCTGTGCCCGGTCACCGGCCAGCCCGACTTCGCGCATCTGGTGATCGACTACGCGCCGGCCGATTGGCTGATCGAGTCGAAGTCGCTGAAGCTCTATCTGGCTTCATTCCGCAATCACGGGGCGTTCCACGAGGACTGCACGGTGGCCATCGGTCGCAAGATCGTCGAGGTCGCCGCCCCACGCTGGTTGCGGATTGGCGGCTATTGGTTCCCACGCGGCGGGATCCCCATCGACGTGTTCTGGCAGACCGGGCCTGTTCCGGACGGCTTGTGGGCCCCAGATCAGGGCGTAGCCACTTACCGGGGGCGAGGTTAGAGGATAGCGCCGTGAAATTGGTTAATGGTCCCAGTGCGGACGGTTAACCATCGCTACGCGGAGACCTTACGAGAAGTATTCATTTAGTCGAGTACAACTCTGGATCTGCAGCAGAGCCTGCAGTTGGTCCGAATGCGTCAAAACGCGCCAGGGACGGTAGTCTATCGACTGGCGCTCCCCTGGTGCGCATGTTATGACGTCGTTGCCCATCTCTCCTGGGCGTGTCACATCAGGCCGGGCGGCGCGCCATCGCCGTCCGGCCGTTGTGTGTCTGGGCGGCTACGGGCGCCAAGTGCTGGTCAGGGCCTTCGCGTCGGGCCGCTCGCGCTCAAGCGGCGGCTCCTTGATCGAGCCGATCAGAATGAACCCAGCAACCTGTTCTTGCGCCTCAAGACCCAAAATCGCCTTGGCCTGAGTGTCGTAGGCGTACCAGTCGGTGATCCAGTTCGCGCCGTAACCCAGCGCCTGGGCCGCGTAGAGCAGGGTGGTGCACACCGCGCCGGCCGACAGGATCTGCTCCCATTCGTGGATGTCGCTGGCCTTGGTTCGCGAGATCACCGCGATGCAGGCAGGCGGGATCTTGAGTTTGGCGAGTTTGGCGACCGCCTTCACGTCGTTGCGCGAAGCGGCCAATTCTTGGAGGCGTGCGGCGAAGGCCGTCTTGTTCTCGCCTTCCAGCACGATGAAGCGCCACGGCGCGAGCTTTCCGTGATCGGGGACGCGGGCTGCGAGCGAGATCAGCGCTTCGATCTCGCCGGCGCTCGGCGCGGGCTCGCTCAGGGTGACGGCCGAAGAAGACCGGCGGGCGGCCAGGAACTCGAGGAGCTCGGGCCGGGGCTTTTGCTCGACGGGAGTACCGAACTCGGGCGCGGCGGGCAGGGAGATGGTCAAGGAGCGCCTCGTTAGCAGAACCGTTGGGAATGCTCTTTATTGGCGCTCTGCCATCGATCCACAAGGTCAGTTGAGAATATGTCGCAAAAACCTGCGTGGCTCAAAGCCCATGGAAAGCCCTGGAGTCAGGGCGCGGCGAAGACGGTTTATGAGAACCCCTGGATCAAGGTGACCGAGCAGGCGGCCATCGCCCCAACCGGCGCGCCGGCGACCTATGGCGTGGTCGGCTTCAAGAATTTGGCCTTGGCCATCCTGCCGATCCACGCGGACGGCAGCGTGGTCCTGGTCGGCCAGCACCGGTTCCCGTTCGGCGATTATAGCTGGGAGATCCCCGAGGGCGGCGGGCCGAAGGGCGAGGCGCCTTTGGACGGCGCCAAGCGAGAGCTGGCCGAGGAGGCGGGGCTTGCCGCCGGTGAATGGCGAGAAATTCTGCGGCTGCAGCTGTCCAACTCGGTGACCGATGAGTTGGCGATCGGCTATCTGGCCACCGAGCTTACGCCGGTCCAGGGCGTCCATCATGTTGACGACACTGAGGATATCGCCCAAGCGCGCGTGCCGTTCAGCGAGGCGTTGGAGGCGGCGACCAGCGGGCATATTCTTGACGCCCTGACAGTGGCGATGCTGCTCCGGGCCTACCATATGGCTCGGGAAGGGCATTTGCCGGATGCGCTCGCGCGCGCCATGCTAATATAGGGGACCGCCTTTGGGACGGGAGGAGCCTTTGAGCCAACGCCTAGAAGTCATAGATCCGGCAGTGCCGCCGCCTGTCTGGGCGTCGCTACGGATGGAAGCCGAGCGGGCCGCTAAGGCTGAGCCGGCGCTCGCCTCGCTGCTGAATGCGGTGGTGTTGAGCCACGAGGACCTGGGCGACGCCCTGTCCTACCAGCTGGCGCGCAAGTTGGGCGACCAGGAGCTGCGGGCGATGAGCCTGCGCGAACTGGCCGACGCGGCCTATCGGAGTGATCCGCGGTTGGTCGGCGTGGCCGAAGCCGATCTGAAGGCGGTGTTCGAGCGAGACCCGGCCTGCAAGGGCTATGTCCAGCCGTTCCTGTTCTTCAAGGGCTTCCAGGCGCTGCAGACCCAGCGGGTCGCACACTGGCTATGGCATCAGGGCCGTGAGACGATCGCGCTCTATCTGCAAAGCCGCATGTCGGAAGTGTTCCAGGTGGACATCCACCCGGCTACGCGGATCGGTTCGGGCGTGTTCATCGACCATGGCACCGGCATCGTCATCGGCGAGACCGCAGTGATCGGCGACGACGTCTCGATGCTGCAGGATGTCACCCTGGGGGGCACGGGCGCCGAACGCGGCGATCGTCACCCCAAGATCGGCAAGGGCGTCCTGCTGGGCGCCGGGGCCAAGGTTCTGGGCAACATCGTCATTGGCGACTACGCGAAGATCGCCTCGGGTTCGGTGGTGCTGAAGCCCGTCCCGCCGCATTGCACGGCGGCCGGCGTGCCAGCCCGACTGGTCAACTGCCCGACCTGCGAGGAGCCGGCGCGGAGCATGGACCACACCTTGGCCGAGGCGGTGTACGACTACGTCATCTGACGGGCGCCGTAGCTGCGGTCAGCCCCTCGGCCTGCGCGACATAGTATCGACGTAGCAGGACGAAGGCCGCGGTCGTTCCCAATAGCGAAAGCAGGATCGCGGCCGACAGCGGCGCGCCCGCCCACAGTAGTGCAGCTGCGGCCAGGCAGCCGGCCGCGCCGCCCGCATCCCATCCGCCCTCGGTCGCGACGTGGAAGCGTAGCGTGCAGGGTGAGGCTTGGGACTGGTTGTAGACCGCCGTCATCATGGTTGGGGTGTAGAAGGCGTTGACCAGCGCGCCCGCGGCATTGGCCACGACCGCGATGGCGGGGTGGCCGTATCCGTTCGCCCGGAAGATCAGGGTCGCGGCCATCGCGCCAACCGCCAGCCAGACCGCGCGTCGGCCGTGACCGGCGTCGATGAAGCGTCCCAGAAGTAGGCCGGTGATCGCCCCGGCGATCGCGGCGAGCGCCATCGCGCCGCCGAACGCCGCGAAGCTCTCCCCCAGGGAGATGAACAGCGCAATCTGCCATACGAAGACGTATCCGGCCGCGGTCCAGCCATCGGCTGCGAACATCAGTATGCCGGGCAGAGCCGCGCGGAAGGAGCCTGGCGCCTCGGCGGCGATCAGGACGTTGGGCGTGCGCAGCAGCGGCAACGCAGAGAGCATCAACACCACCGCGGTCGCGCCAAAGGCTATGCGGGGACCTAGGGTGACGAGGGCCCAGCCGGTCAACAGCGGCGCGGCGATTCCGACTACGGCGGCCAGGGCTTCGCGGGCCCCGATCTGATGCCCCCGGTGCTCGGCGTCGCCGAGAGAGGCGAAGTAGGCGTGGTAGGAGGTCCAGTAGAAGGTGTCGCCGAGTGACGAGACCAGGCACAGCACGAGCAGCGGCCAGCCGACGCCTTGCACCTCGGCCAGCAGGGGATACTGCAGGGCGGTCAGGATCGTGCCGGCGATCACCAGGGGCTTGAGGCCGTAGCGCTTGCCCAGCACCAGCACCCACGGACGAATGAAGAACCGTCCGACAAGGATCGCAGCCAGCGACGCCAAGACGCCGTGGGCAGGAACGCCCGCGCGCAGCAGGAAGACGGCGAAAAAGGCGCCGCCGCCGCTGAGCGCAAGGGCGTGGACGCCGTAGTGCAGATTGAGCAGATTGACGGTGGTGTTGCGGAAGAACGCCATGGGGCGGCTGTCCCAAAAGCCCAATGTGGGCGAGAATCAACGCTGGCCGAGGCGCGACCTGGGCTCTCGTCTCAGGAGCGATGGGTTGATCAGCCGGCCACTGGCCATTCCTTTGCGATCTGATCTAGGTTTCTTACGCCGCTGGGCGACGGACGTCCCCAGGAATACGAACCGGCACGGTTTCCTCACGGCTGCAAAGCGATGTAGGTTCCGCCACTGTTGAATTCGAAGGAGCATGGCGTGCTGGACGAGAGAACTATCCGCAAGGTCGAAGGCCATCTGCGCGGCACCTTCGCCAATGCGCGGATCACCCTGGTTCCCCGCCCCAAGCAGAAGGACTCCGCCGAGGTCTATATCGGCGAGGAGTTCATCGGGGTCGTCTTCGAGGACGAGGACGGCGATGGATCGTTCATGTTCGAGATGGCCATCCTGGCCGAAGACCTGCCCTAGGCTTGGTCTTCCGACTTCGCTCTGGCGAGGTCGGGCGCCGCGCGATCCGGCGATGGCGAAGCAAACGAGAGCCGGCTCCAGCGCGGAGCCGGCTCCAGTCTGGGCTAGAGCCTCAGAGCACGCCCAGCATCTCGGCCACCAGCGGGTGGCGGACGATATCCACATCCTTCAGACGAACGACGGCGATGTTGTCGAGCGCGTCGAACTTCTCGGCCACGGGGCCGAGGCCTGAAAGCTCTGGCAACAGGTCCGATTGGGCCGGGTCGCCCGTCACCACCATGGTCGAATGCCAACCGAGGCGGGTCAGCAGCATCTTGAGCTGGCCGTAGGTGCAGTTCTGCGCCTCGTCGATGACCACGAAGGCGTTGTTAAGCGTGCGGCCGCGCATGAAGCCGACCGGGGCGATCTCGATAGCGCCTTCCGCCATGAGCGCGCGGACCCGCTTCATCGACAGGCGGTCCGACAAGGCGTCGTAGAGCGGGCGCAGATAGGGGGCGAGCTTGTCCTCTGCGTCGCCCGGCAGATAGCCGATGGATTCGCCGGCCTCGACCGCGGGACGTGACAAGACGATGCGGCCCACCCGGCCGGCCTCGAGCGCCTCCACGGCCTTGGCGATGGCCAGATAGGTCTTCCCCGTGCCGGCGGGACCGAGCGCCATGACCAGGTTCTTGGCGTCGATGGCGTCCATCAACTCCTGCTGGCCCTTTGACTTGGCCTTGATGGTCTTCACATAGCCCTGGTCGCGATCCTCATTATTGTTGTTGTGAGCCAAGGGAGACCAGGCGCGCTCCACCGGGAGACGGCGAATTTTCGCGTCACCCTCGAACTGTCCGGCGTCGAACGCGCCTTCGCGCAGTTGTCGCTTCATCGCTCGCTTGGTCATCTAGGCCTCCACAGGGGCAAGAAAAAAGGGCGATGCCGGAATGGCTCGCCCTTGAGGATCGATGGAATGTGCAATGAGGCGGCGGTGGCGCGCGCAGCGGCCTGGAGGCTCGCTTCCGGTTCGGGTTCCGGGCGGGGATTCCCGCCGAAGCAAACGCAACACCTGATACCCCCGCCTGAACGCAAGGCCGCGAACCGAACGCCGGCTAGCGGCGTGATACGGAAGGGGCTATCGCCCTTTCGAATCGCATCACTAGAATGATGGTAACGCGGTTTATGAACGGTTAAGCACGCGATCTAAAACAATAAACGGGGTGTACGGATGGGTGTCTATAACTTGGGCGATGTAGCGCCCGAACTGCCCAATGAAGATGAATACTGGATTGCGCCCACGGCCGCAGTGCTTGGGCGGGTGATTCTCAAGAAGAACGCGTCGGTATGGTTCGGCGCGACGATTCGCGGCGACAACGACCCCATCACCATCGGCGAGAATTCCAACGTCCAGGACGGCAGCGTCCTGCACACCGACACCGGCGTGCCGCTGACCATCGGCTCCAACGTCACCGTCGGCCACATGGTGATGCTGCACGGCTGCACGATCGGCGACAATTCGCTGATCGGTATCGGCTCGATCATTCTGAACGGCGCCCGCATTGGGAAGAACTGTCTGATCGGGGCGAACTGCCTGATCACCGAAGGCAAGGAGATCCCGGACAATTCGCTGGTGATGGGCGCGCCGGGCAAGGTGGTTCGTGAGATCAGCGACAGTCAGGCCCGCGTCATCGCCGGCGGCGCCTTGCACTATGTCGAGAACTGGAAGCGCTATCGCGCCAGCCTGAGCCAGACCGCCTGATCATGGATGTCCGCGTCCTGGTGGATATCGCGATCGACGAAGACCCGCGGGCTCCCTGCCTGTGGGTTCCGTCTGAAGGATGGGCCGAATTCTGCGCGGCGATAGACCAGCGGCCCAATCTGATCGGCGCGGTGATCTATCGCAACAAGACCATACGCGATGGGGGCCCGCTGACCGATATCGTCACCGGTTCCGATCAGGGCCGCCGCGGCTAGTTCAGCAATGAAAGCGCGTCGTGGTCGAGGATGTGGCGCGACGCCCCGCCCAGCATCTGGATGAACATCGCATCGCCCCGAGCCGTCTGTTTCACGACCATCGCGGCGAAGAATGCGGTGAGGAAGAGCAGGAACGCCCCGTGCGCATAGTCTCGCGCCAGGTCGTCGCGGCCGTAGTTGTTGACGCCGTGAGCACGCAGCCCGAGCAGATAGCGGTCCAGGAACTGGCTCTCATATTGGCGGCGAAGCTCAGGCGAGACGCCGCCGGCCAGGAAGTAGGCGACATCCTGGGCGCCGCTGCCATAGGCGAAGGACTGCCAGTCGAGGGTCGTGACCTTGAGGCCGCCGCCGGCTGAACCGAACATCATATTGTCTGGACGAAAATCGTTGTGCGTGAGGCAGCGTGGGCCGCGATGCAATTCGCCCAGGGCGCCAAACCGGGTCGCCAGGCGCTCTCCGATCTCGATCCAGTCCGGTTGCAGGCTCTCTTTGTAGCGGTCGCGAAATCCGCCCCACAGGGCTTGGACCATTTCGGGCGTGGCGGCGCTGGGCGGCGCGGCGCTTGAGCCTGACACCCAGGGAAGGTCGTCCAGAGCATCGTCTTCCCAGTGCGAGGCATGCAGTCGCGCGGCCTCGTCTACGACCTGCATGGCCTGTTCCAGACTGACGCCGCGGAGCTGGTCGCCTTGTTCGGCTGGGGCGAGGTCCTCCATCAGCAGGACGAATTCCCCACTGGCAGGCTCGACGTCGGCGAACAGGCAGTGGGGCGTGCGGATCAAGGCGTTGTCGGCGAGGTGTCGATAGAACATGACCTCCCGCGTGTAGTTGCCCAGCATCACCCCGGTGTTGAAGCTGATCGGGTCGGCCGAGGGAAACTTGCCGACGACGGAGGCCGGGGCCGCATCGCCGCCCCGGGAGTATTGCAGGCGAAAGCGTACGCTGTCGCCGATCTGGCCCGTGCCGACCGGCGCGGCGGTGAAGTCGGCTACCACCGCGTCGACACCTGATGCCTGCAGGACGCGGGTCAGCCAGGCGGCGTCGATCGCCTCCGGACGGCGAATGTCGGGGGCGCTCATGCCGGCAACTGGTGGATATAGACTTCGTTCAGGACGATCTCACGCCCGCGCAGAACCACGAGATCGAAGCCGCGAAGCTGGGCGGCGGCGCTGTCAGCGCCCATCTTGCAGTACCAGCGGCCGCAGAAACCGTTCGGCGTCGGCCAGACCTCGTCGGGCGTGTAGGTCATCGGCGGGGTGGCGCTGAATAGACCTTCCAGGTAGCTCGCCAGGGCGGCGCGTCCTTCAAGACCGCCGGCGGTCTGGGCGTCCTTGTAGGTGCAGTCCTCCGCATAGAAGCCGATCAGGCGCGGAACGTCCTTGTCGGTCCAGGCCTGCAGCCATGCGGCGTTGAAGGTCGCGATCTCGGCGGGCGTCATCATCATGT
>JAVBXP010000034.1 GCA_030824495.1 bacterium
CAACCGTGTCGATGTCGGCCAATCGTCCGGCTGGACGTTCTGCGTCGGGCCCGATCAACACCGTCTGCGGCCGGCCGCGCAGGCCAAGGAACAGTTGGTGGGCTGTGCTCTTGTCGCCGGCGATGACGGCCACGCCGCCCAGTCGCTGGCCGGCGATCTTGTCGGCCTGGCGAAGATCGGCGGCCAAGGCCGCGCGGGCCGGACGTCCAGAGCTTTCCCAGCCGATATCGACCAAGGTCGACAGGACCGCGAGGGCGACGAAACAGCCGAGCCATATCCGCTGCGTCGGCCAAGCGGTGAACGCCATGGCGACGGCGGCGGCCAGAACGCCAGCGCAGGCCAAAGCGAAGTAGGGGATGGCCGATGGTCCGCCCCAGGCGAAGGCGCTCAGCGCCGCGGTGTCCCAGGGGGACGCGGTCGCGCCGCCGGTGAGGCAGATCATCAGACCCGCAAGGCCGACGGCGGCGACCAGGCCCATGGCGATCCGCCACCAACGGGCGCGTGCACGGTCGAGCTCGGCGATGAAAGGAGCCGCCGTCAGCCACAGCAGCGGGGCGACGAGCTCGAAGTCACGTCCCGCGATGCGTCCGGTCTCGGCGGGCTCGAAGATTGCGGTCATCCCCAAGGCGGCGATCAGGGACAGCAGGACGAGCAGAAAGGCGATTTCCTGGCGCTCCAAGCGGAATGGGCCGAGTTTTCGCTCCGCGATCCAGCGCCATCGCATCTCGATCCGCAGCAGCCCCGCCAGGGCCGGAATGCCGGCGAGGAGCAGGAATGAGGAGAGCAGGGGCGCCAAGGCGCGCACGGCGGCGGTGAGGGTCTCTGCCGTCATGCCGTCGCCCATCACCGCCGCCTGCTGCGCATTGAACATGAAGGCGAAGGGCGAGAGCACCGCCTGGCCCGCCGCCAGCAGGACCAGATTGCCGGCGGTCAGGAAAACGGTCGCAAACACCACCACGCGCCCGATCAGCACCCTGATGTCCCGACGCCCCAGGAAGCCGTCCAGCAGGGCGAGGATCAGCACGGCGAGGACAACGGACGCGCCCTGGGGTTTCAACAGCACCAAGACGGCGCTCAGCGCGCCCGCCAAAATGGCGTGGATGATCGGCCGGCTGAGATAGACGCGGGCGGTCAGCAGGATGATCGCCCCCAGGACCGCCACGTACCAACCCTCAGGCAACACCGCGAAGGCGAAGCGGTAGTATGGGAAGGCCAGCGCCAGCAGCAGGAAGCCCAGCGGCGGCGATTGGCCAGCCTCGTCCTGGGCGCTGCGCCAGACCAGCATGACGCCCGCGAAATAGGCGCAGGCTCCAAGCACGCGCATCCAGGCCAGCAGATCCTGGGTGGCGTAGGTGGTCGCGCGGATGATCAGGAAGAAGGCGGTGTTGTTCAGGCCCTGGACGTCGGCCAACAATTCGGGGTGGCTGGGAAGCGTCTTGCCGTAGAGCGCCTGGATCAGGTAGCCGCCTTCGGTGGCCGGATAGAGCGGCAGATCGAGGAAAATCCGGCTGGCGTAGACGACCAGAACGCCCAGCATGGCGAGCGCCAGCAGGCCGCCGCCCATGCGAACGCCGGTCCCCGTCGCTCGCCCTACAGCCCTCGGACTCATGGGGGCAATCTGGCGGGTGTCGGAAACCCTGGCTAGTCGCCCTTTGGCGATTTGGGCCCCGAATGGTGACGCCTGTTCCCACGCCCGCAAAGATCGTTGATCAATAGGGCTCCGATGACTCGATGAGGCCGATATGCGCGCGATCCTTAGCCCCCTGGTTCTGACCGTCGGCCTAGCTCTGGCCTCGCCTGCGGGAGCGCAGGATCTGCTGATCCATGGGGGGCCGATCTATACCGGCGCGGCCAAGGTCGAGGCCGTGGCGGTGAAGGACGGCAAGGTGGTGTTCGTCGGCCCGCTGGCCTCGGCGCGCCGGGCTGCGCCGGGCGCCAAGGATGTCGATCTGAAGGGCACGGCGGCCTATCCAGGCTTCGTCGACGGCCACGCGCATCTCTCGGGCATCGGTTTCCGAGAGATGACCCTGACGCTGGAGGGCACGCCCTCGATCGAGGCCCTCATCGTGCGACTGCAGGACTGGGCGGCCAAGCATCCCGGTTCGGACCCGATCGTCGGGCGAGGCTGGATCGAGACCCATTGGCCGGAGAAGCGCTTTCCAGGTCGCGCCGACCTCGACCGAGCAGTCCCCGACCGGCCCGTAGTGCTGACACGCGCTGATGGCCATGCGTTGGTCGCCAATTCCAAGATTCTGGCCCTGGCGGGTATCACCCGTGACACCCCCGCGCCGACCGGCGGACAAATCCTGAAGGACAGTGCAGGCGAGCCTACGGGCATGCTGATCGACAATGCGATGGCCTTGATCGAGGCCAAGCTGCCGACGCCGAGTGCGGCGACGCAGGCGCAGGCGGTGAAACGCGGCGTCGATCTCTATGCTTCGCGGGGGTGGACCGGCCTGCACAACATGGGCGCGTCGGTCGACGAGGTCGCGATGCAGGCTGCGCTGGCCGCGCAGGGCCAACTGCCGATCCGCATCGACAACTATATGAGCCAGACCGAAGGGCAGGGGGTGCTGACCAAGGGCCCGTCCCAGGACCCCACTGGCCTGGTCCGCACGCGCGGCGTGAAGATGTACATGGACGGCGCGCTCGGTTCGCGCGGCGCGGCGCTGCTCGCGCCCTATGCCGACGCCGAGGGGACCGGCCTGCTGCTGACCCCGCCCGAGACGATCAAGGCGGTGCTGGCCCAGGCCAAGGCGTCCGGCGCCCAGATCGCCACCCATGCCATCGGCGACCGCGGCAACCGCCTGGTGCTGGATGCTTATCAACAGGCCTATGGGGCGGATGCGGCGGGCCTGAAGGCGGCGCGCTGGCGTGTGGAGCATGCCCAGGTCCTAGCGCCCGACGATCTGCCGCGCTTCGCCCAGCTTGGCGTGGTCGCCTCTATGCAGCCGTCGCACGCGATCGGCGACCTGTTCTTCGCCCCCGACCGTTTGGGGGCAGAGCGGCTTAAGGGCGCCTATGCGTGGGAGAGCCTGCTCAAGACCGGCGCGGAGATCGCCGCTGGATCGGACGCGCCGGTCGAAAAGGGCGATCCCCTGGTGGAGTTCTACGCCGCGGCCTACCGCCACGACCTGAAGGGCTTCGCAGGACCGCAGTGGGGTCTCGATGAAGCCGTCACCCGCCAGCAGGCGTTGGACATGCTGACCAAGGGATCGGCCTACGCCGCCTTCCACGAGCGTGACCTCGGAACTCTCGCGGTCGGCAAGCCCGCCGACCTGTCGGTGTTCTCAGTTGATCTGATGACCGCGCCGTTCGCCGACATCGCCAAGGCTCACGCGGTGATGACCATCGTGAACGGCAAGGTGGTCTACGAGGCGCCTCGGTAGGCGTCGATCAGGGCCTCCGCCGCGCACCCGACCTCAGCCGACGGGCGGCCCATGTCGAACAGTTGGGTGGTGAGATAGGCCCCTTCGAGGAGCAGCAGCAGGGCGTCGCCCAGCCCTTCGGAATTGGCGACGCCGAGTTCGCGGGCCTTGTCGCGTAGACGCTGGCGAACCTCGCCCTTGTGGTCCTGGGCGGCGGCGCGGGCGATGTGGCCCTTCTGCGGATACTCGACGGCGGCGTTGCTGAGCGGGCAGCCGCGATAGTCGTTCTCGACCGTGCGTTCAGCCAGGGCCGCGAAGAAGGCTAGGAGTTGGGCGCGCGGATCGCCCGGGTGGGCGAGGATAGCTTCGTCGAAGTAGCCCCAGAATGTCTCGGTGCTTTCAAGGAGGACGGCGACCGTCAGCTCGTCCTTTGATCGGTAGGTGCGATAGAGGCTCGGCTTCGTCACCCCGGCGCGGCCGACGATCTCGTCGACCCCGACGGCGCGGATGCCGTCGCGATAGAACAACTCACGCGCCGTCTGCCGGATCTTGTCGGCGGCGGCGGCCGTCGGGATCTTTATCTACGGCCTGACGGGGCCCTTCGCGGCGGCGTTGATGCAGTCGTTCGGCGTGCGTCGAACTGTGACGCTGGCGCTGATCCTGATGGCGGTGTCGACCGGCCTCTCGGCGCTGATGACCGAGCCTTGGCAGTACCTCCTGACCTGGGGCGTCATGTCGGGTCTGGGCTCCGGAGCGGTGGCGATGGTCCTGGGGGCGACGGTGGTGAACCGTTGGTTCGTCGCGCGGCGCGGCCTGATGATGGGCCTGCTGACCGCCTCCACCGCCACGGGCTCGCTGATCTTCCTGCCGGGCATGGCGATGATGGCCGAAGCCGGCGGCTGGCAGCCGGTGGTGCTGACCATCGCCGTGGTGATGGCTGTTCTTGCCCCCATGGTGTGGTTCCTGTTGCCGGAAAAGCCGGAGAGCATCGGGCAGAAGGCGTTCGGCGCGCCGGAGGGCTATGTTCCTCCGGCCGCCGCGACCGGGGGCGCGCTCAAGGTCGCGTTCGGCGCGTTGCGCCGGGCGGCCGGCACGCGGACCTTCTGGCTGCTGTTCGGCGGCTTCTTCGTCTGCGGCTTGACGACCAATGGCCTGATCGGCGTGCACATGATCGCGATGTGCTCCGACCAGGGCTTGCCGGAGACGCGGGCCGCGGCGCTGCTGGCGCTGATGGGGCTTTTCGACCTGGTGGGCACGACGCTGTCTGGCTGGCTGACCGACCGCTACGACCCACGAAAGCTGCTGTTCATCTACTACGGACTGCGCGGCCTATCGCTGATGGTGCTGCCCTATACCGACTTCTCCATCGTCGCCCTCGGCGTGTTTGCGGTCTTCTACGGTCTGGACTGGATCGCCACCGTGCCGCCGACCGTGAAGCTGGCGAACGAGGCGTTCGGCGATCGCGACGGGCCGATCATCTTCGGCTGGATCGCGGCGGGCCACCAGGCCGGGGCGGCGACCGCCGCGGTGATGGCCGGCGTGCTGCGGGCCTCGCAGGGACGCTACCTGGAAGCCTTTGTCCTGGCCGGCGTTGCGGCCCTCGTCGCCGCCGCCGCATCTCTGATGATCCGCCGCGGCGCGACGAGCGCGGTTCCCGCCTAGCGACGGGCGAGATCGCCGGGACGCCTACGGAGCTGGGCGCGTCGGGACCTGGATGTCGCAGACGGTGAAGTCGGCCCCTTTGGCCGCGCGGACCTGCTCGACCAGAGTCCTGAACGCGGCGCTGTGTTCATCGAGCACTTCGATCCGGGGACGTTCGGCGGGCGGTAGGTCGGCGGCGAGGCGGACCTTGATCATCTTGTCGGGATTGGCCGGCGGCTCGCCGACGGTCATGGCGCGAACGACGTCCAGGCCTTGCACCACCGTGCCCCAGACGGTGTAGTCGCGGTCCAGCCGGCGGCTGGCCTCGCGCATGAAGAAGATCTCGGAATTGGCGGTGGTCTCGGCGGCTTGGCGTCCCATGCCGGCGACACCAGGGCAATAAGCGCCCCAGGCCAGGCGACCGGCCTGCGGATTGCGCTGAAGCTCTATGTCGGACGCGGCGGCGAACGGGGTCGCGCCGACGAAGCCGGAAATGGCGTCGCTGGACCGAGAGACGAGGGCGGCGCTCTGCGGCTGTTTCATGCGGAAGGTGAATTCCGGCGCGAGGTCCGGGTGGCGCGAAACCCCGCCGTCCTTGTTGTTGGGGTTGCCGGTCTGGTCGACGAAGTGGTCGACCACGCGGTGGAACAGCAGACCGTCATAGACGCCTTCACGCGCCAGCAGCTTGATCCGCTCGACCGCGAGCGGCGCGAAGTCAGGGCGCATCTCCACGACGATAGGGCCCTTGGTGGTCTCGATGACCAGGGTCTGGGCGGGATCGAGCGACCGCCATTCGCCGGCATGGGCGGCGGGGGCGAGCAGGGCGGCGGCGAGGGCGAGGGCGCGGATCATGCCGGCGACTATCGGCGAGGTCGCAAGCTTCGCCTAGAGGCCGTTCTAGCGGCCGCCGATCTGCGAGAGGTCGAAGGGCGTGGTCTGGTAGAGCTGGTTGATCCAGTTGCCGAACAGCAGGTGGGCGTGGCTGCGCCAACGGTTTTCCGGCGGCCGTTTGGGGTCGTTGTCGGGGAAGTAGTTGTGCGGCGTGGCGATCGACTTACCGGCGGCGATGTCGCGGAAGTACTCTTCGCTGAGCGACCCGGAATCGTACTCGATGTGGTTGAACATGTGCAGCGAGCGGTGGGCCGGATCGTCCAGCAGGCAAAGGCCCGCCTCGTCGGATTCCATCAGTATGTTCATGCCGCTGGCGGGCGGGATGTCTGCGCGCAGCACCTCGGTCCAGCGCGAGACGGGAATTGAGAAGTCGTCGGAAAAGCCGCGCAGATAGGGTGAGGCGGGCGCCAGGTTGCGGTGGCGATAGACCCCGAACGCCTTCTCCTCCAGCAGGTATTTGCGCATGCCGTGGAAGTGGTGGACCGCCGCCTGGGCGCCCCAACAGATATTGAAACAGCCGTGAACGTTCGTCTGGGTCCAGTCGAAGATCCGGCGCAGTTCGTCCCAGTAGGTGACCTCTTCGAACGGCATGGTCTCCACCGGGGCGCCGGTGATGATGAAGCCGTCGAACCGCTGGGAGCTGATGTCCTCCCAGTCGTGATAGAACGAGATGATGTGGTCACTGGGCGTATTGCGCGCCACGTGGTTGGTCATCTTGACCAGGGTCAGCTCCACCTGCAGCGGCGTGGAGCCGAGCAGCCGCGCGATCTGGGTCTCGGTCCTGATCTTGTTGGGCATCAGGTTGAGCAGGCCGATCCGCATCGGGCGGATGTCCTGGCGCACGGCGTCGGCCTCGCGCAGCACCATCACGCCTTCGGCGTCGAGGGTGGCGCGGGCGGGGAGATCGTCTGGAATCTTAATCGGCATCTACTGGTCTCGCTTGGCCGCGCCCCTGGCGGCCGAGGTGTTTCGCCACGCCGTATAGCCCCTGTCGCATGCGATGCGCTCGGCTAGATGCGCAGGCGAGGTGATTTGTCAGATCTGCGACAGCGGCAATAGGGTGATCGTGGACGATATGGCCGTGGGGAGAGCTGGATGGCGCCTATGATCACCGCCGAAGCAGTTCAGCGGGCGAGGGCTTTTGTCGCCCAGAACGCCCGCCCGCTCGACCAGGCCTATCTCGATCATCGGCTGGCGGCGACGGCGGGCTCGGCCGCTCGGGTGGTCGCGGAGCTGGCGAAATTTCAGACTACCGAGGGCGGGTTCGGGCGCGCTCTGGAACCCGATGTGCGAACGCCGGCTCCCAGCGCGATCGCGACGAGCATCGCCTTTCAATATCTGCGGGGGATCGAACCGTGGGTCCCGGCCGACATGGCGGGACCTGCGATTTCATATCTGGTTCGGACGGTTGATCGCCAGGCTTGGGTTTGGCCGGCGGTCGATGAGCTGGTCGGGGAGGGGCCGCACGCCCCTTGGTGGACGCCAAACCTGGATCGGTTTCGGGGCTATGCGCTGAACCCCACAGCCGAGCTGCTGGGCTATCTCTACGCCTACCGGGCCGGCGTTCCCGAAGACGTCCTGGATCGGGTGACGCAAACTGTGCTGGCGGCGGTCGCGGCGGCCGGCGTCATCGAGAGCCCCTATGAGCTTATGTGCTGCATGCACTTGGCCCAGACCGAAGCCGCGCCCGCCGAGGTTCGCCACGCCTTGCACCGGTTGCTAATGCCCTCGCTCGAGGCGGCTGATGCCGAGGATACGCACCTGGACCTGCTGCGGCTGACGCCGACCCCACGGTCCTTTGGATACGAGGTGGTTCGAGGCGGCCTCGAAAGGCAGGCCGAGCGGCTGATCGCGTCCCAGGCCGAGGACGGAGGCTGGCGCCCGACATGGCACGCCTGGAACGCCGAGGCGCATGCGGAGTGGCGCGGCGTGATCACCAGCCAGGCCGTGATCAGCCTGCTGGCCCATGGCTTGGTCGCGACCTAGGCCGAGGCTTACTAAGATGTAATGCAAGCTACCTTGTGACGCACACTACCTTGCGGTACGTACTAGCGAACATTGGAGATGTCTCGTGGTCGAAGCCGTTCAAGTCCAGCTGAAGAAGGGGGTGCTCGAGCTATGCGTGCTTGCCTTGCTCTCCCAGCACGACAGCTACGCCTACGAGATCGCGAGCCGCTTGGCCGAAGGGATCGATATGGGGGAAGGCACCATCTATCCGCTGATGCGGAGGATGCAGGGCGACGGGTTGGTGGACACCTATCTGGTCGAGAGCCCCGCGGGTCCGCCCCGCAAGTACTACAAGCTGACCGAAGCCGGAGTTGAGAGCTTTTCCGCACAAAAGGCGGAATGGGCTGCATTTTCCCGCGCGGTCGAAGCCATTCTTGGAGATGCCGCATGAACCGCCAAGCGTTCATTGATCGGTTGCGGCTGGGCCTTTCGGGCTTGCCGCCCAAGGCGATCGCCGAAGCCGTCGCCGACTATGAGACCCACTTCACCGAGGGGCTGGCCGCGGGCCGGACCGAGGAAGAAGTCGCCGAGGCGTTGGGCGATCCCGCTCGCCTCGCTCGCGAACTGCGCGCCGAAACCGGCCTAAAGCGGTGGGAGGAGGAGCGCAATCCGACCTCCGCCGCAGGGGCGATCTTCGCGGTGCTGGGGCTGGGCGCGATCGACATTCTCATCCTGCTGCCGATCCTTATGACGGTGGCGGGGACGCTGTTTGGCCTGATCGTCGCGGCCATCGCCATCTTCGTAGGTGGCGGGGTGGTCTTCGCCGCCGGTCCGTTCCTCAATCCCCCAGGCGGCGCGGCTGTCGCGCTGCTGGGCGGCATCGGCCTGATGGCCGCGGCGGCCTCGCTGGGCGCGATCCTCACCCTTTGTGTCATCGGCCTGGTCAATGCGTTGGTCTGGTACGGACGACTGCACTACCGGCTGTTGAAGCCCGCCATGGAGCCCAAGTCATGAGCAAGGTGGCCAATCCCATGATCCGTGTCCTTGTCCTGATCGCGATTACCGGCTTCTTCGTCGCCATCGTGGCGCTGGCCAGCGCCGCAGCCCTGGGCGGCCCTGAGCTCGCGAGCCACAAGTGGAGCTGGTACTCCAACTGGGACGATGATCGCTTCGATCGCGACGACCATGATCACCATGACCGGGATCGCGACGATGCGCCCGCCGTCTCTACCGCGACCCGCGAGCTGACCTGGGACGGCTCGTCCAAGGTCGAGTTCGCCATTCCCGCCAGTATCGAGTTCAGCCAGGCCCCTGGTCCCGGCAGCGTCGCCATCACCGGCCCGCGCGACATCGTCGAACGGGTCAAGTTGTCGGGCGGCAAGCTCAGCCTGGATGGGCCGGTCGAAGGCTATGTCCGCTTGCGCGTGGTGATGACCGCGCCGGCCGTCACCCAGTTCGACCTGGGCGGCGACGATCGGCTGGAAATCTCCAACTACAAGCAGGACAAGCTGTCGATCACCGCCAGCGGGTCGTCGGAAGTGACGGCGCGCGGGGAGGCCAGGGAGGTCGTTCTGGACCTGTCGGGATCCAGCGAAGCCGATCTGTCGCAAGTGGTCACCGACTCAGCCACCGCCGATGTTTCCGGTTCAAGCGAAGCGTCGATTGCGCCGAAGCTGGCGGCGAAGATCGAGTCCTCGGGCTCGAGTGAGGTCAAGCTGACCACCCGGCCCGAGCGCCTGGAGACCGACCGCGCCGGCTCTGGCCGTGTGATGTTCGACGACGGCAGCGACGCGGTCGATACGCCGGCGCGAGCTCCGTTGCCGGTGTCCGCCTCGAAGACCTAGGCGCGGGCTTTCAGCGCGCGGGCCACGACCGGCGCCAGGCCCTGGGCGATGACAGTCACGCCCTGGGCGTTGGGGTGGAGACCGTCGCTCTGGTTCAAGCGGGAGATCTGGGCGACGCCCGCCAGCAGGTTGGGATAGAGAATCGCGCCGTGCGTCTTGGCCACGGCCGGAAACACGGCCTGAAACTCCCGGGCATAGGCCTTGCCGATCACCGGCGGCGGTTGCAGTCCGGCCAACACCACAGCGATCTTCCGGGCGCGCAGCCGGGCGACGATCTTGTCGAGGTTGGCCTTGGTCCGCTTGGGATCGAGGCCCTGGAGCAGGTCGTTGCCGCCGAGCGCGACGATGCAGACGCTGGTGTCCTTCTGAACGCTGAAATCGACCCGCGCCAGGCCGCCGGCCGTGGTGTCGCCCGACACCCCGGCGCCGCGCACCAAGGCGTTCGCGCCGAGCTTGCGCAGTTGGGCTTGAAGCTGGACGGGCAGGGTGGCGCTGCTGGGCAGGCCAAGGCCCGCGGTAATCGAATCCCCCAGCACGGTGACCACCGGCCGGGCCTGCGCCAAGGCGTGAACAGGCCATGCGGCCAGGGCGCCGGCGATCAGGATGCGGCGGGTCGGAAAGCTAGTGGGTGTGTGATCCATTCTGCTGTCCTATCTAGGTGATAGCCCGCGAAGCTCAATCACCCCTGAGGTCTCCTTGTCCGAAGACTATCCGCCGCTCGTCGTAAGAGATGTCTCTCTCACCCTTCCGTCAGCGGCCGGTCCCGTGGAGATCCTGCGAGACCTGAGCTTTTCCGTGGCGCCGCGCGAACGGGTGGCGATCACCGGGCCGTCGGGTTCGGGCAAGTCGTCGCTGATCGCCGTGGCCGCGGGGCTGGAGCGCCCGACGTCCGGGACGGTGGAACTGCTGGGGCGCGCCCTGGCGAAGATGGACGAGGATGGCCGCGCGCGGCTGCGGCGGGGCCGGGTGTCGCTGGTCTTCCAGGCCTTCCATCTCCTGCCCAACATGACCGCCGAGGAGAACGTCGCCGCGCCGCTGGAGATCGCAGGTATTGCGGACGCTGACCGCGTGGCCCGCGACTGGCTGGACCGCGTGGGGCTGTCGGGGCGTCTGCGCCACTATCCGCATCAGCTTTCGGGCGGTGAGCAACAGCGCGTGGCCCTGGCGCGGGCGCTGGCGCCGCGTCCGGCCTTGCTGTTCGCCGACGAACCGACCGGCAATCTCGACGCCGTCAACGCCGCGATGGTCGCTGATCTGTTGTTCGGGCTGGTATCGGAAGAGGGCGCGGCCATGGTGCTGGTGACCCATGACGCCGGCCTCGCGGCCCGCGCCGACCGGCAGGTGCGGCTCGGCGGCGGTGTGGCGCAGCCGGCATGAACTTTCTGGCTTTGCGGTTCGCCGCCCGTGAACTGCGCTCCGGGGTAAAGGGGTTTCGCATCTTCCTGGCCTGCCTGGCGCTCGGCGTGGCCGCCATCGCGGCGGCCGGCTCGACGGCGGAGGCCTTCCGCCAGGGCCTGGCCAGCCAGTCGCGCGAGATCCTAGGCGGTGATCTGGCTGTCACGGTCGAGCAGAGGCTGTTCGATCCGGCTGAACGCAAGGCTATCGAGGCGACCGGCAGGTCCGCCTGGGCCGTCGCCGCGCGTGCGATGGCGCAGGCGCCTTCAGGCGAGCGTCGATTGGTGGAACTGCGCGGGGTCAGCGAAACCTATCCCTTGGCGGGGCAAGTCACGCTGGAGGGCGGCGGCAAGCTGGCCGAAGCGTTGGCGCCGCGGGACGGCGTAGCCGGCGCGGTGGTCGAGCGGGTGTTGCTGGAGCGCCTGGGCCTCAAGATTGGCGATCGTATCCTGGTCGGCGAACTGCCGCTGACCGTCCGCGGCGTGCTTCTGCAGGAGCCTGACCGCCTTTCGCGGGGCTTCGCCCTCGGACCCAGGGTCATGGTTCGCCGACAGGCCGTGGAGGCCGGAGGCTTCCTGCAGCCCGGCCTGCAGTTCGTCGAGACGGCGCGGATCGCCTTGCCGCAAGGCGTCGCCCCAACTGAGGCCCGCAAGGTGCTGCGTAAGACCATCGAGGATCGCAGCGTGCGGATGCGCGATCGCGAGGACGCCGCGCCGGGCATTCGCTGGCTGATCGATCAGCTTGAGTACTTTCTGGGCTTCATTGGCCTGGCTTCGCTTGTGGCCGGGGGCTTGGGCGTCTTTGGCGCGGTGACGGCGTTCCTGGAGGAGCGCAAGCCGGCCATTGCTGTGCTCAAGGCGCTTGGGGCCGAGGGCGGCTTTATCCGTAATCTCTATTTGGCGCAGATCGGCGTACTGGCGCTGCTCGGCGTGGCGATCGGCCTGGTGCTGGGGGCCGCCGCGCCGTTCGTACTGGGAGGCCTGGTCCCCGACGACCTTCCGGTCCCGGCGCTGTTCGCCGTCTATCCGGAGCCTTTGATCCGCGCCGGCGCCTTTGGCCTGTTGTCGGCGGCGGCTTTCTCGCTCGTCCCGTTGGCGCGGGCGCGGGCGACGCCGCCGGCGAGCCTGTTCCGGCGGGACGTCCAGGGCGGTCTCAAGCTGAGTGTCGAGACCGTTGGCGCCGGCGGGGCGGGCCTGGCTCTCGCGGCGCTATCGGTGCTCACCGCCCCCACGCCGCTGGCGGCGGGCTTGATGATCGGCGGCGTGGCCATTTCGTTCGCCTTGCTCTGGGGCCTTGGCTTGCTGGCGGCCAAGGCGGCGGGTCGGCTGCGGGCCGGCACGCGTGGCTCTCTGCGGATGGGGCTGGCCAATCTGGCCGGGCCGCGTTCAGCGGCCAGGACGGCGGCGCCCGCCATCGGCCTGGGCGTCGGATTGCTGGCCGCCGTGGTGCTGATCCAATCCAGCCTGTTGCGGCAGGTGGCCGAGGTGGCGCCCAAGACCGCGCCGGCCATGGTCTTCACCGAAATTCCCGGTTCCCGGGTGGCGGAATTCGACCGCGTTGTCGGGACGGCGTTCGGCGAGAAGCTGACTGTGGACAACTATCTGCGCGCGCCATTCCTGACGGGCCGGATCATCGCGTTGAACGGAAAGCCAGTGGACCGCAAGGCGATCGCCGAGAAGGAGCGGTGGGCCTATGACAACGACATCTCGATATCGGCCATCGGCGCTGAACCTCCCTCGGCCGAGGTGATCGAGGGCCGGTGGTGGCCTGCCGCCTATGCTGGCCCGCCGCTGCTGGCCATGGAGATCGAAGCGGCGAAGGCCGGCGGGCTGAAAGTGGGCGACACCGTCACCCTCTCGGTCCTTGGCCGGGATATCGAGGCCAAGCTGGCTGTGTTGCGTAAGGTCGATGTCGGCGGGTTCGGGGCGAGCTTCCCGCTGGTTCTGACGCCGTCGTCGCTGGATGGCGCCGATCTGCGCCATGTCGCCATTGCAAAAGGCGGCAAGGCGCAGGAAGCCAGCGCGATCCGTGCGCTCGGGCGCGAGTTCCCAGAAGTGAACGTCATTTCGGTACGCGAGCAGTTGGAAGCGGCCACAGATCTGTTCGACCGGCTGGCCCTGGCTATCCGCGGCGCGGCGGCGGTCGCGGCCCTGGCGGGCCTGCTGGTGCTGACCGGCGCCATCGCCGCCCGCGCGCAAGCGCGGACGCGGGAGGCCTCAATTCTTAAGGTTCTCGGCGCCTCGCGGCTGCAGATCCTGTCGACCTATGTGCTCGAATACGGGGCGGTGGGAATTATCGCCGGTTTGACCGGCGTCGCGCTGGGGTGCCTGGCCGCCTGGCCGGTGGTGACTTTGGTCTTCAAGGCTGACTGGGCCGTGGACTGGACAGGGGTTGCGGCCCTGGTTGGCGGGGCGGCGCTCATGGCTGGACTGGGGGGTGTGTTGGCTTCGCTGCACGCGCTCGCCAAACGTCCGGCTGCAGCTCTTCGTGCTGAATGATCGTCCCATATTAAGAATCTGGTCACCGACGCAGCGCGTATTCCTGTTCATGATGTCCGCCCAGACCACTAGCCCCGCTTTCGATCATGGCGCCGCACTGAGGGTGCCGCCGCCGCATGACACCCGTAGCTGGCACAAGCTGTGGGCGTGGCTGGGCGACGACGCCCAGGCCATGACCGAGGCCGGCGCGGTGCAGGTTTGCACCCCTGACGGCTGGACCATCGCTCAGCCCGGCGACTGGATCGTGTTGTCGGTCAGCGGTGATTTCCACGTCGCGCGCACCGGCGGGCGCCGGTTCTGGGACGCCTGAACGACGAAACGCCGCCCACCTTGCGGTGAGCGGCGTCCTGATGTCTTACGCGCTAGAGCTTAGGCGAAGGCATAGACCTGACGGCGACGCGAGGTGCGGACCATCGAGCCGACAGCGCCGAAGCCAATGATCATCATCGCCCAGGTGGCCGGTTCCGGCACAGCGCTGCTCAGCGGAGCGCTGATGGTGATGTTGTCCAGGATGAGCTGGTCGTAGCCGTACTTGTTGAACTTGGCGCCGCTGATGCTCTGGACGCGGAGTTCGTCGAAGAGTTGGCCATCGGTTCCGGAGAAGCCGATCGTCTTCAACGACGAGGAGGCGATGTTGCCGAGCCCGTTGACGAAGCCGCTGAACACCAAGGCTCCATCCTGGAACAGTTGGTATTGCAGCTTGGCGTTACCGAACCAGTTGCTGCCGCCGGCGAGGAACTCGATGGCGCTGAAATCACCGCCGTTGGCCAGCGAGATCTTGGTGTAGCCGAAGGCGCCGCCCGCAGGCGTCCAGCTGTGCTTGCCGACCGGCTTGAGCGTGGTCAGGGTGGTCAGGTCGAGCCCGACGTACTGAACCTTGACGCCGCCTTCAGTGTAGCCGGCGCTGCCGTTGTAGATCGGGCCGCCGATGGCTTCGAAGCCGTTGCTGTTCCCAGTCGCGCCCAGGAAGTCGCTGTTGTGGACGGTGACGCCAGCTTGCGCGGCGGTGGAGATCGACAGACCGGCCGCCAGCGCCAGGATCAGACCTTTGAAGTTCATTTGCAGCCCCCGATGTGGTCCGCCGCGGCGTCCCAATTTGATTTCACGAATTGTCACATCGCAAAGGCGGCGCCACCTGCCAGGCGAGTTTGGCAGCTATCGAGGGAATTATGTCGTGCGTCCCGCGAACCGCAGGGCGTTAGATCGCTGCAGGAGGATCTTGCATGCTGATGCTCAAGCCGAACTGCGAGTGCTGCGACCGTGATCTGCCAGCCGCCTCGCCGGACGCGCGTATATGTTCGTTCGAGTGCACCTTCTGCGCCGACTGCGTCGATGAGGTATTGAACGGCGCCTGCCCCAACTGTGGTGGGAACTTCGCGCCCAGGCCGATCCGACCGGCCTCGTTGCTGGCGAGCAGGCCCGCCTCGACTGAACGGGTCCTGGGACAGGGTCAGGCCTGCGTCGATCGCAGGTCTGCCGCCTAGCTCTTGAGAGCGTCCCAGGCCTGGCGGGCCGGGGCGAGGCGTGCCTCGGTATTGTTGGCGATTTGGGTCTGGGCGTCGAAGGCCACGCCGGTCATGTCGCCGCGCCGCCAGCGGGTCCGCACGTCATAGGCCACCCCGCCTTGCAGTTGCAGGACGACGAACCGCGGCGGCAGCGGATAGATCGACGAGATTTGCAGCCGCGCGCCGCCCTTGCTCAGATCTACGATTGAGCAATCGGCCCAATGGGCCATGCCGGGACCATAGAAGACCCGGGCCCGGAGGTTGGTGTCCTCACGGGGGGATTCGCGGCGGTCGATGTTGTTGAGGGCGCTCACGTGCTCATCCTGCCAGAAGACACTTTCGGCTAGCTTAACCGTATGGTCTTCCCAAAGCGTTGAAAGCACACGAATTGTCTCGCGCCGGAAGGTGGCGCTTAGTCGCGTCGTAAGCTTAAGGCGCTGATAACCTTTCAATCGCGCCGTGCACGTAGGCGCGCATTCCTTGAGCCATCGACACGCCGCCGCCGCTGAGCAGCCATTGCAGGCGCAGGCCGTCCAGCACCGCGGTCATGTTCGCGGCCTCCACCTCCGGGTCGAGATCTGCGCGCAGGTCGCCAGCTTGCGCGGCTTCTCGAAGCGCCTCGGCCAGCATGGCGCGGAAGTTGTCGTAGCGGCGCACGAAGTAGGCGTTGATCTCCGAGCCAGTCTGCAGGTGCTCGGCCGACAGAGTCACGTCCAGCGCGGTCAGGACAGGGTCGGCCTCCAGGTCCGCGCCGAACTCAGCCATGCGGAGCAGCAGCGGCAGGCCGCGCGCGTCACGGACCTGGGCCAGGGTCTCGTCCTGCTCGCGGTCGCCCTCGGCGATGACGGCCAGCAGCAGGTCGTTCTTGGTCGGGAAATGATAGAGCAGGCCTGCGTCGGTCAGACCGGCCTCCTGAGCGATGGCGACCAGGCTGGCGCCTTTGAACCCCTGGCTGGAGAACAGCCTTCGCGCCGCCTCCAGCACCGACGCGCGGCGTGCGCGGCCTCGGGGCTGCCGGGTGCCCGGCGGTGAGACGTCAGTCATCAGATCAAGCCGCGTTGCAGATCGCGCAGTGGACGGAAGCTGATCGGGCGCAGGCGCTGTCCGGCGATCAGTTCGGAGGTTCGTGCGGACATGGCGCAGGCGTGGTCGTCTATGCGGATCTGGGCCTGGGTGGTGTCGTAGCCGCGCAGTTCCGGACCGTCATAGACCGGGTGCAGGTTGATCTCGGCGACGCCCGGTTCGAGCGCGGGCAGGGCATGGGCCAACAGGTCGTCGGTTGGTCTGCCCCATTCAGAGACGAACTCGTCGGGGAACACCACGCCCCGGGCCTGGGCTGGCGCGCGGCAGGGGAAGCCAAGCCTGGTCTCGATGCCCGGGCCGACCATGCGCAGCGGCAAGGAAAACTCGATCGCCATATCGAGGTAGATCTCGAAGAACCGGGCGTCGATCTGGTTGCTGCCCATGTGGGAGTCGATGTGGGTCACATCCACGCCCCAGTGCAGCGCCTGTTGGATCTGGGCGCGGCATTCTCGACGCACGTCTTCGGGATCGGCGTGGCGCAGCACATGGCGGGTGTTGGTCGGCAGGTAGCCTTCGTCGTCGTGCAGCGACCACGCGCCGGTGAGCGAGCGCCACCGGTAGCCGGGATACTCGGCGGTCAAGGTCAGGTGGACCCCGACGTCCAACCCTTGGAACATCTCGACCGCCTCGCGCGCCCAGGGGCAGGGGACCATCAGGGTGGCGCTGGTCGCCACGCCTTCGCTTATGGCCTCAAGGCAGGCCAGGTTGGCGGCGTGGCTGGAGCCGATGTCGTCGCAATTGACGATCAGCAACCGCTCTTCGGGACCGTATCCGAGACGTTCGACGAGACTCATCATCACGCGGTCCTCAGTGGAAGTTCAGGCCGTGGGCGCTCAGTAATTCATCCAGCATCGGCTCGGCCACGTCGAGGTCGCCGACGAGGGGATGAGCCAGCAGCGCCTGGAGGGCGATGTCGCGGCTGCGCGTCACCGCCGCCTGTACCGTCAGGGTCTCGTGCGCCTTCACCGCCTGGACCAGGCCGCGATAGGCCAGCGGGATCTCGCCCACCGGCAGGGCCGTCGCGCCCTTGGCGTCCACCCGGCATAGGGTCTCGACGGCGACATCGTCGGGCAGTCCGGCGACGGCGCCCTTGTTCAGGGTGCTCATCACGATCTGCGTTCCGCGATCATTGAGGATGGCGTCCAGGGTGTCGAAGGTGACGCCGCTATAGCCCTCGCCCCCACGCCGGATCAGGGCGGGCGGCTTGGCGCAGACGGCGGGATCGGCCGCCTCGGCCAGGACTTCGGCCTCGATGTCCATCACCGCCTGGGCGCGCGTGCGGGCCGCGCCCTGCAGCTCAGCCAACTCGGCGCGGCGATGGAAGTAGAGATCGCCGTACTTTTCGACTGGGATCGCCCCGAGCAGGGGAGCGATCTTGAGCGCCGAGGCGAAAAGCCCGTTGTTCCCGTCATAGGTCCGGGCCAGCCAGGCGATGGCGGCCGGAGTCACGTCCTCGCCCTTGGCGGTCATGCTGTGAATGAAACCCAGATGGTTGAGGCCGACGCTGGCGATCTCGACCTCGCCGAACTGAGCCGCCAGCATGGATCGCAGCCGGGCCTGCATCAGGGGAATGCTGGAGCAGAGCCCGACCAGTCTGGCGCAGGTGTGATTGAGGACCGCTTCGGTGACCACCCCGCTGGGGTTGGTGTAGTTCAAGATCACCGCTTTCGGCGCGACGTCGGCGATGACGCGCGCGACCTCGATCATCACTGGAATGGTGCGCAGGGCCTTGAACATGCCGCCAGGGCCGGTGGTCTCCTGGCCGATGACGCCGTAGCGAAGGGGGATGGTCTCATCGATCTGGCGGGCGGCCATGCCGCCGACGCGGATCTGGGTCACCACGAAGTCGGCGCCCTTGGCCGCCGTGGCGAGGTCTGCGCTCTCGCGGACGTCGATGTTCCGCCCGCTGGCGGCCACCATTCGGCGCGTGAGCCCGGCCATGACCGCCAGTCGTTCGGGGTTGGAGTCGGTCAGGCTGAGTTCAGCGATCCCCAGGTCGGGCCGCGCCAGGACGCCTTCGACGATCTCGGGCGTGTAGCTGCCGCCGGCCCCGACGATGCACAGGCTGATCTCGGTCATCGGGCGGGCTCCAGGGCTTTGGCCAAGGTTTCGAAGAGTGGGAGAGGAGGCAGGCCCATGCGGAAGCCGGCGAGCACCGCCGCGCCATCCTCAGGCGGCAGGGCCACCGGGATCTGGACGGCGTGTGGGCATGCCGCCGCCAGCCGGTTCCGCAGCAGATCCTGTAACGCCGGGCCGCCCTGATTGATGACGCCGCCGCCAAACGCGATCTCGACGTCTTCGGCCATCCCCGCAGTCATGGCCTGGGCGGTGAGGACATAGTCGGCGACGGCCTGGTCCACGATCCAAGTCGCGGCGATGTCGCCGTCTCGCCAGGCGTCGAAGACCACGGGAGCAACGGAGGCGCGCAACGCCTTGGCGGCGGGCTCGCGGAAGAACCAGGATGCGAAGTCGCCCGCGTCCACCCCGCAATGGCTCAAGACCCGATCGCGCAGTCCGCTCGCCGCGGCCCGGCCGTCGATCATCCGGGCGGTGAGGGCGATGGCTGCGCGACGCAGATCGAAGACCTCGGCCACGTCGACGCTGTCGTAGATGGCTTCGCCGCCGTAGGTGTCGCGATAGGCGCTGGTGATGCCGCTGCCGTGCTGAACAAGCGCGAGGCGCTGGGCGGGAGACACCCCCCAGAGGGCGACCACGCCGTCATTGACCAGCGTCAGGCGATCGTCGAGTCCGAGCCGCTCGGTGATGAGCTGATGTTGCTGCGCCTGCTCGTCGGGATAGTCGACGCCGCTTAGGCCGATGGCCAAATGGCTGACAGCAGCTTGCGGGACCCCGGCCTGGCCGCATAGCTCGGCGATCATCGAGCCGACGACGTCGTAGAAGTGGTGGTCGGGCATGCCGACAATCGCTGCGCCGACATCCCGAGCCCGGGCCAACACACGGCCGTCGGCCTCGCACAGCATCCCCGCCGTCTTCGCCCCGCCGCTATCGAGACCGATGAAGATCATGTCCGCCCTGCCGCGCCTGTGGTTGCGCGAGATATTCTTGTGGTCACTAGGTTTTTGTATCAGCGGCCGATGCGATGGCAAGGCGCCCTGCGTCGGCGCTCGAAAATCTGTCGGCAGTAATAGAGTTAGGGGGCTCCACGCCGCCGCCTGCCGGGCGCATAAGCCGCGTCCATGATCAGCAGGATTGAGGCCGCCCTTCGTCGGGGCACGCCGGTCAGGTTTGGGGATGTGTGGCGCGCCGGGCTCGGCGGCCTGGTCGGCATCGCCGTGACCGGGGCTCTGGCCCGGATGTTCATGGGCGGCGACGCCTTGGCCGAGCCGTTGCTGGTCGCACCCCTGGGCGCTTCGGCGGTACTGTTGTTCGCCGTTCCCGCCAGCCCGCTGACTCAGCCGAGGGCGGTGATCGGCGGCAGCATCCTGTCGGCGCTGGTCGGTGTGACCTGCGCGATGTTCGTACCTGAACCTTTGCTCGCGGCTTCATTGGCCGTCGCCGGCTCCATCGCCCTGATGTCGCTGCTTGGCTGCCTGCATCCGCCAGGTGGCGCGGTCGCACTCACGGCGGTGATCGGCGGCGCCTCGGTGACAGACCTCGGATACGGGTTCGCCCTCGTGCCGGTCGGTTTGGGAGCCGTGCTTCTGGTGGCGTCTGCGGTGGTTTTCAACACGCTGGTCGGGCGCTCCTATCCGCACCGCGTGAAGCCGCCGGCCAGCCCGCATGCGACCGCCGATCCGGTTCCGGACGAGCGGATCGGCTACCGGCCCGCCGATCTGGACAAGGCCCTGGCCCAGTACGGCGAACTGCTGGACGTCAGCCGCGAGGACCTTGACGCTCTCTTCCGTCAGGTCGAGCTCCAGACCCACAAGCGCATACATTCGCAGATCCTCTGCGGAGAGATCATGTCGCGCGACGTCATCACCCTGGACGCTCACCAGAGCGCCGAAAGCGCCCTGGCCTTTCTGCGTCAGCACGATCTGCGCACCGCACCGGTGATCGACGGCGAGCGCCGGGTGGTGGGCATGGCGCGGCGCGCCGAACTGCAGGCCGCGCGGGGCAGGCTGGTCGAGACCGCGCTGGATCCGTTCGTGCACCGCGTGCGCGAAAAGACCCCAATCGAAGCCCTGCTGCCGTTGCTGTCCAGCGGAGCGGCGCACGAAGCGATGGTGGTGGACGAGCAGCGCGTCCTGGTCGGCATCATCACCCAGACCGACCTGATCGCGGTGCTCTACCGCGCGCATATCGTCGAGGCCGTGGTCGCCGGCGGCGGCTGACGGGGGATAAACGCCCTCCAACCGATAAATCGGCCCGCTTGCACTAGAAACGGCAGCCGGCCCCGTCGTATCGGATAGGCGCGCGGCTGGAGCCGCTGCGCACGGGTAAATTATGGAAGGACCAGGCTTTGGATGACGCTCTGCGCCGCGCGGCGCTCGCCTATCACGAGTTCGGACGACCGGGAAAGCTGAGCGTCGAACCCACTAAGCCGATGGCGACCCAGCGCGATCTCGCCCTGGCCTATTCCCCAGGCGTGGCTGCGGCCTGCGAGGCGATCGTCGAGAACCCTGCGATGGCCGAGCGCCTGACGGCCCGGGGCAATCTGGTCGCAGTGATCACCAACGGCACGGCGGTGCTTGGCCTGGGCAATATCGGCCCGCTGGCCTCGAAGCCGGTGATGGAGGGCAAGGCTGTCCTCTTCAAAAAATTCGCCGGGATTGATGTCTTCGACCTGGAGGTGGACGCCACCGATCCGGCCCGCTTCATCGAGGTGGTCGCCGCGCTTGAGCCGACCTTCGGCGGGATCAACCTGGAAGACATCAAGGCGCCGGAGTGCTTCGCCATCGAGCGCGAGTTGCGCGCCCGCATGAACATCCCGGTGTTTCATGATGACCAGCACGGCACGGCTATCGTTTGTGCGGCGGCGGTCCGCAACGCCCTGACGATCCAGGGCAAGAAGCTCGCCGATGTGAAGCTGGTCACCTCTGGCGCGGGCGCCGCGGCCTTGGCTTGCGTGGACCTGCTGGTCAGCATGGGTCTGCCGGTCGACAACGTCACCCTGACCGACATCAACGGCGTCGTGCACACGAACCGGGGCGACCTGACCCCGGAGTTGGCGCGCTATGCGCGGACCACTGATGCGCGTCTGCTGCCTGACGTGCTGGTGGACGCCGACATCTTCCTTGGCCTCTCGGCGCCCCGGGTGCTGAAGAAGGAGTGGCTGCCGCTGCTGGCCAAGAACCCGGTGATCATGGCCCTGGCCAATCCCGAGCCGGAAATCCTGCCGGAGCACGTGATGGAGGTGCGGCCCGACGCCATCATGGCGACCGGTCGCTCCGATTATCCGAACCAGGTCAACAACGTCCTCTGCTTCCCCTTCATCTTCCGCGGCGCGCTCGATGTCGGCGCGACCGAGATCAACGAAGAGATGAAGAAGGCGGCGGCCGAAGCGATCGCCAATCTCGCCCGCGTCGAGGCTAGCGAGGTCGTGGCCACCGCCTATGCCGGCCAAGTCCCGTTGTTCGGCCGCGACTATGTGATTCCCAAGCCCTTCGATCCCCGGCTGATCCTGGAGATCGCGCCGGCGGTGGCCCAGGCGGCGATGGACTCCGGCGTCGCCCGCCGGCCGATCGCCGACTTCGAGGCCTATCGGCGCGAGCTCGAGCAGTACGTCTATCGCTCCGGCCAGTTGATGCGCCCGGTGTTCACCCGCGCCCGCGAATGCAAGCGCCGCATCGCCTTCGCCGAGGGCGAGGACGAGCGGGTGCTGCGCGCGGTGCAGACGGTGGTGGACGAGCAGTTGGCGCGGCCGGTTCTGGTGGGCCGACGCGAGATCGTCGAGGCCAAGGTCCGCGAACTCGGCCTGCGGCTGACACTCGACCTGGACATCGAGGTTTTCGATCCCTTCACCGATCCGTCGGTGGACGAGATGACCGCCGAGTACCGCGCCATCGTCGAGCGTCGGGGCAGCCCGCCTTCGGCCGCGATGCGGCGCGTCACCAGCCGGCCGACGGTGACAGCGGCAATGCTGTTGCGCCGTGGCGTGGTTGACGGCGCCCTGGTCGGCGGCAGCGGCGATTGGTGGCGCCACTTCACCTACGCCCTGCCGATCGTGCCCGCGCGGCCCGGCGTTTCGCGGGTCTCGGCCCTGTCCGGCGTGATCATGCCCAAGGGCGCGCTGTTCTTCTGCGACACCCACGTCAATGTCGATCCGACCGCCGAGCAGTTGGCGGAAGCGACGATCCTGGCGGCCGAGGCGGTGCGCGGTTTCGGCATCACGCCGAAGGTGGCCTTGCTGTCGCATTCCAGCTTCGGGTCCAGCAACTCGCCCTCGGCGCGCAAGATGCGCCAGGCGCTGGCCTATGTCCGCGAAATGGCCCCGCAGTTGGAGGTCGACGGCGAGATGCATGGCGACGCGGCGCTCAATGAGCAGGTGCGGTCGCGCTATGTCTCGGACGGCGCGTTCTCCGGCGATGCGAACCTGTTGATCGCGCCATCGCTCGACGCGGCGAACATCTCGCTCACCCTGCTGACAGAGGCGACCGACGGCTTGCAGGTCGGCCCGCTGTTGTTGGGCCTTGAGCGGCCGCTGCACGTGCTTAGCCCCACGGCCACGGCCCGCGGGATCGTCAATATGACGGCTCTGGTCGCGACCCAGTCGATGGCCGAAGGCTAGTCTCTTGGGGAGGGGCGCCTGGCGAAGGCGTCCCTCTGACCGAGCCGAACACGGCCATGTCGGTTTACCTTAGGCGCGCAATGTCCGATGGGTAGGAACTGATCCTCCCGAAGGCCCCGCAAAATGACCGACACCCCGGACAAACCTGAGCCGACGGATGAAACGCCGATGCAGCGTGCGCTGCGTCTGAAGAAGGCGAGCATTGAGGCCAAGCCGAAGCCGCCGCGCGGCGGACGCTTCCAGCGTGAGCAGGCCGCGGCCGCTCAGTCGTCCTCCAAGTCCAAGCCCTGGATGTCCCGCTAGGGCCAACGTCAGGCTGGCGGGCTCTTTGGCAGCACCGCCAGCAACCGGTCGACATCGTTCATGTCGTTGAACACCGCCAGCGACATGCGGAAGCGGTTCTGCGACACCGTCATCCGGATGTCCGCCTTTTGCAGCAGGTCGCCTAGCTTGCGCCTGGCGTCCTTCAGCGCAAACCCTACCAGCGGAGTCCGCGATCCGATGGGGGTCAGGGGCTCGTAGCCCCGGCGGCGAAGCTCGGTCTGCAACGCGTCGGCCAATGGCTGGCGCGCGGCCTGGATGTTCGCCACGCCAAGCTGATTGATCCAGGTCAGCGTGTGATCGAGTTGGACCACGCCGGTCCAGGATGTCGTTCCCATTCCGAACAGGCCAGTCGCGTTGGTTTGAGGCGTGGCGTCGGCGACGCTCTTCCCCGGCGGATCATAGGGCAGGACATGGCTCTGGAAGCTGGCGACCTGGTGGTAGCCCCACCAGGGGCGCGTGATCCGGTCCTGGATCTCCTTGCGGACATAAAGGAAGCCCAGGCCGAAATCGCCCATCAGCCACTTGTAGGAAGACGAGGCGGCGAAATCGACGCCGGCGGCGCGCAGGTTGGTCGGCGTCGAGCCGGCTGCATGGACGATGTCGGCATAGACATAGGCGCCGTGGGCGTGGGCCAGGTCGCAGACGCGCTTCAGATCGTGTTCGAAGCCGTTGACGGTCGAGACCAGGCTGATCGCGACCAGCTTGGTCTTGTCGTTCACCGCCGCTTCCATCTGCGTCATGTCGATCCCGCCCTCGGCGGTCATGGGCAGGGTCACGACATCGACGCCGGCCTTGCCCAGTTCGCCATAGGTGTAGAACGAGCCGAAGAAGTGCAGGGCGTCGGTGACGATCCGCCCGCCGGCTTGCGGAAAGCCCAGGGCCTGGAGGACCAGATTTTCGCCCATGGTCGTGGATTGGATGAAGCAGAGCTCGTCGGCCTCGGCGCCGACCAGGGCGCCGAACTGGGCGAAGACGTTCTTCTCCTTGGCGTCCATGCTGTAGTTCGGCGTCGTGCCGTCGCGGGTCTTGTAGCGGAGGTATTCCTCCAGCGCCGCGCGGGCGCCGAGCGGCATCGGGTGGGTGGAGCCGGCGTCGAGATAGGTGAACGGCATCTGGGCGAACGCCGACTTCGTCGGTAAGGCGGCGGTCCTCGCAGTTGGTCCGGCCGCCTTGGCCAGGGAGGGCGCTGCCGCGGCCGCCGCCACCAGAGCTCTACGTGTAACAGTCATCGGTGGTCCGGCTCGGCTGGGTTTCGGGGCGTGGCGCTCGGTCGCGAGCCTATCGCCCGGCGCCAGCATTATCTTGTCGTTCTCGCCATGACGCCTGCCTGGACTTGAATAGCTTATTCAAGGGCGGAACAATCCGATCCGAACGCGCGACGAGGCTATGGCCGACGCGCCGAAAAGGGACGGGGCGGATCGCCCGACTCATCCCAAGCCTCGTCGCAATCTGAAGTTATTTCTTGGTGAAACATTCTCATTGGTTGAGCATCTGGCTTGTGCGGCTCCTTGTCGGGAAAGTCGCGGTACTCGGGCGGGTTCACGATGCGACTTTTCCGGCTATCTCGCCTCATTGTCGGGGCGCTCAGCATTCCAGGCTTGGTCTCGGCTCAGGAGCGCGACCCCACGGGTCGTTACGACGTCCTCGAACCGGCCGATCATCTTGAGGATTTGCTGGAGGAGCCGGACCTGGGCCTTGCGCCCGGCAGGCCCTTCACGATCGATCTCGCGCTAGGCGGGGCCTTCTCAACCAATGCCGGCCAAAGCAGGTCGGCCCCGGTGCAGACGGGCGTGGCTACGCCTAGCCTAGCGATCCGGGCGGTCCCGATCTCGCTGGGCTCCTGGCGGCTTCGCGGCAGCCTGACCGCCGACGGCGACTACTTCGTGGGCGACTACAACGACCGCTTCGGGGAAGGACGTCTTGAGGCGCGGGGCTATGCCGAGCACGAGCTGGGGCCGGGCGACTTGCGGGCGGGCTATCGGGTGCTTGGCGGCTTTTCGAATGATTTCGCCGAGCGGAACTACACGCTCCAGGTCACCAGCCTGGCCTACACGGTGTCAATCGAGGCGCTCCGTGGCGAACTGTCTGCGGAGTATCACGGCTCGGACGATCCGAACCTGCGACGAACCCGGGTGACGAGCTTGCTGGCCTACAGGCTTCCCGAGCCGCAGTTCGGCTACGACGTCACGCTGGGCGGCATGCTGCAGTATTCCGACTTCCGGGCGGGCGACAACAGCGGCCGCAGCGATGTCACCGCCCAGATCTCATTGGGCGCGGCGCGGGCGTTTTCCAACGGCGTCTCGCTGGGCTGGTTCGCCGCTTTCAGCCATCGTTTCTCGAACCGCGAACGGTCCCGTTTCACCGAGTTCGATATCGGCCCCACGATAAGCAAGGCTTTCTGAGGGAGCGGACTTGGTCGCACGAAACGCGGGACGTTGTTGCGAATTCCCGTGAGGACCACTGATTTCCGGAGAAAACTGGTGGCGCGTGGGCTGACTTGTTCTGCCCCCAAGCCGATTTGTTCTAGCCACAGCGCCTCATGATCGGTAACGGCGGGCATGATCGGACCCCACCCCTCAGGCGGCTACATTTTGGACGAACTGGTTGTCGGGATGGCAGCCGAAAAGCATGTCCCGGTCACCGATGAGCGCATCCGGCGGTTCGCTGAGGCGTCGGACGACTTCAATCCTGTGCACATGGACGAGGTCTTCGCGTCCAAGACGGCCTATCGCGGTCGAGTCGCGCACGGTTTGCTATCGGCCTCGTTCGGATCTGCTGTGGTCGGTACGATCCTGCCCGGGGCCGGCTCAATCTATCTTGGCCAGACCTTGGCGTTTCACAAGCCGGTACGAATTGGCGATGTCGTGGTCGCCCGTGTCACCGTTTCGGCCATCGACGAGGTCGGCGCGCGGGTGACGCTTCGCTGTGAAGGGTTCGTCGGCGACGACCTCATCATGGACGGCGAGGCGACTGTCCGCGTCCCGCGGCGGCGCCGAGCACAGAAGACCTGAGGCGCTAGCCTTCGCCATGAGTTGAGCGTGCCCGCGTGGAGGAAGCGCTCGCCAGCAGCGTCAGGCTCGCCGAACCGGCCCGGCGACCATTGGCCAGCGAGCCCCATCGGCCTTGCGGCTCGCTGCCGGTTCAGCTTTCAATGCTGTGGGTGCGAGCTAGGCTTTGAGATTGGCGGCCTCCCGGGCCATCCCATCAATGAGGAGTTGGCGGGCCGCGGCCGCATCGCCCCAACCCAGCACCTTCACCCACTTTTCGTCTTCGAGGTCCTTGTAGGTGGCGAAGAAATGCTCGATCTGCTTCAGCGTGATATCGGGCAGATCACCGTATTCCTGCACCCCGTCGTAGCGCTTTGTCAGCCAGGAGGACGGGACCGCCAGTAGCTTCTCGTCGGCGCCGGCCTCGTCTTCCATGAGCAGGACGCCCACCAACCGGCAGCTGATGATCGACCCCGGCATCAGAGCGCGGGTATTGGCCACGATGACGTCGCAAGGATCGCCGTCACCCGACAAGGTGTGCGGCACAAAGCCGTAATTTCCGGGATAGCGCATCGATGTGTAGAGGAACCGGTCGACGACCAACGCGCCTGACTTCTTGTCCATCTCGTACTTGATCGGCTCGCCGCCGATCGGAACTTCGATCACTACATTGACGTCGTAGGGCGGGTTTTTGCCAACGGGGACTTCGGCAAGATTCATCGAGGTTGGGTTCCGGAGCTTGAGCGGATGAATGCCGCGCAGGGACTTATGCAGGAGGACGTCAGCCTCAACCAGCACCTTGTCTATCGGCGTCGAGCAGAGCAAGCCGCGGCGCGCGAGCGCTAGCCTTCTGGACGAATTCCGGACACGTGACAGCTTTGCCCCGGCAGAGGAGAAGATCATCAGCCAAGATTCGCTCACGCTGCCCGCGTGGTCGACGCGGTGCTCAGCGGGACGCGTCCCAACCAGCGCGCCGTACGCTTGGCCGGCGCGACGCGACGGATTCGACCGTTCTACGCGCCGTTCTAATTCTGATGTGGGATGTCGGGGGCGGCTGCGGTGTTCGCAACCTATTGTTTCTCCACCGAATTTTGGTGGGTGCAGTAGGATTCGAACCTACGACCCGCTGATTAAGAGTCAGCTGCTCTACCAACTGAGCTATGCACCCAAACCCGTTACGCCGTAAGGCCTTTCGAGCTATCCGAACTGAGCCTGGAGCGATCGTTTGAAGCGATCTTTCGTCGGCCCCCGCTCGGGAGGCGTTCTACTAGCCGCCCTTTTCCAGCTTTGCAAGCGAAGCTGACAGAACAACTCCGTTCGATGTGGATTTCCGCGGCGTCTTGGAAATTTCGTAGCTAAATCAATGGATCGCCTTGACCGCGCCACGCGCCCAATATGGGTTGCAAGCGTGTCGGCCCGGCGTCTGATTCAACTAAACAGACTCGCCCGCAGCGGTTAGGAACGTAGCTGGACCCGGATAGCTTGAGGAGAAACCATGGCCAGGCGAGACCTCACCGGAGCGGTTGATTTCAAATACCTGGAGGACTTCACCGCAGGCGACGGTGAAGTCATCGACGAGGTGCTGAGTCTGTTCCGGGAACAGGCTGCGATCTGGTCGGCCCTGCTCGATCCGAGCGTCGAGGGCTGGCGCGACGCGGTTCACACCATCAAGGGTGCGGCGCGCGGAATCGGCGCCTTCCACCTCGGTGACGCCTGCGCGCTGGCCGAAGCCGAAGGGCCGGGCGGCCTGGACGCGGTGCGCAACGCCATGGACGCTGCGCTAGGCGACGTCGCGGCCTACGCCCATGAGCGGGCGCTTCAGTCCTTGCGCACGCCGCGGAGCTGATCCCAGACGCCGAACTCATAGGCGATGCAGCGGTCAATCAGCAGGCGCCAGACCGGTTCGGCGATCTCCTCGGAGAGACCGGCGTCACGGGCGGCGGCTTTCACCTTGGCGACCACGTCCTCGATGCGAGCGGTGTCGAGCACGGCGTGACGGTCGATCTTGATGCGGGCGGCGGCGTCCATATAGCGCTGCCGTTCGGCCAGCATCAGCACCAGGGCGCGGTCCAGGGCGTCCACGCCCTTGCGGACGTCGAGCATGGTCTCGCAGTCGGCCGGAAGCGGCCGCTCGTCAGTGGTAATGTTCATAGGGCTCTAGGACTAAATCCCGGCGCCGTTGTCCAGCGCTCTCAGCGCCATTTCGTGCGCTTCGGCCTCGGCGGCGATCCAATTGATGAAGGCCTTCACCTGGGGCAAGCGGCCCTTCGCCTTCGGATGGACCACGTAGTAGGCGAAATCCACCGAGGTCGAGATCTGCAGCGGGGTGATCAGGCGGCCGGCGTCGAGGTCCGCCTGGGCCAGGGTGCGTTTGGCCAGAGCCACGCCGCGGCCATTCACGGCGGCCTCGATCACCAGGCTGGACTGGTTGAAGCGTGGGCCGCGCGCGCCGTCGACGCCGCGCAGGCCGCGAGCCGCCAGCCACATGGTCCAGTCGGGGCAACTGTCGTCGGGCTCGGGCGAGCCGTCGTGCAGCAGGATGTGGTTGGCCAGATCGGACGGGACATTGAGCGGGTTGGTCTCGGCCAGGGCCGGGCTTAGCACGGGGATCACAGTCTCACCGATCAACCGGCGAACCTCGAGCCCCGGGTAGCGGCCGGCGCCGTAGCGAATCGCGATGTCGACTTCACCGGCGGTAAGGTCGACCAGTTCCAGGCCAGCCGACAGCCAGACATCGACGTGCGGATGCAGTTCTTCGAACCGGCCCAGCCGCGGGACCAGCCACTTGGCGGCGAAGGACGGCGCGGCGGTCAGGGTGAGGCGGCGCCCATCGACGGCGGCGGTGAGCATCGAGGCGGCCTCGGCCAGCCGGTCGAACGCTTCGCGCAGGGCGGGCAGGGCGGTTTGAGCCGCGTCGGTCAGCAGCAGGCCCTTGGGGGTGCGTTTGAAGAGCGCGGCGCCCACATAGTCTTCGAGGTTCTGGATCTGCTGGCTGACGGCGCCCGGGGTCACCGACAGTTCGTCAGCCGCTCGAGAGAAATTCAGGTGACGCGCAGCGGCCTCGAACGCCCGCAGGGCGTTGAGGGGCGGCAATCGGCGGCGGTCCGCATTACGCTCCATCGAGTTTTCCTGACACCCCCGGCAGAAGTACTTGGGTTGCGAATTGGGCCTTTCACGACCAATTTGCAACCGTCCACCGAGGTATCGGCCCTTTTCGTCGGCGGATAAAGCGACGGGGCGGGTGCAAGCCCGTCCCGCTCTGTTTTCAAGTCCAGTGTTTAGAGAAGCTAAAACCGATGTCGCATCGCAAGCCCAAAAATGGGGAGAGCAAGCGCCTCGTCCTCCTGGGCGGCGGACGTAAGCGTCCGGTCGGCGCGGTTTGGCTGGTCGGCGCCGGTCCTGGCGATCCCGAATTGCTGACGATCAAGGCCTTGAAGGCGTTGCAAGCCGCCGAGGTCGTGGTTCACGACGGCCTGGTCTCCGATGAGATTCTCGACCTGGCGCCCAGCGCGGCGCGACGGATCTCGGTCGCCAAGCGCAAGTCGCGCCATTCCTACGCGCAGGACGAAATCAATCGCATGCTGGTGGCCTTCGCCCAAGAAGGCCTGAACGTCGTGCGCCTGAAGGGCGGCGACCCGTTCATCTTCGGACGGGGCGGCGAGGAGCTGGAAGCCTGCCGAGAAGCCGGCGTCGAATGCCACATCATTCCGGGCGTGACCGCGGCCCTGGCGGCCAGCGCCAACGCCGGCGCCCCCCTGACCCATCGCGGAGCAGCTCAGGCGGTGACTTTCGTCACCGGTCACGCGGCCGCGGGCGCCGAACCTGATTTGGACTGGGGCAACCTGGCCAAGGCGAACCAGACCGTCGTGATCTATATGGGCCTGTCGATGGCGTCGGGCATTTCGGCGCGGTTGATCGAGGCGGGCCGGGCGGGAACGACCCCAGCCTTGATCGTCGAGAACGCAAGCCGCGCCGATGAGCGCCGTATCACCACCACCCTGGCGGGCCTGCCTCAGGCGGCTTCCGATGTCGCGGGCCCGGCCCTGCTGATCGTCGGTGAAGCCATGGCGCTGGCCCAGTCCACGGACATTGAAATTGTCTCACAAGTCGAAGCTCGGGGCCGCGAGCGGGGAGTGAAGTTATGAAAGCCTTGACGGGCAACCGCCTCACCGATGGTGATGTCGTGTTCTGGCGGGCCGGCGAGTGGGTTGAGCGTTTCGTGGACGCCGAACTCTTTGCCGACGCCGAGGCGGGGGAGGCCGCGGAGGCTTCCGCCAAGAGCCAGCAGACCGTGATTGTTGATCCCTATCTGATCGACCTCGTCGAGAGCGAGGGCCTGTGGGCGCCGCTTAGCTACCGCGAACGGCTGCGCGCCCTTGGGCCGACCAATCACCTGCATCATGGCAAGCAGGCCGAGGGCGGCGCCGCCATCGAGGCCCTGCAACATGCCTCCGGCGCGGCCCGCTCGACCGGCCGCGTCAACCTGATCAAGCGATAAGAGGGGGAGGGCATGTATCAGTACGACACCCTCGATAAGGAATTCCTGGCTGACCGGGCCGCAGAGTTCCGTGAGCAGGTCGCTCGCCGGCTAGCCGGCGAGATCACTGAAGACCAGTTCAAGCCGATCCGGCTGATGAACGGGCTCTATCTTCAGCTTCACGCCTACATGCTGCGCGTCGCGATCCCCTATGGCTCGCTGAACCCGGTGCAACTGCGCGTGCTGGCCGATATCGGCCGCAAGTACGACAAGGGCTACGGCCACTTCACCACGCGCCAAAACCTGCAGTTTCACTGGATCAAGCTGGCGGACACGCCGGAGATCCTTGACGCCCTGGCGGCGGTGGACATGCACGCCATCCAGACCAGCGGCAACTGCATCCGCAACACCACCTCCGACCCCTATGCCGGGGCTACGGCGGAGGAGATCGACGATCCGCGTGTGTGGGCCGAGGCGATCCGCCAATGGTCCAGCCTCCATCCGGAATATTCCTTCCTGCCTCGGAAGTTCAAGATCGCCATCACCGCGGCGGCGAAGGACCGGACGGCGGCCAAGGTTCACGACATCGGCCTGATGCTGCGTCGCGGGCGCGACGGGACCATGGGGTTCGAGGTTATCGTTGGCGGCGGCCTGGGGCGTACACCCTATGTCGGTCCGACCATCAAGGAATTCCTGCCCGCCAACCGGCTGCTGTCCTACCTGGACGCCATATTGCGCGTGTTCAATCGACACGGGCGCCGGGACAACAAGTACAAGGCGCGGATCAAGATCCTGGTCTCGGCTCTGGGCGCGGCGGAATTCGCCCGCCAGGTCGAGGAAGAGTGGGCCAAGGTCGGAACCGTCGGGGACCTGCCGGATACCGAGATCGCCCGTATCCGCGGCGCCTTCGCGCCGACGGCCTTCGACACGCTGATCAATCGCTCGGAAGCTTTCGAGGCGGCGAAGGCTGCCGATCCGGGGCTGGCGCGGTTTGCTCGCAACAACCTGCGTGAGCACAAGCGCGCCGGCTACACGATCGTCGAGATCTCGCTGAAGGGGATCGGCGACACCCCTGGCGACGCGACATCCGATCAAATGGACGTCGTGGCCGATCTGGCCGAACGCTACGGCCAGAACGACGTCCGCGTGACCCATGAGCAGAACTTGGTCCTGCCGCACGTGAAGCTGGACGACGTGCCCGCCGTCTACGCCGCACTGAAGGCTGCGGGCATCGGCACGCCGAACATCAACCTCATCTCCGACATCATCGCCTGCCCGGGGCTGGACTACTGCGCCCTGGCCAACGCCCGCGCGATTCCCATCGCCCAGGACATCGCCCGCACGTTCGCCGACCAGGACCGCGCCGAGCTGATCGGCGAGCTGAAGATCAAGATCAGCGGCTGCATCAATGCCTGTGGCCACCACCATGTGGGCCACATCGGCATCCTGGGCGTCGATAAGAAGGGCGAGGAGTTCTACCAGCTCACCCTGGGCGGCTCGGGCGCTGAGGACGCGGCCGTGGGTTCGGCGCTTGGTCCGGCCCTACCTGCCGACCGTGTGGCGCCGGCCATCGACATCCTGGTCGACGTCTATCTGCGTGAACGCGCTGAGGGCGAGCGCTTCCTGGACACCTTCCGCCGCACTGGCGTCACTCCCTTCAAGGAGGCTGTCTATGCCGACGCGCATTAAGCTGATCGACGGCCAGTTCTCCCTGGTCGAAGACCCCTTCACCCATGTGAGCGATGATCAGGATTTGCCGCGCGGCGATCTGATCATCTCGCTCACCCGGTTCCAGAACGAGGGCGAGCGCTTGCTGTCTGAGGGCCGCGCCGTCGGCGTGCGCCTGGAGCCGGCCGAGGAGGTCGAGGTCCTTGCCTATGACCTGGCGCGCTTGGCGGTAGTGGCTGTGGCGTTCCCCAAGTTCAACGACGGCCGCGGCTACACCGCCGCACGGCTGCTGCGGGAACGCTACGACTTCAAGGGCGAGGTCCGCGCCGTGGGCGACATCCTGCGCGAGCAGGCCGGTTTCATGGTCCGGGTCGGCATTGACGCTTTCGAGCCGGCTGACGGTTCGACGCCCGAGCAGTGGGCCCACGCGGCCCACCGTCAACGCCACGTCTATCAGCGCGCCGCGGATCGCCGGACCCCGGCCTTCGCCGAACGGGAGTAGCAAAGCATGGCTTTCGATCAGATCGAGCGCCCGTCCCTGGCGGCGCGCCTGGACGCCGAACTGCGGCACGCCCACCCGGTCACCATTCTTGAATCGGCGGTGGAAGCGTTTGGCGACAAGCTCGCCATGGTGTCGTCCTTTGGGGCGGAGTCGGCCGTGCTGCTGCACATGATTTCGAAGATCAAGCCGGACACCCCGGTGCTGTTCCTCGACACTGGCATGCTGTTTGGACAGACGCTCGACTATCGAAAGAACCTCGCGGCCCAGCTGGGCCTGACGCAGGTTCGCGATCTGCGCCCGCTCTATAACGACCTGGCTGTGGCCGATCCGGACGCCAAGCTCTGGCAGACCGACACCGACGCCTGCTGCAACGTCCGCAAGGTGCTGCCGCTGGACCACGCCCTGACCGAGTTCGACGCCTGGATCACGGGCCGCAAGCGCTTCCATGGCGGCGACCGCCTGTCGCTGCCGGTGGTTGAGCCGGCCGACGCCCAGGTGAAGTTCAATCCGCTGGCCAATTGGGGCAAGGCCGAGTTGGACGCCTATATGTCCGAACATGACCTGCCTGCTCACCCGCTCGTGGCCCAGGGCTTCCCGTCGATCGGCTGCTGGCCTTGCACCAAGCCGGTGGAGGAGGGCCAGGACGTCCGCGCCGGGCGTTGGGCCGGCCAGGACAAGACCGAATGCGGCATCCACGTCGCGCGGGCGCCGGGCGCCGTCGCCAATGTCGGCGGCGACATCTGACCGCTCTTTCAGCTAAAGACGCATCATGACTGACGTAACCACCGTGGCTCCGGCCGTTTCCAAGGCGCGCGGCGCCTTCATGATCGAGACTGTGACCTGGGTTCAGCACTGGACCGACAGTCTGTTCTCGTTCCGCACGACGCGCGATCCGGGCCTGCGGTTTTCGTCAGGCCAGTTCGTGATGGTCGGGCTGGAAGTCGACGGAAAGCCGCTGGTGCGCGCCTATTCGATCGCCTCGCCGGCTTGGCACGATGAGCTGGAATTCTACTCGATCAAGGTGGCCGACGGCCCGCTGACCTCGCGCCTGCAGAAGATCAAGGTCGGCGACCAGGTGCTGATCGGCAAGAAGCCCACCGGGACGCTGGTGCTGGACGGCCTGAAGCCCGGCAAGCGCCTCTATATGGTCGGCACCGGCACGGGCCTTGCGCCTTGGCTCTCGCTGGCGCGTGACCCGGACGTCTATGAGCGCTTCGACGAGGTGATCGTCACGCACACCGTGCGCAACGTCGCCGACCTGAACTATCGCGAGCTGCTGGAAACCGAACTGAACCAGGACGAGATCCTCGGCGAACTGATCGGCGGCAAGCTGCGCTACTATCCGACCGTGACCCGCGAGCCGTTCAAGACCCAGGGCCGCATCACCGACCTGATCACCTCGGGCAAGATCTTCGAGGACCTGGGCGTCCCGCCGCTGGATCCCGCCGTCGATCGCCTGATGCTCTGCGGCGGTCCCTCCGTCCTCGCCGACCTCAAGACCTTGCTGGTAGAGCGCGGCTATGAAGAGGGCTCGCTGGCCTCGCCCGGCGACTTCGTCCTGGAAAAGGCCTTCGTCGAGACCTGAAGGATCAAGTTCGCCTTTTTCCTCCCCCATATTGATGGGGGAGGAAAAAGG
>JAVBXP010000056.1 GCA_030824495.1 bacterium
TGCCTATGCGCGTTCTGGGGCGGACGCGAATAGGACTGCGCCAAGGCGGACCAAAGCAGGGCCAGATCGCAAAGATCGCCCCGCCTGACCGGCCTAAATTGATCGATGTAAAATGCTCATCGTCGGGGGACGTCCCATGATCCGTTCGCGCGCATTCGCGCTGTCCTTGATGCTGGCCTCGGCCCTGGCCGGTTCGGCGTTCGCCGCCACCCAGCGTTTCGTCGTCATGGCCAATGGCGAAAAGGTCGGTCACCTGACCGCCGAGGTCGAGCCGCGGGCGGTCACTGTCGACTATGCGGTCAACAACAATGGCCGCGGCCCCAAGGCCAAGGAGCAGATCGAACTGGACGCCCAGGGCCTGCCGGTCCGCTGGGCGATCGACGGCTCGTCGCTGTTCGGTAGCCCGGTGCAGGAACGCTTCGCCTGGACCCCGGGCCGCGCCGAGTGGGTCAGCCAGGCCGACAACGGCAAGGTCAAGTCCGCCGCCCCGACCCTCTACATCGCCAACGACGCCAGCCCCTGGATGCTGGGGGTCTATGTAAAGGCGCTGCTGAAGGCGCCGAACCGTTCCCTGCCGGTGCTGCCGTCGGGCACGATGCGCCTGGAAGAGGTCCGCAAGCTCACCTTGGGCGAGGGCGCCTCGGCCACGCCGCTGACGGTCTATGAGCTAAGCGGCATCGACCTGGAGCCGACCTATGTGCTGGTCGACGGCCAGGGCGAGTTGTTCGGCACGCTCGGCGGCGGCCTGATCCGTGAGGGCTTTGAGGGACACCTGAAGGACCTGCAAGAGGTCAGTCAGGAGATCGCCATCCAGCGGGCCATGGAGGCCCAGAAGAAGCTGGCTCACCGTTTCAAGACGCCAGTCCGCATCCGCAATGTGCGGGTCTTCGATCCCAAGACCATGAAGCTCGGCGAGCTGTCGTCGGTGGTGGTGTTCGGCGACAAGATCACCGGCGTCATGCCCGAAACGCCCGGCGTTCCGGCGCCCAGGGGCGAGGTGGTGATCGACGGGCAGGGCGGCACGCTGGTGCCTGGCTTGCACGACATGCACTCGCATACGACGCTGTCGTCGAACCTGTTCTATCTGGCCGCCGGCGTCACCTCTACGCGCGACCAGGGCAACCACAACGAGGAACTGCTCGGCTGGGTCGAGGGCATGGACAACGGGCTCCTGGCCGGTCCGCGTATTGTCCGCAACGGCTTCCTGGAGGGCCGCAGCGACTATTCGGCTCGTCACGGCTTCATCCCCGCGACTCTGGAAGAGGGCCTGGACAACGTTCGCTGGTACGCTGACCACGGCTATTGGCAGATCAAGATCTACAACTCGATGAACCCCGAGTGGGTCGCGCCCTTGGCGGCCGAGGCCCATCGCCTGGGCATGGGCGTCACTGGCCACGTCCCGGCCTTCTCCTCGCCCGACCGGGTGATCCGCGACGGCTATGACGACATCGCCCACGTCAACCAGCTCATGCTGGGCTGGATCCTCGATCCCAAGGAAGACACCCGCACGCCGCTGCGCCTGACCGGCATGGCGCGCGGCAAGGATCTCGATCTGACGTCCCCGCGCGTCCAGGCGACCATCGACCTGATGAAGGCCAAGGGGACCAAGCTCGACACCACGGCGATGATCCTCGAGCGCCTGATGCTCAGCCGCTCAGGCCAGGTGCAGGCGGGCGACGCCTACTACATCGACCACGTGCCGATCGCCTATCAGCGCTACCGCAAGCGCAGCTTCGTGACCGTCAACTCACGGCAGGAGGACGCCGACTATCAGGCGGGCTTCAAGAAGGTGCTCGAGGTCCTCAAGCTGCTGGACGACAACAACATCCAGCTCTTGCCCGGCACAGACGACGGCACTGGCTTCTCGGTTCATCGCGAGCTGGAAGTCTATGTCGCCGCCGGCATCACCCCCGCCAAGACCCTGCGTCTGGCGACGCTGGATCCCGAGGTCTATTTCGGCCGCGACCAACAGCTCGGCTCCATCGAGCGCGGCAAGCTGGCCGACTTCATACTGGTCGCCGGCGATCCCACCAAGGACATCTCCAAGATCCGCGAAGTCCGCATGACCATGAAGGGCGGCGTCGCCTACTACCCCGCCGAAATCTACCAGCACCTCAACATCAAGCCGTTCGCCGCCCCGCCGCCGGTTACGCCGGCGACGTAACAGCCAAGGGGTGGCCGATATCCCCTGGAGGCCGGGTCATGTTCTCGTGGGAGGCCGACCTTGCCTGCGGGGAGCAATTGGCGGCGGATCTGCGCGAGGTTTTCACGCCGCCCGCCCAAGGGCGGACGAACCCGGCCTAGACTGTTATGCCTGACCGTACAGTCGTCGGAGGGCCGCTCCTTGCTTCGTGTGCGTGAGTTTTCCGCGATCGGCTATCGGTCGCTGCGCAAGATCGTCTGCCCGGTCTCGGACCTTGAGGTCTTTGTCGGCGGCAACGGCGTCGGCAAGACAAACCTCTATCGCGCACTGGAGTTGGTCCGGTCGGCGGCGACCAATACGCTGGGACTAGAACTGGCCCAGGAAGGGATGGAGGCGGCCTTCTGGGCGGGCCGGCGCCGCTCGGGCCCGGCGCGCATCGAACTGGAGGTCAGCCTCTCCGATCCGCAGGCGCGGGGCGCCGCGCGCGGGATCTATCGCTACCATGTCACTGTGGGCTTTCCCGCGCCGACCGCCGCCGCTTTCGCCGCCGAACCGCAGATCAAGGAGGAGTGGCTCTCCTATGACGGCGGCGAGCGGCAGGTCCGGCTGGTGGACCGTCGCGGTCCCTCGGTGATGGCCAGGGATGAGGCGGGGCGTCCGGTTGAGATCGACATTGACCTGCTGTCCTCCGAGACGGTGCTGGGACGGCTCGAGGACCCCAGCCGCTATCCAATGCTCGACATGGTCAGGCGGACCTTGCTGGAGTGGCGGTTCTACCACGACCTGCGCACCGACGCCGGTTCGCCCCTGCGACGGCCATGCCCTGCGGTCGCGACGCCGACGCTCGCGTCTGACGGTGCGAACTTGGCGGCCGTGTTCGCCACCCTGGCCCATATCCGTGGGGACACCCACGATCTGGACGCCGCGATTGCCGCGGCCTTTCCCGGCGCCCGGCTCGTCCTACCCGTCCCGGAACGCGCGGCGACCTTTGGCATGGTGTTCGCCGAGTTTCCCCAGCGGGTGTTCGAGCCGGAGGAACTATCCGACGGCACGCTGCGATTCCTGGGGTTGGCCGGGGCGCTGCTGGCCTATCGATTGCCGCCGTTCATCGCGCTCAACGAGCCTGAGGCAAGCCTGCATCCCGACCTGATGGCCCCGCTCGCGCGGCTGGTGACGCAGGCGACGGAGCGCTCGCAGGTCTGGCTGGTGACGCACTCGCAACCGCTGGCCGACGCCATCGCCGCGACCGGCGCGGGAAAGGTGCGGACCGTGACCAAGCAGGACGGCGCCACCTGGATCGAGGGATTGAGCCTGACCGGACAGTTCGCAGGCGAGGACTAGTCCAGCACCAGGCTTTCGCGCCAATGGCTCGCAATATCTTGGAGGGGCGACCCACCCGCCGCTCCATATGAAAACGCCTCCGGGGCGAGGACCCCGGAGGCGTTTGTCGTGACCTAGAAGTCGACCTTCACCGAGATCCAGAGGCGGCGCGGCTCCTGGTTGTTGGTGTACTCCGGCGCGTAGGCGACCGGCGTCCCATAGGGCAGCAGCTTTACGAAGTCGGTGTTCAGCAGGTTGTAGACCGTCGCATTGATGGTGACGTTCTGGGTGACTTGGAACGACCCGCCTGCGTGGAACAGGCTGTAGGCTTTGTAGTCGCCCCAGACCTGGCGGACGGCCGCGTCGGAGCGGAAGCGTTCGCTGCGGTATTCGCCGCGCAGCCAGGTGGTCAGCCGGTCGGTCGCGGCCCAGCGCAGATTGGCGTTGAGCATGTGCTTGGGCGTGTCGGTCAGGGGCATGCCCGCCGAGGCGCCGCTCTTCTGCTCGCTGTCGGTATAGGTGTAGTTGACGCCTAGGTTCCAGTCCTCGGCGAACCGCAGGCGCGCGGAGGTCTCGACGCCGCGAGTAACCGCCTCGTCGATGTTCACGCTCTGGCCGAAGGTCGGGAAGTTCGGGAAGAACCCGACATCGACGCAGCCGGCTGGGCCGCCGACGCCGGCGTTGTACTGGGCCTGGGTCAGGCCGGCGCTGCAGTTGGCGACCGGCTGACCGGTGGCGATCTTGTCTTCGAAGGTGTTGTTGAACACCGTGGCGTTAGCGCTGAAGCCGTTGAGGTTGTCGTAGTAGACGCCAAACTCGGTGCTGGTGCTGGTTTCCGGCTTCAGGGTCGGGGTGCCGAGCAGGGGCAGGCGGCCCTGGTTGCCAAAGCCGTTGATGCCGCTGGCCAGCTGTTCCAGGCGCGGGGTCTTGAAGCCCTGGCTGACCCCGCCCTTGAGCGTCCAGTTGTCATTGGCGTTCCAGACCAGATAGGCGCGCGGGCTGAAGTGCGAGCCGAAGGTGCTGTGATCGTCGTGACGCGCCCCCAGCGTCAGGGCCAGTTCGTCGGTGAAGCGCCATTCGTCCTCGGCGAACACCGCCCACTGCTGGTGCTCGAACGTGCCCGGCGCGACGCCGTCGACCATCTCGGCGTCCCAGTACTGGCCGCCCACCGTGAAGGTGTGGTTGCGCCACTGCGAGAACAGCTTGGTGTCGAAGATGGTGTTGGTGGATTCCAGCTTGCGCGCCCCGCCGGCGCCGGCCACGCCATTGGGGATGATCCGGCCGATGGTCTCGGTCTTGGCCTGCGAGAGGTTGCTCTCGATGACGCCAAACGGGGTGCGCCAGTCGTGGGCCAGGACATACTGTTCGCGGTTGAACTCCAGCGCATCGGCGTAGCCGCCGGCGGTGGTGTTGGTGCCCATTTGGCCCTTGCTGTTGTCGTACCACTGGGTGGAGACATCGACGTCCAGCCAGATGTCATGATCGGCGTGCGGCGTCAGGTTCAGTCGGCCGCCGATGTTGCGCAGTTCGCTCTTGGTCGAGCTGCGGCCAAAGCCGGTGACCGGGGCTTCCGCGCCGGTGGTGTTCTCGAAGGTCAGGCCGGACGCCTCGCGGTTCACGAAGCTGCCGCGCACCGCCAGGCCCAGCAGGTCGCGAACGATCGGGCCGTTGGCGTAGAAGTTGCCGCCATAGAGATTGCCGAACTCGTCGTCGCCCTGGAATGTGGCGTCCAGGGTGGCCGAGCCGCCCCAGGTCTCGCCGATCTTGCGGGTGATGATATTGACCACCCCGCCCATGGCGTCGGAGCCGTAGAGGGTCGAAACCGGCCCGCGGACCACCTCGATGCGCTCAATGGCGGCAACCGGCGGCAGGAAGCTGGTGGAGGTCTCGCCAAAGCCGTTCGGCGTCACGCTGCCGGCGGTGTTCTGACGGCGGCCGTCGATCAGGATCAGGGTGTAGTCCGACCCCATACCCCGGATGTTGATGTTCAGCCCGCCGGTCTTGCCGACCGCGCCGCCGATATCGACGCCCTCGACGGTGGACAGCACTTCGGCGAGGTTCGTGGCCCGCATCTGCTCCAGTTCCTGGCGCGGAATGACGGTGACGCTGGCAGGGGCCTCGACGACGCGTTGCTCGAAGCCGGACGCGGTGACGACCACCGCTTCGACGTCATTGACGGCGTTGACGTCGCTGGCCGCACTCTGGGCGCTGATCGCCACCGGAGCCTTGCGGCGCTTGTCCTCGGACTCGGCTTCGGCGTAGGCCGCGCCGCCCATCATCGCCAAGCAAGCCCCGGCTGTCGTCCTCATCAGGACGTTGGCGAACACAGAAAGGGACATGCCGGCTCCAGGTCAAGCTAGTTGAGAGTGGGTCGCACTAGCACGCACTGGTGGCGAAGGGAAAGTTTTTGCGACGCATTCGCGTTCTTAAGTCGCGGCGCGCTACAGGTTCAGAGCTTGGCTCAACGTATAGATGACAAGGCCTACAAGACCGCCAACGATTGTCCCGTTCACGCGGATGTACTGGAGGTCTTTGCCGATCTGCAACTCTAGCTTGTCAACCACGCCCTTGGTGTCCCAGCTAGCCACGACCTGGGCGATGAAACCGCCGATCTCGTGGCGGCGGGGGGCGATCACTTGGCGGGCCAGGATGCGGGCCCATTCGTTTAGCCGCGCCTGGGCGCTTTCTTCCGTATGCAGCCACTCGCCGAGGGCCAGCAGCATCTGTTCCAGACGCTCGGCGATCAACGGGCTTTCGGCGGTGCTGAGGCGGGTCTCCAGCTCGTTCCAGACGCCGCGCGCCTGCTCGTGCAGTCGGGGATCCTGCAGCAGTCGCAGCTTGAGTTCCTCGCCCTTGGCGATCAGGTCGGGATCATGGGCCAGGCGCTCGATGAACGCCTCGATGGCCGCGCCAAGCTCCAGCCGCCAAGGGTGGTCGGGCGCTCGCATTTCCTCCAGCACCTGCCCAAGGCCGGTAGTGATCTTTTCGGCGATCATCCGATCGACGAATTTCGGCATCCACTTCCAGGATCGCGTTTCGACATTGGCCGCGATCTCTTCCTCGTGTTCGGCGAGGTAGGCCGCCAGCTGGTCCACGCCCCAATCGAACAGGGCTTGCGAGCGGCCCTCGTTCCAGACCGCTGCCAGGATCTTCGACGCGGTCGGGGCGGCCGGAATGGCCTTTGCCGCCGTCATGCCGATGGAGGCGGCGGTGTCGCGCAGCATGTCCTTGGGCAGGACCCGCAGCGCGCCGGGCAGGAGGCCTGAAAGCCGGCGGGCGAGGCGACGGGCATGGCGGGGCTGGCGTAGCCACTCGCCGCCCCAGCGGGCGACTTCCAGCTGCTTCAGTCGGCTGTCCAGGACATCGACGGTCAGGAAGTTGTTGGCGATGAAGTCGCCGAGCGCCTGACCGATGCGGTCCTTGTTTCGCGGAATGATGCCGGTGTGCGGGATCGGCAGGCCCAGCGGCCTGCGGAAGATGGCGGTGACCGCGAACCAGTCGGCGCAGGCGCCGACCATGCCGGCCTCAGCGAAGGCCCGGACATAGCCCAGCCACGGCCAGCGGTGGTCCGCCAGGCTGGCGGCGACGAAGACCATCGCCATCACGACCAGAAGGCCGGTGGCGATGGTCTGCATGCGCTTCAGCTCTCGCGCCTTCAGGTCGTCGCGGGATCCTGCGGCGGCGACCAGCGCGGCGGCGGTCATCGGCCGCTAGCTTTCGGCCGTGGGGGCGGCCTCGTCCCGCGCCGCACGCGCCTCGGTCTCTCTGCGGCGCGCCATGGCGGCCGAGATGTTGTCGGCGGTCTTGCGGATGGTCTCAGTCACCTTGTTGTCGAACTCGGTCATGTTGCGATTGAACGCCGAGTCGGGGCCGAGGCTGTCGGTGATCTTCCGGCCAAGAACCGACCACTCGTCCTGGAGCTTGCGGGCGACGGCGTCGAAGTCCGTGGCGCCGGGGCTAGCCGGCCGGTCGCCGAGCGCGGAGCGGGCGGCCGAGGCGATGAAGCCGGAGCGGCTCATGCCGCGCGCTTCGGCGCCCTGGTCTATCCGCTTCAGCAGCCGCTCGCCGATCGAGATGTTCACGCGGACCGGCGTGTCCTCGACAGTGATGTCGACCAGGAAGGCGATGACCCCCGGCTTGTGGGTGACGTTCTCGATCGGCGTCGGTTTGGGCCATTCACGGCCGTCATCGGCGATGCGTTGCAGTTCCTTAAGGACAGCCTCGCGCGCGGTGGTGACCAGTTCGGCCATGTCTGCGCCGCTGGCGGCGATGTCGGGCAGATCGGGGAAGCTGGCGGTGTAGCCGGCTTGCTGGTCGCCCTGGGCCAGGGCGACGAAGACGAGCGTGGTCATGAGCGGTTCTCCGTCAATTGCTACGTGAGAACGTTGTGTAGTTTTGCGCAATTTCAAGAGGCTTGGCGCAACTCGGTCATTTTTTGGGGAACAGCAAGGTCGCGACGAAGCGTGCCCCCCACTCGGGACCGCGGTCCGGCTGTTCCAGATAGAAACGGCCTTGAACCGCCAGTGAAACCCGCTGCTCACCGAACTTGTAGATGTGGCTCACGCCAGCGTTCAGCGGGATTGTCCACTGATCGCGCTGCCAGTCGTAGGAGGACTCCAGATTGATCGAGATGGTGGTGCTGTTCGGATATGCATAGGCGTAGAACGGCTGAATGAACGTCGCGCTGACGTCCTCGCGGTTCTTCTCGCCGGCGACGGACCAGATGTGGTTGGCCAGCAGGCCGACCGTCGTCGGCCCCGACTGCTTCAGGACCAGAGCAGTTGGGCCCAGACCCCATTTCTCGCTACCTAGCTCATCATTGCCAAGCGGGTAGAGGATCGCGGGGCCGACGCCCCAGATCACACCGCCCGACTTTCTTGGCGTGAAGAAGAAGCTCTGGGTGACGTCGCCGAAGCCGAAGGAGTCGCCTTGTCCGGCGACCGTCTCGTCCTGCCAGATCACCGGCACGATGGTGCGGACGATGACGTTCCAATCCTCGCTCAGCTTGACCGGAACAACCGGCTGGATGTTGAGCGTGAACTTGCCGGCGTCCTCAGGACCAAAGCAGCAGTCGTAGTTGCTTTGGAAAGGTACGCTGATCAGGCTTGCGACAGGATTGGACAGTTGCTTGGCCAACTCTGCGTCCCCGCCATCTTGGGCCAGGGCGCCGGTAGGGAACGCAGCGAGCGCCGCCAGGGCGATAACGGGGAACTTCATCACGAAGTACTCTTCCACGGATTGGCTAGTTGGAGGGACATCAGCCAGGGCCGCTTTCCTAGAATTTGAAAGCAAAGGCGGCGGTGACGGTGTCGCCCTCGAACGTGTTCTTGGCGCCGAACTCATGATACCACTTGAGCAGCAGGGTCACCGGCCGCTCGCCGAACTTGGCGTCGTAGCTGACGAACGGGCCGGCTCCATAGACCTCGGATTTGAAGTCGCCGAGCCTGGCGCCCGCGCCGCTGTCGCCGGTGGTCTGGATCATGGCGTAGCCGACCGCGCCCAATCGCCATTCCCCGAACGCCTTGGTGATCGCCCCATCGAGATGGAGCAACTGGCCGGTGCGGTAGTCGGTGGTCTGGTTCTCGGCGTTGAACAGATAGGCGGCGGCGCCCGACACCGCCCAGCCGCTTTGCGGATCCATCCAGGTGACTGCGCCCTGCACCTGGACGCTCGGATAGTTCTTGCTGAGATTGGCCAGGGCTCCGGCGGTGTACTCGCCGGTCGGCAGGTAGAAGGTCAGGTTGACGTTGGAGTGGACCTTGCCGTTGTGCCACCCGAGGATGAGGGGCGAGATGGCGATGTCGGCGACGCCGAACGTGTCGTCGGACTCGCTGCGCGTATTGCCGAGCGGCCCGGTGACGCTGGCGGTGATGTCGGCGTTCGCCAGCGGCAGGATCACCGCCAGGGCGTATTGGCCGCCCAACACCTTGTTTTCCGTCACCAGCGAGAAAGCCGCGGCGTTAGCGACTGACTCCACGTCGATCCCGGCGGCGACGCGGCCACCCAGCACCGAGGCGTCGGCCGATCCGGAATAGTAGACGACGTCGTTGCGCATATAGACGCCGGGATAGGGCGGAAGGACGCCTGCCAGACTGTCGGTATAGCCCTTCTGGTAGGGGCTTTGACCGCCCTCGGCCGCAGCCGCCGCCTGAGGCACGAGCACCGCCGCGCCAAGGCCGATGACCGCCGAAACGAGTTTGTGCATGGGGTGTCTCCGACCAGCGTTCCCCCAACAATGTCGGGCGTCGGCGGAGGCGAGGATCAGGTATTACCCTCTCCGGGCTTACCAGTAGGCCCGATCAGGTCAGGCGGGCGGTCGCAGCACGCAACGGAAGCCCACATGACTTGTTGAGGTGTCTATCGGCTGGGCGTGACGGGCCGCCGGGCGGTAGCGCCGGCAGTAGCTGGGCGCGCAGAGGTGGGATCCGCCCTTGAGCACCTTGCGGGTGATGCGGGCTGGGTCGTTGGGGTCGATGCTGGCCGCTTCGGTCTCGGCGAGCGGCTTGCTCGCCGCGCAGCAGCTTTTGGGCGCCTCGGCTGCGTGTGACGACCACCAGTCCTTGGTCCATTCCCAGGTGTTGCCGACCATATCGACCAGGCCGTAGCCATTGGGCGGATAGGCGCCGATCGGCGAGGTGCGGATCCAACCATCCTCGCCCGTGTTCTCGTACGGAAACTGCCCCTGCCAGGTGTTGGCCATCTGCTGGCCCCCCGGTGCGAATTCGTCGCCCCACGCAAATTCGGTGTCGTCCAAGCCCCCGCGCGCGGCTAGTTCCCACTCAGCTTCGGTCGGAAGGTCGGCGCCGGCCCAGTCTGCGTAGGCCGTCACGTCCGACCAGGCCACATGGACGACCGGGTGATCTTCCAGGCCTTCGATACAGCTGTCCGGTCCATAGGGGTGGCGCCATTGGGCGCCGGGTAGGAAGCGCCACCAGTTGCCGATGTTGCGCAGATCCACAGGCCCGTCGCTGGGCGTGAACACCAGCGACGAGGCGGTCAGCAGGTTCGGATCAGCGCCCGGATAATCCTCGGCGCGGGGCGCGATCTCGGCCTGGGTGACCCAGCCCGTCGCCTCCACAAAGCTCCGGAAGTCGCGGTTGGTGACTGGAGCCTGGTCGATCCAGAAGCCGGCGACCGTCACATCGCGCGATGGCGCCTCTTCGGCATAGTGCCGGTCCGACCCCATGCGGAAAGTCCGGCTGGGGATCCAGACCATGCCAGAGCGGGCATGTAGTTGGGCAGGGGATGCGGCAGTGTGGGGCATGGCTGAAGAGACCACGCTAGCGAGCGGCCAGCGATCAGGCCATCCCCCTAGCGGGTCTAAGGTGTTCACCTGACGTCAGGCCTGGGGCGGGAAGACCTCGGCCCAGTCCTTGGCGACGCTGACCACGGTGATCCCGTAGGCCTCAGCCTTGTCCAGGGCTTCGACTAGAGGACTGAGGCGGAAGTCGCGGTCATAGGCGACCTCGCGCTCGTTGTCGTCGTGATGGATCAGCAGGGCCAGGCGCCGCCCCGGCCCTGACAGGGTGTAGCGCATCATCGCAAGGTCCCCGTCGGAATTGCCGAACGCCAGGATCGGCCGCCGGCCGATGTGCAGGCCGATGTTCTGAACCTTGACCTCGCGATCATCGAAACTCTGGAGCTCGGCGAGCTTCATCAGTTCGAGACGCCCGTCGGCTTCCTGAAGCTCGGTCTTCACCGTGCTGCCAACCACCTGTTCGGGCGGTACGCCATAGGTTTGCTCGCCGAAGGCGCGAATGAAGTCCGCCCCGCCGCCCGAGACGATGAAGGTCTTGAAGCCATTTGCGCGGAGGTAGTTCAGCAGCTCAAGCTGCGGTTGGTAGATGAGCTCTGTGTAGCGCCGGCCAAACTTGGGATGGCGGCTCTCGGCGAGCCAAGCCTTCGACAGCTTGTCGAAAACCTCAATCGTGACCCCGGCATGGGCCGCGAAGGCGACCTTGAAGATCCCTTCCTTTCCGAAGGAATGGATCGTCGCCAGATCATGCTCAAGGAAGGCCTTGTAGGGCTGGCGGTCCTTGAGCGTCGGGTCGGCGTCAGCCAGTTGCTGGATGCGAGCCTGGGCGAAGGCGACCTGCACCTGCACAGGCTGTTCGCACCACAGGGTGCCATCGTTGTCGAACACAGCGATCCGCTCGGGCGGGGGGACATAGTCCGCCCCGCCTTGCTGGGTCACCGCTTCGACAAACGCCTGGATGGCGTCCCGGGCCTTGCCGGAACGCCAAGAGGGTAACAGCTCCGACATCGCTACGAGGCGGCCGCGGTGGAGGCGTCGCGCAGCATCGAGATGGCGTCGTCGATCGTGAAGGAATTCGGCTTCTGGATCGGTGGGAATTCCTTGAAGGTGGCCGCCCATTGGTCGGCGATGCCGTAGGCTCCGTACAGAATGTACGCGTGGTACAGGAACCACTCGTAATAGCTGTTCGAAGTCACGTCGGCGAACTCGTAGGGGTCGGTTCGCAAGTTGAAGAGCTTTGGCAGGCGTAGTCGCGTAAATGGCTCGGCCCAGATCTGCATGGTGCCTTGGCACCGCTGCTCCATGAACACGACCTTCCAGTTGTCGTAGCGAATACCCAGGATGTCGCCGTCGTCGCTGATGTAGACGAAGAGCTTGCGCGGGCTCTCGGGCTCCTTGCCGGTGAGGTAGGGGACAAGGTTGTAGCCGTCGATGTGGTTCTTGTAGGTGCGCCCGATCGCCTGATAGCCCTTCTTCGCCTTTTCGACGACGTCGGGTTCACCGGCGATCGCGAGGAAGGTCGGGAGCCAGTCATGGTGCTGGACGATTTCGCGCGAGACCGATCCGGCCTCGATCTGACCGGGCCAGCGCACGATCATCGGCACCCGGAAAGCGCCTTCCCAGTTGGAGTTCTTCTCGCTGCGGAAGGGCGTCATGCCGCCGTCCGGCCATGAGTTGCGGTGCGGGCCGTTGTCGGTCGAATACATCACGAAGGTGTCTTCGGTGATGCCCAGCTCGTCGAGGTAGTCGAGCATCTCGCCGACGTTCTTGTCATGGTCGATCATGGTGTCGTGGTAGGGCGACTGCCAGCGACCGGCCTGGCCCAGGCTCGACTTTTTCGTATGCGTGAACATGTGCATATGGGTGGTGTTCAGCCAGACGAAGAACGGCTTGTCGTCGTCCTTCTGGCGCTTGATGAAGTCCTTGGCGGTGGCGACGAACTCGTCATCGCAGGTCTCCATCCGCTCTTTCGTCAGCGGACCGGTGTCTTCGATCTTCTGCTTGCCGACCTTGCCCCAGCGCTCCTGCTCGGTCGGATCGTCCTTGTCGGTCGCCCAGGCGTGAACCACGCCACGGGGCCCGTTCTTCTTTCGGAAATTCGGGAAATCCTTGTCCGGATAGTAGTCGTACATCTCCGGCTCTTCCTCGGCGTTGAGGTGGTAGAGGTTGCCGAAGAACTCGTCGAAGCCGTGATTGGTCGGCAGCATGTGGTTCAGGTCGCCCAGATGGTTCTTGCCGAACTGGCCGGTGGCGTAGCCCTGGTTCTTCAACGCTGCGGCGGTGGTCAGGATCTTCTCGTTCATGCCGACGGCGGCGCCGGGGATGCCGACCTTCGACAGGCCGGTCCGCAGTACGCTTTGACCCGTGATGAAGGAGGAGCGACCGGCGGTGCAGGACTGTTCGCCATAGGAATCGAGGAACAGCATGCCTTCGTTGGCGAGGCGGTCGATGTTGGGCGTATTGTAGCCCATCAGGCCGTGCGAGTAGCAGCTCAGATTGCTGATCCCGATATCGTCGCCCCAGATGACGAGGATGTTGGGTTTTCCCTTGGGCATGACCGTCTCCGCTTGATGCTATGAGCGGCGATGGCACCACATGCAGGGGGACTGCGGGATCAGGTAACGACCCTAGATAGGCCCCCAGCGAGACCCACATGGTTGGGGTTTCCTAGGCCCGATCAAACGGGAAAATCCGCGACCAGTCGTTCTTCATGCTGACCACGACCCAGCCGCGCCTGGGCGCTTCGTCCAGCGCCTTGGCGAGTTGGCCGACATGGCTTTGCCGATCATAGGCGTACTCTCGAACTGCATCGTCGTGATGGACGATCAGGCCCAGCCGCGGCCCCGAACCGGTGGTTGTGTACTGCAGCATCTCCAGGTCGCCGTCGGAGTTGCCGAAGGCCAGGATCGGCCGCCGGCCGATGTGTAGATTGATGTTCACCGGCTTGCCGCCCTTGTCGTCGACGCTGCCGACACCGGGCTGTTTCATGATGACGCCGACATCGTTCTGCAGCTGGAAGACCGATTTGCCGCCGGATCCCACCACCTGTTGCGGGGGGATTCCGTAGGCGGACTGGGTGAAGGTGCGCATGAACTCAACGCCCCCGCCGGAGACGATGAACGTCGTGAACCCATGGGCGCGCAGATAGGCCAGAAGTTCGATCTGCGGCTGATAGACCAGTTCGCGGAACAGCCGGTTGAAGCGGGTGTTGCGGGCGCTGTCGATCCAGGTCCGGGCGATTTCTGCGAACGCTTCGGTGGTCATGCCAGAGTGGGTGGCGTCCATCAGCTGCATCAACTCCGCCTCGGTGAACTTGGCGAGTTGGGCCATGTCGCGGTCGAGCACGGCCTTGAACGGCTGTTGCTGACGCAGGGCTGGATTGGCCTGGGCCATCGCCTTCACGCGATCCGCCAGGAACACAGCCTCGGTGTAGAGGGGCTGCTCGATCCAAAGGGTGCCGTCGTTGTCGAAGGTGGCGATGCGCTGATCGGCCGGCACGAAGTCCGGACCAGGCCGGGTCACGCGCGCCACGAAGTCGGTGATCGCGCTGCGGCTGGCGCCGTCACGCCAGCTCGGCAGGTGCTGTGGTGATGCAGCCAAGGCTGGCGAGGCGGCGGCCGCGGCGATCAGGAACGCGAGGTTGCGGCGGTTGAGTTGAGCTTGCGACATGGAACCTGATCCGCAGACGCCCGAGGTGGCGGCGCACAAACAGACCATCGCAGGCTGGTCGGCTCGATCCGGCGGACGCCCTATGGCGATTGGGGAAACCCCTAGGTCGGGGAGACGCCGCGCTCGGTGATGGCTAGGCGTCGGCCCGGTCGGATTCCGGGTTTCGCCTGATTTCGCGAGGCGGAGCTTCGTGGCGCCGTCGCGATTGTGGAAAGCCTATTGGACATCGTCGTCGAGACCGTGGCGCTGGTTTGCGAACTCGCCACCGTACTGGTGGTCGCGCTCGGGGCCGGGGAGGCTCTGATCCGGCTAGCGCTGGGGTGGAACAAGATCAGCGGGCAGGGGATAAAGCGCGTTGTCTGGGTGCGCTTCGCCTCCTGGATATTGTTGTCGCTCGAATTCGCCCTGGCCGCCGACATCGTGCGGACCGCTATCGCACCGACCTGGGACGACATCGGACAACTGGCGGCGATCTCTGCGGTCCGGACCTTCCTGAACTACTTCCTGGAACGCGATCTGGAAGCCTTCATGCATGAGCGCAAGCCCGAGTCCGGGCGCCCCGTCGAGGTCGAGACTTGAGCGCGATCGAGGCGAAAGCTCACGTCGATCCACCGTGGCTGGAAGCGCTGATCGTCATCAGCCTCTCGGTGGCCGCGCTGACGACAACCTGGTCGACCTATCAGGCGGCCCTGTGGGACGGCGAGCAGGCCGCGAATTACAGTCGCGCCAACGGCCTGCGGATCGAGGCGTCGAAGGCCTCGGCCAGAGCCGACATACTCGAGGCCGTGGACCTTGCCATCTTCTCGGGATGGCTGGACGCCAAGGCGGCCGGCCAGACCAAGTTGGAGGACTTTTACTATGCGCGTTTCCGGCCGGAGTTCCGGACGGCTTTCAAGGCCTGGGACGACCTTCACCCACTGACCAATCCCGATGCGCCGCAAGGGCCCTTCGTCATGAAGGAGTACAAGCTGCCCGAGCGGGTCAAGGCGGACACGCTGGCGGCGAAGGCCGAGGCGGTGTTCGAACAAGGCCAACGCGACAACGACATTGGCGATATCTATGTCCAGGCCACCGTTATCCTGGCGAGCGCGTTGTTCTTCGGCGGGATTTGCCAGACCTTCAAGAAGCCTCGGGTACGCATGAGCTTGGCGCTTTTGTCGGTGGGGGCCTGCATCTTCGGCGTCATCCGCACCCTGACCCTGCCGGCGATCCCGCCTCAGGTCATGTGGGGCTTCTTTGGCTGACGGGGGGCCTCAGAACGCTTCGCCAATGTAGAAGTAGATGGCCGAGGAGTCCTTCCCCCACGCGGCGTCGAGGCTCATATTGACCTTGTACTTGCGCGAGGCGGCGAAGCGCAGCCCGATCCCGGCCGCGGGCAGGACAGTGCTGTCGCCCAGGTGACTGATCCCGGGGGCGATGCCGCCCACGCCCGCGAAAGCCACCGCGCCGAAACGCCAGAACAGCGGATGGCGATACTCGGCCTGCGCCGCCCAGGTGGCGCCGTCGCGGTACTGTCCGGTTTCGTAGCCGCGCAAGTCGTTGTTCTGACCGAACATGCAGAGGTCGTAGAACGGGGCGCCATCGCTGGCCGCGCAGAGCGAGCCGCGCCAGGCCAGCACGCCGTCGCCCATCGCGTGATAGCCGTTGAGCGAGCCGGTGAACTTCGAATAGTCAAAGTCGCTGCCGATCAGATCGCCGTTCCACAGCCACTGGGCCTGGGCGTAGATCCCTTTGGTCGGGCCGTATTCCACGTTGCGGGTGTCGTACTCCGCCGCGGGGCCAAGACCCGACACCTGGCTTTCCAGTTCGAAAGCCGGCAGGTTTAAATCAGGGAACTTCGGCGGGCCGTCTCGGTCGAGCGTGGTGTCGACCTTCAGGAACCGGTACTGGGCGCCCGCATAGAGATTGGGGCGGACCCGGTAGAGGCCTTGGCCGAGTGCGAAGACGCCCTTCTGGTTGAGGCCGATGGAGAAGTCCCGCTCGCCGGCCCCACTGCCGATCCCGTAGAATTTGAGGTTCATGTCGCCGTATCCGCCGGCGGCGGTGAGGCGGAACCGGTCCTCCGCGAAATGCGCCTTATGGAAGATCGCGGCGGCCCAGCTCTCAGTGTCGGTGTAGAGACCGCCCCCGCCGGTGGTCCAGACCCCGCCAGAACCCTTCGGCTCGTAGAGCGCGACCGCCGCCAGGGCCAAGCCGTTGCCCAGCGTCGGATTGGACTGCGGGATCGGCATGATCACGAAGCTGGGCTTGCCGCCTTCCTTGGCCTGGGCGGCGGCTTCACCACTGGACTGCGCCTTGGACGCGGCTTCTTCCGGCCCCGACGCGTTCGCCGAACCGGCGGCGAGCGACAGGGCGAGCGCGAGCCCGGTGGTTACGCCTACGCTACGCATGGGTCGTTTCAGTAGGGCTGATTGACGACGACGTAGGTCACTGAGGAACCGGCGTACTGCGGCTGGTACCAGGTCCCATTGCAGTAGGAGTAGGTGACGCCGCTGTAGTAGCGGTTCGCGCAGGATGGCGGCAGGCTGTAGATCATCGAGCCGACGACGGCCGATGTCACCGCCGCGGCGGTGCCGATGGCCATGCCGGCGGCGACCGGATGGTGGTCCCAGCCATCATTGTCCCAGCCGCGATCGACATCGACGTTGACGCTGTTGCCGACGTTGACGTTGCCGGTGTTGACGCGGTTGCCGCCCCTGGCGGCGTAGTTGTCGCCACCCCGAGCTACGGTGTTTCCACCGCGCGCAACGTTACCGCCGCCGCGATTGACGTTGGGATTCGCAGCGGCCGCCGCCTGGGGCCGTGCTCCCGCCTGGGGTCTGGAAGCGGCGGCGCGCTGGGCTCCGCCTCCGCCGCCGCCCCGATGCACGCTGCTGGCTGCTGCGCGACCGCCGCCTCCGCCCCCAGGGCGCGCAAAGGCGTCCGTCGGAATGGCGGTGATCGTCATGGCGATGGCTGCGCCCATCAGGCTCGTGACGTGGAAATAAAGGTTCTGACGAGCGGTGGTCATGGCGACGCTCCTCACTTGGTGGCTGCGGTGGTGGTGGTGGCCGCATTGGCGAACTTGATCGAGCTCGTGTTCGGCGGCGGGGTGAAGGCGAAGTCAGCGTCCTTGAGACCTGGCGCGGTGTTCCAGTCCAAGTTCGCGGAGAACTGCGGATCGGTCTCATCGAACAGGCTGGTGATGACGATCTTGCGCGGAACCGGCTTGTCGCCGCGCTCGATCCAGACCTGCCAGTCCACATCGCCGGTGGTGTAGGCGTACTGGTCGGTCTCGACGCCGCTGATCCTGGCCGGGCCGACATAGAAGCCCTTGGTGATCTTGTCCCGTTCATCGCCCGGCTCGCCCCAGCGGAACAGGTCCTCCAGCGGCACGTCGATGTCATACTCGTCGTGCAAGGCGTCCAGCGTCGCGCGGATCGTGGGCGGCGCGGGGGCCTGGGCGTAGACGCCGACCTTGGGTGCATAGAGGGTGATCTGCTTGCCGTCGTAGTACAGCTTGCGGACCTTGCGATCGGAGACGGTGTCGATGGTGAACTGGCTCGGCTTGCGCACCTTGTAGGTCACCGTGCTGCCGAGCTGCAGCTTGCGGCCATCGTCGGTGACCTCGTCGGCCACGATGTCGGCCTTCAGCTCGAAGGCGTTCAGCGTCCGCAGGTAGGCGCTCATGGTCTCCAGCGCCTTGATCGAAGCTGGATCTACCGCCGGCGTGGCGGCGGCGGGTTTGGCCGGGGTGCTTTGTGCGACCGCCTGGATGGGCCCGGCCAACAGGCCAGCACCCAGAATGGACGCCGTAAGAAATTTGAACTGCCTCATGAGCATGGCTCCCAGTGGGGTCTTCGCCAGCCAGGAACGACACCTGGCGATGGCGTGCTGAGCTAGTTGGGCGGGGTCGGCGGGGTGCCGGCGGGGAATTTGGCGAGGACCGAGTTAACCGCCGTGTCGATCTGCGCTTCGGTGACGCTCGAACCGATGTTCTGGGTGGCCACGCCGTGCCAGACCGGCTTCTTGGTCCCGGCGTCATAGATGTCGATCGCCAGGGTGCCTTCGGTGACGTTCTGGACGTCGACGTTGTTGTAGGGCGCGGCCCATGCGCCCCCGAAGCCTCGGCCATAACCTGGATAAAAGGCGCCGTACGGCCCGAAGTCGGTCACCTCGACCTTGTCACGCTTGCCCAAGGTGAACCCAACGGCGAAGTCGCCAGGATCGGCCTGGGTGAAGCCCCGAGACGCCAGGTTGGCGTCGATCGACTGGCGGACGCGCTGATAGGCCAGCGGGTTCATGCCGCGCGGCGCGGCGTGATAGGCCCAGGAATAGGTCCGGTAGTTGGCGAAGTTCGCCGACGGGTCGGCGTCCACCTTCACGTCCGGGCCGCTCGCGCAACCGGCCAGCAGTAGAAGAGTGAAAGTGACCGGGGCGGCGACTTTGCGGAACATGGAGGCCTCCTTCGCGTGCCTGAACCATGCCGATGGTTCGCCCGCCGGCCCTCCGCGTCAGTCAGGCGAAACCCGCAACCGAGTTTCAGGATGGCCTGTGGGTCCCGGCCAGAATTCGAAGGGTGAGCTTGAGTTTTCGCATGTGAAGAACCCCGCCCGGCTTTCGGTGCGGCGGGGTGATAACGGCGGTCTCGAAACCCTCTCAGGGTTTGCCCGGACCGGCCGTGGAACAATGGTCTGTACAGACCCTATCAGGGCTGAATGAGCTTTTGCTTGATGGCGAATCTGACGAACTCGGCCGTCGTGTGTACCCCGGCCTTGCGCATCGCCGCGGCGCGATGGCTTTCGACCGTCTTGACGCTCAACGACAACAGGCGGGCGATATGCTTGTTGGAATTGCCCTCGGAGATGAGCTGCGCGACCTCGAGCTCGCGATTGGTGAAGCTCTCCAGCCGAGACTTGCGGCGGTCATGGACCGCCGCGTCCAGCAGCAGTTCCGAGACCACCGACGAGAAGTATGGGCGGTTCGCGCCGAGCGCCGAAATCGCCGTCTCCAGAAGCTGTTCGTTCTCCATTTTAAGGAGATAACCTCGGGCTCCGGCTGACAGACCGGCGCTCACGGTCTCGTCGTCGTCATGCATGGTGAAGAGCAAGACCTTGGTCTGGGGAGCGTCCTGACGAAGCCGTCGGGTCACCGCGATCCCATTCATGATCGGCAAGGAGACATCCAGGACCATGACGTCGGGTTTCTCCTTGATCGCCAGGTTCAACGCCGCCTGGCCATCGGCCGCCTCACCGCAAACCTCCCACCCGGGATGGGCCTCGACAATCTGTCGGACACCGCGTCGCACGATTTCGTGATCATCTGCGATCAGGATTCTCAGCATCGCTTGCTCCTATCGGGTTTGGCGATCCCTTAGGTATTACACCTGATAGTGGCATTATCGTATAGGTAAGAACCCTGATCTCACTGTATGTATATTGTTGGCGTCGGGACGGGGCGGAAGCCGTGGAACTACTCAGTTCCGCGTACGGCGCCGCTTGGTGAAGCGGTGTCCTTCGAGGAGGGCGACGTATTCGATGGCGGGGTCAGCGCAGAAGATCAGTAAAGAGCGATTGCTCAATTATGGACCGATCCTCGCGGCGATGCCGCGACCGGCCGCGGTGTTGGACACGCGTGGCGAGGTTCCGACCTTCATGGGATTCAGCACATCTTTCCTGGCTGAACTCGGCTTGAAGGCCGCGGCGGTGCAAGGGCGACCCTTGCGGGAGGTGTTTCCGCCCGACACCAGCCTGCTGATTTCCGACGCGATCAGGCGGTGCCAAAAGAGCGCCAAGGCTGCTCACGCCGCGATCACCTATCGAAGTGGGACGAGCGCGCTGCAGCGGGACGTCGTGGCCAGCCCTATCGGCGAGAGGGCCGGCGGCCAGATCCTGCTCACCATCGAACCCGCACGAAGGGATATGTTCTCCAAGGAAAGGCGCACCCTGCTGGACCGGCTGGGGCCGCTCAACATGGGGATGGTCTATGTCTACGACCTGACCGCCCGCAGGACCCGCTACGTCCAAAAGGAACTGCTCGACCTGCTCGACATACCGCCGGCGGGGCTGGAATTCGAAGCCATTCGCGGGCGGATGCATCGCCAAGACGTCCCAGTCTTCATCGCCCATCTGGCCGAAATGGCCGCCATGGATGACGACGCAGTCTCCGAGGCGACGTTGCGGATGCGTGTGCGGGACGGCCGATGGCTGTCGGTGCGCTGGCGGGCCAGGGTTTTTGCGCGCGACGCCAACGGGGCGGTGAGCAAGGTTATCGGCGCCGCGACCGATGTCAGCGAGCAATACGCCCTCTCCCAGGCTCTCGAGGCGGCCGGCCAGGCGCTGGCTCACGCCGAGACTGTCGAGCGGCGCAGGGTGGGGCGCGAGCTGCACGACTCCACTGTCCAGCACTTGGTCGCCATGGACCTCTCGCTCACAGCGTTGGAGCGCCGTATCAGCCTTCATCAGGAAGGGGGCGCGGCGCTGCATGATACGCGCGCGGCGCTGTCTGCGGCTCAACGCGAGATCCGAACCTTTTCCTTCATGTTGCATCCTCCGGAACTGGAGGAGCGCGGCTTGCCCGATACCTTGCGCGCCTTCGCCGATGGCTTTGCGCGGCGGACCGGCCTGCTGATTTCCGTCGATGTGGTGGGGCGTCGCCGGCCGTTGTCGTTTGAGCTCGAGCTGGCGCTGTTCCGGGTCGGGCAGGAAGCGCTGATGAATGTTCATCGCCATGCGCGGGCGCGGTCCGTCCGGGTGGTGCTTCGCTATGGCGTTGGGGACGTGTCGCTACAGGTCGAGGATGACGGCGTCGGCTTGCCCGAGCCGTCGGCGCGCTCGGTCGGGGTAGGGGTCAACGGGATGCGCGATCGCATGGTGCAGTTGCATGGCCGCCTCAGTCTGGAGCCCGGCGTGGCCGGGTTGCGGGTGGTGGCCTCAGCTCCCGCCAGCGTCACGGTCCGATCTGCACATCGTGCGAGGCGGCGTGTGTCCGACATGGTCGATGTCCTGAAGGCCGAGCCCATGCAGGGTATCGCCTAGGCTCACGAACCTTTCGGATGGACGCGATGCAGCGCCCACTGCCGCTCACGGGCGCGCCCGCCGGCACGGGGCAGGGTAGAACTCGAGCCGCGCTGGCTTGATCGGGCTCGCCGAAGTCCTTCTGAGGGGCTAGGTGCGTTCTGATCGTTGTCTCCCGCGCTGGGCGCCAACCTTGCTTGGACCGGCTGCTGTCGTCTCTGGACTATCTCGGCGTTGGTAGGGCCAGGCCTCGGGTACAGCGCAGGCCTATCGACTCTGGAGCCTGCCCTTGAGTTTGTTGTCCATGAGGCTGTTGTGCGCGAGGTGAAGCGGGCCGGTTCGCGCAAGACGCTCAACGCGCCCAATCTCATCGCCCTGGGAGCCGAGCGGTTGGCGGCGGTGCTGATGGATGTCGCCGAGGGCGATCCGAGCCTGAAGCGCCGGCTGCGTATGGAGTTGGCCAGCGAGGTCGGCGCCGACCACCTGGCGACCGAGATCGCCAAGCGGCTGACCGCAATAGAGGATCGGCGCTCGCGGGTGCATTGGCGAAGCTACAAAGCCTTCGCGCGCGACCTGGAGCTTCAGCGTTCGATGATCGTGGGGCCGCTCGCCGAGAAGGACCCCGCCTTGGCGCTGCAATTTCTCTGGCGGTTCTTGGCCATGGCCGAAGGGCTGTTCACTCTGGTGGACGACGGCCGCGGCCAGATCGAGGAAGCGTTTCGTGAGGGCGTCCGGGCGGCGGGCGATATCGCCGCGCGCGCGCATCCTGAGCCGGCGGCCATGGCCGATCAGGTCGCCGCGCTGCTTGCGGCCGACAGCGAGCAAATTCTCGGCGACCTGGTGAGCAGCTTGATCCCCGCCCTGGACGAAGCTGGTCTGGCGGCGCTGCGCGCGCGGCTTCAGCAGGTCCTGGACACAAAGCCGCGCGGCCGGCCAGGCGTACGCGCGGCGGTGCAGGCGTTGGCCGATGCGCAAGGCGACGTCGAGGGCTACATCGCGACAGTTCCTGAGGCCGAGGCGCGGTTGCCCATGGGCGGAGCCGAGGTCGCGCGGCGGCTGCTGGCGGCAGGGCGAACCGAGGACGCGCTGGCGGCGCTGGCCCATTCGGCCCCGCCCGTCGGCGCCCGTGTGCTGCCGACGGGCGGAGAGGCGTGGGAAGAGATCTATATCGCCGCCTTGGAAGCCGATGGTCAGCGTGAGCTGGCCCAAGAGCTGCGCTGGGCCGCGTTCGAGACCCGGCTGGCGTTGGGGCGGCTGAGGGACTTCCTGCGCAGGCTGCCGGACTTCGACGATGTGGAGGCCGAGGAGCGCGCCCTGGAGGTCGCCAAGCTCTATCCAAAGTTCACCGACGCGCTGGCCTTCCTGGTTGCTTGGCCCGCGGCCGGGTCGGCGGCGGAGTTGGTCTTGAGGCGGGCGTCCGAGATCGAGCCGGTGCGGAGTGAAGTCCTTGACCCTGCCGTCGCCATGCTGGAAGCGCGCCACCCGATGGCCGCGAGCCTGCTGCTGCGGGCGATGGTCGCCGACACCTTCCGGCGGCGGCGCTCGGAGCGGTACGAAGACGCCAAGCGGCAGCTCGCCGATCTGACCTCGCTGGCGCCCTTGGTCAGTGCGTGGGGAGAGGCGGAGACTCACGAAGCGTTCATCGCCCGCATGGAGCGTCTGCTTTGAGATAGTCGTCGCGATGGGGGGAGGGTAATTGGCGTTCCCCCAACCCTTTGAAGGGGTTGGGGGAACACTGGTGCCGCCGGGCAGGATTGAACTGCCGACCTCAGCCTTACCAAGGATGCGCTCTACCACTGAGCTACGGCGGCGACGAGGCGCGGGCTATAGCCAAAGCCCGCGCCGGAGTGAAGCGTAAAATCGCGAAAACCGAACTTGACGTGCAAGTCGTCTCGCCGCACCCCCATTCAGCATGGAAAAACCGGGAAAAACGGCTGCCGAAGAGAGGGAGGCGGCGCTGGTCGCCGCGCTAAGGGCGAATCTGCGACGCCGTAAGGCGGCTCCCAAGGCCGCGCCGAAGCCCGACGATTCGGACAAGCGCTCGTGAAGCGGGGCCGCTTTCGCCGCTGAACCACGCAGGTTAGATAGCGAGCGAAGGGTCTGGGAGAGCGCCCCCTAAGCGCATGCCCCCTTCCGAGGGACTAGATTGGATCGCATCGCCATCACCGGCGGCGCGCGGCTTGAGGGCGAAATCGTCATCAGCGGCGCCAAGAATTCGGCCATCAAGCTTATGGCCGCCAGCCTGCTTACCGACCAACCCCTGCGGCTCACCAACATGCCGCGCCTCGCCGACACCCGTTTCCTTGGCCAACTGCTGCGCCGGCTTGGGACCGACATCGTTGAACAGGACGGCGATGACGGCGCCGAGACCATCCTGCACACGCGTGAGATCGTCAGCGCCTTCGCGCCCTACGAACTGGTCCGCCAGATGCGTGCTTCGTTCAATGTCCTGGGACCGCTGATTGCGCGGACCGGTCATGCCAAGGTTTCGCTGCCCGGCGGCTGCACCATCGGCGCGCGGCCTGTGGACCTGCACTTGGAAGCCCTGCGAGCGCTCGGCGCGTCCATCGACCTGCACGAGGGCTATGTCTACGCCCAGGCGCCGCGCGGCCTGGTCGGGGCCGAGATCGAGTTTCCCTTCGTCTCGGTTGGGGCGACCGAGCACGTGATGCTGGCCGCCGTGCTGGCCAAGGGCGAGACGGTGCTCAAGAACGCCGCGCGCGAGCCCGAGTTGGGCGATCTGGCCGAATGCCTGAACAAGATGGGCGCTCAGGTGTCGGGGGCGGGGACCTCCACGATCCGGATCCAAGGCGTCGATCATCTGAACGGCGCAACCCATTCGGTGATTCCGGACCGGATCGAGACCGGCACTTTCGCGCTGGCGGCCGCCATGGCCGGCGGCGAGGTGCGCCTGACCAAGACCCGCAGCGATTTCGTCGACACCCTGTTGGACAAGATGGTCGAGGCCGGCGTCGAGGTGATCCGTCACAACGACGGCATGACCATCAAGCGCAACGGCGCGCGTTTGAAGGCGGTGGAGATCGAAACCGATCCCTATCCCGGCTTCGCCACCGACCTGCAGGCGCAGTTCATGGCCCTGATGACGCTGGCTGACGGCGAGAGCGTCATCAAGGAAACCATATTCGAGAACCGCTTCATGCACGCGCCTGAATTGGCGCGGCTAGGCGCCGATATCCTGGTCTCGGGCGGCGAGGCTCGCGTACGTGGCGTCGAGACACTGGAGGGCGCCCAGGTCATGGCCACCGACCTGCGCGCTTCAGTCAGCCTGGTGATCGCCGCCTTGGCCGCGCGGGGCGAGACTGTCGTCAGCCGCGTCTATCACCTTGACCGCGGTTTTGAGCGGCTGGAAGAGAAGCTGGGCGCTTGCGGAGCCAATGTCCGCCGTATCGTCGGAACCGGCGAGCCAGAGGATTGAGATGACAGAGACTGCTGGTCTGCGCCTGCTGGCGGAAGACGCCGAAGATCTCGCCGTGATCGCCGCCGCCTTGCAGGATGCTGTCGGCAAGATCGGCGACATCCTTTACGAGCCCGCCACCCGACAATTGACCCTGGCCCTCAACCGCTATCGTTGGGAAGCTAAGGGTGGCGAGCGCGTGCGTTCGGCGATCCAACTCGGCTCTGTGCTGAAGGTCCAGGCGCGCAAGCTGCGGCGCGGGGCGAAGGACGCGGTGGTCGAGCTGCTGAACATCGCGTTCGAACCAGGCGAGGCTCCTGCGGGGGCGGTGGTGTTCACCTTCGCCGGCGGCGGCGATCTGCGAGCCGAGGTCGAGTGCCTGGACGTGGTGCTGGCCGATGTCAGCGCGCCCTGGCCGACGCCGCGAGCCCCGAAACACGAGCTCTGAGCCCTAGCGCGGCAAGGCCTTGGCCGCTAAACAGCGCGCCATGCGCCGCTTTCGTTTTTCAGACCCCGGCTTCGAGGCCGCCTTCGCCGCGTTCATCGACGAGCGCCGCGAGACGCCCGAGGAAGTCGATACCGCCGTCCGTGACGTCCTGGCAGCTGTGCGCGCCGAGGGGCTGGACGCCGTGCTGCGCTTCGGTCGGCAGTTCGACCGGGCCGAGGTCGATGAGAGCAACATCCGGGTCAGCGCTGAGGAGATCGAGGCGGGCGCGGCCGAGTGCTCGCCCGAGGTGCGCGAGGCCATCGCCTTCGCCGCCAAGCGTATCCGCGCCTATCACGAACGCCAGCGTCCGGCGGACATGGCCTTCACCGACGAAGCGGGCGTCGAACTAGGCTGGCGCTGGACCGCGCTCGAAGCGGTCGGCATCTATGTGCCGGGCGGCCGCGCCGCCTATCCGTCCACCGTGCTGATGAACGCGGTGCCCGCCGCCGCCGCCGGCGTCGAGCGTATCGCCATGGTCACGCCGCCTGGGCGCCTGCTGCCGGCGGTGCTGGCCGCCGCGAAGGAAGCCGGCGTCACCGAAATCTGGCGGGTCGGCGGGGCGCAGGCGGTGGCCGCGCTCGCCTATGGCGCCGGACCTATCGCGCCGGTCGACAAGATCGTCGGTCCGGGCAACGCCTATGTGACCGCCGCCAAGCGCCGGGTCTATGGCACGGTGGGCATCGACGCCCTGGCAGGTCCCTCGGAGATCGTGGTGGTGGCCGATGGAGCAAGCCGGCCCGACTGGATCGCCGCCGACTTGCTGTCCCAGGCCGAGCACGACCCGGCCGCCCAATCGATCCTGATCACCGACGACGAGGCGTTCGGCGAAGCCGTCGCCGCCCAGGTCGCCGAGCAACTGAAGTCGCTGAGCACGGGTGAGGACGCAGCCGCCTCGTGGCGCGATCACGGGGCGATCATCATCGCGCCGCTCGAAGAAGCGCCGCGCCTGGTCAACTACATCGCGCCGGAACACGTCGAGTTCGCGCTCGATAATCCAGAGCGCCTGGCCGATCAGGTGCGCCACGCCGGCGCGATCTTCCTGGGCCGGCTGACGCCCGAGGCCATTGGCGACTATGTGGCCGGCTCGAACCACGTCCTGCCGACCAGCCGTGCAGCGCGCTTCTCCTCGGGGCTGTCGCTGTACGACTTCATCAAGCGCACCTCGATCGTGAAGTGCGACGAGAAGTCGTTCGCGATCCTCGGCCCCCACACCGTCGCCCTCGCCGACGCCGAGGGGCTTCCGGCCCACGCCCGTTCGGCCGCCATCCGCCTGACCAAGCAGGGGTGACTTCTCCTCTCCCCGCGGGGAGAGGCCGGGTGAGGGGCCTTGGCGTCGCCGACGCCTCGACGGATCGTCGGCAGAGCGCTGCTTCGCATCGCCCTCTCACCTAACCTCTCCCGAGGGAGAGGAAGCGACCGTCAACGAAGCTGAACAGTTCCTGTCAGTTCTGTCTCGGAGGCCGTTCAGGAAGGCCTCGCTAGGGTGTTCGTCATTGGGGCCGGAAGGCTCCAGGCAGAACCTTACAAGGACGGAGACCTGGCTATGCGCACTCTGAAGACTTCGAAAATGATGCGCGGCGCGGCCGTGGCGACCCTGACCGGCGCTCTGGCGATCGGCGCCGTGAGCACGGCCAACGCCCAGCAGTACCGCAACCCGACTGGCGGCGGCCCCGGCTCCATCGTCAGCTGCGACGCTCCTGGCGGCAAGCAGGTTGGCGGCGCCCTGATCGGCGCGCTGGTCGGCGCGGCTGCTGGCTCGAACCTGGCCAAGAACGACCGGGGCACGGGGACCGCCATAGGCGCGGTCGCCGGCGCGGCGACCGGCTCCTGGGTCGGCTGCAAGATGCAGCGCGATGCGGCGAACCAGAACGCCTATTACGGCGGCCAACAACAGGCCTATCGCCCGACGACCTATGTCCAGAACGGCTATCGCCTGAACGGCAACCTGTCCCCGGCCGCCTATGTCCGTGACGGCGGGGCCTTCGTCGCCAATTCGACCCTGAACCTGCGGGCTGCGCCCACCACCTCGGCCGCCGGGGTCGGCAGCCTGCGGGCCGGCGAAACCTTCCAGGCGATGGCTCGGGTGCGCGGCACCGAATGGATCCTGGTTGGCCAGAACGGCGTCGGCGTCGGCTATGTTCACGGCGCTTATGTCCAGCCAGCCGGCTATCAGAACGCGAACTACCGCTACTAGGCGGTCCTGTTCGCCGTCCCCGGTCCCCCTGGCCGGGTGACAAAAGCGTCCGGCGGGACACGCCGGACGCTTTTTCTTGTGCGCAGGTGCGAAGATCGCAAGTGGCAGGATGACGTTAGGGGGTGCTTTGCAATAAAGCTCCAGGCAAGCCCTCACCCATTGAGCCATGGCCGACGAAGACCGCACCCATCACCGCCTGCAGTCCGTGGAGATCGACGAGGATTCCCTCGCCGCGGTCTCGCGCGACCAGGAGCAGGAGCGGCAGATCGCCATCTTCGATCTCTTGGAGGAGAACTACTTCTTCCCCGAGGGCGCGCAGACCGGTCCCTATGACCTACGCATGGGGCTGCTGGAGAACCGGCTGGTGCTGGACGTCCGCGGCCCGGACTATGAGAAGCGCCACATCCTGTCGCTGTCGCCGTTCCGCATGCTCATCAAGGACTACTTCCTGATCTGCGAGAGCTACTATCAGGCGATCCGCAACTCGACGCCTCAGCAGATCGAGGCCTTGGACATGGGCCGGCGGGGCCTGCACAACGAGGCCTCCGAACTGCTGCGCACCCGCCTGACGGGTAAGATCGAGACCAATCTCGACACCTCGCGGCGGCTGTTCACCTTGATCTGCGCCTTGCATTGGCGAGGCTAGGGTTCGATGCCGGCTGACGCATCGCGGCCGCCCTTGCCCGGCGCGGTCCTCTTCGCGTGCAATTTCAATCGCGTGCGCTCGCCAATGGCAGAGGCGCTGTTGAAGCGCGCGTTGGGCGACCGGGTCTATGTCGACAGTTGCGGCCTGAAGCGCGAGCCCGGCGAGGCGGGCGAGGGCGCCGACCCTTTCGTACGCTCGGTGATGGCCGAGATATCCTGCGACCTGGAAAGCCATGCGCCCAAGACCTTCGATGATCTGGAGGATGCGTCCTTCGATCTGGTCATTTCCCTGACGCCCGAGGCCCAGCATCGGGCCGTCGAGCTGACGCGCGGGCGGTCGGCCGAGATCGAGTATTGGCCGACCTTCGATCCGACCCTGTCCGACGGCTCGCGCGAAGCGCGGATGGCGGCCTATCGCGAGGTTCGCGACACTCTGGCGCGGCGGATCGCCGAACGCTTCCCCCGCTAGCTATTGGCCATTGGAGCGCGTACAGCGCTTAGCGCTAAATCTGTAGCCCCGGCTCACGTCGCGACTCACTTCGTTGGCCGTTCCCTTGACCGCCACCTGTTGGAGCTTGCATGGCGAAAGAAGAGTTGCTGGAATTTCCCGGCGTGGTCAGTGAAGTCCTGCCCAACGCCATGTTTCGAGTGAAACTCGAGAACGATCACGAGATAATCTGTCACACGGCCGGCAAGATGCGTAAGAACCGCATCCGCGTTTCGGCTGGCGACAAGGTCGTGGTCGAGATGACCCCTTACGACCTCACCAAGGGCCGTATCACCTTCCGAGTTCGCTAGAGGCCATTTGCCAAATATGACATCGCAGCGCCTGGTGCTGGCTTCCGCAAGTCCCAGGCGGATGGATCTCTTGCGCCAGGTCGGCGTGACCCCGGACGCCGTCGTGGCCGCCGAGATCGACGAAACGCCTCTGAAGACCGAGACCCCGCGCCAGACGGCGCTGCGTCTGGCGGTCGCCAAGGCGGCCAAGGTCGCCGAAACCCACAGTGACGCCTATGTGCTGGCCGCCGACACCATCGTCGCCGTCGGAACCCGCATCCTGCCGAAGGTCGAGACGCAGGCGCAGGGCCGCAAGTGCCTGGAGTTGCTGTCTGGCCGCGCTCACAAGGTGCTGACCGCCGTCGCCGTGGTCGCGCCGGACGGCCGGGCCGTGAAGCGGCTTGTCGAGACCCGCCTTCACTTCAAGCGCCTGACCCCCGCCGAAATCGACGCCTATCTCCAGGACGGGGAGGGGGTCGGAAAGGCCGGCGGCTATGCGATCCAGGGCAAGGCCGGCGCCTTCGTCATGTCGATCCAGGGCTCCTATCCTGCGGTGGTCGGCCTGCCGCTATATGAAACCATGAACCTTCTAACCGGCTTGGGGTTTGTCCGCACATGAGCGAGCGCAGCCTCTTTCTAGATCGCGGCATTGGCGAAACGCGCGGCGTCGTCCTGCTGGACGGTCGCCCCGAGCGTCTGTTGATCGAGCGCGACGGCGATGACCAGGCGACCCGCCTGGGCGCTCGTCACATCGCGCGGGTGCGCAAGGTCGAGCCGGCCTTCGCCTCGGCGTTTGTCGATCTCGGCGGTGTCGAGGCGCTGTTTTCGTTCAAGCCTGACGCGCGTCCCGTGGAGGGGCAGTCGCTTGAGGTCGAGATTCGCACCGAGCCAAGGCTCGGCAAGCTCGCCACCGTCCGGGTGCTCGGGCCGGCTCAGGGCGCGCCGCGCCTGTTGGCCACGCCGCCTTCGATGGCTGAACAACTCGCCGGCTTCGCGCGTGGTGTCGATATCATCGAAGGTCGCGAGGCGCGGCAGGTCGCCGACGAGGCCGAAGCCGAGGCGCTCGACATCATTCATCCGCTGCCCGGCGGCGGAAATCTCGCCATTGAGCCGACACGGGCGCTGGTCGCCATCGATGTCGATATCGGCGAGCGTAAGGGCAATGACGTCAAACGCGTCACCCGTGCGGCGAATCTGGCGGCGCTGGCCGCGTCGGGCCGCCTGCTGCGGCTGAAAAGCCTGGGCGGGATCGTGGTCATCGACCTGGTCGGGCGTGGCCATGACGGCAACGCCTTGCTGACCGCAGCTCGCGCCGCCTTCTCCCCGGACAATCCCGGCGTCGCCATCGGGCCGGTAGGCCGGTTCGGCACCATGGAGATGACTATCCCGCGTCGCGGCCCGCCCTTGGCCGAGACCCTGTGTGATGCGAACGGCGCCTTGTCGACTCTGACGCTGGCCCTGCGCCTGATCCGGGCGATCGAGAATGAAGGCGCTGCCCAACCTGGCGCGCGGCTTACTGCCACCTGCGCGCCGGCCGTCGCTGACGTGGCCAAGCCGCTGGCCGAGAAACTGGCCGCGAAGATCGGCGCCCGCTTTACGATTCGCCCCGAGCCTGCCTCGCCCCGCGAGCGTTTCGATGTGAGTGCGTCATGAGCGCCCCTTGCCCGGTCTGCAAAAAGCCTTCGACCCCGGAGTACCGTCCGTTCTGCTCCAAACGTTGTGCGGACGTGGACTTGCAGCGTTGGCTGAGCAACCGCTACGCCATCCCGGCGGCCGATGACGACAGCGGTCCCGACGAGGAAAATTCAGAAGACTGAAGAGCCGCTGGACAGGCGGCGGCGCCTCTTCTATAGACGCGGCTCCCGCGCAGGTGGGGCCCGCCGCTCTCCCCAAAAGAGGGCGTCGAACTAAAGATCTTGAGCCGCCCGACCTGATCGGAACGGCTCTGGGCCTGGGTAGCTCAGTTGGTAGAGCAGTGGATTGAAAATCCACGTGTCGGTGGTTCGAATCCGCCCCCAGGCACCACTTCCTTCCCCTCTCTACTAGTGGCCTCAGACTTCGGCGCGCACGAAGCTCGCCAGCGTTTGCCATTCCGCGCGCTTCTGTTCGAACGATAGCGCGGCGTGGGCCGGGCTGCTGGAGGGCAGGGTGATGAGGGCGTAGCCAGGTTCGGGGCCCAGTTGCTTGCGGCCGAGGCTTGAGGCCTTGCCGCCATTGAAGGCGATGGCCCGCAACTCGGGCAGGGTGGCTGCAAAATCGGCCAATGCGTTGGCCTGGTGATTACGGATGTTGGTGTCCAGGCTGCCCAGGCGCTCGGCCGAAGCGATCACGTCCCAGACCCCGACGCCGGTCGCGAGCAAGATCGCCAATCGGTCCGCGTAGGCCAAGTCCGCCAGGGGCTGTTCGATCACAGTCTCCATCAGCCGCCAGAACTGGTTGCGGGGATGGGCGTAGTACTGCGCGTGGGCGAGCGAGATCTCTCCCGGAAGGCTGCCCAGAATCAACAGGCGGGTCCGCGCATCGGCCACAGCGGGGAACGAAGACTTGGTTTCGGCCCGCATGCTCTCACGCCCTCTGACTTGGCGGAGCAACCTCTAGCGCACCCTGGCTGGGTTGCCGACGGCCGTCGCGCCGGCTGGCACATTGCGCGTGACGACCGCGCCCGCGCCGATCACCGCGTCATCGCCGACCGTAACGCCGGGCAGGATGATCGCGCCGCCGCCAATCCACACATTCGCACCGATATGAATGGGCCGGCCGAACTCCAGGCCGGACCGGCGCTCGGTTGGATCGCGGGGGTGGTCGGCTGTCAGGATTTGAACGCCAGGGCCGATCTGCGTTCCTTCACCAATGGTCACGGCCGTCACGTCCAGCACCACGCAGCCGAAGTTCAGGAATACCCCGTCGCCCAGAGCAATGTTGTAGCCGTAGTCGATGTGGAAAGGCGGGCGGATGACGACATCGCGCCCAACCTGGCCAAGGCCCTGGATCAGTTGGGCGTGGCGTTCATGCGCCGTCGTCACAGCGGGCGTGTTGTAGGCGGTCATCCACGTCAGGGCCGCGGCTTGGTCGCGCTGAAGCTCCGGATCGGCGGCGCTGTAGAGCTCTCCGGCGATCATTTTCTGCTTTTCTGTCGCCATAGTGGGCTCTCGTTAGGTGGTGACACGGTGTGGCAGGCAGCAAACGCGCCAGAGCGCTGCATGGCGCCCACGACACGCCGCCGGGTTCTCGCGCACCACCTCGGCGAACGCCGATTGACTCGGGCGCCTGAGAATCCCATGTCGCGGATGTCGGCGCCGGGTGAGTGAAATCCAGGCGGGAAGCTCTCTTGCGGCCATGCGCCGGGTGCTTATTTCAAGACCAGCGTTCCGTCAGATTTGCTGCGTTGCAGCATAAAAATTCCTCCGAAAGTAGAAAATCGACCTGGATTACTTGGGTCGCGCGTTGTGCGTCGCAGCATTACACGGCCGCCGACTTGGTTCCTGGGGTCGCAGGCGGAAGTATGCCCCCTTGACGCCCGGAATAGGGGTTGCCAAAGGACCCCTGCCGCACGTCTAACATAGCGGTAAGATTTCGGGCTTCCCTCGGGAAGAACGAATTCGCACCCGCCTCTGAACGCCCAGTTTCACGTAAGTGGAAACAGGCGCCACGGGTCGGGCGCAGCGAAAGCGGCTCTCGCGTCTTGGCTGGTGCAAACCAGGCGGGGCGAGGGGCTTGTTTAGTTAGGGTGGGAGACGCTCTCGCGCGACGACCCTTCGGTCCAAACGTGCTAGACCAATCAGGAACTGGCGACAGATGCTCGACAACAAACGAAAGATCCCTTTCATCGCTCTCCTCGGCGCTGTTGCGCTGATGACGAGCGCGCCGGCGTTCGCGCAGGAAGCCGCTCCGGCCGCTCCCGCCGCCGCCGACGCTGCAGCGGCCGCTCCGGCTGCTGACGCTGCGGCCGCTCCGGCCGCCGCCGCTCCCGCAGACGCCGCCCCCGCGGGCGACGTTGCTCCGGCCACCATCGAACATGCCGGTCAGCTGACCGTCATGCAGATGTTCATGGACGCCCAGCCGGTCGTTAAGGTCGTTATGATCGGTCTGGTTCTGGCTTCGATCCTCTCGTGGACCCTGCTGGTCACCAAGCTGGTCGAGTTCGCCTCGCTGAACAAAGCCTCGGACCGCTTCGTCGAAGCTTTCCGCGGCGCCAAGTCGGTCAACGACATGGGCCGTATCGCCCTCTCGGACGAATTCGAAGGTAACCCGCTGGCCGACATGGCCGCCGCGGCGACCCAAGAAGTCGAACTGTCGCGTCAAGCCGGCCTCGCCGTCAGCGGCGCTCACCGTGAAACTACGCTGCACCGTGCTGAAATGGCCGTTGGCGCCGTTCAGGCCAACCTCGGCAAGCGTCTGTCGAGCGGCATGCAGTTCCTGGCCTCCGTCGGTTCGTCCGGTCCGTTCATCGGTCTGTTCGGTACCGTTTACGGGATCATGAACTCCTTCATCGGCATCGCGAACACCAACACGACCAACCTGGCCGTCGTCGCTCCCGGCATCGCCGAAGCGCTTCTCGCCACCGGTATCGGTCTGTTCGCTGCTATCCCCGCGGTTATCTTCTACAACTACTTCCAGACCCGCGTTTCTGCCTACGGCGCGCGTACGGAAGGCTTCGTTGCTGAACTGATGAACGCCATTTCCCGGCAGCTCGACAAAGGGGCCTAACCGACATGGGAGCCAAACTCTCAGGTTCTGGGGGTGGCCGGTATGCGGTAGAAGCGAACAGCGAAATCAACGTTACGCCCTTCGTGGACGTTATGTTGGTCCTCCTGATCATCTTCATGGTCGCGGCGCCAATGGCCGCCGTGACTGTGCAAGTTGCTCTCCCCCCCGCAGTCGCTAAACCCTCTACGAACCCTCCTAAGCCGGTCTACATCAGCATCCAGTCGGGCGGATCCATTTATCTTGGTGACACCCCTACGGACGTTGCTGATCTCGGTGACAACCTGCGCAGTACGATCGGGCAACGTAATCCGGAGAAAGAACGCATCTTCATTCGCGCCGACAAGGACGTCCTCTACGGGGACTTCATGGGTGTGATGAACATGCTTCAGGACAACGGTTTCTACAGCGTGGCCCTTATCGGCGAAGACAAGAACTAGGGGGGTGACGAATGGCTGAAACCACCGACACTACCCAGGAAGAGCACCACGAGCGGAGCGTCTTCGACGAGCCGAAGAAGAAGCGTAATGTTGGCGTAACGCTCGCCATCGTTGGCTCCATCATCGTGCACGGCGCTCTTGGCTTCTACCTGTACAAGTCTAAGTTCGAGCCGAAGTACAAGGAG
>JAVBXP010000069.1 GCA_030824495.1 bacterium
CCCGCTTCGCAGGGGAGGAAAGGCGCCGTCCGGGCGCTCGATTCCTGCCGGCCGCTCTACTATTGTCCACGCTGCTGCTCGCCGCGTCGCCGGTCGCGGCGGCGGGACTGACGGAGGGCCAGGTGCGTGACTTCGCGGCGCGCCAGGAGAAGACCTGGAACGCCCGCGACCTGACCGGCTTCTTCGCGATGTTCACGCCCGACGCGGTGTTCATCGACCAGACGCGGACGCCGAAGGGTGAACTGATCCTCTATGGCCAGAGCGACCGCGCCAAGGCCAAGGACCTGGCGCGCAAGTTCCTGGCTGGCTCGACCTCGATCGAACGAGGGGTGATCGACAAGGTGGTGATCGCCTCGGATGGCCGCAGCGCCACGGTCGCCGGCCGTGAGATCACCACCATCCGGACCGGAGCCAAGACCCGGAAGGTTTGCGCCGACACACAGCAGACCCTGGTGCTGAGCGGTGGCGCTCTGAAGTCCAAAGGTCAGACCGACACCGTGACCCGCTGCCGGTGACCTGCCCCCCGCTCGTCCCGGCGAAGGCCGGGATCCAGATGGGTTGGCTCGGAGGTGGGCGCTACTGGCTCAGAGTTTATCGCGTCAGCCACCATCTATGAGATCTGGGTCCCGGCCTTCGCCGGGATGAGCGGCGTTGTTCTGAAATCCAAGGGCCAGACCGACACGGTGACCCGCTGCCGGTGAGGCGGGCCTAAAGCGCAGCCCTGGTCCAGGCGCACAGATCGCGGCTCAGCGAGAGCTCAAAAGCCACGGGCGTCCAGCCAGTCGGTGACCGTCTTCACGGCGGTGGGCAGCAGGTCGGGGCGCTCCATGTAGTAGTGATCGGCGCCTTCGATATCGACGTAGGTCTTGTCCTTCGACCCCAGCGCCTCGAACAGCCGCCGCGCGTGGCTGGGCGTGCAGGCCAGGTCGGCGGTGTTGTTGACGGTCAGGGTCGGGCAAGTGACGCTGGCCCCATTGGTCACGCCGTTGGCGCGGCTCTCGTCATAGCTCCACTGCGAGAGCCAGGAACGCAGGGTGGTGAAGCGGCCCAGGCCCACCGGGCCGTCATTGGCGATCCGCGGCTCGCCGAGATAGCAGGTGTAGGGCCGGCGGTCGGAGGGGTCCTGGGTCGGGTCGGTCCAGCGGACGTCCGACATGGTGCCGTAGACGACGAAGGGCCGCTCCATGTCCGGGTCGCTGGCCTTCAGCTCGGCCAGGGTCTGTTTGGCCCGCGCGGTGATGCGGCGGTTGCGCTCGATCTGGGCGGCGCGGAACCGGGCGACGAAGGCCTCGCTATAGGGCGGCTGGTTCGGGCAATCGGGGTCATAGATGTTCAGGTCGCGGTCACGCTCGAAGGGCCTGTCCTCGTCGAGGATCGAGGGGTCGATCCACTCGGTCATGGTGACCGAGCGGCTGATGTGGGCCGCCAGCAGCAGGACGGCGTCGGCCGGCTGGAGGTTCGCGGCCACCAGGTCGACGGGATCGCCCGCCGGGGTGTGGGTGATCGTCGGATGCTCGGCCTGGTCCTGGTAGAACAGCGACAGCGAACCACCGCCCGACCAGCCGCCCATCACGACCTTTTCGTAGCCGAACCGATCCTTCAGGTCGGCGATGCAGGCGCCGAGGTCGAGGACGCACTTCTCGAGGATCAGGGCGGTGTCGTTGCCGCGATAGCGGGTGTTGCAATAGATGACGTGGCGACCCGCCTTGGCCAGGGCGGTGACCATGGGCAGGAACGAACCACCGCCAATCGGATGGCTGAACAGGATGACGGTCTTCGACTCGCCTTCCTCGGGCCGGATGCGCATGCACTCCACGAAAACCTGACCCTCTGGACCGCCATAGGTCTCTTTCAGCCGGCTATTCTCGGCATAGGCGTAACCATAGGGCTCTCGCAGTATCCGCATGGTCGCCTCCCGCCGCCCGTTGCTCCGGGCTTAATTTCTGATTAGAAAGTCAGAAATACTGGCTCTGGAGTCAAGTGGATGGCGAAGGCCCTGGCGCAGGCGCCGGCCCGCAAAGGGCCGCAGACCGCGATCCGCATTCGCGAGGCGGCGCTGGAGCTGTTCTCGCGGCTGGGCTTCGAGCGCGCGACCATGGCCGAGATCGCCGCCGAGGCCGGCGTGTCGCAGGCCACCCTGCACTATCATTTTGAAGATAAGTTCCAGCTCTGGCGCGCGGCCATGCTGCAGCTCCGCGCGGTGATCGGCGAGGAGGAACGCCTGCTGGAAGCGGCGATGGACAGCCCGCCGGAAGTCCAACTGCGGATGGCTATGCGGCTGTTCCTGCAGATCAGTTGGCGCCACCCGGCGCTGGGGCGGATCGTGGCCCTGGAGGGCATGGCGGGCGGCGAGCGGCTGGAATGGCTGGACGCCCACCTGATCGGGCCGCGCAATCGGCGCCTGGCCGAACTGGCCAAGGCGGCGATCGACAGCGGGGCGCTGAAACCCTTCCCGGCCGAGATGCTGATCACCACCCTGCAATCGGCGGCCGCCGGGGTGATCAATCTCGCGCCTATGATGAAGACCAGTTTCGACATCGATGTGACGCAGGCGCCGGCGCGCGCCGCGCACGAACAGATGATTTTGGACGCCTTGCTGGGCGGGCTGCTCACAGATCCCAGCGCAACGACATAACGAGGCGAGGACATCCCATGGGACAGCAACCGACCGGCGTCCACCACCTGGCTTTCATGGCCGGGGACATCAAGAAACACATCGCGTTCTTTTCGCAGGTCATGGGCTGCCCGCTGGTGGCGCTGTTCGACATGCACGGCGTGCCAGGAGGCCTGCACGCCTTCCTGCGGATGAACGACCACAGCTATTTCTCGATCGTGCAACTGCCCAAGGTCGATGAGATCCCCATCGAGATCGGCAAGACCCATGCCGGCAACGGCGCCCTGCCCAGCGCGCCGGGCACCCTGCAGCACCTGGCGTTCCGGGCTGACAGCGACGAGGACCTGCTGGCGATGCGCGACCGCATCCGCAGCCACGGGGTCAATGTGATCGGGCCGATCGACCACGGGATGTGCCGTTCGATCTACTTCGCCGGCCCAGACCAGATGACGCTGGAAGTCGCCTGCTCGACTCAGGCGATCGACCCGGCCCGCTGGATCGACCCGGCGGTGCTGGCCAAGGCGGGGATCGACGCCGACGAGGCCGCGCGGTTCGCCGCGCCCCAGCCCTATGCCGGACCGAGCCCGGTCGCCCAGCCACCCTATGCCGCTGACAAGCCGCACATGGCCTATCCGGCCGAACAGTACCGGGCGATGCTGGCCGTGCCCGACGAGGTGGTCACGGCCAGCGCCTCGCATGCCGAGCCGCCGGTCCCGGCCTAAACCGGCGGCGCGGCCGCCCGGCTAGCGGGCCGGGCAGGCCGCTTCGCTGTTGACCGCGATGTTGACCGGCGAGGCGCCGCCACCAGGAGTGGCCAGCGTCAGGTCCACGCGGGCCGGAGTGTTCGGCCGGAAGGTCAGCCGAACCAGCCGGCAGTCAAAGGCGAAGCAATCCTGGCGCTGCGGATCCTCGGCCGGAGGCGTGCGGCCGCCGATGGCGCGCAGATGCTCAACGGTCAGGCCCGAGGCCTGGGGCGCGGTTAGGGTGATGTCCTGCCATCCGACATTACGGCCGCGCAGGGCGACAATGCTGGTCAAAGTCGGCTGGCTGGGGCAGTTCGCGGCCGGACGGTTCTGGCTTGGCGGGGACCGCACCGGCCCAAGGCCGAGGGCGGCGTAGCAATCACGCCGAGGCTCGCGGTTCTCCAGGCGGATCGCACCCGGCTGGCGGCAACGGGTGATCGGCCCGACGGATTCCGATGTGAAGCCCCGCGGACAGGTGATGCCGCGTGGCGTCAATTGCGCGGGAATGACATTGTCCGGGCCGCGCGCCTCGACCTGCACATTCACCGGCAAGGTGGCGCAATGACTGTTCTGGGCCGCCGCCGGTAGAGCGATGGCCATCAAAGCGATGGCCAACAGACTTCTCCTGATCATGGGTGTTGTCCTCCCTGCTCGCTGCGTTCGGTGAACTCTGCTCCAATCTCAATCGCTTTGGAAGAGAGCCGCGCGAGCGGGATAACCCTTGGTAGAATTTGTCTGGGGCGAACGATCACGCGCACCCCTT
>JAVBXP010000013.1 GCA_030824495.1 bacterium
CGCCTGAGGAGGCGCCGCCGGTGCAGGTCATCGCCCCGCCGCCGATCGCGCCGCCGCCGCCCATCGACGATAAGGAAGTGACCCCGGCGCCGCCCCCCAAGGCGACCGTTGCGGCCAAGCCCACCGAAGCGGCCATCAAGCGCGCCCGTTACGACGTCGCGGTGATCCATGCGCTGGACAAGATCGCGGCCGAATCGATCCGCTTTGAAGCCGCGGTGGGCAGGCCCGTGCGCTACAAGAACCTCGTCTTCACCGTGAAGGCCTGTGAGCGCTCGGCCGGCGACGAGGCCGTCGAAGACTCGATGGCCTACATGACCGTTGAGTCCCAGCCGCGTTCAGCGCCCGGCAAGCCGACGCCGCCGCCGCGCCAGACCTTCCGAGGGTGGATGTACGCATCCTCGCCCGGTCTGCATCCGCTGGAACACCCGGTCTATGACGCCTGGCTGATCACCTGCAGAGCCGCCGCGCCGGTCCCGGTCGCCGCCCGCTGAAAATCGGCGGCCACGGGCAGGGCCCGGGCCAGTCGCCGATGATATTCGGCGCGGGGAATCTCCTGGGTCCCGAACTGCGTGAGATGATCGGTGATGAACTGGGCGTCCAGCAGCCGGAAGCCGTCGGCGACAAGCCGCGCCACCAGATGGACCAGGGCGACCTTCGAGGCGTCGGTTTCGCGCGAGAACATGCTCTCGCCGAAGAAGGCGCCGCCTAGCGACACCCCATAGAGCCCGCCGACCAGTTGGCCGTCTCGCCAGCATTCGACGCTGTGCGCATGACCGATCTCATACAGTTGGGCGTAGAGGTTCTCGATCACGCCGTTGATCCAGGTCTCGGTCCGCCCTGGCTTTGAAGCGGCGCACTCCAGCACCACCTGCGGGAAGGCGCTGTCGATGCGGATTTCAAATGGATCGCCACGCACTGTGCGGGCAAGGCGCCGGGAGACGTGAAACCCGTCCAGCGGGATCACGCCTCGTTTTTCCGGGTCTATCAGGAAGACGCTTTCGTCTTCCCGCGCGTCGGCCATCGGGAAGACGCCGCGCGCGTAGCACTCCAGCAGATCGCGGGGGCCGAAGGTGTCCATGCGGCCTTGACGGCGATCCTCTAGGCCTCTGCCTGCGCCTTCATCCACCGTTCCAGCCAGTGGATGTTGTAGTCGCCTGCCAGGATGTCGGGCTGTTGCAGCAGTTCCTGGAACAACGGGATCGAGGTTTCGATGCCGCCGACCACCATCTCGTTCAGGCAGCGGTTGAGGCGTGCGATGCACTCCTCGCGGTCGCGGCCATGGACGATGAGCTTGCCAACCAGACTGTCGTAGTCGGGCGGGACCGAATAGCCGGCATAGAGCGCGCTATCGAGGCGCACGCCCAGGCCGCCGGGGGCATGGAAGTCGGTGACCAGGCCCGGAGACGGAGCGAAGGTCTTCGGATTTTCGGCGTTGATCCGGCACTCGATGGCGTGGCCTTCGAAGACCACGTCCTCTTGGCGGAACGACAGCGGCAGGCCCGCGGCGATGCGAATCTGTTCGCGGACCAGGTCGATGCCGGTGATGGCTTCGGTGACCGGGTGTTCCACCTGCAGGCGGGTGTTCATCTCGATGAAGAAGAACTCGCCGTTCTCGTACAGGAACTCGATGGTGCCGACGCCGAGATAGCCGATGGCCTTGACCGCATCGACCACGACCTTGCCGATCTTGGCGCGGGCCGCGGCGTCGATGACGGGCGAGGGGGCTTCTTCCAGAACCTTCTGGTGGCGGCGCTGCAGCGAGCAGTCGCGTTCCCCGAGGTGGCAGACATTGCCGAACTTGTCGGCGATGACCTGGATCTCGATATGGCGCGGGGTCTGGAGGTAGCGCTCCATATAGACCGCGTCGTCGCCGAACGCCGCACGCGCCTCGGCGCGAGCGGTGGAGACCGCCTCGTAGAGGTCTTCCTGGGTCTGGGCGACCTTCATGCCGCGACCACCGCCGCCGGCGGCGGCCTTGATCAGCACGGGGAAGCCGATCTCCTTGGCGGCGGCGAAAGCCTCTTCCTCGGTCGTGACGGCTCCGTCGGAGCCGGGAACCACAGGGATGCCGGCTTCCTTCACCGCCTGCTTGGCGGTGATCTTGTCGCCCATCATCTTGATGTGATCCGAGGTCGGACCGATGAAGGTCAGGCCGTGGGCGGTCACGATCTCGGCGAACCGGGCGTTTTCGGACAGGAACCCGTAGCCCGGGTGAATGGCCTGGGCGCCGGTGATCTCCGCCGCGGCGATGATCGAGGGGATGTTCAGGTAGCTCTTGGCCGCCGAAGCCGGGCCGATGCAGACGCTTTCATCAGCCAGGCGAACCCACATGGCGCCCGCGTCGCGCTCGGAGTGGACCGCCACCGTCGAAATACCCATTTCCTTGCAGGCCCGATGGATCCGCAAGGCGATCTCGCCGCGATTGGCGATGAGGATTTTATCGAACATCGATCCTACTCGATGACAACCAGAGGCTCGCCGAACTCGACGGGCTGGGCGTCCTCGACGATGATCTCCACGACCTTGCCGGCCTTGGGGGCGGGGATCGGGTTCATGGTCTTCATTGCTTCGACGATCATCAGCGTCTGACCGGCGCTGACCATGTCGCCGACCTTCACGAAGGCGGGGGCGTCGGGCTGCGGCTGCAGATAGACGGTGCCGACCATCGGCGAGTTGACGACGTCGCCCTTTCGGCGTTCGGGCGCGGCGGCTTCACCGGCCGGAGCGGCGGCGGCGGGCGCGGCTGCGAGGGGGGCCGGAGCGGCGGCGTACTGGATCGGGGCCGAGGTCAACGTCTTGGCCACCCGGATCTTCAGTCCATCGCACTCGACTTCGATTTCCGACAGGCCGGTGTCTGTCAGAATGTCGGCCAGCTTGCGCACCATGCGGGCGTCGATCGGATCGGCAGGAGCCTTGGGACTGCTAGCCATATTCTATTCCTTAACTTGGGTTGAGGCTCAGCGGGCCAGGCCCGCGGCGGCCTCGACGGCCAGTTCATAGCTTGCCCCGCCGAAACCGGAGACAACTCCAGTGGCGGCCAGGGAGACAAAGGTTTCACGACGGAACGTCTCACGCGCCGCCGGGTTTGACAGGTGACACTCGACGATCGGGATATCGAGCGTCTTGAGGGCGTCCAGCAGGGCGACGGACGTGTGTCCGTAGCCCGCCGGGTTGATCACCAGGGCGCAGGCCTCTGTGCGAGCCTCCTGCACCCAGTCGATCAACTGGCCCTCGTGGTTGGATTGGCGGAAGATCACGGCATGACCAAGGGCGCCGGCGCGACGCTCGCAACGTGTGCGGACGTCCTCCAGCGTTTCCTTCCCGTAAATCTCCGGCTCCCGGACCCCCAAGAGGTTGAGGTTGGGCCCGCTAAGCACATAGATCGGTTTCGACATTCGGCTCCGCCGTCGATTCCGCCGTCTTGTAACGGTCGGCGGCGGGGGTCACAAGCATTCGGCAACTTCAAGCTTCACGAGGGCGTCATGACGCTGACCATAAACGGCGAGGAAAGGGCCTTCGGAGCCCTGTCGAACGTGGCCGCATTGGTGGCCGAGCTGGGCTTGGACGCGCGCAAGGTCGCGGTGGAACGCAATCTGGAGATCGTGCCGCGTTCGGCCTATCTGCAGACCGCGATCGCCGACGGCGACCGCATCGAGATCGTGCATTTTATCGGAGGTGGCTGACATGGACGGGTCTATCCAACAAGGAGACACGTGGACGGTAGCTGGCCGCACATTCACCTCGCGCCTGATCGTGGGCACCGGCAAGTACAAGGACTACGCCGAGAACGCGGCGGCCGCCGAGGCGGCGGGGGCCGAGATCGTCACGGTCGCGGTGCGCCGGGTGAACCTCAGCGATCCTAACCAGCCCATGCTGGTCGACTATGTGAGTCCCGAGCGGTTCACCTTCCTGCCCAACACCGCCGGCTGTTTCACCGGCGAAGATGCAATCCGGACCCTGCGCCTGGCGCGCGAGGCCGGCGGCTGGGACCTGGTGAAGCTGGAGGTGCTGTCCAACACCAAGCACCTGCTGCCGGATATGGAAGAGACCCTGCGCGCGCTGAAGCTGCTGGTCGCCGACGGCTTCCAGGTGATGGTCTATTGCAGCGACGACCCGGTCTACGCCCAAAAGCTGGAAGACGCCGGCGCGTGCGCGATCATGCCGGCGGCTGCGCCGATCGGGTCGGGCCGGGGCATCCAGAACTTCCTGAACCTCGGCTTGATCATCGAGCAGTCCAAGGTGCCGGTGCTGGTCGACGCGGGCGTGGGCACCGCGTCTGACGCCGTCCTGGCGATGGAGACCGGCTGCGACGCAGTGTTGATGAACACCGCCATCGCCGGGGCGACGTCGCCTATCCGCATGGCCAATGCGATGAAGCACGCGGTGATCGCCGGCCGGGAATCGTTTTTGGCAGGACGCATGCCAAAACGTATGTATGCTGAGCCATCCTCACCGTTAGCTGGCTTGATTTGATGACCCTGAGCGTCGACGTCTTCTGGTCCTTCCGCAGTCCCTATTCCTATCTGGTGACCCCGCGTTTGCGGGAATTGGCGGAAACCTACGACGTCGATGTTCGGATCCGGCCTGTCTATCCGCTGGCCGTGCGTTCGGAGGGGTTCTTCACCAAGCAGGACCCGTTGTTCATCCCCTATTTGATGCGCGACATCCGAAGGCTGGCGGAGTTCCTGGAGCTGCCGCTGGCTTGGCCAAAGCCTGATCCTGTGGTGGTCGATTTCGCCACCCTGAACGGGGCCAAGGATCAACCGCACCTGGACCTGCTGATGCCGCTCGGCGTGATGGCGGGGCGAACGCCGCAGGGTCTGGCCTTCTATGACGAGGTCAGCCGGCTGATCTGGCGCGGCGGCGAGCAGCCTTGGATCGAGGGCGATCAGGTCCGCGAGGCTATCAGCCGGGCTGGCCTGGACATGGATTTGCTCGCCAGCGCCGCACAGGCTCAAGCCGCGGAGATCGCCGCCGAGATCGAGGCCAGCCAGGAAGCTCACCGCGAGGCGGGCCACTGGGGCGTGCCGACCATGGTGTTCGAGAACGAACCCTTCTTCGGACAAGACCGCTTCGATGTGCTGGTGTGGCGGCTGAAGCAGCGCGGGATGACACCGCGCGCCTGAGGAAACGGGAAGCGCGATGGGCCAGGCGAACGGGCGGAAGTCGATTTTCATCACCGGAGCGGCCTCCGGCATGGGCCTGGAGACCGCCAGGTTGTTCGCCGGCAAGGGCTGGTTCGTCGGCGGCTATGACGTCAACGCCGCCGGGCTGGCTTCCTTGGAGGCCGAACTCGGCGCGGGCAATTGCCTGGTCCGCCCGCTGGATGTGACCGACCGCGAGGACTACCGCGCAGCGCTGGCGGATTTCTCCATCGCGACGGACGGCAAGCTGGACCTGCTGTTCAACAACGCCGGGATCGGCCGGGGAGGGCCGTTCGCCGAGCAACCCTTCGAGGATGTGATCGCGGTCGTCCAGGTCAATTTGATGGGCGTGCTGATCGGCATCCACGAGGCGATCGGCCTGCTGAAGGCCACACCGAACTCGCTGTGCTTCACGACGTCATCTTCGTCGGCGACCTTCGGCATGGCCAATATCGCCGTCTATTCAGCCACCAAACACGCGGTGAAGGGGCTGTCCGAAGCCCTGTCGGTGGAGTTCAAGGCCTATGGGGTGCGGGTCGCCGATGTGCTGCCGGGCGTGATCGATACGCCGATCCTGCCGCCGGGCGTCGCCGCCGGGGCGCCTAAGGATGGGATGTTCCGGGCCATTCCGCCGGTCGAGGTCGCCAAGGTGGTGTGGGAGGCCTACCACGCCGACATCCTGCACTGGTACGTCCCGCCGGAATTGGTCGAGCTGGACAAGGCTGCGACCCTGGCGCCCGAGGCCACCCGAGATCAGATGGCTCAAGGCGGATTGTTCAACAACGCCGACGGCTAGGCCGCCGCTTTGATCATGTCGGCCTCGGGCGAGAGGCCGACGCCCTGCATCAGCTCCACACGGCCCGGCCCTGGTTTGGGCGGATAGGCGTGAGCCTTAAGCGCGCGGCGGGTGGCCCAATAGCGCATGATCTTGGCGATATTGTCCGGCCGCTTCAGCCAGGCGGACGGATGCTCCAGCATGTGGAAGCCGCGCAGGGCTTCGCGCAGCAGGTTGGCGTCCGAGCGGACGGCGATGTTCACCCCGTCCTCCAGGAAGCTCTTGAGCACCCGGCTCTTGATGCTCGGGCGATAGCCTGGCGTCAGGTTCTGCTTGGCGCGACGGATAGCGGAGCGATCCTGGTCGCGCATGTTGAGGTAGTAGGGGCGCAACTCAGCGGTCACCCGTTCCTGATACTCCGTGATGCGGTCGCCGGCGTCCTCGGTCGAGACCACGACGTCACGCAATAGATAGGCGCTGACCGCCGCAAATGAGCAGCCGCGCCCATAGAGCGGATTGGTTCGCACCAAACTGTCGCCGACGGCGAAGTAACCCAGCACCGCCGGCGTTCCATCGCCGCTGATGTCTCGCCAGCGGCTGTTGAGCTCGCCCATGCCATAGACGCGGCCGACGCCTTCGGACACCGCTGGGTCGATCCACGGGACCAGGCCGGGGATGCGGGTGCAGACGGCTTGGAAGACCTCGGGTTTCACCATGGCCTTGCGCAGTTCGAGCTCCACCTCGGGCACGCAGATGGTGATGGAGAAGCAGCCGTTATCGCCTGGGAACAGACCGAACTTGAGGAAGCCCAGGTCGCCGGTGCCGGGAGCCTTTGTGCGAGGTTCCTCCACGCCTGGCAGCAGGCGAAAGTGGCGGGTGAAGTAGATGATGCCGGTGCTCTCGCTCTCCTCGGTGATCGCAGCGCCCTCTTCGACGAGTTGTTCGATCCCGGACGAGGTGCGGCCGCCGGCGTCGATCACGATGTCGCCGATGACGTCGCGGGCGCCCGCCGCATCGGTTACCGAAACGCCGACCACCCGCAGACCCTCCGGCGTTAGTTGGGTGAGCAGCTTTCGGACGAAGGTCTCCGAGGCGATCCGCACATTGGGGTGGTGTTCGACATAACGCCGGATCACCAGCTCCAGGGTGGTGCGACGGCTGGTCAGCACGACGAAGTCGCGGTCCTCGGGCCGCGGGCGATAGTCGGCGCGATGGAGGTCGGTGAGCATGCGGTCGAAGCCGAGCTCGCGGCATCCCGCCCGCAAAAGATCGGCGTGAAGCTCAGGGTGCTCGGTCTTGATGATGGTCCGCAGCCGCGCCAGGAAGGCATGGCTATGCCTCAGATGGCCGACGCCGCGCCGGCTCCAGTCTTGGAAGACTTCGTCCGGTCCACCGGTGGGCGGAGGAGGGTCGCGTTCGAGAATAACGATGTCGCGTCCGGTCGGCGCCAGGGCCAGCGCCGTGCACAATCCAGCGATCCCGGCCCCGATCACCAATACACGTTCGTGCATTTTCTTACTCAGGCTCCCCCGTTGCTGGACGGACTGTTCCCTAAGTTCCCTGGGGAGAGCCTAGCGGTGTCGTCAGACGGCGGGAAGCCTGAGTTTTGGAGCTGAATGCGCCGGAGAAGGCGCTAGGAGGGCTTTACGTTCGGCACGGTTTTCAGCTTGCCGGTTTTGGCTTCTTCGATCGCCGCCCGCAGCGCTGCGATATCGGCGCCGGGGATCATCGTGTCGCCGATGATAAAGGCCGGCGTGCCTTCGATAGCCAGCGCCTGGGCCAGTTCGCGGGTGTCGGCGATGTGCTTCTGAACAGCGGGAGAGGCGCCTGCCGCCTTGGCGGCGGCCGGATCCACGCCGGCGGCGCGTAGGTGGCGGTCGATTGATGCGGCGTCCAGGGCCTTCTCGGCCATGAAGGCTTCGAATAGCTTCAGGGTCTTGGGCTTGGCCGGTTCGGAGAGGGCGACCTGGGCGGCCAGGTTCGACTCGCCGCCGAAGATCGGGAATTCCTTGAAGACGAATCGGACGTCGGGGTTCTCTGCGATCAGCTTCAGAACCTCAGGCGCGCTCACCTTGCAGTAGCCGCAGCGGTAGTCGAAGAACTCGACCACGGTGATCTTCCCGTCTGGGTTGGCCACGAAGTCGCGCGGATCGCGCTCAAGCTGGGCGCGGTACTTGCCAAGCGAGGCCTTGGCCGCTTCGGCGGCGGCGACCTGCTTGTTTTCCTGAAGCTTCTGGACGGCTTCCTCGATCACCTCGGGATGCTCGAGCAGATAGGTTCGCACCTTCTGGCCGAAGTCGTCGTCGGGCTTCTTCGCGCAGGCGGCGAGCGGCAGGGCGAGGGCGGCGCAAAGCGCGAGAGCCGCGCGAGTGGTCATGGTCATGTAGGCCAAATAGGTGAGAAGCGGGGGTTTGCGAAGCGTCAGCGTGACGAACGTCGCGTGATCGAGCCTTCAGAGGCAAGATCCTTGAGATCGTCCTTGCTGGGTTTTGACGTCAATACGATGTCCGTCGCGCGGCGCCATTCCGGCGTGTCCTTGTCGAGTTTCTCGCGTGCGCGCATGGCGAAGACCCGCGCCTGCTGCGGATCGCCTACCGCGAAGAAGTACTCGCCGGTGGCCAAGCGGGCGAGGCCCTCCTTGCCCTGCTTGTCATAGGCTTGGGCCAGGATGCGCCATGCGGCGGCGTTGTCGTGTTCCTGGGTCAGGGCCTTTCGAAGTTCGCCCACGCCTTCCTCGACCTTCTTGTCGTCGTCGAGCGCGATAAGGGTCTGGCCAAGGTTGATGCGCAGCAATGGCGCGTCGGGTTTCAGCTCGACCGACTTGCGCTGCGGCATTTCAGCCTCCTTGGCGCGGCCGAACTCAAAGAGCACCTGGCCCTTCAGCTCCCAGAGATAGGGATTGTCGGGCTGCTCGGTCAGCAGGGCGTCGATCAGCTTCAGCGCCTGATCGGGCTGCTTCATCTGATAGTAGGCGATCGCCCGCGCATAGCGGGCCGGATAGGACGTGTCCTTCTCCGTGTACTTGGTGATGGCCACGGTGGGGTTCAGGAACCCGTCCAGCTTGGCCTTCATGATGCTGTGCTCGGCCAGCGCCTCGGGCGTGTCGGGCGTGTTGTAGTGGGCGTTTTCTTCGACCCGGTGCCGCAGGGTTTCGATCCGCGACGATGATAGCGGGTGAGACCGGAAGTAGGCGAAGCGCCGAGCTTCCTGGAAGACCTCCTGGTAGCGGAAGTTGTCGAAGAACTCGACGAGCCCCTTGCCCGACAGTCCGGCGCGCTCAAGCATCGCCGCGCCAGCCTGGTCGGCCCGGCTTTCCTGTTCGCGGCTATAGCCCATGGCGCCCAGGCTGCCGAAATAGCTGGCGCTGCCGATCAGACCCGCGGCGCCTTCGCCCGAGCCGGCGAGCGCGGCCAGCACGCCCAGGCCCATGGTCAGCAGGAAGGGCGTCATGCCCGCCGCCGTCATCTCGCCCGAACGGGCGGAGTGCCCCGCGGCCAAGTGGCCGACTTCGTGGGCGATGACGCCTTGGAGCTGGTTGGGATTTTCAGATTCCAGGATCAGGCCGGTATAGACGCCCATGACCCCGGGGCCGGCGAAGGCCTGCATATCCTTGCCGCCGATCAGCAGAATTTCGATCGAAGTCGAATCAATGCCGGCGGCCTTGAAGATCGGCTCGGAATCCTTGCGCAGGATTTCCTCGATCTCGGTATCGCGGATCAGGGCGACGCCGTCCTCGGCGCGGGCCGGAACCGGAGGCAGCGCAAGGCTTAGCGCTGCGACGGCCGCCATCGCGATACGAGAGAACGAGCGAGCAGGGGAAACCATCCCAGATAACTCCAAGCGCCCCCTGCCAAGCCCCATCATGAGAACCTAGCGCGCTTCACGCGGAGTGGAAACCGGCGCGCGAGCGCGGCCGGTTTCCGTTTCTCCGATGCGTGGTCTAGCCGCGACGCCACCAGCCCTTGCGGGCCGCCGGGGCTGGCTTGGAGCTGATCTCGGCCGGGTCGGGTTCGCGCACGACCGGTGCGGGGGCCAGGACGGGCTCCGGCTCCGGCGCAGGCTCAGGCGCGACTTCAACGACCGGCTCGATCACTGGTTCGGCGATCACCTCGGCAGGAGCCGCCGCGGCTGCTTCGGCCGCAGCCGCCTCAGCGGCGATGGAGGCCTTGGTGCGACGAGCGCGCGGCTTCTTGGCCGGCGGCGCGTCTACCATAGCGACCGGTTCCGGCGCGGGCTCAGCTTCCGGTTCGGGCGGGGCTTCAACCTCGACCGTAACTTCGGCCACGGTTTCAGCGACGGCCTCGACCGAAGTCTCTTCGTTCTCGCCCTTGCCGCGACCACGACCACGGCGTGAGCGGGCCTTCTTCGGCTTTTCCTCGACCGCGGGCAGTTCCACCCAGACGTCGCCGTCGTACTCGGGCTGGACGCTCAGGCCCGGCGAAGCAGCCTCGACTTCGGCGACGGGCGCCTCGTCATTGGCGGCGATGGGGGCCGGAGCGCGGGCCGCGGGGAAGTCTTCGGCCGGGTCATGCCAGACGAAGGGATCCTCGCCATAGGGAACCCACGGGCGGGTCCAGGAGAAGATGTCGGCCGGACGGCCGTCGTCGCGCATGCGGCGACCGCCGCGGCGACCACGCCGACGACGCCGGCCGCCTTGGCCATCGTCTTCGGTGTCGTCAGCGCGGGCCGGCTCTTCGCCAGGGACGCCGGGAGCGACGGCGGCCGCTTCACGCGGCTCTCCGTCGCGACGACCGCGACGGCGGCGGCGGCGGCCACGGCGTGCGCCGCGATCTTCTCCGTCGTCTTCGCTGTCCTGCAGGCGTTGCTCGGCCCCGTCGTCGTCGGTGGCTTCGCGCTCGATCGCCTCTTCTTCTTCGTCCTCGAGCTCTTCCTCTTCCTCGTCTTCGTAGGCCTCGTCGTCGAAGTCGTCGTCAACGGGCGCGTAGGCGTGGATCGGGGCGCTATGGGCTATCAGCGCGTGTTCGGGCCGGGTCTCGCTGGACGTGCGCTCGATCTCATGATCGGCGTGAGCCAGGGCGTCGTCGATCACGATGGTGATGAACAGGCCGAGCTTCTCATGGACACGGGCCAGATGGCCGCGCTTTTCGTTCAGGATGTAGAGACCCACGGCGCGTGGCACCTTGAGGGTCGCCTCACCGCCGCCCTTCAGGGCTTCGATCTCGACGGCGCGCAGGGCGGCCAGGGCGCTGGACTCGACCGAGCGGACGCGGCCGGTGCCGGCGCAATGTTCGCAGACATGGGTGGTGCCTTCCAGCACGCCGGAGCGGCGGCGCTGGCGGCTGATTTCCATCAGGCCGAACGAGCTGATCTTGCCCATCTGGATGCGGGCGCGGTCGTCCTTCAGCGAGTCCTTCAGCTTCTTCTCGACGGCGCGGTTATTCTTCGCCTCGTCCATGTCGATGAAGTCGATGACGACCAGGCCGGCCAGGTCGCGCAGGCGCAGTTGGCGGGCGGCTTCTTCCGCCGCTTCCATATTGGTCTTGAGGGCGGTGGCCTCGATGTTCCGCTCGCGCGTGGCGCGGCCGGAGTTCACGTCAACGGCGACCAGGGCCTCGGTCTGGTTGATGACCAGATAGCCGCCGGAGCGCAGCGGTACGACCGGCGAGTAGATTTGGCTGAGGTGGTCTTCGATGCGGTGCTTGACGAACAGCGGCGTCGCTTCGCGGTACGGCTGCACCTTCTTGGCCTGCGACGGCATCAGCATACGCATGAAGTCGCGGGCTTCCTTGAAGCCGGCTTCGCCCTCGACCCAGACCTCGTCGATGTCCTTGTCGTAGAGGTCGCGGATGGTGCGCTTCACCAGGTCCTCTTCCTCATAGATGAGGGCAGGGGCCACGGAATGCAGTGTGGTTTCGCGGATGTTTTCCCACAGGCGCAGCAGATATTCGTAGTCGCGCTTGATCTCGGCCTTGGTGCGCTTGGCGCCGGCCGTGCGGACGATCAGACCCATGCCTTCCGGCACGTCCAGGCTCTGAACCACGCCTTTCAGGCGCTTGCGGTCGGTGACCGTCGTGATCTTGCGGCTGATCCCGCCGCCACGGGCGGTGTTGGGCATCAGGACGCCATAGCGGCCGGCCAGGGAGAGATAGGTGGTCAGGGCCGCGCCCTTGTTGCCACGCTCTTCCTTGACGACCTGAACCAGCATGATCTGCCGGCGGCGGATCACTTCCTGGATCTTGTACTTGCGCATCAGTCGCCGGCGGCGCCGGGCGACTTCTTCTTCCATGACGTCGTCTTCGTCGGCGTCGTCGGCGTCTTCATCCTCGTCATCGGACGAGCGCGAGCGCGCTTCGTGATGATCGTCCTCGTCATCCGCATCGTCGCGCATCAGCGCTTCGCGGTCGGCGACCGGGATCTGGTAGTAGTCCGGGTGGATTTCGTTGAAGGCGAGGAAGCCGTGACGGTTCCCGCCGTATTCGATGAAGGCGGCCTGCAGCGACGGCTCAACGCGCGTCACCTTGGCGAGATAGATGTTGCCTCTTAGCTGCTTGCGGTTCTGGCTCTCGAAATCGAACTCTTCAACTCGGGATCCGTCGATCACCACGACACGCGTCTCTTCTGCGTGTGCGGCGTCGATGAGCATCTTCTTGGACATTAAATACGTCTCCGTGGCGCGCCGCGAACTCTCGGCTCGGGCGCCGCCGGTTTGTCAGGAGGGCGCGCACGCCACCGCTCATCGCGTTGTCGAAGCCGACAAGACGAGCGGTAGGCCGGAAGAGGGCTCGAGCGGCGCTGCCCATTAGTGTGTTCCCAGGCGCGCTCAACATTAAGCGCGGATCGGAGGATGCGTTGGTCGCCATAGGGCGAATGGCCAACGCGAGCTGGTTGTCGCGCGGAAGGCGGCTTTGCAACGCAAAGCGCGCGCACTCCAGCGCGGGCGGACATTGCAACACTGGACGGAAAAAGGAAAGCGGCCGTGCCAAGATGAAAAGTGTGAGGACAGGGTTAACCGTTTGTCCATGTCGCCTGAGGCTATATGGGGATTAGGATCAGTTGAGTTTAGTGCGGGGCTGCGCGGGAATGGGCGGCATCTTCAAGTTGGGCAGAAAAAGCGTGCTGGCTTTTGTCGGCGCTGCGATCGGCTGCCTGGCTGTTGTCGCCGGTGCTCAAGCTGCTGGCTCGGGCGCCGACATTCTGAAGGTCCGCCTCGGCGGAGACCGCACCGAAACCCGCATCGTTATTGATCTGAGCCGTTCGGCCTCGGGCAAGGTCGCCTCCGATGGCGCCGATGACCGCCGGGTGGTCGTGAACCTTCCGGGCGTCTCGGTTGAAGGCGGCTTGCAAGGCGGCGGTCTTGGTCTGGTGAAAGCCTGGGTCGTCGATGACGGCCCCGGAGGCGCACGGCTGCGCCTGGATCTCGCCTCGGACGCCACCATCAAGCGTCGCTTCCTGCTCCCACCCGCCGACGGCGTGAGCAACTATCGCTATGTCATCGACCTTGCCGCCAAGTCGCCGGCCACGACCACCCAGGTCGCCCAGTCGAACACGGCGCGGTTCCTGTCCGCGCCGGTGCGACCCACCAAGGCCGCCTTGCCGCTGAAGAAGGTGATCGTCATCGACGCCGGTCACGGCGGCAGAGACCCAGGCGCTCGCGGCGCTGAGGGCAATGAGAAGGACGTGACTCTGGCTGCGGCGCGGGCGCTGAAGTCCCAGCTCGAACGCAGCGGCCGCTACAAGGTCGTGATGACGCGCGACACCGACGTCTATGTCGATCACGGGGTGCGGGTGCAGATCGCGCGCCGCGCCGACGCCGATCTCTTTATATCTTTGCACGCCGATTCCGGCTCCGATCCAAGCCTGCGCGGCGCGAGCGTCTATACCCTCGCCGACCGCGCCACCGGCCGTTCGGCCAAGTTCGTCAGCAAAGACGACTGGTTCATGCAGGCCGGCAGCCATGGCGACAATGGCGTGTCGACCATCCTGCTGGACCTGACTCAACGCATGACCCGCAATCGCTCGGCAAGCTTCGCCGAGGTGCTGCTGGCCCGGGTCAGCGACCACCAGCCGTTGCTGCGCCGCAGCCACCGGGAAGCCGGGCTGGCCGTTCTATTGGCGCCTGACGTGCCGGCCGTCCTGCTGGAGATGGGCTTTATCACCAACGCCGAGGACGAAGCGGTTCTGCGCGACCCAGGCCGCCGCACCCGGTTGATGAGCAGCGTCGGCGACGCCATCGACGACTACTTCGGCCAGCAGACCAAGCTGGCTTCGCGGTAAGCTGTCGCAGGGCCGTTGGCGCCCGGCCCGATGCACGTTAGACCGAGGGCTCGGTTGGGGTTCACCCCCGCGGAGGTCGGTCAGTTTTGAATCCCCCGGGTAGATGGATCGCGATCGCCGGCGTGGCGGTGCTGAGCGCTATCGCGTTGGCCGGCTTCGCCACCGCGATCTATGCGGCCTGGCTGTTCCATGACATGCCCGATGCGGGCGATCTGGTGGATTATCGGCCGCCGACGGCGACGCGCGCCTATGCCTGGGACGGGGTTCTGATCGGCGAGTTCTCGCGCGAACGTCGAATCTACGTGCCCTACGACAACATTCCCCCGCAGTTGGCCCAGGCCTTCCTCGCGGCGGAAGATCGCAACTTCTTCAGCCACGGCGGCGTCGACGCCATGGGCCTGACGCGGGCCATGGCCAAGAACGTCCTGAATGCGGTGAACGGCCGCCGCCTTGAGGGCGGCTCGACCATCACCCAGCAGGTCGCCAAGAATGTGCTGCTGACCAGCGACGCGACCGTCGGGCGCAAGCTCAAGGAAGCCATCTTGGCTGGGCGTCTCGAAAAGACACTCAACAAGGAACAGATTCTCGAGCTCTATCTGAACGAGATCTGGCTCGGCTATCGCTCCTATGGCGTGGGAGCGGCGGCCTACAACTATTTCGGCAAGTCGATCACCGACCTGACCCTGGCTGAGGCGGCCTATCTGGCGGCCTTGCCCAAGGGGCCGGACAACTACCATCCGATGCGGCGCAAGCAGCAGGCGATGGCGCGGCGGAACTGGATCCTCGACCAGATGGCCGAGCTGGGTTGGGTCACCCGCGCCGAGGCCGAAGCCGCCAAGCTTGAGGACCTCAAGGTCCAGAAGGCGCCGTCGCGCGCCAAGTATCGGGATGCCGACTTCTTCGTCGAGGAGGTGCGCCGTCGTGGCCTGGCCACGCTGGGCCAACGCCTCAACGAGGGCGGCTACTATATGCGCACCACCCTGGATCCAGAGCTGCAGACCGCCGCTCGGGTGGCGCTGATGAATGGTCTGGAGCAGTACGACCGCCGCCATGGATGGCGGGGCGCCTGGGCGCGGGTCGAAACCGCCGACGGCTGGGAAGCTGTCGCCAAGAAGAAGACTCCGCCCTCCGAGCGCCGTGACTGGCGTGCGGCCCTGGTCACCGAGGCCTCGGGCGGCAATGTCCGTATCAAGGTCGCCGATGGCGGCGCGACCGGTTCGATCGTCAGCCAGGACGTGGCCTGGGCCCGTGCGGGCAAGGGACTGAAGTCCGGCGACCTGATCTTCGTGGAGCCGGCCCAGGGCGGCGGATTCCGTCTGCGCCAGGTGCCGATCGTCAACGGCGCCCTGGTGGCGATGGAGCCGCATTCGGGCCGGGTGCTGGCGATGGTCGGGGGCTATTCCTTCTCGCTCTCGAGTTTCAACCGCGCCACCCAGGCGATGCGTCAGCCCGGTTCGGCCTTCAAGCCGATCGTCTACGCCACCGCGCTTGAGAACGGTTACACCCCGGCCAGCATCGTCATGGACTCGGCCATCACCTTGAAGGGCGCCCGCGCCGGCGAGACCTGGACGCCGGAGAACTACAACCGTCGCTACTATGGCGCCCTGACCCTTCGGCGCGGCCTGGAGCTGTCGCGCAACGCCATGACCGTGCGCCTGGCGCAGTCGGTCGGGATGACCAAGATCAGCGACCTCGCGGTGCGCATGGGCGTGGTCAAGAAGATGGACAAGGTTCTGGCCATGGCCCTGGGGGCAGGGGAAACCACGCCCTTCAAGCTGACCGCCGCCTACGCCACCTTCGTCAATGGCGGGCGCCGGGTCGAACCGCACCTGATCGAGCTGGTCCAGGATCGGAACGGCGAGACGATCTTCCGCGCCGACAAGCGCGACTGCCCGCGCTGTGACGCCGGCTTCAACGGCGACGAGAGCCCGCGCATCCCGCCGGGCGGCGAGCAGGTCATGGATCCGATCACCGCCTATCAGGTGACCTCGATGCTGCAGGGCGTCGTCCAGCGCGGTACGGCGACCTCGGCCCTCGTGCTGAATCGTCCGGTGGGCGGCAAGACCGGCACCACGAACGAGTACCGCAGCGCCTGGTTCGTTGGCTTCACGCCGCAGATCGTGGCCGGCGTGTTCGTGGGCTTCGACGACAACCGCAGCCTCGGGAACGGCGAGACCGGGACCACGGCGGCCGTGCCGATCTTTATCGAGTTCATGGCCGCGGCGACCAAGGATCTGCCGAAGGAAGAGTTCAAGGCGCCGAAGAACGCCAAGTTCGCCAATGTCCGCGGCATTCGCGAGGCCTTCCGACCGGGCACAGAGCCGCGTGTGGCGGCCCCGGTTCTCGGCGGCGTGCCGTCGGAGGGACCTGTGCCCTACAATCAGGCCTGGCCTGACGGGAAGCTCTCGACGCCCAGCGCCCCGGCCGCTCCGCCGAAGAAGCCGGACGATATGAACGGCCTCTTCTAGGGCCGAGACCACCGATCTGCGGGGAGGCCATTGTTTTCCGGCGTCCCGCGCGCTATCTGCCGCGACCCCAGAGCACGTCTGGTTCGGAGATTCCCATGAGAGCGGATGTCGAGGCCTCCAAGGCCGACATCGAGCAGTCGATTGAACTGCTCAGGAGGCGACTTTGACTGGGAACCATCCCTAAGAAAGCTCGATGAGCTAAACGCCCGCGTCGAGGATCCCACCCTGTGGAATGACGCCGCGGCGGCCCAGGCGATCAGTCGCGAACGCAGCAAACTGGCGGCCCAGATCGAGGCCGTGCAGTCGCTTGAGCGCGATCTGGCGGACGCCGTCGGTTATGCCGAGATGGCCGATGAAGATGGCGACGAGGCTTCGCTCGAAGAAGCGCGCGGCCAGCTGAAAAGCCTCAAGGAACGGGCGGCGCGCGCCGAGCTCGAAGCTTTGCTCTCGGGCGAGGCGGACGGCAACGACGCCTTCGTTGAAATCAATTCCGGCGCCGGCGGCACCGAGTCCAACGACTGGGCCGGGATGCTGCTGCGCATGTACAGCCGCTGGGCCAACGCGCACGGCATGACCGTCGATTTCCTGGAAGAGACCCCGGGCGAACAGGCTGGGATCAAGTCGGTCACCCTGCAGGTCAAAGGCCCCAACGCCTATGGTTGGCTGAAGACCGAGGCCGGTGTTCACCGCCTGGTCCGGATCTCACCGTATGACTCGGCGGCCAAGCGGCACACGAGCTTTGCGTCGGTGTGGGTCTATCCGGTGGTCGACGACACCATCGAGATCGAGATCAACCCGTCGGATGTGCGCACCGACACCTATCGCGCCTCCGGCGCGGGCGGTCAGCACATCAACAAGACCGACTCCGCCGTACGCTTGACGCACATTCCGACCGGGGTCGCCGTGGCCTGCCAGTCGGGTCGCTCGCAGCACCAGAACCGTGAGGAAGCCTGGAAAATGCTTCGCGCGCGGCTTTATGAGCTGGAATTGCAGAAGCGCGAGGCCGAGGCCCAGGCCCTGGAAGACCAGAAGACCGACATCGGCTGGGGTCACCAGATCCGTTCCTATGTCCTGCAGCCGTACCAGATGGTGAAGGACCTGCGGACCGACGTGGAGACCTCCGACACCCAAGGTGTGCTGGACGGCGATCTAGACGCCTTTATGGGCGCTTCGCTGGCCCAGAGGGTTGGCGTCACTCGCGAGGCCGGCGCCTAGGCGAAGTTGCTTTTGGCCCCGCCTGGGCGTTCTGATCGGCCAGGCTGACAGAACACCAAGGTGCGACATGCAACGGGTCCATTGCGAATGGGGGCTGAACGGGGTGCAAGCCCTGCGCGAGCGGGTCGCTGTGGTGGTGATTGTCGATGTCCTGTCGTTCTCGACCGCAGTCGATGTGGCCGTGCACCGACATGCCCGCATCCACCCGTTCCCCTATGGCGACGATGAAGCCGCGCGCGCCGAGGCCGCGCGGCTGGGCGTGAGGTTGGCGGCCAGCCGCAAGGCCGGCGGGCAACTCAGCCTTTCGCCGGCCAGCCTGATGAAGCTGAACCCCGGTGAGCAGCTTCTGCTGCCCTCACCGAACGGTTCGCGGCTGTCGCTGGCCTGCGGCGAAGCCGCTGTACTCGCCGGCTGTCTTCGCAACGCCGAGGCGGTCGCCTCCAAGGCTCTGGCGCTGGCCGAGGGCGCGGACATAGCGGTCATTCCGGCCGGCGAGCGCTGGCCTGACGACAGCCTGCGTCCGGCGATCGAGGACTTGTTGGGGGCAGGGGCGATCATCGCGGCCCTGAAGCTCAATGGAGAGCCCGAAGCCGAGGTCGCGCGCGACGCGTTCCTCAGCGCCGAGCCTCACCTGGCGCAGACCCTGCGGGGATGCCGTTCAGGCCTGGAATTGATCGGGCGGGAGCACGCCATGGACGTGGAGATCGCGCTCGAACTGAATGTCAGCCACTGCGCGCCGATGCTGAAGAACGGCGCTTACGAGAACGCCGCGCCCTAGGCGCTCTTGGCTTCGTCCGGCGCGGCGAGGGCGACGGGGGCTGGGCGCTGGAACTTCAGGCTCCGTCCCTGGAAGAAGGCCCCGGTCTCGACTGACAACTGCTCATGGGTGATGTCGCCGTCGACATAGGCGGTGCCGTAGAGGCGGACCTGCTTGGCGCTCAGCATTCCGATGATGCGTCCACGCACGTCGACGGTGTCGGCGTGGATCGCGCCTTCGATGTGGCCCGTCTCGCCGATCGTCAGGTGTCCGATTCGGACGTCGCCACGGATCACGCCATCGACGTGTAGGTCGCCTTCGCCGGCGACGCCGCCTTCAATGGTGATGTCTTCGCTGATCAGGGACGCGGGACGGGGCGTCTTGCGCGCCGGGTCGCTGGACTGTGCCGACAGGGACGCGTCGGACTTCACGGAAGCCTTTTCGGGCTTAGCCGTTTTGGAGAACATAATCGCCAGCCTTTATGAACCGATTGGGGTTCTGGGCTCGACCGTTCACCCAGACCTCATAGTGCAGGTGAGGCCCAGTGGACCGTCCTGTCGAACCCATCGCGCCGATGCGCTGGCCCACCGCGATGCGCTGGCCGGGCTGCACGGCGATGCCGTTCAGGTGGGCGTAGCGCGTCTTGAAGCCGCGTCCGTGATCGACCTCGATGGTGTTGCCATAGCCCGAGCGGACGCCGGTGAACGACACCACGCCGGGCGCGGTCGAATAGATCGGCGTGTTCGAAGCCCCGGCGAAATCGAGCCCGGAGTGGAAGGCGGGGCGCCGTGTGAAGGGATCGAAGCGCACGCCGAAGCTGCTGGTTTGCGGGGTGAGCGTGGTCGGCCGGGCGAAGGGCAGCTTGGTCGCTGCGTCGGCGAGCGAGCCGGCCTCGGAAAGATTCGTCGCGGCGTGCTGGATGCGCTCGGCGAAGCCCTCATCGACGTCCAGCACGGCGGCCAGGGCGCGCGGGTCCTTGGCTTCGATCAGCGGGCCGCCCAGCGAGCCGGACTTCGGCATGTAGGACGACGGCGTCAGGCCGGCGAGCCGGAAGGCCAGGCGCAGCCGGTCGGCGCGCGTCTTGGCGAAATCGTCGGCGGCGTCGATCAGGCGTTCCTGGCCGGCGCGCACCATCTCGATGCGGCGCAGGGGGCTGGCGGTGGCCGGGGCGTTGGTCGCCTTTTCGATGGCCGGGGTCAGGGCGGCGGTCGCGCCGGGCTGGCCCTTGATCTCGGTCAGCAGCATCGCGAGCGCGGCATGGCGGCGCTCCACCGTGACCGCCAGGGCGTCCACGCCGCCTTCATTGGCGTTGAGTTGGGCCACAGCGCTGTTGAGGCGCGCCTCGCGGTCGGCCACCAGGCGCTCGGACTTGGCCTGCATACGGGCCAACTCTTGGTCGTGCCCTGACAGGGCCATGGCGTTGACCATCATCGCCGCGGTGCTGACCCCCATCCAGAGCGCGCCAGCGGCGACGCCGCCGGCGATCATCATCTGACGGCCGGACGTGAGGACGAACGAGCGCATTTCTCCGCCGGAACGGACGTAGAGATGCCTCTCAGGGAATAGCTCTTCGAGCGATCGGCGGAGGCGCGCAAAGCGTGTCATGCTCACCGTATCGATTACGGAACCAGGGTGCCGCGGATATGCAATGAGTTTTGGATAACGCGCAAGGCCAATCGCCCTGCAACGTGTGCGAGCGGGTGCGCTCCAAGTATCCAGATGTTTGGTTAACGAGACCTGAGCGTAACCGCTAGATACGGCGTCGCTTGGGCCTCGCGCCAATCACAGATCGCAACATGTCGCGACAAATCTACAACAGGAGCGCGTAGCGGCCGGTTCCGTCACGACGTCGTATTCGCCACTTCTGCGACGACCCGCCGCAGGCTCCAACGCTTAAGCTTGTAAGGCTTGAGCGGCTTTCAACACCTCGGCCGCGTGGCCAGGGACCTTCACTTTTCGCCAGATCCGCGCCAGCTTGCCCTCGGCGTCGATCAGGTAGGTGGAGCGTTCGATGCCCATGTACTTGCGGCCGTACATGTTCTTCTCGACCCAGGCGCCGTAGCGCTCGATCATCGCGCCTTCGGGGTCCGAAGCCAGCGGGACCGCAAGGTCGTACTTGGCTGTAAACTTCGCGTGACTGGCGACACTGTCCTTGGAAACGCCGAGCAGGGCGACGCCCGCCTTCGCGAACTCGGCGGCCAGTGCGGTGAATTCCTGGGCCTCCTTGGTGCATCCGGCCGTGTCGTCCTTCGGGTAGAAGTAGACGACCAGCGCCTTGCCCTTGAAGTCGGCGAGCGTCACCGCGCCGTTGGCGCCGGCCAGTTCGAAGTCTGGCGCGGGCGCGCCAGGAGCTAGTTCGGACATTGGTGTGACTTCCAAGTGTTGAACCCGACAAAGCTCGTCATCACCGGGCTTGTCCCGGTGATCCATAGACACGAGGCGGCGGAGGCTATCTCGAATATCGGTGTTTATGGATGGCCGGGACGAGCCCGGCCATGACGATAGTGGAAGGCGGTCAGACGGGCTTCACCAGAACGATCTTCTTTTTGCCAGCCGCCAGCTTCACGACGCCGTCGACCAGATCGGCCGAAGTGATCGTGCGATTGGCGTCGGCTTCGGCCGCGTCGTTGACCCGAAGGCCGCCGCCTTGCGCCAGGCGCCGGGCCTCGCCGCGCGAAGCGGCCAAGCCGGCGTCGGTGGCCAGGGCGGCCAGGACGACGCCCGCCTCCAGGTCGGCGGCGGGGATCTCGAAGGTCGGCATGTCGCCGGAGACGCTGCCGACTTCAAAAGCGACGCGTGCGGCTTCGGCGGCGGCGTGCGCCGCTTCCTCGCCGTGCAGCATCCGCGTGGCCTCGTTGGCCAGCACCTTCTTGGCCTCGTTTATGTCGGCGCCCTGCATGGCTTCGTACCGGGCGATGTCCTCCATCGACAGGTCGGTGAACAGCTTCATGAAGCGGCCGACATCGGCGTCTTCGGTGTTCCGCCAGAACTGCCAGTAGTCGTAGGGGCTGCGCATGTCGGCGTTCAGCCAGACGGCGCCGCCCACCGTCTTGCCCATCTTCTGGCCGGAGGCCGTGGAGAGCAGGGGCGTGGTGAGGCCGAACGACGGCTTCTGATCGACGCGGCGGATCAGCTCCACGCCGTTGATGATGTTCCCCCACTGGTCTGAGCCGCCCATCTGCAGGACGCAGCCGTGAGTACGCTCCAACTCCAGGAAGTCCGTGGCCTGCATCAGCATGTAGTTGAATTCGAGGAACGTCATCGGCTGCTCGCGCTCGAGCCGCAGCTTGACGCTGTCGAAGGTCAGCATCCGGTTGATGGTGAAGTGCACGCCGTAGTCGCGCAGGAACTGGACGTAGCCGAGCTTGTCGAGCCAGTCGGCGTTGTCGACCATCACCGCGTCGGTGGGGCCGTCGCCGAACGTCAGGAAGCGCGCGAAGCTGACCTTCATGCTGTCGATATTGGCCTTGATCTGCTCGTCGGTGAGCAGGGGGCGCTGGGTGTCCTTGAAGGTCGGGTCGCCAACCTTGGTGGTTCCGCCGCCCATCAGCACGATCGGCTTGTGGCCCGCCTGCTGCAGCCGCCGAAGCATCATGATCTGGATCATGTGGCCGACGTGCAGGCTGGAGGCGGTGGCGTCGAAGCCGATGTAGGCCGCGATCGGCCCCTTGCCGGCGGCTTCATCCAGTTCCACCGGGTGGGTGATCTGATGAATGTATCCGCGCTCCTGCATGGTTTGCAGGAACTGCGACTTGAACGGCTGATCGGCGGACATGGGGCGGTCTTCTGAAGGCTGGGATTCTGCAGGGCGCTGTAACACGCCGCTATCGGGATTTTCGAGGGACATCTGACAGGCTCCTGATCGGCGAGAGGCCGGAAACCGTCAATTTGCGTGAGATGCGGCGCCGACCTGTAAGGGGTGGCGCAAGGGATCGTCCGCGCCTGCTCTAGGGCAGGCGGTAATAGCGGCCGGCGATGGTGACGCGGGTGATCATGGCGACTAGCTACGGCGCGCACGTCGTGGCAGTCAAGCTCCATGCGAGTTCTCGGGTTCATGACCGGCACCTCCCTCGACGCCTGCGACATGGCGATCCTGGAGACGGACGGCGAAACGATTTCGGCTTTTGGCCCCGCTGGCGACCGCAAGCTAACGGAGGCTGTTCGCGACATCGCCCTGGCCGCCACCCGTGAGGCGCTGCAGTGGACGCGCGGGACGCCGGAGCCCGCCATCTTCGAGGAAGCCGCGCTGGCCGTCGCGCGGGAGCATTTCGAGGCGGCTGAAGGTTTCCTCGCCGAGCACGGGCTGAGCTGGGGCCAGATCGACTTGATCGGCATGCACGGTCAGACCGTGCTGCACGAGCGGCCGCAGGAGGGCCTCCTCGGGCGCACGGTGCAACTGGGCGACGCCCAGTGGCTGGCGAACGCCACTGGCGTCCCGGTCGCCTATGACTTCCGGACCGCCGACGTGGCGGCGGGCGGGGAGGGCGCGCCGCTCGCCCCGATCTACCATCTGGCCCGGGCCAGGGCTTCGGGCCTGGACGCGCCGCTGGCGGTCCTGAACGTCGGCGGCGTGGCCAACGTCACCTTCTGGGCGGGCGGAGACGAGATCGCCGCCTTCGACACCGGTCCCGGCAACGGGATGATCGACCTGCTGATCCAGGCTCGGGGAGCCGGCCGCTATGACGCCGGTGGTCACTACGCCAGCGTCGGACAGGTGGACGAAGGCGTCCTGCGCGGCCTGCTCGGCCATCCCTACTTCCAGGCGCCGCCGCCCAAGTCGCTGGACCGCTACGACTTCTCGCTGGATTCGCTGGAGCACCTTAAGCTCGAGGACGCCGCTGCGACGCTGGTGGCCTTCACTGCCGAGGCCCTGAAGCTAGGCTTCGACATGATGGGCGGGGCGCCGAGCGAATTGGTGGTCTGCGGCGGCGGCCGACATAATCCAGAGATCATGAAGGCCTTCGCCGAGCGGCTGAGCGTTCCGGTGCAGACCGCCGAGGACCACGGCTGGCGCGGTGACGCCATCGAGGCAGAGGCCTTCGCCTATCTGGCGGCGCGCACGGTTCGAGGCCTGCCGATTTCATTTCCCAAGACCACGGGCGTCCCGGCGCCCATGACGGGCGGGCGTATCGCCCGTCCGGCCAATTAGATCAGGAGCAAGTATGTCCAAGGCGGTTTGGTTCGCGGGTGTGGCCGCGGCGATGGTGATGGCAGGTTCGGCTCAGGCGCAGGACGCGCAGCCCCAGGTTCCGGCCGCCAAGCCCTATGACGCCGCAGTGTTCGCCAAGGCCAAGGCGCTGCAGCCCAAGGTCATCGCCTGGCGCCGCGATCTGCATGAGCATCCCGAGCTCAGCAACAGCGAGGTCCGCACCGCCAAGGTGGTCGCCGACCATCTGCGGAGCCTGGGCATGGAAGTGCGCACCGGCGTCGGCAAGACCGGCGTCGTCGGCATCCTGAAGGGCGGCAAGCCCGGCAAGGTCGTCGCCCTGCGCGCCGACATGGATGCCCTGCCGGTCGCCGAACAGACCGGCCTGCCGTTCGCCTCGAAAGTGACCGCGCAATACAACGGCCAGACCGTGCCGGTGATGCACGCGTGCGGCCACGACAGCCACGTCGCCATCCTGATGGGCACGGCGGAAATCCTGGCCGGCATGAAGGACCAGATCGAGGGCACGGTCGTCTTCATCTTCCAGCCCGCCGAGGAAGGCGCGCCGATGGGCGAGGAGGGCGGCGCCCCGCTGATGGTCAAGGAAGGCGTGCTGAAGAACCCCAAGGTCGATGCGATCTTTGGTCTGCACGCCTTCCCCGGCCCTGTCGGCGCCCTGGTCTGGCGTCCCGGCCCGATGATGGCCGCTTCGGACCGCTACGAGATCCAACTCAAGGGCCGCCAGGCGCACGGTTCGACCCCCTGGGTCGGGATCGACATGTCCTCGCTGACCGCCGACATCGTCACCGCCTTCAACCAGATCGCCGCGCGCCAGGTGAATGTCTCCAAGACGCCGACCGTCCTGACCGTCGCCACCCTGCACGGCGGGCTGCGCTACAACATCATCCCTGAAGACCTGACCATGACCGGCACGCTCCGGACCTTCGATCCGGGCATGCGCACCGACGTTATCGCCCGCGCCGAAAAGGCCGTGACCTCGATCTCCGAGCGCTATGGCGCGACGGCGAAGTTCAATTGGGGCACGCCGAACCCGGTCACCGACAACAATCGCGACCTGACCGCCCAGATGAAGCCGACCCTGGCTCGCGCCGCCCAAGGCCAGGTCAAGGACGACATCGACTTTATCATGGGGGCGGAGGACTTCTCCTACTTCCAGAAGGAGGTGCCGGGCTTCTTCTACCATCTGGGCGTCGGCAACCCGAAGGGCGCCAATCACTCGCCGTTCTTCGACGTCGACGAGCGCGCGATGGAGACCGGCGTGCGGGCCCAGGCGCTCATGGCGCTGGATTATCTGAAAAGTGGGGGGTGACGGCGGAGCAGATCCTCCCCCACTGGGGGAGGTGGCGCTCGGAGTGAAGCGACGAGTGACGGAGGGGGCCTTGCGGCCCTACGTCAAAGTCCCCCTCAGTCAGCCATTAGGCTGACAGCTCCCCCAGAGGGGGAGCATCGGTTTGAGAAGCTCAGATCGGGTCGGCTTCGATCCGCTTGTCGAGATAGCTGCCGACGCGGCGTTCGACTTCCGGCAGGTGCTCAGCCCAGAAGTGCGTGGCGCCGTCGACGACCTCGTGGTCGATGACGATGCCCTTCTGGGTCCGCAGCTTGGAAACCACGCGCTCGACCTCGACGGGCGGAACCACGGTGTCGGCGCCGCCGTGCAGGATCAGGCCAGAGGCCGGGCAGGGCGCCAGGAAGCTGAAGTCGTACATGTTGGTCGGCGGCGAAACCGAGATGAAGCCGTCCGTCTCAGGGCGGCGCATCAGAAGCTGCATGCCGATCCAGGCGCCGAACGAATAACCGGCGACCCAGCATTGCGAGGCGGCGGGGTTGTTGGTCTGCAGCCAATCGAGCGCTGTGGCGGCGTCGGCCAGTTCGCCGATACCGGAATCGAACTCGCCTTGGCTGCGTCCGACGCCGCGGAAATTGAACCGCAGGGTCGAGAAGCCACGCTTCATGAACAGGTGGAAGAGTTGCACCGCCACCGGGTGGTTCATCTGCCCGCCGGCCTTCGGGTGCGGATGCAGGATCAGCGCGATGGGCGCCGTCTCGCTCTTGCCCGGGGTGTAACGGCCTTCAATCCGCCCGGCCGCACCGGTCAGAACCACTTCTGGCATGCTATTCCTCTCAGCAGGCGTAGCGTCTAATACTTGACTAACGCGCTTGGTCTTCCTAGATCGCGACCGTCGGCCAGTTCCGGCGACAAGCCCCGTGCAAGCCGGGGCCTGTAACATACGGGCTGTGCCAAAAGCTCGAAAAAAAGCACTGAGGTTATACGGAGCGAGATGCGCCTTTCGACCAAGGGACGATATGCGGTGATGGCCATGGCCGATCTCGCGCGCCGTCAGGCCGCGCTGGCCGAGGGCGATCGCGCCGTGACCCTGGCTGAAATCGCCGCCCGCCAACAGATTTCGCTCTCCTATCTCGAACAGCTTTTCGCCCGCTTGCGCCGTCGCGGCCTGGTCAAAAGCCTGCGTGGCCCCGGTGGCGGCTACCGGCTGGCCCGGGAGGCCGAACACACCAACATCGCCGACATCGTGATGGCCGTGGACGAACCCCTGCGCGCCACCCGCTGCGGCAAGAGCAAGGGCTGCATGCTCAAGGGCGAGCGCTGCATGACCCATGATCTCTGGGAAGAGATGGGCCGCCAGCTCGAGACCTATCTCGCCTCGGTGTCGCTCGAGGACCTGGTCAGCGGACGTTTGTCCGACCGGGAGTCGAGGGCCGCATGAGCAGCATCTATCTCGACTACAACGCGACTGCGCCGATCCGCCCCGAGGCGATCGACGCGATGACGCGCGCCTTCGCGGTCGGTGGAAATCCGTCGTCGGTGCACGCGGCCGGGCGTTCGGCCCGCGCGATCGTTGAACATGCCCGCAACGAGGTCGCCGCCCTGGTCGGCGGCCCGGCCTCGACCGTGATCTTCACGTCGGGCGGCACCGAAGCCAACGCCCTGGCCATCGAGAGCGCGGTCGCCACCGTCTGCAAGCGGCTCATCGTCAGCGCCGTCGAGCACGACAGCGTGCTGGAGAGCGCCAAGGCGAGCGGCGTGGCTGTGGAATATCTGCCGGTGACGGCCGATGGCGTCGCAGACCTCGAATGGCTGAGTGCGCGGCTCGCGAATTGGGACGCCGCCGACGGCCGACCCTTCGTGGCCCTGATGCTGGCCAACAACGAAACCGGCGTCATCCAGCCGGTTCGGGAAGCTTCTGATATCGTTCGCGCCGCCGAGGGCTGGCTGCATGTCGACGCCATCCAGGCGGCCGGCAAGATCATCACCGACAGCCGCGCCTTGGGCGCCGACACCCTGGTCGTTTCGGCTCACAAGCTGGGCGGGCCCCAGGGCGTCGGGGCGCTGACCTTTGGTCCCCGCGCCACCATGGTGCGTCGCCAGCACGGCGGCGGGCAGGAGCGCGGGCGCCGGGCCGGAACCGAGAACGTCGCCGGGATCGCCGGCTTCGGCGCCGCGGCCATGGCTTCGCTCCGCGACAAGGACATCCAAACCGCTTGGCGCGACACCGCCGCCGAGCGCCTCAAGGCGCAGGGCGCGGTGGTGATCGGCGAGAGCGCCGCGCGTCTGCCCAACACCCTTTGCATCGCCGCCGCCGGCTATGGTGCGGAGTTGCAGGTGATGGCCCTGGACCTGGCCGGGATCATGGTCAGCGCCGGCTCGGCCTGTTCGTCGGGCAAGGTGAAGGCGAGCCACGTGCTCGTCGCCATGGGCCTGGATGACCTGGCCAGCTGCGCGATCCGCGTTTCAGGCGGCTGGGCGACCACCGAGCAGGATTGGGCGGCCTTCGCCGCCGCCTGGGAACAAGTTCATTCCCGTCACGCCGCGCGTCACCGCGCGCCGGCGGCGTGAGGAGTTAGAGTAATGGCCGCCGTCAAACAAACCGTCGATCACGTCGAGAGCCTCGAGAAGTACAAGCACGGCTTCGTCACGGACATCGAGCAGGACTTCGCGCCCAAGGGGCTGTCCACCGACATCGTGCGCTTCATCTCGGCCAAGAAAAATGAGCCGGAATGGATGCTGGAATACCGGCTGGACGCCTATGAGCGCTGGCTGGCGATGGACGAGCCGGAGTGGGCCAAGGTCTACTTCCCGCGCATCGACTATCAGGACAGCTACTACTACGCCGCGCCGAAGGAAAAGACCGGCCCGGCCAGCCTGGACGAGGTCGATCCCGACATCCTGGCGACCTACGCCAAGCTGGGCATTCCGTTGCGCGAGCAGGAAGTGCTGGCCGGGGTGAAGGGCGCGCCGCGCTACGCCGTCGACGCCGTGTTCGACAGCGTCTCGGTCGTCACCACCTTCAAGAAGGAACTGGCCGAGGCCGGGGTGATCTTCTGCTCCATGAGCGAGGCGATCCGCGAGCACCCGGAGCTGGTGAAGAAGTATCTCAGCTCGGTCGTCCCGGTCTCCGACAACTACTACGCCTGCCTGAACGCTGCGGTCTTCTCCGACGGCAGCTTTGTCTATGTGCCGCCGGGCGTGCGCTGCCCGATGGAGCTTTCGACCTATTTCCGCATCAATGCGGAGAATAGCGGTCAGTTCGAACGCACTCTGATCATCGCCGACAAGGGCTCCTACGTCTCGTACCTGGAGGGCTGCACCGCCCCCATGCGCGACGAGAACCAACTGCACGCCGCCGTGGTCGAACTGATCATCCTCGACGACGCCGAGATCAAATATTCCACGGTTCAGAACTGGTATCCGGGCGACCCGGAGACCGGGAAGGGCGGCATCTACAACTTCGTCACCAAGCGCGCCGATTGCCGCGGCGATCGCGCCAAGGTGTCATGGACTCAGGTCGAGACCGGGTCGGCGATCACCTGGAAGTACCCGTCGTGCATCCTGCGCGGCGAGAGCAGCGTCGGTGAGTTCTACTCGATCGCTATCACCAATGGTCGCCAGCAGGCCGACACCGGCACCAAGATGATCCACCTAGGCGCCAACACCCGCTCGCGGATCATCTCCAAGGGGATCAGCGCGGGCCGCTCGTCGAACACTTATCGCGGTCTGGTCTCGGCCCATCCGAAAGCCAAGGGCGCACGCAATTTCACCCAGTGCGACAGCCTGCTGATCGGCAAGACCTGCGCGGCCCACACCGTGCCCTATGTCGAGGCGCGCAACAGCCAGTGCGTGTTCGAGCACGAGGCTACGACCACCAAACTGTCCGAAGACCAGTTGTTCTACGCCATGCAGCGCGGGCTCTCCCAGGAGGAGGCCGTGCAGCTTCTGGTCAACGGTTTCGTCAAGGACGTGCTGCAGGAGCTGCCCATGGAATTCGCCGTGGAAGCCCAGAAGCTTGTCGCTATTTCCCTTGAAGGGTCCGTTGGATGACCCTCGCAACACCTGAGAGCCGTACGATGTCCCTCCGCCGCGCCTTCGAAGCCGAGCATGCCCGCCGCGACGCCGTCCGACATGCCCGCGAGGAGGCCGAACGCCGGCAGCAGGAAGAAGACCTGGCGCGCGCCGAGCAGCTTTACAGCACGCTCAGCGAGGACGAGGCCTTCCTGCGGGACAAGGGCCTGAGCCTGGAAATCCGCCGCTACACGGTCAGCCTGCATCACGATGACTATCTGATCGACGCCTATTTCGAGGCCGGGAGCATCAACGTCCGGGCCGGCGACAAACGTACCGCAAGCACCCCCACCGCCGCGCCGCGCAAGGCGAAGTTGGTGAACACGGTCGAGGAAGCCCTCGACGTGATGGCGCAATATCTGGCCGACGAGACGAACTGATGCTTTCGATTTCCAACCTGCACGCTGAGATCGACGGCAAGCTAATCCTGAAGGGCCTGACGCTCGACGTCCCGGCCGGGGAGGTCCACGCGATCATGGGGCCGAACGGCGCCGGCAAGTCGACGCTGTCCTATGTGCTGACCGGTCGCCAGGGCTACGAAGTGACCGAGGGAACGGCGACACTGGACGGCGAAGACCTTCTGTCGCTCGATCCGAGCGAACGCGCCGCGCGCGGCGTCTTCCTGTCGTTCCAATATCCGCTGGAGATTCCAGGCGTTCCGGCCCTGACCTTCATCCGCACCGCGATGAACGCTCAGCGCAAGGCGCGCGGCGAGGCCGAGATCACCGCGCCGGAGTTCCTGAAGCTCGCCCGCGCGACAGCCGCCTCGCTGAAGATCGACTTCGAAATGCTCAAGCGAGCACTGAATGTCGGCTTCTCGGGTGGTGAGAAGAAGCGGATGGAAATCTTTCAAATGGCGATGCTTTCGCCGCGCTTCCTGATCCTGGACGAGACCGATTCAGGCCTCGATATCGACGCCCTGAAGATCGTCGCCGACGGTGTGAACGCGATGCGCAGCCCGGACCGGGCGATGCTGGTGATCACCCACTATCAGCGGCTGCTCGACTACATCAAACCCGACCGCGTCCACGTCTTGGCCGGCGGCCGCATCGCCGAGAGCGGCGGTCCTGAACTGGCGCACGAACTGGAACGCGAAGGGTACGACAAGTACGCGAGGGCAGCTTGAGCCTAGCCGCCGCCCTTAAGACCAGCGACGTCACCCTGCTGCCGAGCAAGCGTGACGAAGACTGGAAGTGGACCGACCTGCGCGGCCTGCTGCGCGTTCTTCCGCCGCCGTCGCAGCCCTTCGTGGGCGAGGCGCCGGTGGGGCCGTTCGCAGGCCTCGCCAATCTGCCGATCCATGTGGTCAACGCCAGCGATCCGGTGGTGATCCGCAGCGCCTCGGCCGCGCCCTATGTCGTGGCGCTTCACTTCGCGGCGCTGGGCGGCGGATCGCATAGCGCCACCGCGCAGATCGAGGTGGCGGAAGGCGCCAACCTGATCCTGCTGGAAAGCTATGAGGGCGACGAGGCCGACTATGTCGCCAACCTGGATCTGAAGATCTCGGTGGGCGCCAACGGCCGCCTGGAGCGGATCATTCTGGCCGCTGACGGCGTCAATGCGGTCAGCGTTTCGACGGCTGACGTGACGCTTGGTGCGGGCGCTCAACTGGTGCAGACGGTGCTGACCGACGGCGCCCGGCGTCAACGCATCGAGACCCGCGTCGCGCATCCGGGCGCGGGCGCCAGCGTTCGCCTCGACGCGGCCTATCTGCTCGCGGACAAGCGCCACGCGGACCTGACCACCGTGGTCGAGCACCAGGGTGTCGACGGGACGACCAGCCAGCTGACCAAGGGCGTGGTGCGCGATCAGTCGCGCGGCGTGTTCCAGGGCCGGATCGTCGTGGCCGAAGGCGCCGACCGCACCGACGCGCGGATGGGCCACCATGCGCTGATCCTGTCGGACAAGGCCGAGATCGACGCCAAGCCAGAACTGCTGATCTTCGCAGACGACGTTCAGTGCGCCCACGGCAACACCATCGGCGCCTTCGACGAGGACGCCCTCTTCTACGCCCAGCAGCGCGGCATGCCCGAGGACGTCGCTCGCGCCCTGCTGACCGAGGCGTTTGTGGGCGAGGTCATCGACCGGATCGAGCACGACGGCGCGCGTGAAGTGGCCAAGGCCTGGGCCGCCAAAGGCTTGGGACTTTGACCATGGCCTTTGACGTCGAAGCGGTCCGCGCCGACTTTCCGATCCTCAGCCGCCAGATCAACGGCAAGCCGCTGGTCTATCTGGATAGCGGCGCCTCGGCTCAGAAGCCGCGCGCCGTGATTGAGGCCATGACCAGGGTCATGGAGCACTCCTACGCCAACGTGCACCGCGGCCTGCACACCCTGGCCAACGAAACCACCGACGCCTATGAGGCCGCCCGCAAGTCGGTCGCGACCTTCATCAACGCAGAGCTGGGCGAGATCGTCTTCACCAAGGGCGGGACCGAAGCGATCAATCTGGTCGCCGCTGGGATCGGCGCAAGCCTGAAGGCCGGCGACGAGATCGTGCTCAGCGAGATGGAGCACCACGCCAACATCGTACCGTGGCACTTCCTGCGCGAACGCCTCGGCGTAGTCCTGAAGTTCATCCCCGTACTCGACGACGGCCGCCTGGATATGGAGGCCTTGCCGGGCCTGCTGACCGCCCGGACCAAGGTTGTCGCGGTGACGCACATGTCCAATGTGCTCGGCACCATCAACCCGGTCGCCGAGATCATCGCCCAGGCCCATGACGCCGGCGCCAAGGTGCTGCTCGACGGCTGCCAGGGCATCGTCCACATGCCGGTGGACGTCAAGGCGCTGGACGTCGATTTCTACGTCTTCTCGGGTCACAAGCTCTATGGCCCGACCGGCATCGGCGTTCTCTACGGCAAGGCCGCCGAACTCGCCGCCCTGCCGCCGTATCAAGGCGGCGGTGAGATGATCGGCGAGGTCAGCCTCGAAAAGATCACCTACGCAGATCCGCCGCATCGGTTTGAAGCCGGCACGCCGCCGATCATCGAGGCGATCGGTCTCGGCGCGGCCATCGAGTGGCTGAACGGCCTCGACCGCGAGGCGATCGCCGCGCACGAGGCCAAGATCTACGCCCGCGTCCGCGAGGGCCTGAGCGGCGCCAATTGGCTGCGGGTGCTGGGCGATGCGCCGGGCAAGGGCGCGATCCTGTCCTTCACCATCGACGGCGCTCATGCCCACGATGTGGCCCAGATACTCGACCGCTACGGCGTTGAGGTCCGCGCCGGAACCCACTGCGCCGAGCCTTTGATGCGACGTTTTGGCGTCACGTCCTCGGCTCGAGCTTCCTTCGCCCTATATAATACGGAAGGGGAGGCCGACTTCTTCGTCGACGCCCTCAACCGTACCCAGGCCTTTTTTGCTTGAGCATGCTTATGGATGACGCGACCGCCATCGAACCGACCAGCGCCTCGCCGCTGAGCCAGGCAGAGCTAGACGCTCTGACGGATCAGCTGATCGAGAAGCTGAAGACGGTGTTCGACCCGGAAATCCCGGTCGACATCTACGAGCTTGGCCTCATCTACAAGGTCGATGTTTCGGATGAGAAGAACGTCGCCATCGACATGACCTTGACCGCTCCGGGTTGCCCTGTGGCCGGCGAGATGCCGGGCTGGGTGCAGGACGCGGTGAAGGAAATTCCGGGGATCGGCGAAGTGAAAGTTGATCTGGTCTTCGACCCGCCGTGGGATCCGTCTCGGATGTCCGACGAGGCGAAGCTTCAACTCAACATGTTCTGACACCATATAAGGCTGAGCATGACCGACCTTAACCTCACGCCCGCTCCTCGCGTTCGCCGCCCCCGGCCGAAAGTCGTCACCCTGACCGACGCTGCGGCCGCTCGTGTTCGCGAGATCATGGACAAGGCCGAGAAGCCTTATGCGGGCCTGCGGGTTGGCGTGAAGAACAGTGGCTGCGCCGGCCAGGAGTACATTCTGGAGTATGCCGAGACCGCTGGTTCTTTGGACGAGGTGGTCGAGGACAAGGGCGTGACGATCTTGATCGAGCCCAAGGCGGTGCTTTTCCTGATCGGCACCGAGATCGACTATGTGACCACCAAGCTCTCGTCGAAGTTCACCTTCCATAACCCGAACGAGACCGACGCCTGCGGTTGTGGCGAGAGCGTTACGATCGAGCCGGCCAAGGCCCACGACGCCTAGCCGGCTGCGGTCGCCTCAACCTTTGCAACGACCCGCTGGCGCGCGCGCCCCGCTGCCCTAGACTTGGCCTTACGCGATAGCGGAGGCTGGACATGATCGGGGCGCGGGCGGACCTGCAGCGGGCACGCAAGGGGCACGAGCATAATCGTGTCACCTATATCGAGCTGTTCTTCGATCTCGTCTTCGTCTTCGCGATCACCCAGCTCTCACACTCGCTGCTTGAACATCTCACGCCGCTTGGCGCCGTCCAAACCGCCCTGCTGTTCCTCGCGGTCTGGTGGGTTTGGATCTACACCTGCTGGATCACCAATTGGCTGGAGCCGGACCGCACGCCCGTCCGGTTGATGCTCTTGGTCCTGATGCTCGGGGGCTTGATGCTCTCGACCTCGCTGCCTCGGGCGTTCGAGGACCGCGGCTTGGCCTTCGCCGGCGCCTACGTCTTCATGCAGGTCGGGCGCTCGCTGTTCGTGATGTGGGCGCTGCGCGGCCACAACGAAAGCAACTATCGGAATTTCAAGCGGATCACGACCTGGCTGGTCGGGTCCGGCGTGCTGTGGATCGCCGGCGGGTTCGCGGAGGAGGGCGCAAGGCTGGCCCTTTGGGCGTGGGCCATGTTGATCGATTTCGCCTCGCCATCTCTAGGTTTCTGGACGCCGGGTCTTGGCCGTTCGACCACAGCCGACTGGGACGTCGAGGGTGCGCACATGGCAGAACGATGCGCGCTGTTCGTCATCATCGCCCTGGGGGAGTCGATCCTGGTCACCGGGGCGACGGCGGCCAATCTGGAGCCCAGCGCCGGAGTGATCGGCGCTTTCCTGGCCGCCTTCGTCGGCAGTGTGGCGATGTGGTGGATCTATTTCGACGCCGCCGCCGAGCGCGCCAGCGCACAGTTCGTCTCCTCAACCGATCCGGGGCGGGTGGCGCGGCTGGCCTACACCTACATTCACTTGCCATTGATCGCCGGGGTGGTGGTCACCGCGGTCGGAGACGAGCTGACCCTGGCCCATCCGCACGGTCATATGCACTTCAGCACCGCGGCCGTCCTGTTAGTCGGCCCGGGGCTCTACCTGCTGGGCGATCTGCTGTTTCGACGTACGACCACGGGACGCTTGCCGCGCGCCCATCTCGGGGGCCTCTCGGCCCTTGCGGTCCTGGCGCCTATCGCGATGACGATGACGCCGGTGGTGTTGAGCAGCCTGGTCTCGGCGGTGCTGGTCGCGGTGGCCGCCGCCGAGACAATATGGGTGCGGCGCGAGCGCGCCCGCGCCGCGGCCTAGCGGCCCGTAAACGCCGCGGGGCGCTTCTGGAGGAAGGCGAGAATGCCTTCGCGGCTGTCTTCCGTGCGGCCGGCGTGCTTCTGGGCGACCCGTTCGGCGTGAAGCTGCTCGGCCCATTCCTCGTCCAGGCTTTGCCAGACCAGCTTGCGAATGGCGCCGAGCGCCTTGGGACCAGTGGCCAGCGCCTTGGCCAATTCCATCGCCGTGGCCATCAACTGATCGTCGGGAACGCAGCGATTGACCAGGCCCCATTCGAGAGCGGTCTTGGCGGGGATCTTTTCGCCCAGCAGAGCCATCTCCATGGCGCGCGCCTTGCCGATCAGTCGGGGCAGCAAATAGGTCGAACCGCCATCCGGCACCAGGCCGATCCGTCGGAAGGCCTGCAGGAAGTAGGCGCTTTCGGCGGCGACGATGATGTCGCCCATTAGGGCCAGCGAGCAACCGACGCCCGCGGCCACGCCGTTGACCGCCGTGACGATCGGGACCGGGTATTCTCGGAGCGAGGTGACGAAGGGGTTGTAGATGGTTTCCAGGGCGGCGCCGGCGTCGGGGCCTTCGGGATCTGGCGCTTCGGCGCCCGGTCCGCCGCGGCCGGAGAGGTTCGCGCCGGAGCAGAAGCCCCGCCCTTCACCGGTCAGCACCACGCACCGCACCGTTTCGTCGCCCTTGAGGGCCTCGAAGGCGTCCTGCAACTCGGCCATAAGGTCCAGGCCAGCCGCGTTCAGCGTGGCGGTGTCGTTCAGGGTGACCACGCCGATGCCGTCGTTCACCGACGTCTTGATCTTGGAATAGGCCATGGCTCGCTCCCTCGTGCGTCTCTTTGGACGATCTAAACGAGGATACCCCGGCGTCAGGCTAGGACAAAAGCGGGGTCAGGCGGCGGTCTGCACCGTCTCGGCGCTGGTCACGCGATTGCGACCCGAACGCTTTGAGACATAGAGCGCGCTGTCGGAGCGTTCCATCAGACTGTGAGCGGTCTCTCCGCGCCGCATTTCGGCCAGGCCGGCGGAGACAGTGATGGCGCCCAGATCGTCATTGGTGGAACGACGCTTGAGCATGCGCGAAGAGACTTCTTCGCGGATTTCCTCGAGCACCACGGCGGCGATCTCGGCGCTTTCGCGTGGGAAGATCAGCGCGAACTCCTCACCGCCATAGCGCGCGGCGAAGCGCGGCGGTGCGCCGACCCGGCCAATGACGCTGGCGACATAGCGGATCACCTGGTCGCCGGTCTGGTGCCCCCAGGTGTCGTTGAAGTTCTTGAAGTGGTCGATGTCGATGACCGCCAGGGTCAGGCTCAAACCGTCGGCCTCGGCGTCCGCGCAGGCTCGCGCCAATTCCTCGTCGAAGGCCTTGCGGTTGGCCAGGTTGGTCAGGCCGTCAGTCGTAGCGTCGCGCCGAACCTGTTCGAGATGCTCGCGTAGTTTCGTCACCTCGGAGGTCGATTCCGAAAGCCGCTGTTCGAGCGACTTGTTCTCGCGCTGGACCCGCTTGGTCGCGACACTGAGGTTATCGACCATGGTCCGCAAGTCGGCCGGCTCTTCCATATCCGCCAGCGACTTCGAAGCTCCGGCCAGGGTCTGGCCATAGGCTTCGCTGGATTTCTGGGCGCTCTGGATGGCGCGGCTGACGGCGTCGAGTTCCTTGGTCAGGGCGTCGCCGGCGTCGCGGATCTGATCGTTGAGCTTGGCCTTCGGAAGGAAAGCTGCCGCCAATTCGTCGGCGACGGTGTCCGTGAAGGCTTCGCCTGCTGACAGCAGGCGGGCGATTTCGCGGCTGAGCGCGCTATCGGGCTCGCCGACGTAGTGAGTCCAAAGCTCGAAGTTGACCGCTGTTGGCCAGACCTGATGGGCCTCCATGGCGTCCATGGCTTGGCGCGCCAAGACATAGGCGCCTGGTCCACGCAGCTTGGTTTCGATGTCGCCGGACATTCTGTCTTTCCCGATCCCGGAGGCCCTGCATTTCGCGCAGAGCTTCAGTACTTGCCGGGAAGCTTAGTCGACATAGCCGAACGAGCAGTTAAGGGCGATCTATTCTGTTGTGGACGGTCTTGGCGGCACGCGAAGCAAGAAGGCCGGGGTGTCATTCCCAAAGCCTACGACGCTGTCGCGGTCGTCGTGATCGTCACGGCGCGGCCGGTCTTCACGGCGAGCAGGGCGCGCTTCGCGTTGCGGGCGCTCGTCACGTTGAGCACGCTCTTCGCGTTGCGGACGCTCTTCGCGTTGCGGACGTTCTTCGCGGCGCGGACGTTCCTCACGTTGCGGCCGCTCTGCACGAGCCTGAGCGGGAGCCGCCGGAGCTTCGACCGCGGTCGCGGTCGCGACCTCTGGCTTCGGCTTGGTGCTGCTGCGGGCCTTGCGGCGGGGAGCAACGTCCTCGCCCTCGCTCGGCGTCGGAGCGACGATGGCGTCCATCGAGGCGACTTCGCCATGCGGTTCGATGCGGCGCGGGCGTTGCTCGCGGCCTCCGCGATCGCGACCACCGCGCTCACGGTCACGGCCGCCGCTGCGTTCGCGGCGCTCGTCCTTGATGCTGGCGAAGTCGACGCCTTCCAGCACGACTTCTTCGGGGTTCTTGCCGGTCAGCTTCAGCACCTTGTCGATGTTCTTCGCATCGGCAGGCGTGACGATCATGTAGGCCTTGCCGCTGCGGCCGGCGCGGCCGGTGCGGCCAATGCGGTGCACATAGTCGTCGGCATGGTGCGGAACGTCGTAGTTGAAGACGTGGCTGACGTCCGGAACATCAAGGCCCCGGGCCGCGACGTCCGAGGCGCAGAGCAGCTTGAGCTCTCCCTTGCGGAAGCTCTCCAGTGTACGCGTACGGGTCGCCTGGTCGAGGTCGCCATGGATCGGCGCAGCATCGAAGCCGTGGGTCTTGAGCGACTTGGCGACGATGTCGACTTCGGACTTCCGGTTGCAGAAGACGATGCCGTTGCGCACGTCGTCGGCGGCGATCAGCATGCGCAGCGCGGTGCGCTTGGCTTTCGGATCGGAGGTCGGCAGGCGCACGATATACTGCGAAATGGTCTCTGCCGTGGTCGCCGGGCGGGTCGCCTCGATCCGAACCGGATCGTTGAGGAACTGCTTGGTGAGCCGGGTGATCTCGGGCGGCATGGTCGCCGAGAAGAACAGAGTCTGCTTCTTCGCCGGCGTCAGCTTGAAGATACGTTCGATGTCGGGAATGAAGCCCATGTCCAGCATGCGGTCGGCTTCATCGACCACCATGATCTGGACGCCGGTCATCAGCAGCTTGCCACGCTCGAAATGATCCAGCAGGCGGCCGGGCGTGGCGATCAGGACGTCGACGCCCCGATCAAGCTTCAGTTCCTGGTCCCCGAAGGATACGCCGCCGATCAGCAGCGCCCATGAGAGGGTCCGCTTCTGGCCCTTTGAGTATTTGTCGAAGGAAGCGGCGACCTGATCGGCCAGCTCGCGAGTCGGGGCGATCACCAGGGCGCGGGGCATGCGCGCTTTCGAGCGCCCGGCGGCCAGGCGTTCGATCATCGGCAGGGTGAAGGCGGCGGTCTTGCCTGTGCCGGTTTGGGCGATGCCAAGAACGTCGCGGCCTTGCAGCGCGACGGGGATGGCCTCAGCCTGGATCGGCGTGGCGGTGGTATAGCCGGTCTCGGCCACAGCCAGAAGCGTAGCGGGCGACAGGCCCAGTTCGGAAAATTCGGTCATTCAGTTGCAATGGGGGCGGCGCGCCCGCCCAAAAAAGAAGAGAGCTTGCAAGCCGCGGCGGCGCGGACGGCGATCGTCACGCGCGGCGGCAAGATACGGCGTGCGAGCTTCAAGTCAAACGCGTTCTGTAGCTAGTAGTTCACAGCGTCCCCGCGCCAGGGTCAAATCAGCCATGGTTGGCAGGGCGACATGGTGAAGACGACGCCGCTCGACCTCAGGCTGCGAGGGGCGGCTCGACCGCCGCTGGAGGCGAGGGAACAAGGCGTCTGGCGATCCGCCGACCCATTTGGATCCCCGGAGTCTCGACGAAGACGAACAGTCCCCAGGCAAGCGGGATGACCGCGGCGCAGGTGACCAGCACCGCCAGCGGGAAGGTAAGGCCCGAACCGCCGGGCAGGCGCTGGATGGCGTCGTAGACCCCCAGGCGGTTCAAGCCGAAGATCACTTGCGGGTGAGCGAGATAGACCCCGAAGCTGATCTTGCCGAGGAACTGCATGACAGGGTTCGACAGCAAGCCTGGCGGGCGAAGCGCCATGCCCAGGCAGAGCAGGCCGAACGGCGCGCCCCAGGCGGCCATGTAGAGGACGTTGCGATACACACCCGCGCCAGGCCGGGTGAAGATTGGGGCGGCGGCCCAGGCGACCACCGTCAGCGCCAGGGCGCCGAGCGTCAGGTAGCCCCCCAGCCGCGCGGGTGTCAGGCGTAAGAGCTGAAATGCGATCAGCCCGAAGCCGAAGTACGGAAGATTGAAGAGCAACCCGTGGACCACGAACGTGGGGTTCACCTTCAGTTTGCTCGCGATGATCGTGTAGGCCACCGCGCCCGCGGCGAACACGGCTGTGAGAAAAATCGCGCGCGGCAGGGTGGTGGCGATGGCCAGCAGCAGCGGAAAGGCCGCGTAGAACAGCATCTCGACGCCGATCGACCACGACGCCGGGGCGATGCCATCGACCATGTTCGGGCTCAGATTGAACACGAAACCCAGAGAAAGGGCGATGTCTCCGAGCGAGGGCATGTCGTAGCCCTGGGCCTTGATGCTCATCAGTTGGACGGCGACGGCCAGGTAGTAGAGCGGCGCGATGCGCAGCACCCGCCGCAGATAAAACTCGGCGGTCTGCGCCTTGGTGGAGAGCTTGCCTTCATATCCGTAGGCGAGGCTGAATGCGCTCACCACGAAGAACAGCGGCACCCCATAGCCGAAGAACAACTTCATGAATTCCAGGCTGTGGGGCATCGGCGCCTGGGTGAGGTGGATCACGTGGAAGATTACGATCGCGAACGCCGCATAGGCTCGCAGCGACTCCACACCCGGAAGGTGCGGGCGGTAGGCATGCGAAGCGGCTGCGGCCATTTTAATCCCCGTTGCGATATGGCCCGAAGCTAGACGTCGAGGTCGGCGACTGCGAACTCGGCGTTTTCCTGGATGAAGCGGAAGCGCAGCTCGGGCTTGCGACCCATCAGCGCCTCGACCAGGTCCTCGACGCTTTCCTCGGCGCGGGGCAGGGTGACGCGCGCCATGGTCCGGGTGGCCGGATCCATGGTGGTCTCCTTGAGCTGGGCCGGCATCATCTCGCCCAGGCCTTTGAAGCGGCCGATTTCGGGCTTCTTGCCTTTGAACTCGGTGGCCAGCAGTTCCTCGCGGTGGGCATCGTCGCGGGCATAGATGGTCTTGCCGCCGTGGCTCATCCGGTAGAGCGGGGGCAGGGCGAGATAGAGCCGGCCCGACCGGATCAGGTTCGGCATCGTGCGGTAGAAGAAGGTGATCAGCAGAGATGCGATGTGGGCGCCGTCGACGTCGGCGTCCGTCATGATCACCACGCGCTCGTAGCGCAGGTCCTCTTCCTTGAACTTCGAGCCGCCCTGCACGCCGAGCGCCAGCATGAGATCCGTCAGTTCCTTGTTGCCGCCCAGCTTGTCGAGCGTGGCCGAGGCCACGTTCAGGATCTTGCCGCGCAGGGGCAGGATCGCCTGGGTGCGCCGATTGCGGGCCTGCTTGGCCGAGCCGCCGGCGGAGTCGCCTTCGACCAGGAAGATTTCAGTGCCGTCGGTCGCCTGGCCCGAACAGTCGGCCAGCTTGCCCGGCAGTCGTAGCTTGCGGGTCGCCGAGGCGCGTTGGACGTCCTTGTCGCGCCGACGCTTCAAGCGCTCTTCGGCGCGCTCGATCACGAACTCCAGCAGGGCCGAGGCGGCCTTGGGCTGGGCGGTCAGCCAGTGGTCGAACGGGTCGCGCAGGGCGTTTTCGACCAGCTTCTGGGCGTCGGACGACGACAGTCGCTCTTTGGTCTGGCCCTGGAACTCGGGGTTGCGGATGAAGACGCTGATCAGGGCGCCGGCCTGGGAGATCACGTCCTCGGCGGTGAGGATGCTGCCACGCTTCTCGCCGGTCAGTTCGGCATAGGCCTTGAGCCCGCGGGTGAGGGCCGCACGAAGGCCCGCCTCGTGGGTGCCGCCCTCGGGCGTGGGAACGGTGTTGCAGTAGGACTGCATGAAGCCGTCGGCCTCGCCGAAGCCGGCCGGGGTCCAGGTCAGGGCCCACTCGACGGCGCCGCCTTCGCTCTTGCGCTCGATGCGCCCGGCGAAGGGTTCGGGGGTGACGGTCTCGATGCCCTTGACCCGCTCGGCCAGGAAGTCGGCCAGGCCGTTTGGGAAACGGAAGGTGGCCTCTGCCGGGGTCTGGTCATGGATGCGCGAGGGGTCGCAGCTCCAGCGGATCTCGACGCCGCCGAACAGATAGGCCTTGGAGCGCGCCATCCGATAGAGGCGCGCGGGCTTGAAGATCGCGCCCTCACCGAAGATCTGGGCGTCGGGCAGGAAGCTGATCGCCGTGCCCTTCTTGCGGGTCGGGTTCAGCTTTTCGATGCCGCCCAGCGGCTTGCCGCGGCTGAACGACTGGCGCCACTCGAAGCCGTCTTTCCAAGCGGTGACATCGACGCGCTCGGACAGTGCGTTCACGACGGAGACACCGACGCCGTGCAGGCCGCCGGACGTCTCATAGGCCTTGCCGGAGAACTTACCGCCCGAGTGCAGGACGGTCATGATGACTTCCAGCGCAGACTTGCCCGGATGCTTCGGGTGCGGATCGACGGGGATGCCGCGGCCGTCGTCCTTGACGGTTAGGACGCCGTCGGCGTCCAGCCGAACTTCGATCACCTTGGCGTGGCCGGCGACGGCCTCGTCCATGGCGTTGTCGAGGACTTCGGCGAACAGGTGGTGCAGGGCGCGCTCGTCGGTGCCGCCGATGTACATGCCCGGACGCTTTCGCACAGGCTCCAGGCCTTCGAGGACCTCGATGTCCTTGGCCGAATAGCCGCCAGCCGGCTCCTTGGCTCCCAGCACGACGGGGTCGGGCCGCGGCTCATGGCTTTCGGCCAGGGGCGCGGCGGGCGCGGGATTCAGCGCGTCGTCGAAGAGGGAAGCTTGCGGAGTGGGGGGCTGGGACATGCTGCCGGGAAAATGGAACGATTCGAGACCGCCCCATATGAATCGCCGTCCATGCGAATGCAATGTAGCCAAGCGCCACGCGCCGTCGCGTACTGGGGAAGGAAGCAATTATGAGTGGGCAAAGCGAAAGGCCGCTGCGGATCGGCATATTGGGCGCGGCGCGGATCGCCCCGATGGCGCTGATCGCCCCGGCGAAGGCGACCGGCGTGGCCCAGGTCGTGGCCGTCGCCGCCCGCGATCCTGAGCGGGCGCGGGCCTATGCGGCCGAGCATGGCATCCCCAACGTCCCCGAGGACTACGAGGCGCTGATCGCCCATCCGGAAGTGGACGCCGTCTACAACGCGCTTCCCGCCTCGCGACACGCAGACCTGACAGTCGCGGCGTTGAAGGCTGGCAAGCCAGTGCTTTGCGAAAAGCCGTTCGCCATGACGCTGGCGGAAGCCCAGCATATGGTCGCGGTGGCCGATGGGTGCGGCCTCGTCCTGATGGAGGCGTTCCACTATCGCTACCATCCGCTGTTCGCGCGGGTGCTGGAGATCGTGGCCAGCGGCGAGATCGGCGATGTCCGCCGTCTGGAGGCGGTGTTCTCAACCTCGATCGAGGCGACAGCGACGGAGCTTCGCTATGACCCCAGCCTGGGCGGCGGCGCGCTGATGGATCTCGGGACCTACTGCCTGCATTGGGTTCGCACGGTCGTCGGCGCCGAGCCCGAGGTGCGAGCCGCCAAGGCGATGATCGGGGCGACGGGCGTGGATATCTCGACCCAGGCGACCCTGGCCTTCCCGCGCGGCGTCAGCGCCGAAATTTCCTGCGACATGGCCGGCCCGGTTCGCGCCACCTTGGAGATCGAGGGGCTGGAGGGGCGGCTCAAGGTGATCAACCCGCTCGCGCCGCAGATGGGGCACCTGATCGAGGTGAGCGTCGAGGGGGAAGAAGCTCGGCGCGAGACCACCAGTCGCGATCCGACCTACGATTTCCAGCTTCGCGCTTTTGTCGATGCAGTGCGCGGCGTTGCGCCGGCCCTCACCGGAGGCGCCGACGCGATAGCTCAGATGGCGGCGATGGAAACCATCGCCGCCATGTCCAGGGCCTAGTTCCCCTTCAGGACCAGCACCGGGCCGGCGCCGTCCTTGGCGATGTCGGCCTTGCTGAAGGGCAGGCGATGCCAGCCCTTCTTCGAATATAGCCAGGTCTGGTCTGCAAAGTGCGGCGAGGCTGGGTCGGCCGACTGAGAATAGGACAGCACCGCATCGGCCACCGGTCCCTTGGCGTCGAAGCTCACGACCTGGATGTAGCTGGAGCCGTGATAGGGCACGTAGCCTGCAGCCTGAGCGTTCCAGCGCGCCTGCTGGGCGTTCAGCACGCCGTCGCCGCCTTCGCCGCCGTGAACGGGGATCTTCTGATCGCCCCGAACAGCGAAGTGGATCGAGCCATAAGGCGCGTCCAGCGGGGTCTTCTGGCTTTCCAGCACCTCGACGGCGCCGGCCATGGCGGCCCGCAGCTTGGCGGCCGTCTCGTCGTCGGTCTTCAATCCGCGCGGGGTATGGACCGGATCTGCCGGATCGAAGGGGGTGACGTAGAGGTTGGGGATCTTCTGGGCCAGGCGCCAGAACTCGACGAAGACGTGGGCGCCGACGCTCTCGTTGTCCATGCGGCGATCCCACTTCGCCAGGACGGCGCAGGCGGCCTTGATGTCGACGGTCTTGCCGGCGGCGGTGGTCGCCGTGGGGCTCGCCCCGCAGACCTTCAGCGCGTCGTCGAGATAGAGATCGGCGGCCAGGTTGCGGTTCCAGAACAGCATGGTCTTGACCTTCTCGATGTCGAAGGTGTTCCCCGCCAGTCCATCCTCGCCGGCCAGGCGACGATCGATCTCTATGATCCCAGAGCGCGTGCGCAGGTTCTGGGGAATCGCCGCCGGGCCGACCAGCGGCGAGAAGGCCGCCATCGGCGCCTTGGCGTTGGCCAGCCAGTAGCTGTCATTGCTGTTGGCGACATAGTCGGTGCGGATCATCGCCGGCATGGTCGCGCCGGGCATCAGGCCAGGGGCGTCCCAGTCGCAGGCCGAGCGCGCGCCATCCAGCACATAGATCCGAGCCGAAGCGGCGAGGGCGGCCGCCGGGGCGCTGGGCGCGCAATCCTTCAGCTTCTGCGCCGAGACGTTCGGCGTCGCGGTGATGTCGGCGTAGAGCGCGTCGCCATGGCGGTCGGCCGCGATGGTGTTGACCCACGGGATGCCGAGCGTCTGCTCGATGACCTGCTTGATCTCGCCCACCGACTTGGCGCGGCTGATCCGCAGCCAGGTGTCCGACGAGTTGGAGTTGCCGCGGTTGGCGTCCCGCAGGGCGTAGGCGGTCTTGGTGTTCCAGGTCAGCCCCGCCTGCGGCATGACCACCACCGGGCCGTAGCTGGTGGTGTAGAAGGTGCGGGTCTGTGGGCCGGTGGGGGTTTCGACCGTGACGCTCTTGCGGCCCATCGCATGGCGCTTGCCGTCCACCAGATAGGCGGTGGGATCGGCCGGATCGAGCGCCAGTTCGAACAGGGTGAAGTGGCGGTCTGTGGACACCGTATGGGTCCAGGCGACGTCCTTGTTGAACCCGATCGACATGCCCGGGCCGCCGGCGATGGTGACGCCCATCACGTCGAACTTGCCCGGGATGGTCAGGTGGGTCTGGTAGAAGCGGTTGGTGCCTTCCCAGGGGAAGTGCGGATTGCCGAGCACCAGGCCGGACTTGTTGGTGGTGACTTCGCGCCCAAAGGCCCAGCCGTTGGAGCCAAGGCCGATCATCTCGGCCATGTTGGGCAGGCCAAGGCTGGCGGCCGGCTTCAAGGCGGCGTCGGCTGTGGGCGGCGCGGCGGCGTTGGTCTGGCGCAACCATGCGCCTCCGCTGGCCTGGATCATCCGCTCCTCGTTCAGGCGCAGCATATCGTCGACGGTGATCGGCCGCAGCCAGGCCTTGTCGCCGCACTCGGACGGCAGCTTGTCCTTGGGGGTGTCGGCCAGATAGCGGTTGAAGCCGGCGACGTAGCCATCGACCAGTTCGCGATAGTCGGCCGAGCCCTTGGCGCGCCCAGCGCGCAGATTGTCGATGTCGGTATTGGCCCGGAAGAAGAAGTCGCTCTCCAGGTTCTTGATGTCGGTGAAGGCGATGACGGTGGTGGCGTCTGGACCAAAGTGCTTGGAGCGCTCGCCGTTCACCGTCACGACCTTGTCGGCCAGCAGGCAGAGGTTGTCCTGGGCGAAGGTGTAGCCCTGGCCATAGCCGATGCCGCGGTAGTTCTTGGCGGTGATGTGGGGGATGCCGAACTGGGTGCGGACGACCTGCGCCTCATAGGTCGCCGCCTGGGCGCCGGTCGCCAGTCCCGCGCCCAGCACCAGGGCGGCAGTCGTCAGAAACTTCATCGTCATTGCGTCCCCCTCTTGCTCGCGTGTCTCCGCAAGCTTGGCCGGGGATGACGGCTGATTGAACAGCGTCCGTCAACGCCATAGGCGGGGCGCAAAGAAAAAGGGCCGTGGATCACTCCACGGCCCCTCTGAAATCGCCTCAGGCGGTTTCGACTAGCAGGAATAGTACATGTCGAATTCGACCGGGTGCGGATGCAGTTGCAAGCGCATGACTTCCTGCATCTTCAGCTCGATGTAGGCGTCGATGAAGTCGTCGTCCATGACGCCGCCGGCCTTCAGGAAGCCGCGGTCCTTGTCGAGGTTTTCCAGAGCTTCACGCAGCGAGCCGCAGACTTCCGGAACCTTCTTCTGCTCGCGGGGCGGCAGGTCGTAGAGGTTCTTGTCCTGGGCCGCGCCCGGGTCGATCTGGTTGATGATGCCGTCAAGGCCGGCCATCAGCAGGGCCACGAAGGTCAGGTAGGGGTTGCCCATCGGGTCCGGGAAGCGGGCTTCGATGCGCTTGGCCTTCGGCGAGTCGACGTGCGGGATGCGGATCGAGGCCGAACGGTTGCGGGCCGAATAGGCCAACTTCACCGGGGCTTCGTAGCCGGGCACCAGACGCTTGTAGGAGTTGGTGGTCGAGTTCGAGAAGGCGTTGATCGCCTTGGCGTGCTTGATGATGCCGCCGATGTACCACAGGCACATTTGCGACAGGCCGGCGTACTTGTCGCCAGCGAACAGCGGCTTGCCGTCGGCCCAGATCGACTGGTGGACGTGCATGCCCGAACCGTTGTCGGCGAACATCGGCTTGGCCATGAAGGTCGCCGACTTGCCGTAGGCCGCGGCCACGTTGTGGATGACGTACTTATAGAGCTGCATCCGGTCGGCCATGACGATCATGGTGTCGAACTTCAGGCCGAGTTCGTGCTGGGCCGGCGCCACTTCGTGGTGGTGCTTTTCCGGCTTCATGCCGAGCTCGCCCATGACGGCCAGCATTTCGCCGCGCAGATCTTGAGCCGAGTCGACCGGGTTGACCGGGAAGTAGCCGCCCTTGGGACCCGGGCGGTGGCCCATGTTGCCCTCGGCGTAGGACTTGCCGGTGTTGGCCGGCAGTTCGGTCGAGTCGTAGGAATAGCCGGTGTTGTGCGGGTCGGTGGACCAGCGCACGTCGTCGAAGATGAAGAACTCGGCTTCAGGGCCGAAGAACACGGTGTCGCCGATACCGGCCGACTTCACGTAGTTCAGTGCAGCCTTGGCGATCGAACGCGGGTCGCGGTTATACGGGGTGCCGGTGTCCGGGTTCACGATGTCGCAGAACAGGCACAGCGTGGTCTGCTGGTAGAAGGGGTCGATATAGGCCGTGTCCAGGTCGGGACGCAGCTTCATGTCGCTTTCGTTGATCGCCTTCCAGCCCGCGATCGATGAACCGTCGAACATCGTGCCGTCGGTCAGGAATTCCTCGTCCACCAGATCGATATCGAAGGTCACGTGCTGCATCCGACCGCGAATGTCGGTGAAGCGCACGTCGACGTACTTGACGTCCTTTTCCTTGATCTCGTTCAGAATGTCCTGGGCGCTAGCCATTGGTCTTATCCCCTTGAAGAAGTCTCGATAGCCTTGATTCAGACGGCCGCGGCGCCGGTCTCGCCGGTGCGGATGCGCAGGACGTCGGTAATTTCCGAAACGAAGATCTTTCCGTCGCCGATGCGACCGGTACGGGCCGCGCCTACGATGGATTCGAGGGCGGGCTCAAGCTGATCGTCCGAGACGACCACCTCGATTTTGATCTTGGGCAGGAAGTCGACGACGTATTCGGCCCCACGATAGAGCTCGGTATGGCCCTTCTGGCGGCCATAGCCCTTGGCTTCGATCACGGTCATGCCTTGAACGCCCAGCTCCTGCAGGGCTTCCTTCACCTCGTCGAGCTTGAACGGCTTGATGATGGCTTCGATCTTTTTCATGACCAGGTTTCACTCGTGCGACGCCGCCCCTGCGGTTGGGGGCTACGAGCACGCTCCAGCAGCGGGCGACAAGAGGGAGGGGCTTGCGGTTCCGTCGCGGGAGCGTGCGATGATGTTAATGCCGTAATTTTAGTCACAAGGCGCCCAAATAGCGACCAGCGCCGCAAACGCATAGCCCACTTCGTTTGACGCCCATCTTTGGCGTCGGACGAAGGCCGGGAGGGGACGGAAAATGGACGACAGGACACCGGTTCTTATCGGAGCAGGGCAATTCACCTATCGCGGCGAGCCGGGCGCTTCGCCATCTCCCACCGCGTTGCTGAAGATTGCGGCGGAACGGGCCGCCCTCGACGCCGGGCTGAAGCCGGAGGCGTTGGCCGGCATCGACACCTTGGCTGTGGTGGGTTTCACGATCGACGCACCTGGCGGCGGGCGGCTGGTGCCGCACTCCACCAATCCCCCTGCGACGCTTGCGAAGCGATTGGGCGCCGATCCGGCCTACGCGGTCTATTCCCACATGGGCGGAAACAGCCCCCAGCAGCTCGTGAACACGGCTTGCGAGCGCATCGCCAAGGGTGAGACGCAGTTCGCCTTGGTCGTGGGCTGCGAGTTCCTGGGCTCGGCGACAAAGCGCCTGCAGCGCGGCCTGGGCTTCGCCGACTGGGAGGACGCTGAGGAACTGCCCGAACCTGAACGCATCGGCGACCCGCGCCCCGGCACGACGCCTTACGAGAACGCCCACGGCATCGGGCGTCCGATCAACTGCTATCCGCTGTTTGAGAACGCCCTGCGGGCCCGCGACGGCCGCTCGATCCCCGATCACCAGAAGCGGCTGGGGGAGCTGTTCGCGCCCTTCACTCAGGTGGCCGCCAAGAACCCGGACGCCTGGTTCCCGATCGAGCGTTCGGCGGAGGAACTGGTCGAGGTCACCGATCGCAACCGGATGGTCGGCTTTCCCTACACCAAGTACCTGAACGCCATCATGGAGGTCGATCAGTCGGCCGGGGTGCTGGTGACGAGCCTTGCGAAGGCCCGCGAGCTGGGCGTGCCGGAGGACAGGCTGGTCTATCTCCACGGCTGCGCCGACGCCTCGGACCTGTGGTACCCGATCGACCGCCAGGACTTCCATTCCAGCCCGGCCATGCGGCTCACCGGCAAGCGGGCGCTGGAAATGGCCGACGTCTCCCTGGCTGATATCGGCCACATCGACATTTACTCCTGCTTCCCCATCGCCGTGGAAATCGGGGCCGAGGAATTGGGACTGGACCTGGACGACCCGCGCGGACTGACGGTCACTGGCGGCCTTCCGTACATGGGCGGGCCGGGCAACAACTACGCCATGCACTCCATCGCCGTGATGATGCAGCGGCTGCGCGATGATCCCGGGTCGTACGGTCTGGTCACCGCCAATGGCTGGTTCCTGACCAAGCAATCGACCGGCGTCTATTCGACGACGCCGCTCAAGGGTCCATTCGAGCGGCAGGATCCGAAGCTGATCCAGGCCCAGATCGACGCCCTGCCGCATCCGGTTGTCATCGAACAGCCAAAAGGTGCTGCCACCATAGAAACCTACACGGTCGTTCACGGCCGCGAGGGCTACATGATGGGCATCGTCGTCGGCCGCGATTCGGAAGGCCGCCGCTTTATCGCCAACACTCCGACCGATGAAGCTACGCTTCGCGGCCTGGAGGCGAGCGAGGCGGTGGGCCGGACCGGAACCGTCGGACGTTCCGAGGACGGCGCGCGCAACATATTTGTACCGGATTGAACTGATGTCCCGTCTCTACCTGATCCGCCATGGCAAGCCGGCCGCCGTTTGGGGCGAAGCCGACGAGGATCCCGGCCTCGATGAGACCGGCAAGGCGCAGGCCGAGGCGGCGCGGGACTATCTGATGTCGTTGCCGGAAGCTGATCGCCCCCAGCGGGTGGTCAGTTCTCCGCTCCGGCGTTGCCGCGAGACCGCCATGCCGACGGCGGAGGCCCTGGGCGTGGATCTGGAAATCGACGCCGCGGTCGGCGAAATTCCGACACCGGCCGGCCTGGACGCGGCAGAGCGTCCAGGCTGGCTGCGGGCGGTCTTCCAAGGCAAGTGGAAGGATGTCCAGGGCGACCTAGACTACGAGGTCTGGCGCAGCGACATGGTGAAATCCCTGCAGGCGCGTGGCGGGACCGCGGTGTTTTCCCACTATGTGGCGATCAACGCCGTGATGTCGCATCTCGACGGCGATGAGCGCGTTCTGGTCTTCCGCCCCGATCACGCTTCTATCTCGACGCTGGAAGTCGGGACCGACGGCCTGGCCTTGGTCGAGCGGGGGCCTGAAGCCTCGACCGGCGTACTCTAGTTCATCGTAAGGAGCGGCCGTGCCCGCGCGCAGGATTCACACGGTCGCTGAAATCGCCGCCGCCGACCAGGCCGCCATCGCCGCCGGAACGCCAGGCCCCGAGCTGATGGAGCGGGCCGGGGCCGCGGTGGCGGACGCTATAGTGGAGCGGTTTTCCGCCCGGCCCGTGGCGGTGCTGTGCGGCCCAGGCAACAATGGCGGCGACGGCTATGTCGTCGCGCGCCTGCTGAAGGCGCGCGGGTGGCCAGTGGAGGTGAGGGCGCTCACCGCGCCGCAAACCCCTGACGCCCAAGCCGCGGCCGCAGGTTGGGATGGCGGCCTTACCCCCTTCGACGCCCCGTTGCAGGCGCGGTTGTTTATCGACGCCATGTATGGCGCTGGCCTTTCTCGTCCGATGAACGGGGAGGCCGCGGCCATCGCGGCCCGGCTCGCCGGGCAACCCGAGACGGTGGTGGCCATCGATGTCCCCAGCGGCCTGCCGGGCGACACTGGCGCGCCGCAAGGGCCTGTGGTGCGCGCCGGCCTGACCGTCACCTTCCACGCCAAGAAGCCCGCCCACGTACTGTTGCCGGGCCGCAGCCTGTGCGGCGAGGTGATCGTCGCCGATATCGGGCTGGCGGAGACGGGCGGAGACCTGGTGGAGAACGGCCCCGAACTCTGGCTCTCCAATTTCCCGTGGCCCACCGGGCTCTCGCACAAGCATGCGCGGGGCCGGCTGGTGGTGATCTCGGGCGAGGCCTGGAGCACCGGCGCCGCGCGGCTGTCAGCGCGGGCGGGTCTGCGGTTGGGAGCGGGGGTGGTGACCCTGCTGTCCCCCACTGACGCCTTGTCGGTCAACGCCGCCCACCTGGAAGCCATCATGCTGCGCGGGTTCGACACCGAGGCGGAACTGGAACAGCTCGCGGCCGATGTGGACGCCGCGGTGATCGGTCCGGCCGCTGGTGTCACCGAGAACACCCTGGTCAATGTCCTGGCGCTGGCCCGTACCGGCGCGGCACTCGTGCTCGACGCCGACGCCATCACCGTGTTTCGGGACGATCCGGAGGAGCTGTTCTCGGTGCTCGACGTCGATGACGTCCTGACCCCGCACGCCGGCGAGTTCGAGCGGCTGTTCCCTGGCGTCTTGAAGGATTCGCCGGACCGGATCACCGCAGCCAGGCGCGCGGCCGCTCGGGCCGATGCCATCATCCTGCTGAAGGGTGGCGACACCGTCATCGCCGCGCCGGACGGCCGGGTATGCGTGAACGCCCATGGATCTCCGTGGCTGGCCACCGCCGGCTCAGGCGACGTGTTGGCCGGCTTCATCGGCTCGCTCATCGCCCAGGGCATGGAAAGCTTCGAGGCGGCCTGCGCGGCGGCCTGGATCCACTCCGAAGCCGCCGACCTGCATGGGCCGGGCCTTATCGCCGAGGACTTGCCCGGACTGGCGCCCAGCATCCTGCGTCGCCTTTACGAGGGGCGGGATATCTAGGGCTGTGGCTAAGTCGGGCGGCGCGTGATACGCGGCCGACAACATGACGTCGAACTTCCAACGCGCAGCCGTTCTTCAGGCTATTGGCCGCCCGGTATTCATCGGGCGGGCGATCATGCGCGCACTGGGGGGCGTCGAGGTCTAGGGGCAGGCAAGCCCGACGATCTTTCCAAAACCCCTTCCGGCGACGGCGGGGGTTTTTGTTTTCAAGGCCCCTGATCCTGCGTCGGAGACTTCCTTCAGGAACCTCCATGACCGCGCTCACTCCCGAACTCCTGGCCGCGCTGGCGCTGTTCGCCTTCGTCTCGTCGATCACGCCCGGCCCGAACAACACCATGCTGATGGCGTCGGGCGCCAATTTCGGCTTCCGGGCCAGCATTCCGCATCTGCTGGGCGTCAGCGGCGGCTTCTTCGTGCTGGTGGTGGCGGTCGGACTTGGCCTGGGCGGTTTGTTCTCGGCATATCCTGAGCTGCACGACGTGCTGTCGGTGGCCGGCGGGCTCTATCTGCTGTGGCTGGCCTGGAAGATCGCGACCTCGAAGGGCATGGCGACCAGCGGCGGCTCGGGCAAGCCGCAGACCTTCCTCCAAGCCGCGGCCTTCCAATGGGTCAACCCCAAGGCCTGGGCGATGGCGCTCGGCGCGGTCACCGCTTACGCGCCTCGCGAGCACTATGTCGCCAACATCCTGGCGGTCTCGCTGATCTTCGTCGCCATCAACCTGCCGTGCGTGATGAGCTGGACCGGATTCGGCGTCGGCCTGCGCCGGTTCCTGGACAAGCCGGCCGTGCTGCGCGGCTTCAACATCGTCATGGCGCTGTTGCTGGTGGCCTCGCTGATCCCGCTGGCCTTGGAGTTGCTCCAGTCCTGACGGGCGCCCCGCCGCGCCTTTTGGCGACAGGCTCGATCGGTGACTTGCTTTCGAGGGGCGCTACATCCTATGTGGCCCTCGGAACGCGGGCGTGGCGGAACTGGTAGACGCACTAGATTTAGGTTCTAGCGCCGCAAGGCGTGGAGGTTCGAGTCCTCTCGCCCGCACCAATCATCAAACAGACGGCGCCGGCTTCGGCGCGCCGACGGTGAGTTGGTTCCGCACCTGGTAGGTGAGGAAGCCGTCTCGCGCATGCGGCGTCAGCAGTTCGCGCAGGTCGGCGTCGAATGCGGCGCCGCGCTCAGGTCCCATCTTGCGGCGTGTCCAGGTTCCCCTCGAGTGCTCGCCGTCGATGAAAGCCTCGATGGATTGCGTGACGGTCGAGGTGATCGTCTCGCGCGCCGTGATTGTCATCCAGGCTTCGTGCGCGTTGGCTTCGGCGGCGAAGGTCTGGCGGTCATAGGTCCCGCCCATGCGGCCTACCCATCGACGCATCAGCTCGGGCCACTCGCGCGCCCAGGGCGGATCGCTGGCCTCGTCGCCGCCGACGATGACCATCACGCCGCCTTCGGCCATCTGCGTGCAAAGCCGGGTGAACAGGACCTCGTGGTCCATCCAGTGGATGCTGACGCCCGCCACGACCAGGTCATATGGCCCGTAAAGCGGCGCGGCTTCGGCGGTCGACACCATCCAGGCGATATTTGTATGGGCGCCGGCGTCCAACTCGCGCCCGACGGCGATCATCGGGGCGGCTGGATCAACAGCCTCGACCCTTGCGAATATGTCGGCCAGCGGTCTGGCAAGCTTGCCCGGACCACAGCCTAGATCCAGCGCGCGGTTCCGGTTCAGGGCGAGTTCGCCGAGGCGGCGGAGGAGGTCGGGAGGGTAGGGCGCACGATTCGCATAGGCCCTGGCGACGTCGAGGTCGTCGAACGCTTGTCCGCGCGTCGGGTCGGTCCTGGCGATCGACTGGGTCATAAGCTCGCTTTCCGAAGCCTCGCTGGGAGCCTAGGGTTCGGAAACACCGTCGGAAAGCGCCGTCTTTGCGCTTGGACTGGCGCGTGCGAAATGACATAAGAGCGCCCGCTCGCCGCCGCTTGTTCGGCGGCGACCATCGTTTCACCCCTAGGGCGGATCTGTTGGCGCGAGGTAGCGCCGCACTCCGGAATTTCGAGAATGTCGATGCAGATCGTTGAAAAGTCCGGCGAAGGCCTGAGCCGCGTCTATGGCGTGACCGTCCCGGTCGCGGACCTGAACGAACGTCTTGAGGCGCGGATCGTCGAGATCACGCCGCAGCTCAACATCAAGGGCTTCCGTCCGGGCAAGGTTCCGGCCGCCCACGTCCGTCGCCTGCACGGCAAGGCTCTGATGGCAGAAGTGGTGGAGCAAACCATCACCGAGACCACCCAGAAGGTGCTGGAAGACAACAAGCTGCGCCCCGCCGGCGAGCCCGATCTGAAGCCCGAGGGCGACATCGCCCAGGTGATCGACGGCAAGGCCGACCTCTCCTACGAGATCGCCGTCGAGATCATGCCGGATTTCGAGCCGACCGATCTGACCAAGATCTCGCTGACGCGCCCGATCTACGAGCCGACCGACGCCGAAGTCGACGAGGCCGTCGAAGAGCTGGGCAAGCAAAACCTCACCTATGAGCCGCGCACCGGCAAGTCGGTGAAGGCCAAGGACGGCGACCAGATCGTGATCGACTTCGTCGGCCGCATCGACGGTGAAGCCTTCCAGGGCGGCACGGCCACCGATTCGGAGCTGGTGCTCGGTTCGGGCCAGTTCATCCCGGGCTTTGAAGAACAACTGGTCGGCGCCAAGGCCGGCGACGAAGTCATCGTCAAGGTGGCTTTCCCCGCCGACTACCAAGCCGCTAACCTTGCCGGCAAGGACGCCGAATTCACCACCACGGTGAAGGAAGTCCGCGCCCCGGTGGAATCGAAGATCGACGACGCCATGGCCGAGCGCCTGGGCATCGAGAGCCTGGATAAGCTCAAGGAACTGCTGAAGACGAACCTGGAGTCGCAATACGCCGGCGCCTCGCGCTTCAAGCTGAAGCGCGCCCTGCTGGACGTTCTCGACGAGCGTCACGACTTCCCGCTGCCGCCGAAGATGGTGGAAGCTGAGTTCGCCGCCATCTGGCAGCAAGTTCAGCAGGACAAGGAACGTGGCGGCCTGCCGCCGGAAGATTCCGAGAAGTCGGACGACCAATTGCAGACCGAATACCGCAAGATCGCCGAGCGCCGCGTGCGTCTGGGTCTGGTCCTGGCTGAAATCGGCCGCGCCAACGAAGTGCAGGTCACCGAGCAGGAGCTGCTGGAAGCCATGCGCGCCGAAGCCATGCGGTATGGCCAGCAAGCCCAGCAGATCTTCGACATGTTCCGTCAGAACCCGAACATGCAGGCCCAGCTTCGCGCCCCGATCTTCGAGGACAAGGTTGTCGACCTGATTGTCGACAAGGCCACCGTGACCGATGAGAAGGTGTCCAAGGAAGACCTGCTCAAGGAAGACGACATGCCGGACGGCTACGGCGCCTAAGCGTCAAAATACGTCTGTCGAACCATCAGAATCCCTCCCCGAACAGGGGAGGGATTTTCTTTAGGACCATCGGTCACCTTGCGTTGGCCCCTCCGCCACGCGATATCGGTGGGGAACGCGGCTCTGCGCGCAGAGTCGACCAATCCAGAGAGGCTTTCTTCTATGCGTGACCCGCAGATCACCGCGCTGAACCTGGTGCCCATGGTCGTGGAGCAAACCAGCCGCGGCGAACGCGCTTTCGATATTTTCTCCCGCCTGCTGAAGGAACGGGTGATCTTCCTGAACGGACCGGTCGAGGACGGCATGTCGGCGCTCATCTGCGCCCAGCTGCTCTATCTCGAAGCCGAGAACCCCAAGAAAGAGATCCAGATGTACATCAACTCCCCTGGTGGAGTGGTGACGTCGGGCCTCGCGATCTACGACACCATGCAATACATCAAGTCGCCGGTGGTGACGCTCTGCATGGGCATGGCCGCGTCGATGGGCTCTTTCCTGCTGATGGCCGGTGAAAAGGGCTCGCGCATCTCGCTGCCCAACGCCCGCATCATGGTTCACCAGCCGTCGGGCGGTTACTCGGGCAAGGCCTCGGACATCGAGCGCCACGCCGAGGACATCATCAAGACCAAGCGCCGCCTGAACGAAATCTACGCCAAGCACACCGGCCGGACCTATGACGAGGTCGAGGAAAAGCTCGACCGCGACACCTTCATGACCGCTGAGGAAGCCAAGGAGTGGGGCCTCGTCGACCACGTCTACGAGACGCGCTCGGACGACTAGGGCGGATGCCGGCGCACATCCTTGTGGTGGGCGGCACGGGCATGCTTTCAGAACTTGTGGAGGCGCTCGCCAGCGACGGCGGGCGCCTTTCGCTTTTGTCGCGCCGGGCCTCGCAGGCGTTTGGCGAGGCCGGCTTCGATTGCGACTATCATGACCAGCAGGCGTTCGCCGCGGCGCTCACCGCTGCTGTCGAGCGTTCAGGGCCGGTGGATCTGGCCATCGCCTGGTTTCACACTCTGAAGATCGCCGCGCCCCGGCTGCTTGCCGAACAGGTGCGGGGGCGCTTGTTCCAGGTCCTGGGCAGCGCCACCGCCGACCCGGCGCATCCTGATCGCCTGGAGCGGGCCGCGGCTGTGGCCGCTGGGCTGGCCGATTGCCGGCTGCGGCAGGTGGTTCTTGGGTTCAAGGTAGCCGATGGCGCCTCGCGATGGCTGACAAACGCCGAGATTTCGCAAGGGGTGCTGGACGCGGTCGTCAGCGACCGGCCGCTGACCATCATTGGGCAGGTTGAGCCCTGGTCGGCTAGGCCTTGAGGCGAGCGGCGACGATGGCGATCAACGCTTGGCGCGCGGCCGGCAGGCTGACGTCATAGCGGTCGAAGTCCCCGCCCTCGGCCGCGCGTAGGTCGGCGAACAACCCGGCTGGGTCTTCATGAAAGTGCAGGAAGGCCTTGGACTTGCGGCAGAAGACGCCGCGCTTCTTTTCGACCATCCCCGGAAGCGTGCGCAGTTCGGCGATCAGGGGCTCCAGCCCGTCCAAAGCCTGCTCGCCCGCGTGCTTCATGCTGGGCTCAATCCTCGCGGGGATAATGCATCGGCCGCGCCAGATAGTATTCGGCGGCCGGCAATCCGTCGCGCGCTTCCACGGCGGCGTTGAAGACGCGCTCATCGAAGCCGCCGCGTTCAGCTCGTTTGGCCTGCCGGCGCGCCTCGATCTCGCCGGCCGTCACGCCGCTAGCATCAGCCAGGGCGGCGATCACCTCCATGACGTCGGCAAGTTCGTCGATGAGGTCGTCCTGGCTGGTGGCCGCGCCGACCTCCTGCGCCTCTTCGACCAGCTTGTCCTTGAGCGCGGCGATGAACTCGGCGTCATTCAGCCGGCGGTCGAAGACCTGCAGCCCTTGGGCGCGCATGATGGCGGGCAGGCGGTCTCGGATCAGCTTCTGGACACGAAAGCGCATCGCTACTGGACGTCGTCGTCGGCCGAAACGCCGCCTTCGCCTTCCCAGGCGCCGATCGCGCGGGCCTGGCTGCGGCTGAACTTCAGGCGGACGCCGGCGCCGAAGCCGCCGCTTTCATCGATGAACATCGCGCCCAGCTCCTCCAGCGCCCGCCGGGCCGCCATCAGGGCCTCATTGTCCTCACTGTGGACGGCGCGCTTGGCTTCCAGGCGGCGGATCGCGGCCAGGTCCAGGCCAGAGCGGATGGACAGCTTGGTCTGGCTGACGCCGGTCAGGGCGCGGGCGGCGGTGATCTGGGGGCCGGTGATCATGGGCGTGTCGTGCTCCGTCATCGAGGTGACCGAGCCAGCTATGTCAGGGCTTTTCCTTGAAGACCTGGTAGCCAGCCTCGTCGGCTATCGCCAGCATCTCACGATCGCCGCTGGTGTCGCCATAGGCGGCCGCCAGATGGATGTCGGGGCCAAACACCGCCTGCAGCCGGCGGACCTTCTCCGGCCCCCGGCAGTTCGCGCCCACGAACCCGCCGGCCACGCGATCATGCTCGTCGAAGGCCAGTTCGGTGCCGATCAGCAGGTCGGCGCCCAGCCCGCGCGCAAATGGCGCGACGACGATGTCAGGCGAGGCGGTGACGATCACCAGCTTGGCCCGGCGTTGATCCCAGCGCCGCCAAGTGCGGACCGCGTCCGGCCGCAGCAGGCGAGGGGCCATGATCTCGGCGAACTGGCGCGCCTCGGCCTCCAACTGCTCGCGCGGCACGCCGGTCAGGTACTCGCGCACCGCCGCCGCCTTGATCCGCCCGCGGTTGCGGTGGCCGAGATAGGAGATCGCGGCCGGGATCAACTTGACCAGGCCGCTATTGTAGCGGGCCGGGCCCGCTCGCCACTTCAGGAAGGCGGTGAAACTGTCGCGAACCGTCAGAGTGCCGTCGAAGTCGAAGGCGACGACGCCCGCGTCCTCGATGTGTTCGTTCAAGGATTCGATGGGCGAGGCTCCTATGCGCCGTAGATTTCGCCTGGCCATACTACCCCCAACACGCCGCCCCGGCGCGTGTGTCAACTTCAAGCCAAGCCTCGCGACGCCGTTTCGGCCTTTGGGGAGGAGCCGGTGCGACATCAGCGACAGCTCACTTGCACCGCTTTAACCGGTTCCCATCTAGAGATTCGGATAGGCTCGCCATCGGGCGCCGCGACACCATTTGTCACTGAGCACCGGCGAAGGCTTGTGATCGTGTCTCGGATCGGGGAATGTCAAGGATTAGACAACCCCGGGCGCGTATCCTGTATTGATGGCGTTCAGGGACGCCTCCGGGCCGAGCGATGACGATAATGCGTCGATGTCGTCGAGAGAGTGAGAAACGACCATGACCAAGGCCGCAAGCGGGGACTCCAAGAGCACTCTTTATTGCTCTTTCTGCGGCAAGAGCCAGCATGAGGTCCGCAAGTTAATCGCGGGCCCGACCGTGTTCATCTGTGATGAATGCGTAGAGCTGTGCATGGATATCATCCGCGAAGAACACAAGATTTCCTTCGTGAAGTCTAAGGACGGCGTGCCAACGCCTAAAGAGATCCGCGAAGTTCTCGACGATTACGTGATCGGCCAAGACCACGCCAAGAAGGTGCTGTCGGTCGCCGTTCACAACCACTACAAGCGTCTGAACCACGCGACGAAGAATAACGACGTCGAACTGGGCAAGGCGAACATCCTGCTCATCGGCCCGACCGGAACCGGCAAGACGCTGCTGGCCCAGACCCTGGCCCGAATCATCGATGTTCCGTTCACGGTCGCCGACGCCACGACCCTGACTGAAGCCGGCTATGTCGGCGAAGATGTCGAAAATATTATCCTGAAGCTGCTCCAGGCCGCCGACTACAATGTCGAGCGCGCTCAACGCGGCATCGTCTATATCGATGAAGTCGACAAGATCAGCCGCAAGTCGGACAACCCCTCGATCACCCGCGACGTGTCGGGCGAGGGCGTCCAGCAGGCGCTGCTGAAGATCATGGAAGGCACCGTCGCCTCCGTGCCGCCGCAAGGCGGGCGCAAGCATCCGCAGCAGGAATTCCTGCAGGTCGACACCACCAACATCCTGTTCATCTGCGGCGGCGCCTTCGCCGGGCTCGAGAAGATCATCTCGGCGCGCGGTCAAGGCACCTCGATCGGTTTCGGCGCGAAGGTGTCGGATCCGGACGAACGCCGCACGGGCGAAGTTTTCCGCCAGGTGGAGCCGGACGATCTGCTGCGCTTTGGCCTGATCCCGGAATTCGTCGGCCGTCTGCCGGTGATCGCCACCCTGGACGACCTGGACGAACCGGCGCTGGTGAAGATCCTCACCGAGCCGAAGAACGCCTTCGTCAAGCAGTACCAGCGTCTGTTCGACATGGAGAATGTCGGCCTGACCTTCACCGACGACGCGCTCAATGCGGTGGCCCGCAAGGCCATCATCCGCAAGACCGGCGCGCGCGGTCTGCGTTCGATCCTGGAAGGCATCCTGCTCGACACCATGTACGAGCTGCCGACCTATGACGGGGTCGAAGAGATCGTCGTCAACGCCGAAGTCGTAGAGGGCCGCGCTCAGCCGCTGGTCATCTATGCCGAGCGTCGAGACAAGGGCGGCGCGGCTTAAGAGCCGGGACGTCTGAACATGATCAAGGCCCCACGGACCGGTTCCGTGGGGCCTTTTTCTTTGCGTGCTGCTCGATGACCTACGTCGCGCCGCCTTGCGACCGAGGCGTGGTCGCGACGACTGAGGGACGCACGGGCACGGCGAAAGGGCCGCTGGTCCTGATCGGAACGGTGCTGGGCTCCAGTCTGGCGTTCATCGACGGTTCGGCGGTCAATCTGACCTTGCCCGTGATCCAGCGTGAGCTTGGCGGCGACGCGGCCTCGGCGCAGTGGATCATGAACGCCTACCTGCTGTTTCTCGGCGCCTTGGTCCTGGCCGGAGGCGCGGCGGCTGACCGCTACGGCCGGCGCAGCGTGTTCGTGGTCGGAGTCATCATCTTCTCCTGCGCGTCTGCCCTGTGCGGCCTGGCGCCAAGCCTGCACCTGCTGATCGCATCACGGGCGCTTCAGGGCGTCGGGGCCGCCATGCTCGTTCCTGCCAGCCTGGCCATTCTGGGAGCCTCCTTCGACAAGGAAGGCCGGGCCAGGGCGATCGGCATTTGGGCGGGGGCAGGGGGACTGATGAGCGCGATCGGACCGGTGCTGGGCGGTTGGCTGACCGACACAGTCAGTTGGCGGGCGGTCTTCCTGATCAACCTTCCGCTGGCGGCGCTGGCGATCGGGTTCATCCTGGCCGGTGCCCGCGAGAGCAAGGCGCCCCAGGCTGGGCCGATCGACTGGGCCGGCGCCTTGAGCGGGACGGCGGGCTTGGCGGCCATCACCTGGAGCCTGACCGAAGCGCCGGCGCGCGGCTTCACCGCGGAGCCGGTGATCGCTGGCTTGCTGCTGGGCGTCGGGGCCTTGGCGGCCTTCGTCGTGATCGAGCGTCGGGCCGAGAGCCCCATGGTTCCGCTCTCGCTGTTCAGCTCGGCGACATTCGCCGGGGCGAACGGTCTGACCTTCCTGCTCTACGCCGCGTTCAGCGGCGCATTGTTCCTGCTGCCGTTCCAGTTGATCGACGTCCATGGCTACGCCGCGGCCAGTGCAGGCGCCGCCTTGCTGCCGCTCTCCATCGGGCTGGCGGTTCTGTCGCCCTTGGCCGGGGCGATGACGGCGCGGGTTGGCGTTCGCCTGATGCTGACCGTTGGTCCATTGCTCGCGGCCGGCGGGTTCGTGCTGCTGGCCGTCAGGGCCGGCGAGGCCAGCTACTGGAGCGGAGTCTTCCCCGGCCTGACCCTATTGGCGATCGGCATGGGCGTCGCGGTCGCGCCGCTGACGGACGCGGTGCTGGGCGCCGCCCCGGCCGCCTATGAGGGGGCGGCTTCGGGTGTGAACAATGCGACGGCCAGGATCGGCGGGTTGGCGGCGGTGGCTCTGGCCGGGTTTGTGCTGGCGATGGGCGCAGGCGACGGCGCGGCGTCGGGCCTCGCCCAAGGCTATGAGGCGGCCATGAAGGTCGCGGCTATGGCTGCGGCTGCGGCGGGTCTGATAGGGGCCGTGACGATCAGATCGCCAGCAGCCAAGAGCGAATAGGCCGTGGCTATTTCGCGGGGGCGCTAGCGCGCGGTTTCATCCGCTCCATCCAGTCCAGCGTAGTCAGCCAATAGCGATCTGTTCGCGCCAGGAAGCCGTCGCTGCGGCGCGCCTCGATCCAGCCGTCGAGCAGGTTGAGCAGGTCGGCGTCGCCCTTTCGGATCGCAAAGGCGTCGGCGGTGCCCGCCAGCGGGTCGCCGGCGACCACGACATATTTCTCAGGGCTTCTCGCCGCGATCAGGCGCGGGATCGGCGCCTTGTAGGCCAGGCCCATGACCGCACCGGACTGCAGCGCCCGCTCGGCGGCGATCAGGTCCGGAAAGATCTCGATGGTGGCCAGCGGCAGGCGGGCCTTGGCCAGGTCTGCGGCCGGCGTGCCCGCGACGGCGCCGATGATGGTCCCGGCCTTGTCCAGGTCAGCGAGCTTGTGGGCGCCGGCGGTGACGATGCTGACCTCGCTCTCGCCATAGGGCCGGGTGAACCAAGCCTGGCGCAGGCGGTCGGGCTCAATGGCCAGAGAGGCTGCGATCAGGTCGCAATCGCCTTTCGCCAGTCGGGACATCATGTCCTCATAGGTGACCGGCACGAATTCAGGCGTCAGATTAAAGTCGGAGCTCAAACGTTTGGCGACGTCGATCTCGTGGCCGATCCAGTGTCCACGAGGGGTCTTGAGCGCATAGGGCGCAGTCTCGACGATGCAGACCTTCAAGGTTCCGCGCTTGACGGCGGCGTCAAAGGTCTGTGCTCCAGCCGACCCCGCGGCCAGGAGAGTCAGCCCAAGGATGGCGCTCGTAAGCAAACCGTGCCGCATGTGGAAAACCTCGCCCAGCTCTCCCGTGATGTGAGTTCGATTAGGGGCCGATGACAAGGCCTATTCTCAACGGAAGGTTGTTCGCGTTAGGGTGCTGATCAGCGTTAGCGGAGACCACCATGCGCGTCGGCTTGATGATTACGGCGACGATCCTCGGGCTATGGGGGGCGGCGCCTCCTACGGTCGCCTTGGCCGACTCCTATATCGACTGTTCCTCCAGCGGCTATGGTCGCAACTACTGCTCGGTGAACACCCGTGGCCGGGTGTGGCTGGATCGCCAGTACAGCAACGATCGTGGCCCATGCATCGAGAACCAGACCTGGGGCCAAGACGGGCGCGGCATCTGGGTGGATCGCGGATGCCGTGGGCGTTTCCGGGTCGAGGATCGCTACTCCGGCGGCGGCAAGGATAAGGACAACACCGCGGCCGTGGTCGGCGGGCTGCTGATTGGCGGACTGTTGCTGGGCGCGCTGGCGGCGAACTCCAAGAACAACAACAACGACAGCGGGTCCTCCTGGAGCGGGGATTCCCGCCGCGCGGTCGACAGTTGTTCGAACGAGGCCATGAGCCAGGCCTCGCGCTATGGCTCGCGGGCGCGGATCGACCGCATCACCTCGGCCCGCGCGCAGAACCGCGGCTATTCGGTTCAGGGCTATGTCGCCGCCGACGTCGGGCCGCGGACCGTGACCTACAGCTTCGACTGCGACTTCGACGGCCGCTACGCCAATGTGGAGCTTAACTAGATGCGCGTGCTCGCAGCCGCGGCTCTGGCCATGCTTTTGGCGCTCCCGGCGGGTTGCGACAGGTCGGCCGAGCCGGCCAAGCCGGTCCCGGCGCAGCCGGTGGCCGCCCCTGTGGCTGCAGGCGTCCCGACGCCAACGCTGGCGGCTCCGCGCGGCAAGTTCGACGCGATATCCACTACGGCGATGGGGGTGACTGGCGACCTGAGCGCGACGGAGGCCGGTTTCGCGTTTTCGCAGGGCCAGACCTACGGTTTGGAAGGCGTCGGCACGGCTAGCGGCGCAGATCCCTACGCCGTCACCAAGGCGAGCTTCTCAAGCCTGATCAACGTGCCGGACGCCGCCGTCCTGGACGTTTTCCGCGTCACCAAGTAAGACCACGCTCAGGCCCGCAACGGCGGTTTCTGCGGCGCGGCTCCGACAACCTTCATCCTCACCCATGAAGGCGTGGATAGCAGCGGCGCGCCGGCCTTGTTCCTGGTCGCCTTCAGCGGCGCGAGGCCACCGTCTGGTAACTCTCCCGAGAACGAGCTTTGCGGGACGTTCATGTACGCGCCCTCGGCCGGGCCGCCCGCGACGAAATAGCCGTGAATTCCGCTGGCGTCGGCGCGACGACGCGGGCTTGAGGCGCTAACAGGGGGAGGATTCTCGAACCAGAGGCCCTCCATGCGTCGTCGTCCGCTGCTTTCCATCGCCCTCGCTACGGCTTTCAGTCTTGGCAGCTTCGCCGCGCGGGCGGCCGAACGGGTTGATCTGCTGATCCTTGACGCGACGGTCATCGACGTGGCGACCGGCGCCTTGTCGCCCAAGAGCGCGGTCGCGGTGCGCGGCGGCGACATCGTCGCAGTGGCACCGACTGCAACGGCCCGCAAGACCTACACCGCGTCCAAGGTTGTTCAGGCCGGCGGCCGCTTTGTGATGCCGGGGCTCTGGGACAATCACGTTCACTTTGGCGGCGGGCCGGACCTGATTGGCGAGAACAGGGCGCTCCTGCCGCTCTACCTCGCGCATGGCATAACGAGCGTCCGCGACGCGTCAGGCGACCTGCCGCAGGAGGTCTTGGCCTGGCGCGACGAGGTGGCGTCCGGCAAGCTGCTTGGCCCGACGATCTATAGCTCGGGACCCAAGATCGAAGGTCTCAAGCCGATCTGGAAAGGGACCCTCGAGGTTGGAACCGAGGCCGAGGTCGACGCCGCCCTCACCAAGCTGCAGGGCCTGCGCGTGGACTTCGTCAAGGTGACCGACAACACCCTCAAGCCGGACCTCTTTCTCTACACTCTGAAGCAGGCCAAGGCCCGAGGGCTCACGACCTCGGCGCATATCCCGGCCGCGATCACGGTGGAGCAGGCGAGCCAGGCCGGTCTCGGTTCGATCGAACACATGGGATACGCCCTGAAAATGGGCTCGCCGCAGGAGGCGCAGATCGCCGCCGACGTGGCCGCTGGCCGGATCACCGGAGCCGAAGCGACCGCACGCACCCTGGCGACATTCGATGAAGCCACCGCCATCGCCGCCTATCGCGGCCTTGCGGCGCGGGGAACCTTCGTCACCCCGACCCTGAACGGCAGCCGCATCACCGCCTATCTCGACCAGGACAGCCACGCCGCCGATCCATACCTCGTCTATATCGGCCCTGGCCTGAAGGCTACCTATGCCTGGCGTGTCGAGCGGGCGGCTAAGGATGACGCGGCCGCCATCGCCCGTCGCCATGCGATCTATGAGAAGAACGTCTCGCTCCTGCCATTGCTGCAGGGCGCGGGGGTCTCCATCCTGGCCGGAACCGACGCCGGCTTCCTGAACTCGTTCAACTATCCGGGTATCGGCCTGCACGACGAGCTTCAGGTGTTCGTGGACGGCGGCCTGACGCCGCTACAGGCTTTGCAAGCTTCCGTGATCAACGGCCCGCGTTTTCTGGGCAAGACTGAGCACTACGGCGCCGTGGCTGCAGGCAAGACCGCCGACATCCTGATTCTGGACCAGAACCCACTGGCCGACATCGCCGCGACGCGGAAGATCCACGGTATCGTATTGAAAGGGCGGTACTTTGATCGCACGGCCCTGGATGAAATGCTGAAAAACGCTCGCGAACAGGTCGCAAAAGGGGAAGGCGCTTGAGTATCGGGCGCCACACTTCCTAGACAGAACGCCGCAGCCTTTTGCCGCCACGCTTGAATGCGCAGCAGAAGCGTCCACATAAATGAACCAACAAGCCGCCAACCAAGGCGGACGGGTCGTCCGACTCAGACGCATCGTCTGATGTGACCACGGCCCGGGGGCCGAGCCTGACTCCCCAACAGGCCGGCAGGAGTTGAATGCATCATGTCCGAGATTAAGACCCTTCCCATTCTACCGCTGCGGGACATCGTGGTTTTCCCGCATCAACCGGTGCCGCTCTTCGTGGGCCGGGAGAAATCCGTACGCGCGCTCGAAGAGGCGATGCGGGGCGAAGGCAAGCAGATCCTTCTGGCCACCCAAAAGGACAAGGACGACGATGATCCGTCGCCCGAAGCCATTTATGACGTCGGTGTGGTCGCCACGGTTCTGCAGCTTCTGAAGCTGCCCGATGGCACTGTGAAGGTGTTGGTGGAAGGCAAGGCTCGCGCCGGCATTTCCCGCTTCACCGAACAGGAAGAGTTCTACGAAGCCGAGATCGCCTTCATTTCCGAAGACGGCGGAGCGTCGGCCGAGGCCGAAGCCCTGTCGCGTGCGGTCGTCGAGCAGTTCGAGAACTACGTCAAACTGAACAAGAAGGTGCCGCCGGAAGCCCTGGCTTCCATGCCGCAAGTCGACGCGCCCGGCGAACTCGCCGACCGCATCGCCAGCCATCTGTCGGTGAAGATCGCTGAGAAGCAGAGCCTGCTTGAGGTCTTCAACGTCGTGAAGCGCCTGGAGAAGGTCTACGCCCTGATGGAGGGCGAGATCAGCGTCATGCAGACGGAAAAGAAAATCCGTAACCGCGTGAAGCGCCAGATGGAGAAGACCCAGCGCGAGTACTATCTCAACGAGCAGATGAAGGCGATCCAGCGCGAGCTGGGCGAGCAGGACGATCAACGCGACGAACTGCTCGAGCTGGAAAAGCGCATCAAGCGCACCAAGCTGACGAAGGAAGCCCGCACCAAGGCGGATGCGGAGCTGAAGAAGCTGCGCAACATGAGCCCGATGTCGGCGGAATCCACCGTCGTGCGGAACTACCTCGACTGGCTGCTCTCGATCCCGTGGGGCAAAGCGAAGACCAAGACCATCGACCTGGTGAAGGCCGAAGAGGTCCTCGACCGCGACCACTATGGTCTGGAGAAGGTCAAGGAACGCATCCTGGAGTACCTGGCCGTGCAGGCCCGGACCGGTTCCCTGAAGGGGCCGATCCTCTGCCTCGTCGGTCCTCCGGGCGTGGGTAAGACCTCGCTGGGCAAGTCCATCGCCGAAGCCACGAACCGCGAGTTCGTCCGGGTGTCCCTGGGCGGCGTGCGCGACGAGGCCGAGATCCGCGGTCACCGCCGGACCTATATCGGCTCGATGCCGGGCAAGATCATCCAGTCGATGAAGAAGGCCAAGTCGACCAACGCCTTCTTCCTGCTGGATGAAATCGACAAGATGGGTTCCGACTATCGCGGCGACCCGTCCTCGGCTCTGCTTGAAGTGCTGGATCCGTCGCAGAACTCGACGTTCGCGGACCACTATCTCGAAGTGGACTACGATCTGTCGCCGGTGATGTTCGTCACCACGGCCAACAGCCTGAACATGCCCCAGCCGCTGCTGGACCGCATGGAGATCATCCGCATCCCCGGCTATACCGAGGATGAGAAGGTCGAGATCGCGCTGCGGCACGTGCTGCCCAAGTTGACCAAGGACCACGGCCTGACTGCCGAGGAGTTCGTGGTGCCGACTGAAACGGTGCGCGACCTGATCCGCTACTACACCCGGGAAGCCGGCGTCCGCTCTCTCGAGCGGGAGCTGGGCAACCTGGCGCGGAAGACGGTGCGTGACCTGGCGCGTGAAAACGTCAAGTCGATCACCATCGACGCCGAACGGCTGGCCAAGTACGCGGGCGTTCAGAAGTATCGTTACGGCGAGACGGACGAGGAAGACCAAGTCGGCATCATCACCGGCTTGGCCTACACCGAGTTCGGCGGGGACATCCTGACCATCGAAGCGGTCAAGATGCCCGGCAAGGGCCGCATGTCCATCACGGGTAACCTGAAGGACGTGATGAAGGAGTCGATCTCGGCCGCGAATTCCTATGTTCGCAGCCGCGCGACCCACTTCGGCATCGAGCCGCCGATCTTCGAGAAGACCGACGTGCACATCCACGTGCCAGACGGCGCGACGCCAAAGGACGGCCCCTCTGCCGGCGCGGCGATGGCCACCGCCATCGTCTCCGTGCTGACGGGCATCCCGATCCGCAAAGACATCGCCATGACGGGCGAGGTCACGCTGCGGGGCAGGGTGACGGCCATTGGCGGTTTGAAGGAGAAGCTGCTTGCGGCCCACCGTTCAGGCGTCAAGACCGTGCTGATCCCGCAGGAGAACGTGAAGGACCTGGCTGACATTCCTGAGAATGTGAAGTCAGCCCTGGAGATCATCCCGGTCTCCAACGTCGACGAAGTCCTGGCCCAGGCGCTGATTCAGCCCCTGACGCCCATCGACTGGAACCCAGCCGACCAACCGCCGGTATCGGTTGCGGTCGATGACGCTGGCGACGAGGCGGTCATCACCCACTAATCGGTGGAAAAGTGAGGTAAATTCAGGCGGCGCGGGTGTTTCCCGCGCCGCCTTTGTTTGACGCGGGGGAATCGCCCGCCATAATCGCGCGACGCGAAGCAGCCTCGCGCTTCCGCGAGAGGTTCGCGGTTTGAGATAACGGGCTGGGAGAGACAAACAATGACCAAGGCCGAACTCGTCACGGCGATTGCCGATAAGGCGGGCCTGAATAAGGCGCAGGCGAAGGACGCGCTGGAAGCGTTCATCGACAGCGTCACCGAGTCGCTGAAGGCGGGACAAGAAGTTCGACTCGTCGGTTTCGGCAGCTTCGTGCCTGTGAACCGCGCCGCTGGCACCGCGCGCAACCCGCGTACCGGCGAGACGGTTAGCCGTCCGGCTTCGAAGACCGCGCGTTTCCGCGTTGGCGAAGGCCTGAAGGGCTCTTTGAACTAAGGCTTGTCCAAGCGGTCTTAGCATTCAGGGCGGCTTCCGTACCCGGAGGTCGCCCTTTTCGCTATCTATAGACGCGCCATGTCCGGCGCGATCGGGCGGCTAGCTCAGTTGGTCAGAGCACCTGGTTTACACCCAGGGGGTCGGGGGTTCGAGCCCCTCGCCGCCCACCACATTCCTGATTTCCTTTTATAATTCAGAAGTTCTCTTGCGAGATAAGGCCTTTTCGGGTTCTAGAGCATTGCATTGGCATTGCATTGGAGCCTGAATGCGTTGGGGCATGTTCCGCTTAAGAGCTTTGGTAGATGGCCGCCGCACCGGGCCGGAGCGCGGAGTCTACTTCGCTCGTCGCGCAGTACCGCTGGCGGTGAAGGAGCACTTCCGTCACCCGAGGACTGGCAAGCTGCAAGCCGTGCTGGTCCGAAGCACAGGTGAGACAAGCTTCAAGACGGCTTCGCTCATCGCTGAGGAGATTTGGAGAGGCTGGGGGGCTGAGTTCGCCGCAGCTCTCCAGGTTGGATCAAGTCCGATTATCACGACTGAGGCCGCGATAGCCGCCATTGACCGATGGCGAGCGATGGAATGTGGGCTCGCGGCAGGAGCGGAGCGCCGTCGGAAGCATGAAGCGGCCCAGGCCGCCATCCTGGCTGACTATAAGACCGCCATAACCACGGGCACATATCCAGGTAGTGATGAGGTCATCATCCTAAAACCGGGTTCCCCAGCAGACTTGAGTACGCCCCATGCGCCGATCGCTGGCGATTTCCTTACCTGGGCAAAGGAGTATTTTGATCTGCATCCCCATGCTTCTCGGTCCATAGAGCGCCCACACGCCGTTTCTACACTTCTTGAGCGGCTTCAGGGGGCCACCTGGGAGCCAATGGCTTGGGTTAAGGTCCCGGGCTTCGATGAAGCGCTGGACGGCGCTGTGGCTGCCGGTGGTGCGTTGGGAGCCCTGACCCCAGTGACGCGCGAGAAAATACGACCCGCCTTCGCTCGCGCCTTCTTTGAGGTCGAGCGTCACCGGGAGGCGGAGCGGTCCCGTGCAGCGTCGTTCTTAGCCGCGTTGAGCATCTCCAGTCTTACGGGGAGCCAATTGGTAGTGACCCCCGGCTCCGGCGCTTATCAGCCCCGTGAAGGCGATCGCACCGTCAAGGAGGTGATCGCCATGTTCAAGCTGTCGAAGGGGAGGGACGCCGGGCTTCTAGAGAAGACGCACGGCTATGTCTTCCGGGCGCTGGAAGAACTGTTCGGGCCCGAAAAGCCGCTGCGAGCGGTAACGCGACAGGACGTTCGTGACCTCCTGGAGTTCCTAGCAACGCTTCCTAGCAATTCGTCGAAGATTTATCCGGGCGTTGATCTTCGAGAAGCGGCAAAGCGTGGGGCGGCCGACGGGAAGCCAACGTTGGCTCCGAACACGATCCGGAGCTACGCGATCTCGCTCAAGGGGCTGTTCGCCTTCGCAATGGCGGACGGATGGGCGGATTCGAACCCCGTTGATGGGCTAACTCCCACCAAGCTTAACAAGATAAAGCGCAAGGCGTTCGCCAAGGAGCAATTGGACGTGCTGTTCGGCGCGTTGACTAAGCGACGTGCAGCAAATTCGGCTTACTGGTGGGTGCCGGCTATCCTCGCATTCCACGGTGCCAGAGCGAACGAGATCAGCCAGCTTTTTGTCGAGGACGTGAAGGAGGTCGATGGTGTCGCCTACCTGGACATGACGTATTTCGACGACGACGGCGAATTGCTGGACCGCCGGACTCTCAAGACAAGGCCAAGCGAGCGGTGCCTCCCTATCCATGACGAACTAGTCGCGGCGGGCTTCTTGGATTTCGTAGAGATGCGGCGGGCGACCGGGGAGGAGCGTCTGTTTGGCGACCTGCGGCTCAGCGGCCGCGGGTACTGGACGCATGAGTTGTCCAAGTGGTGGGGGCGTCACTGCGACGCCTGTGGGTATCCGGAGAAGGCCTTCGTGCTTCATTCGCTACGTCACGGCTGGAAGGACTCCGCGACCGCCAACGGGTTGTCGGACACGGTGATCAACGCCATCGGCGGCTGGGGCGCGGAAAGCGAGCGCGAAAAGTACGGCGATCAACGCACCAGGGCGAAGGTTCCTGAGAACGCCATTTTCCTCAATCGAGTGACTCTGGGGGGGTTTAAGTTAGGCCCACCTAGGAGCGTTCCAGAGCCAATTTGACCCGCGGCCGGTGCCGGGCGGACGAGACTTGGGCGCGACTCAACCGTCGGCTCTCGGTCAAAGTCATCGATGCGGGCCGGGGCGGGGGCCGCTCAGCCGATCGAGAATTTCCAACGTGATGGTGGCCCGCTGCTCGAAGATCGGGATGGTCTTGCCTTGGTACCTAAGCCAACTCGCCACCGCCTTAGAGCCACCGCTTCGCCTGGCCAGCGCGTCTCGGCTCCCAATACGAGACGCAAGCTGTTCCTTTGTGGCCTTCATGATGCCTACAAGGGCTCGTGTGTCGAGGTCCGGATCGGGATCAAATGACTCTGCCAAGTCCCGTTGCATTGCGGCTTGATCATGGGAGATCATTTCATCCGCAACAGCATCAAGTTCGCCCTGATCGATCAAATCCGCAGTCTTTGAATCGAGGTCACGCAAGGCTGCGTGGAATTTTGATCCGTTTGGCAGGCTAACGCCGGCTTCAAATGCGCTCACTATGAATGGAATAATCCCAGTAAAGCTGTCTGGCGGTGTCAATTTGGCTTCGGGGTAATTCAGAGACAATTCGTCGATATCTGGAAGTATTTTGGCCGCGTGAGTTAACATTATTTTGGTCTCTCGCTGGCCCGGAGAGTCTATTCTGTTGCCGTCTAGCGCGACGAATTCTTCTATGTTTTGAGGAGATAGCGACTTCTCGAAAATATCGTCTGTGACGTCCAGAAGTCCAAGCAGCTTCTCAATTGTAGACGGAGTCGTTTTCTCTATTGGGATGTTAAATATGCCGACGTCTCCAGCTTGCTTGAAAGTGTGAGCCACAAGCGCTGAGCAAAAGATGCCACGATTTTTGAGTTTTGGGGCGATCCCTTCCGGGAACACCGAGGCTAGTGCTCGGCGATTCGAATAGATGCGCCCTCTATGCTCCAGCGCGTGCCCACCGGCCGCCCGCGCGACGTCTGGGTTGGGATGCCTGAGGACCCGTACATTCTTGAGGCTGTGCGCAAAGCAACGATGGAGTGAGAGTGCCCCGACGCCCTCGGGCATAGCCTCAATCATCGTAGGCGGAACGGCGCAGATCAAAACATGACTGAAGGAGCCGCCTGTCACCGACGCGATGAGGGCTGACATAATCCGCCCACGCCGACCATTCCTGTTCCGGGTCAGCAGAATATCGCCCGGACGGAGACGCTCCACCCTCGGCAGATAAACGTCTAGGCCATCGTATTTGTGGTTGTGTGGAGCACGCATTCCACCAGTCTAGGGCGGCCCCCTAGCAAAAGGCTATCTAGCATCGTCGATGCTGTTCAGGTTGGGCACGAGAGCCGCTCCTAATCCTCAATGCTAATGTGCTGACATCTCGCTAGGGCCACTTCGGGCCGCCGACATTTCGCCGCCCACAGCGAACCAAATGCCGACCGGGGTGAGCAATTCGCTCAAGGTCTAAGTCCGTCGCAGGCCTCACCTTCATGAACTCTGACGTTGCGTCACACCGCCGACAAGTGGCGGCGGCCTCGGCTTCATCAAAGGTGACGGTCTCGCCAAAACGCTGACAAGCTTCGGATGGTTCGAGCACCTCGAAGAGGCTCCAATACAGGCACGCAACGAGCAACTTCTGGTCGGTTTGGGTGAGGCTGCAAAGGGCGCTGGCGCGAGACATGCCTTACTAGAACAAAAGTGGAACATTTACGCAAGCCGTGCTGGTCCGCGACGCACATGCGCGGCGCTTCACCCGTGCTTCGGCTTCCGGCCGCTCGGCAATGATTTTGGCCGCTCCGCGCCTTCGGGCGGCTCCACGAATAACTCCGCGAGGCGAACGTCCAGGGTTGCCGCGAGGCGATCCAATAGCGGCAAAGAGGGGTTTCCATGCTCCCTCTCAAGTTCGCTAATGTAGGCGCGGTCCACGCCCGAGTCCGCCGCGAGCCGCTCCTGCGACACGCCACGCTCCGCTCGGAGCCGCCTGAGATTCCACGCTAGAAGCGCGAGCCCGTCCATCGGGACAAGCGACAGATTCAGTCGTTCTTAATCCACGGGCCAATAGCCTACAGATTGTGAAAATCTCTGGGGCTTCTGTCGGTGGCAAACCAAGTTTACTGCACATCATGCGGCACGGTCGGGAAGCCGCGCGTCCGTAATCGCGGCAGCAGCGCGATCGAGATATTGCTGTGGCTGCTGCTGATCCTTCCAGGCGTCTGCTACACGCTGTGGCGGATGGGTCGGAAGGACCGCTACTGCCGGACCTGCAACGCCCCTAATCCGATCCCAGCGGACTCTCCGATGGCTAAACGGCATCTCGCCGGCGCTGGGATTCAGCACGGATGAGATCGCAGCTCACTATCGCGCTTGCGCTCGCCGTTGCCGGCGGAAGTGCCCACGCCCAGGACGTCACTCGCTCGTACGAGTTTGAGAATGCTGGTGGCGCTCGGGTCCGCTGTATCGTCAGCCAGTACAGTAGTGGCGAGGAGCGCCAGATCGCGACAACCTACTCGCACTCGTTTGAGATTGATCGAGCGCCCACTCCGCACGCCTGGGCGGCATCTGGCTGCGAGGGCTTCGTTCGAGCCCAGACCCGCATGGTGTCGCCGCAAGAGCAAGCGAGACGCATGGGTGAGGTCGGGAAGTCACCTAGCTATTTTGGCAGCGGTGGATTGCGCGAGCAAATTGTCGAACTGATGTGCGCGGACCCAAAGAATGCGTCCGCTCCTGACTGCGTGGCGCGGCGCACAAGGTAGTCGGAGGCCCCCGCAGCAGGATCGTGGGAGGATCAAACTCAACGACATACTCCAGCGTTTAGCGGGATGAGGGCACAGCCGCGATGCTGCCGCTCAGTCGTTCGAACGCTGTCCCCTGGAGGACAACCGTATGGCCACCACCGGTGGTGAGGGTGATCGTATCGACGCTGTGCGCAACTCTTACGACCTCAGCAATCACTGTGGCGATCGCCGCGAGTTCCCGCTCGTCCTTGTCAGCGAGGCGTCGATCCCAGCGCTTTAGTGGGCCGGGTAGAAGGCTTTGAATGTGTTTTAGCGCGTCCAGCAAGCTCATGAAATTGGCTATGGCTGTGGGCAAAGGGCCAACTAGAGACGCCTGAACAGTTAGTGCGGCTTCCAGTAAAAATGCCATGGAGCCTGTTCGCGCGCTGACTAGCGACAGCTCGCTGCCAGGCAGCAGGAAGTCATCGTTTTCTTGTAGCGTCTCAGGCGCGATTTGGCCGACCTCAGGGTACGCGTCTCTGAAGGATACCGTCTCGCAAAAGTATGAGTAGAGCCGGCCTAGGTTCATGAGGAATCGGCCCGCGTGTTCGCAGTTCATGCCGCGGTGGCTCGTGAGCTCACCGCCGGATAGAACCACCTCCAGCTGGTTCGTGTGAATGCGGGGTCGATCTAGAGTCTCGTTCATCTATTCCTGCTCAGGTTGCGAGGGCCTGTGAAGCCCGAGAATGGGTGAGGTCGAGGTCAAGCCGGTCCGGACGTAAGATGGCCGCGGTGAGAAATTAAGCTAAGCTGCTCCCTATGATCTTGTCACCTGAAGCCCTGTACGTGCAGTTAGGGCAATTGATTGCTGAGATGCCCGACCTCGCAAAGCCTCTTGGCCAAGACGGCGGTCGCTGGCTCGGCCGCGCAGCAATCTTGGTGGATGCCGTCGGTGACGGTATTGATCCAATTAACTTCCGGATCGCCGCAGATCACCTGGCTGGTTACGGTCGGGAGACCCATGCACAAAAGATCGAAACGATTCTTTATCGGGCTCTAGCCAAAGCTGAACTGGCCGCGCCCACATCGGCGCAAGGCGCTTTTATACCGGCCGGTGCAGAACTTGACGCCTTTGCCGCCGTTGGAAGGGTTTTAAGCGCTGCAACTGAAGACATCCTGATTGTTGATCCATACTCAGATTCTTCGGCGCTAACTGCCTTCGCGGTACAGGCTCCCGCTGGCGTGTCGGTACGCCTCCTTGCTTGTGCGAAATCTCACAAGGCAACGCTCGCTCCGGCAGCCACAAGGTGGGCAGTGCAGTTTGGTTCGTCACGGCCGTTGCAAGTTCGGCTCGCTGCCAGCGGCGCTCTGCATGATCGGTTTATTCAGACCGACCACGCAACAGTTTGGACGTTGGGCCAATCGCTCAATGGACTGGCTAAGCGTGCCCATACGACCATTATACGAGTGGATGCGGAAACGGCCGCTTTGAAGCGAGATGCGTACCAAGCAATCTGGGCGGAAGCGCTACCATTGGCTTGCTAAGGGTGTTCACCCCGGCGATGCGCAGCCGAAGCTAAATTTGCTGGCGATACGCTTGGCGCCCCGTCAAAAAAAGTAGGCGAGGGGTGCCCCTCGGGTCCCATGCTATTTGCAGATTCAATGACCCTTCCCCCCGGGGGGCTGTGTAGGCGTCACTAAGCTTAGGTGGGCCTCACCCGGTCTGACGTTTTGCGAGATTGCGAAAAACGGTCGACCTGTTCACTTGCATCAACTTTGCTGCCTGCGGAACTGTTAATGCGCCAATCTCAATCTGCCGCGCGTAGTGCGCCCAGGCGTCCTCGCTGACCTTGGGCGGGCGGCCAAACTTGACGCCGCGGGTTTTGGCAAGCCTGCGGCCGTCCCCTGTGCGTTGAAGGATAAGGTCGCGCTCCCAGTCGGCTATGCCAGCGAAGAACGTCATTATCATCTTGCCGGTTGCGGAAGTTGTATCCGCCCAGGGCTCCGCGATCGAACGAAGTCCTGCCTTCCTTTCGTTTAACTCGTCAGTGATCGCCAGAAGGTTCCGTGTCGAGCGAGCCAGTCGATCAAGGCGGGTGACTGTCACAACGTCGCCGGCTCGAAGGGTGTCTAGCATCCTTGCCAGCTCGGGCCGATCGAGCTTGGCGCCGCTAATCTTCTCTTCGAAAATCCGCTCGCAGCCGTCTGCCACCAGGGCAGAACGCTGATTCTGTAAGTCCTGCGCGTCTGTCGACACGCGCGCGAATCCAATCTGCATCAAGTCCTCCCGCTAAGGACTAGCAGCGTTGCACAATTCGTCTCATAAGTGGAGTCTTTTGCGACTAATTAATGCGACCTCATTCTGTTGGGTTTGGGAGTGCACGTGCGCCGGTCGCACAACTTACGATATCTGCGACGGGTTTGCGGGCGCAGGTGCCACCGGCGCATCGACATTAGAGTAGGCGTTGCCGACGGGTGGAGTACGTCAGGTCACGGCTTGGTGCCCAACCATCTGAGAGGGTGGCAGATGGGAGTTACGACCCTTTCCGGACTCCGGACTCGATGCCAAAAGCACACACTGCCTGGGATTTTTTCTTTTAGCTGCGAAGGCTAGTTGGTTGGCGGTTGTTCAAAATTGAAACCCCATCGGGGCTCAGTCCGCCGAAGCGAGTCCCGACTCCGGAAGGCCAGGCAAGAACCCTTAGATGGTAGGGTATTCAGGCCGGCGACGCGGAGCCGGGACTTGACTTAAGTCTCGCCGTATCTGGTGTTCTCAACAGGAAACGGTGCAGCCGGCTCGCTGTAGTCGATCGCATCGCGGCGCAGGACAATGAAGCTGCCCCGTCCATGCCCAGGAAAGCCGTCCCAAGCGATCTCGTTCTTCTTCGAGCCAGGCACCGGGATCGCGATGTCGTGACGCACGAGTTCCTTTCGCAACGTGCGGTCGGAGGAGGTGGCGCCGGCGAGGTCGGACAGGCATCCGGCTCGGATGAGGTAGATTTCTTGGGACGTCAGGAGCGGCTTTTTCGCGTTCTTCCGTGCCGCGTTGATCTCGATGAACTTCTTGTGGTCCAGCGTCTCCGGCGATCCCTGAAGTTCCCGGTAGAGGTGACGAGGCGTGCCATCGATATAAGTCTCGTCGCGCCGGCAAATGGTGACATTCAAACGCGCGGCGATGTTCTCCCGCAGAGTGTCGATCGATCGCATGACGGAGTCGCGGGGCGCGATGTCTGACTCCTGCGCGCCTTCCCACACTGTCAACGCCATCGTTTCGGCGTCAAAGCACTCCGGTAGCAGGTGAGCACTTTTCATCTCTTCGGCTGCGGTCCACAAGAGCGCGACAAGACCGGCTTGTCGGCGTCGCAAGCGCACCAACTTGACCCCGATGTCGCCCGGCATTCCGTGCCTCGCTAGAACCTCCACGCGTTCCTCAACTGCGGCCTTAAGCAGTGCGGGGTCAGCGAACCACCCATTGTCCGCCAAATGCTGGATATAGGCCGGCCCAGCATGGCCGAAGTTCTCATGGGTTTGGACAACCTTGCTCCAATTGGCGGTCAGGTCGGGCGCATCGTCCACGTTGATCGTAACGACCCGTGCGCTCAGTCCGTTCGCGGCTTGGATGCCCACCTTGGTCAGCTTTTGGCCAAGGCCAGTTTCGCCGGAGAAGCTCACGCAAGTCGCCCACTTTTGCATTCGTTGCTCGCCTCCGCGAGGCAACCGCCGACGCTTTCCCGTGCCAGCCTGGATCATGAAGGCGAGCTTCTCCAGTTTCTCCGCGCCACCGACGATCTGCTTGTCTTCGTCCAACGCCAAATAGGTGCCGGAGGCCTGTTCCAGCGGGCGTTCGAGCGCGTTGTCGGACGCGTTGATCGAGATGAAGAGACCAGAGCCGAGCTTCGGCTCCGCCCAAAGACCAATGCCGAGCTTCTGCCCGGTGGACTTGGCCGCCGATGAAGTACCCTCAAAGCTGAAGATTGGTGTGTCAAAGCCGCCAAGATCGACAAGCGGTCCAACGGCTCCGAGGACGAGCGCGGCTTGCAGCGCGTGACCGCCCGACGCGCAAATGAACTCTGCGCCCTCCTTCCAAGCTTCGAGAGTCCCAGACCGCGCCTTGCAAGCCAATCGCGCTTGTGCGCTGAGCCCGACGTTGCAGTTGGTCAGTAGCGCCTCGCCGGTGGGCAAGATGAACGCGCCCTCCCGGACGCCTGCTCGATCGTAGTGCAGCGCGCCGACAGGCTGGGTCTCGCGCAGGTAGCTTGTTAGCCAGGACTCGCCGTCGTGGGAGAAGCACAGGCCCGCCGCTCGCAATTGCTCCAGCGCAGGCGAACCCTTGCCCCGCACCAGATCGGCCGCTTGCACGTCAATAGCGGTCGGCGCCCCATACTCGTTTTCCATCGTGACGCTTAGTGCACAGTCGCCCGTCTCCCCACGATCCGGATGGCGGATGCCTCCATTCAGCGTGAACAAGGTCGTCACGGGGGTGTCGGTGTTGAACATCCAGCGGCGGCCGGAATGCATGCGGAGAGTGATCTTGCCCCGTTCAGCTGGCGGTGGGCGATACCACGTTGGTGCCGCGGATTCCGCCGGTGCCGGAATGCTTGCAGCATTCTCGATCTGCCGAGCAGCAATCGCCGTCCGGATAATCGCCTTGGCGGCCACTTTTCCGATCTTGAGCGCGGCAGCAAAGGCCTCGATTGCGTGGGCCGTCTTCGCGACGGACAACTCAGCCGCTGCGATCATCGCAGCCGCCGCTTCAATTTCCTCGTCAGTGGAGTCCTTGGTCAACGCCGCTGTTTGGGCGGAGTAGTCGCGGCGGGCATCTCCTTGGCTGATGCGGAGAGTGCTCTCGTTATCGACGAGGGCGTTGTAGTCCGGGTCCGCCAACACCTCTTCAGAGAACCACTCGTCCCTAAGCATCTTGCCTAAGAAATCGAGATTGGTCTTCCCTTGGCAACTGTCGTGCTGGCACTTGATCGTGAAAATGTCGGACGGACCGTCACCGGCGTTGACGGCGAAGCAACCGCGATCATCGGGGTCGCCGGCGTTCGAGTGGTCTTCGTCGAACGGACATTCGATGTCGATCTTAGATGAGCCCGCCGTACGGATGCGATCATCCGCGAGGTCGTGGATCACGGCGACGATCTGGAAACCGTTCGACGACTGGGACGACCAGCGACCGAGCTTCTTGCCGTCGTCGGTCTTGGAGCGCGCCTTGGTCCTGGAGTTCTGTTCGACCTCGGCGGCAAGCACCTGGTCGAAGTTATCCATATCGCCCTGATCGCCCTCGCCGTCCAAATCGAGCGTGTGCCAGTCGAGCAGCGGTCCGCCGAAAATGGTGGTCTCGTGCGGGCGCTTGTCGGCATGGCGCGGGAAGTAGAACAAACGCGAGGGGTCAACGGCCGAGTTGTCCATCGGCAGATCGCCCAGCTGGCGCGCCAAAGCCCGGCAAACGGTGGCCCACATCTTCATGCCCTCGGCGTGGGTCTTTGCCACCTTCGTCGGATCGAATGCTTCCGACAATGGCATCACGATGCGGTGCTTCTCCATAGGAGGGTGATTGATGCAGGCCATCAGGCCTTCGGGGTCATGCGAGTCGCCGACGTATTCTGCTTGGTCCAGCAGCCGGGCATCCCAACGCATCTGATCCTTCAAGAACGCCAGAACCGCGTCGTTTCCGAACTCCATATCGTTCTTGCCGCACCACTTCACGATCTTGTCGCGGTTGACCTTGGAGGTGGTCTTTCCATGACTGAAGGTGGTGTAGCGCAGGGCGAGGCAACCAAGTTCGGCGAGCGCCGCGTCAATCTCATGCCCTGGCATGCCGACGTCGATATCGAGGCCGACGCCGTAGCACTTGGTGACGGCTTGCTTGCGGCGGTTGTCGCCGACGATCTCGCCCAGGACGAACCCAGGTCCATCCTTCTGCCTACCAATCGGGTGGCGTGCCAGGATCGCGATCAGCTTGGCGACCGACATGCGGTCGTTCTTCCACTTGGTCGATTTGAAGTTAGCGCCCGTTGAGATCACCAACTCTTGCTGAAGCTCTGGCGCGTCTAGGTCGAACGGCGTCAGGAGACGCGCGTCGAGCAGGCTCCCGAACCCAGCGTCCGCCTGACTCTCGGCCATGCAGCCGTCACTGTCGTCGAAGATGTTGTTGATAGCGTCGGGAGTGTGGAAGGCCTCGGCGTCGAGATGGATGAGGGTCCAGCCATTGGCGCCAGGCGTTGGGATGGGTTCATCGATCTCGCCGCCCATACTCAGTGCAAGGGCCTCAACTTCGTGGCTTGGCGCAACGCCTACCTCCAGCGCATATGCGGTGATCAGGGTGGCCTCCTTGTGCAGGACGGCGGTCGGCGCCAACGTATATGTCGTCCACTCTTCAGGATCGCTGACGTTCTCGTGGACCGCGTAGAGGAAGGCGACGTTCTGCCCGGCGGTGGTGGAGACGTAGACCGGATTGCTGCCGGCCAATTTGGCGAAACTGTCGATCTCTTCGAGAGATTGGACCTGTTTTTCTTGGTTGTCGGCGATCAGCGCAACCGGCTCGTCGGGGCATCCAGCGAACAGAGCTGAGAGGAACTGTGCGATCCCTGGGCTGGTGGGTTCGTGGCTTGTTGCGTTTTTGAAGAAAGCAGCAGAATTAGCGCGCCCATCGGCGCTCAGCACGTCATGAATTGACATTAAAGTTTCCTAGCGCCCGGAGGTACATGACCGTCCGGACGTTTTTGTTTGGATTGATTTTTGCTAGGACTAAGCTGCGCCTAAAAACTAGGGCTAATTCTAACTCTAAACCTAAATCTACCGCGCATCGGTCAAGGACCGGGCGGCGATGACTGGAAGATGCCACGTATTTGCGTCGCGTCAAGAATTCCACGAGGGGCCCGGCCGCAAACCAGTAGGTGAGCGGCGGCCAGCCGCGACAGATCGTTCAGAACCACAGCCACCCAGCTGCGCGAGGGCGTCACCGGCGTGTCTAGTGCGGTGCCAGCTAGTGCCTTGCCCACTGTCGACGCACCGGACCGATTGATGGGCATCACTGACCGGCCCGGCAATCATCGAAGCGAGGATCGCCGAACTCCTCGCCATCATACAACGGGAGGAGGCGGGGGAGCTTCCTCAAGCCGATCTCTTCCAGATCACGACGAGCCGGCTCGGTCCTTGGAGGTGGCTCGGCGGTTTGCCGCATCCAGGGGAGACCGTGGTGGCACATCAATTCCCCTCCCGCATGTTCGGTCCGAAAAACGCTCCGGCCTCATGAGCGACGATTGTGAGGACACGGTGGGCTGCGTCCGGCGCTCCCAAGAACACTCTTGGATGCCCGCCGATCCGCAAATGACGGCCCGTGAGTTCAACCAACATTGTTCTTCGACGTTCGGGTTGTTCTTGGGACAGGACAAGTCGCTCGGGGTGGCCGTCCCTATCCGTCCTCAGGTCTAGATCGGCGCGGCAGGCCTCTGGTGGTGAGTTGTGGGTAAGAACTATGCCAACCACCACTACGATTAGCCCGATGGTCTCGTTCAGGGTCTTGGCGCTCCCGCGCCCTATCAACGGACCGGCGAGCTTTCCATACAAGGGGCCCCACCGATTATCCCAGATCGAGGTTGAGGCCCCTGCGATCTTGTCACCCGCCATGTTCGGTGTGGCGGGGGCTGGGTGGCGTGACGCAGTCATCGGCAGGTCCCGCTCTGTTGACTTGCGAAGAACTCCGCCACCTGTGGCCGTGACCACATCGGCGGCGCGCTGCGCGATGCCCGGACGTAGCCTGGAAAGGTGCCGCGCCGGCTAAGGTGCTGGAGATAGTGGCGTTGCGGCAGGCCGGGATAGGTCTCTTTCAGCGTTTCATAGGTCACGAAGTCGGACATCAAGTGTCCGCCTTGTTGGCGAGGAGCAACTTGTCAGCCAACGCCCTCCGCGCCTCCTTTCGGCGTTTCGCACCCTCGGCAGGCAACATGTCCGGGACAGGCTCGAATGGTTTTCGGCGAGAAGCTCGGTGCTGCCGATCCTCGGCGACGATCTCGGGGATGATGTGGTCGAGCGCGAATGTCACTGGAGGTGACCCGTCGGGCATGTGTGGGACGTTTCCGCTCAACAGCGCACCCTTGGCGATCAGTTTCTGAACGATGCGTTCGGCGTGTTCAGCGAAGGGGTGAAGGCGGGGCCAGCGTTGGACCTCTGAGGCAAGGCGTTCGGCCAAGCGAACTTCGGCAGCGGGGCTAGTTGCAGACATAGAGACATACCTTCCGAACATTCGCTGAGGAATGAACGTCAAGAGAATGGTGTGAAATCGGCGGTTGTTAAGGCTCGCCGCAAGCCAGCGTCGATAGCCCCGCTACCAACAGATCAGTACATATCAAAAATTTCTAGCAATGTAAAGAATTCGTTTGGAACGTTGCTGAATATCGAGGAATTCGCGCATTTCCTCGCCGCGGGGTTCAATTACTTTCCTGCGTTGACTCGTAGGTACTTGTGAGTACCGCGGGCTTTTTGTCTGGCAGTGCATCTCCACGCGTCGGTCTGGGCAAACGCCACCCGGGCCCGACCTCGAACGAAACGGGAACGGCAGAGGTCGCAAGCGTGACGTCATTCACCCCGGCCGGGGGTCCATGCGACTGCGGGTAGTGGTCGAAAGGATGCCATGGATGCGGCGGTTGTGCTCATCCCCCCATCCTAGGCCGGGCTGAGCCCCGGCTTTAGTAGCGGACCACCGGAGCTGGCGAGCAATCGACCTCGGCGAGGAATTGGCCTTCTAGCTTGAGCTTAGAGCCCCACTCCAGATGGAGGCGCCGGGCTAGTGCCGATTGCCAACCGTCACTCCTCGATGTCGTCGGAATGGGGCAGGGCATCGATAATCCACGACACCTCGGTCTCGCTCAACCGAACGTCTGCTCTATCGGCGAGGTGCCTTAGTCTTGCTCCGAGCGTGGCCACGGTGTCGTCGCGCCGAAGAAATCTCTCAGAGATTTGGATTGGCACGCCCTGTTCCTCCAGCATCTTCAGTGTGTCAGCCCGAAACCAGCGCGGCATTCCGGCAAGAAACAGCTCGTAGTTGGAGGACCCACCAGCTTTGCGAACCAACAGATCAATCACCGCGAAATACTCCGGCAAGCTGTATTCTGTAGCGCGGAGAAATTTGAAGACGCCATCGATCTTCTCGGCGTCTCCCTTGAATGAAGATGCATGCCAGTGGAAGAAAGCGCGCATCGTATCTGCGGTTCTAAGTTGATTCAAATATAACGCAAGTTGCTTATAGCTATAAACGCCAAAATCGTTAGCTGCTTTTACGTGGCAGATGATCTCGCAAACGGCAAGTAAATCCTCGTAACGTGGCCATGCGGACCACTGAATACGTGTCCCGTTCTTCATCCGCCCAGCTACCAGCTCCCTCAAAATAAGAAGGGTGTCGAAGCCAATAGAAGAGAAGCGTCTGAGTTCGGTCGGCGTAAAGCCAACCCGATCCGCCATGTCGTTCACCCTGTTGTCGATTTGGGGCGTTGAGTCCTCTTCGTCGACGTGGATCACGAACTCGTCGGGGGCGTCATCAAGGTCGCCAAATAATGGAGCGGTGACATCGACGCCGATATCTCCGGGAGGAGCATGGAACAGAAAAACGTTGCCCACATGATGCTGCCCCAGGCGTCCAGCTCTCCCTTTGATGTTTGCAAAGGTGAAAAAGTCGAAGTCCCTCCGGGCGATCTTCTTGTCGTAAATCAGCACGGATTTGGCAGCAGTGTTCACACCCTCGATAAGGGTCGATGTGCAGATCAGTACCGGAAGCTTCTTGTCGTTGAACAGGCGGACGAACCGCGAGGCAAGGGCGCGGGGAACGCGCCCATGGTGAACTCCGACGCCGCAAGCGACTGCGTCGCTGACCTCCCAGCCTGGGCCATAGTTTTCCCCCATCCAGGCTGCCAACGCTTTGCCATCGCCGATCGCTTCGTTTTCTTTCGTGAGCTTTTTCGCGATCTTGTTGGCGCGATCTGGGGAGGAGACAAATATTAGCGCCGGCCAGTTCGTCTCTCGGTAGGCTTCTTCATTGAGGCGGAGCTCCTTGTTTTGGACCTTGTTTAAATCGAAGGTGTCGACCGCCACGGTGGAAAAGCGAGTTTTTAAGAATTCGAACTTCCATCGACTGTCATCAGAAAGACTAACGCTATCGATGTTTGGACCGAGAAAGAAGAATTGTTTCGACTTTGAAAGTAACTTATAGACCGCCGCGTTTAATGTAACGCTTCTTTCGTCGTGTCGTGAGGGGTCAAGTTTGTAAAATTCGTCCACTACGACCAAATCTAAGTACCCCAGGTCGTCTCTATTTATAAGGCGTTCCTGAGTGCCTAGGAAAATTACCTTGTCGCGCGTCGCTTGCTCAGAGTGGTGCATGAGGACATCGAACTCATCCCCAAACCGCCTGACCAGACGGCGCCTGAATTCGTCCAAAAGGGCGATTGTTGGTAGCACTATCGCGCAGCGCTTGAACTTCCCTGAAATAAGTAGGGCATCCACCAGCAGACTTTTGCCGAAGCTTGTCGGTGCGCTGAGGATGAGATTGTTTCCAGCCAGCAGTGAATTGAGGGCGGAGACCTGCTCTCTGTGAAGCGCAACGCTAAGCCTTGGAATTGTCGCTGCTTCAGCGACCAAATCCTCCCGGACGTCGGCTGTAGCGCGATCGATGTAGTTCCAGAGGCCCACTGATCGAGCGAGGGCGCTATAGGCTTCGCGAAAACTATCTAACTCGTCTTTGCGCCCCATTAGATCGGCGAGCCGCGGAATGGCATTCAGAAGAACTGGGCTGTCCGCAGCTTCGTCCTGGATCGCAGCCGAAGCTGCCTGAAAAATCTCAAAGATTTGGATTTTTAGTGGTGCGCCAGACATCGCACCGACAGCCCGCCAGTCGACGTCGCCAAGGTTCATTGGAGCCCTTTCAGCCTGTTGTCGAACGCATCGACAAGGGCCGCTTTGGCCGCGAGCGGTATGTAAACGAGGACCACTCGAACGGTTTCGGTCAGCCCGCTGCGGATAAGGCGTTTAACAAGGTAGTCCGCTTCGGCTTTGATCTTCGCCAGGTAGGCGGCGTCGGAGAGTTTCGCCTCCAGGGCGCCAGCGCTGTTACATGAAATGCCTATGACGAAGACGGCATTCTTCACCAGTTCGTCGAGGCTCGCGCTTTTCCGAAATAGCGACGCGATTTCCTCGTACCTAGGTGTCGACTTCGGAATTTGGGGGCCAAGCAGGACCTTCTGGTTCGCGAGAAAGCCAGCATCAAGGTGGGCTTTAACCGATGTGATGGCATCCCCAATGGCGTCGGATGCACTCTCGTATAGCTTTGATTCTCCGAGCCAGATTTCCGGAACTTGGCCGTCGATCAGTCGGACGTGCACCATGTCAAAAGCCTTAACTACGTCATTGGAGGATGACTTGTAGAAGACACGCGGGCTGATTGGTATAGTTCCGAAGTATTCACGGCATACCGCATGAAGGGCTATCTCGCCGGCTTCGCCGCGCTTTTCATATTTCTTGCTTGTATAGACGCGTACGGCTGCTTGATTTAATTTTACTAAAATGTTGCCGTGATGGGTGCGAAGCTCGTCTTCTGGAAGCGCGTATTCGGGTAGCCACTCCACCAAGTGGAATGCGAAGCCGCTAGAGCGCCATTTTTCAAGCTCGAATCCCGCACAGTAGACTTCGACGTTGTCGCCAACCTGGACTGCAAGCTTTGCTAAAAAGCGATCAGGTTTATCGTCGTAAACAGACATAGAATCCCACCCCTGTAGTCACGATACACGTCAGGCGAAGCATTGCCAGTTGCGGTTGTGGCGTGGCTGCACCTCAGCATCCTTCGGTGTCGGAGGCTGGTTCCCGGCGCGGATGGTGTTGGGTGAGAAATGGATAGGGCGTCTCCGACCTACCTTGCAGAGCCGAGAGGCTGTACGGGCGAAGATGGCGACTGTAGGAAGCGAATTGGTAAAGGGGCGTTCCGCAGTGGAAGTGAGCAAAAATGTTCCTGCGGGAAACGAGACCAAGAATGCGCACCGTCTGTTCATCGCCGGCCTGGCGGCAAGCACCACTTACGTAGTCGGCATGAGCGTCTACGCGTGGCGGGTGTGGGGAAACATGTTGCACATGTCGCCCGACGAGTTCGCGACGTTCCTTTCCGGCGTGTTCGCCCCGCTGGCGTTTCTCTGGTTGGTATTGGGCTTTCGACAGCAGGGCGACGAGCTTCAGAACAGTGCGCGTGCGCTTTGGCTCCAGGGTGAAGAGCTACGCAACTCTGTCGAACAACAACGTCAGCTTGTCGAGGTCACCCGCGAGCAGCTTTCCGCCGAATATGCTGCGCGAGTTAGGGAAGAGGAGGAGGCGGATCGAGTTGCTCAGCCTCAACTCCTTTTGACGGGAGTTGGTGGCAGCTACTCGGGGCCAAAAAGGACGTTGACCCCGCAGCTTAGCAATGCGGGACCAACTTGTACGGACATGCAGGTCATCATCGACGGCGTCATCATGACCTCCGCAAACCTGTTCCCGGAGGGTGCCTCGATGCCTCTCCGCTTCGAATACAACTCGCCAGAAGAAGTGCAGCCGCTTTCGGTGATGGTGAAATATACTGATCGGCGCGGAAACCGAAGATCGCAATCGTTCGAAGTGCCCGTAGACGAAACGGGAAGTCCCTATAAGGACCGCACGCTCGGCTCAGCAATCAAGCTGCCGGGTGTTCAACAGTCGGCCTGATCCGGGCTTAGGAACGCGGCAATATGCTAAGTTTCGCGTTGAGTGGCCGTCTTACGAGTTCGCCCCAGTTGGCCGCAAAGCCGCCAATGGCAGGGTGCAGCTAGTCTGGTCGCTGCGAGGAGTTCGGCTGGTGCTGCGGCGCTGAAAAAGCTAATTTCAACTGTAGCTGCTAGGACTGAGGCATTTGGTTTGCACCATTCGGTGGACCTCCGTCAGAGGTTAAGCGGGTCATTTCGGCATTGCATAGGCATTGCATAATTGGGGTCTGATCGTCACCCGAGAAGCCATAAATTTAAGGAAATCAGACGCGAGGGTTCGATCCCCTCGCCGCCCACCATTCTTCGCCCAGGCGTGGGCCCCGGCCCGTAGGTCACGCTTAGGGCGGGCCTTGCCAAGAAGTGTCTCTCAAATGCGCTACCGACCGCTCGGCAAGACCGGCTTGATCGTCTCGGAGATTGGGCTCGGCTGCGCAAGTTGGTGGGGCCAGAAGGCGTTTGATGAGCGCCAGGCCGTGAAGCTGGTGCATACGGCGCTGGATCATGGTGTCACGTTCTACGACACCGGGGCCGCCTATTCGGGCGGGGAGGCCGAGCCGAGACTGGGGCGGGCGCTAAAGGGGCGGAACCTGGACGGGGTGGTGGTCGCCACCAAGGCCGGTACGCGGCATGACGGCCGCCGTGTGATCCGTGATTTTTCCCTCGAGGGTATCGAGGCGAGCGTCGAGCGCAGCCTGCGCAACCTTGGCCTTGAGACGCTGCCGCTTCTGCAGCTGCATGGGCCGGCGGTTGCCGAACTCGATGACAGGATGCTGGCCATGCTGGGCGGTCTGAAGCGCCGCGGGCTAGTGCAGGCGCTGGGCGTCAACAGCTTCGACCCCGCCCTGATCGAGCATGTCGTCGGCCTGCCGGTCTTTGACGTGGTGATGGTGGACTACAACGTCCTGCGCCCCGAGCGCGCGCCGCTCATCGCCAGGGCGACGGGGCAGGGCAAGGGCGTGCTGGCCGGGATGGCGCTGGCCATGGGGCACGCCAATCGCCAAGTCCTTCGCCTGCGCGCGCCGAGGGATGTCTGGTATGCGCTGCGGGCGCTGAAGAACCACCGGGCCGATGTCGCCCGCGGCGCGCGGTTCGGCTTCCTGTCGCAGATCCCGGACATGACGGGGGCGCAGGCGGCGCTCGCCTATGTGCTGTCCGACCCGAATGTGTCGTGCGCCGTGGTGGGCACGACCAGGATGGCGCACCTTATCGAAAACCTGGACGCCTCGGGCATGACGCTGTCACCCGAGATCCTGGATCGGATAGCGCAGGCGCAAGGCTAGGAGGCGGTGATGGCGACTGATGAGCACTTCCTGCGACAGGCGATTGAACTGGCGCTCGCCAATGTACGCGACCACGGCGGACGTCCCTTCGGCGCCCTGGTCGTGAAGGACGGCGAGGTGATCGCTACGGGGGTGAATGAGATTGGCGCGACGGGAGATCCGACGGCCCACGCCGAACTCTCCGCGATCCGCAAGGCCGCCCAGGTGCTGGGCGCCCCGCGTCTGGACGGGTGCGTCGTCTATGCGAGCGGGCAGCCATGCCCGATGTGCCTGTCGGCCATGTACCTGACTGGAGTGAGCGCTGTCAGGTTCGCCTACTCCAATGAAGACGGGGAGCCGTTCGGGCTTTCGACCGCGACGGTGTACGCGGAACTCGCCAAGCCACTTGACGATCAGGCGCTGGACGTGCGCCACCAACCCGTCGGCGCTGACCAAGAGTCTCCCTACGCGGCGTGGCGATTGCTTCGCGCTTGAGGCCGAACCGAACCTAGTTCGGATTTTTAAGACGTTGTGACAGCGTCTCGTTTGGGATTTCATCGCCTGAACGACGCCGGTCACGGCCTCCCAGCCGAAAACCAGGCGCCGCACCAGGGAGGATCGAATGGCTGACGGCGCCATGAAGCTGGCCGACGAAGCGCGGGCTCGCGCCTACTCAATGCCGCTTGAGGAAATGCATCCGGGCGATCCGGAGCTGTTCCGAACCAACACCCACTGGCCCTATTTCGAACGCCTGCGGCGCGAGGATCCGGTCCACTACTGCGCGGACTCCGAGTTCGGGGCCTATTGGTCGGTCACCAAATACAACGACATCATGGTGGTCGACACCAACCACGGGGTCTTCTCGTCGGAGGCCGCGCTCGGTGGCATCACCATCCGCGACGCGCGCCCGGACCTGCGCAGGCCAAGCTTCATCGCCATGGATCCGCCGCGTCATGACGTGCAGCGCAAGACGGTCAGCCCGATCGTTTCGCCGACCAACCTGCACATGATGGAGCCGATCATCCGCGAGCGGGCGGCCAAGATCCTGGACGCCTTGCCGCGAGGCGAGACCTTCGACTGGGTTGACCGGGTGTCGATCGAACTGACGACCCAGATGCTGGCGACATTGTTCGATTTCCCCTTCGAGGAGCGGCGCAAGCTCACCCGCTGGTCGGACGTGGCGACCTGCATCCCGATGGCGGGCGGGATCTGCGAGACCGAGGATGAGCGGCAGGCCGAACTCCTGGAGTGCCTGGCCGAGTTCACCGAGCTCTGGAACCAGCGGGTCAATGAGCCGCCGCGCGGAGACCTGATCTCGATGTTGGCGCACGGCGAGGCCACTCGGAACATGACGCCGGACGAATATCTCGGGAACATCATCCTGCTGATCGTCGGCGGCAACGACACCACTCGCAACTCGATGTCCGGAGGCCTCTACGCCCTCAATCAAAATCCGGAGCAGTACGACAAGCTGCGCGCCGATCACTCGCTGATCACCTCGATGGTGCCCGAGATCATCCGCTGGCAGACGCCGCTCGCCCATATGCGCCGGACGGCGACCGAGGACTTCGAACTGGGCGGCAAGACCATCAAGAAGGGCGACAAGGTCGTCATGTGGTACGTCTCGGGCAACCGCGACGACGAGACGATCGCCGAGCCTGAACGCTTCATCATCGATCGCGAACGGCCCCGTCAGCACCTCTCCTTCGGCTTTGGCATCCACCGCTGCGTTGGCAATCGGCTGGCGGAGATGCAACTGCGGGTCGTCTGGGAGGAGATCCTCAAGCGGTTCGAGCGGATCGAGGTGATGGACGAGCCGCGCCGGGTACGTTCCAGCTTCGTGAAGGGCTACGAGACCCTGCCGGTTCGGATCGTCGCATGAGCTAAGGCGCCCTGACGCCAGGGCGCCCTTTTCCTCGCCCGAGAGAGGCGTAAGCTCCCTTGAAAGAACAATGATAATCCAGGGAGAAAGAGCATGGCGGTCGATTTGACCACCCTCGATCAGGCTTTGGAGAGCGCGCATTTGCCGGCGCTGTCGGCGGCCCTGGTGCATCTGACGGGTGATATGACCTGGCTGCGGCCAGAGTGGCGGCCGACTTACATGCCGCTCTCGCGTGGCGAGACAGGCGTGTCCGCGGCCGAGCAGGCCAAGATGCGAGCGGCCGCCAAGGTCGCGATCATCGACTATCTGACCGGCAAGCGGCCGATGGCGCCAATCCCCGGACCTGAAGCTGTCCGTCAGATGATGAGCTTCGTTGCGGGCGCGGACATTCCTGACGGCTACGGCGAGTTTCTCACCGATGAGCTCGCGCTGGACGGCCACAGTTCGAAGGATCCGCAATGGTCCTCGCCGCAGCTCAAGGCCGCGGCGCGGCGGCTGAATGTCCTCGTCGTCGGCGCCGGAATGTCCGGCATCCTCGCGGCCATCCGTTTGACCCAGGCCGGCGTGCCGTTCGAGGTCGTGGACAAGAACGCCGACGTGGGCGGCACGTGGCTGGAGAACACCTATCCGGGTTGCCGGGTGGATTCCTCCAATCACATGTACTCCTACAGCTTCGAGCCGAACCACTTCTGGCCGCAGCATTTCTCGACCCAGCCCGTGCTGCTGGACTATTTCCGCGGCGTCGCCGCTCGCCACGACGTCAAGAAGCACGTCCGGTTCGAGACTACCGTCGAGGAATTGGTCTGGGACGAACCGCGCGCGATCTGGAAAGTGCGTTTGAAGACCCCCTCAGGGATCGAGCGCGTCGAGGCCCAGGCGGTCATCACCGCTGTCGGCCAGCTGAACCGGCCCCGCTATCCGGAGATCAAAGGGCGCGAACGATTCGCGGGCGCGGCCTTCCATTCGGCCGAATGGCGGCACGATGTCGATTTGACCGGCAAGCGGGTGGCCGTGATCGGCACGGGAGCCAGCGCCTTTCAGTTCGTGCCGGAGATCGCGGGCAAGGTCGGCAGCCTGACGGTGTTCCAGCGCACGCCGCCGTGGGGGTTCCCGGTGGCGCACTATCACGAGGACGTGCCGGCCGGCATGAACTGGCTGATGGAGCACTTGCCGTTCTACGACAAATGGTACCGCTTCTGGATGTTCTGGACCGTGACCGACGGGCTTTTGCCCATGGTCACCGCCGATCCCAATTGGACGGGGCCGCCGACGGCGGTCAGCGAAATGAACTTCGGCTTCCGCGAGATGATCGCGCAGGCCATCGCCGCCCAGGCGCCAGATCGTCCCGACCTGATCGCCAAGGTGATCCCGACCTATCCGGTCGGCGGCAAGCGGTCCCTGCTGGACAACGGCGTATGGATCGAAGCGCTGAAGCGCGACAATGTCGAGTTGGTGACGGAGGGCGTCTCCGAAATCACCCCGCAAGGCATCGTCACCGTTGACGGCGAGAGCCGCGAGTTCGACGTGATCATCTACGGGACCGGCTTCTACGCCTCGAAGTTCCTGTGGCCGATGAAGATCACCGGCCGCGACGGGGCTGACCTTCACGCCAGCTGGGATGGCGACGCTCGCGCCTATCTGGGGATGACCACGCCAGGCTTCCCTAACCTCTTCATGATCTACGGACCGAACACCAACATCGTGGTCAACGGCTCCATCATCTTCTTCTCCGAATGCAGCGTCCGCTACATCCTCGGGTGCCTGAAATTGCTGGCCGAGACCGGGGCTGCGGCGATGGAGCCGAAGCGGGACGTTCATGACGCCTTCAACGCCAAGGTAGACGCGGGCAACAGCCTGATGGCCTGGGGCGCGCCGCAGGTGACCAGTTGGTACAAAAACGAGAAGGGGCGGGTGAGCCAGAACTGGCCCTTCGCCCTGGTGGACTATTGGCGGGCGACCTTGGCGCCGGATCCGAAGGACTTCGTACTTACCAAAAGCGCCGAACTGGTCGGCTAGGGAAGGGACGTCATGAGCGAGTTGCAAGGCGGCTGCGCCTGCGGGTCGGTGCGCTACAAGATCACCCAGCCGCCGATGGCTGTCGGGGTCTGCCACTGCCGACAGTGTCAGTACAGCTCAGGCGGCGGGCCGAACTATGTCGCGCTCGCGCCGCGCACGGCCTTTGAACTGACCAAGGGCTATCCGAAAGGGTTCAGGAGTCCCGGCGGCAGCGGCTCGGATGTCGAGCGAGTGTTCTGCCCCGAATGCGGGACGCCGCTCTATTCGGACCCATTGGCCATGCCGTTCCTCGCCGTGAAGGTCGGCAGCCTGGACGATCCCGCCGAACTATCGCCAGCCATGCACATCTGGACCGCCGAGGCGCCGCCCTGGCACCAGCTTACACCGGGCCTTCCAGCGTTCCCGCAAGGTCCGCCCGGCTAGCGGTCGGCGCTCAACAGGCTATAGCTGACCTCTACACTCCGTGAGGTCGACCATGTCCCTGAAGCTCAATGTGATTGTTTGCTCCACTCGCCCCGGCCGTGTCGGGCTTTCGATCGGCCGGTGGTTCGAGACCTACGCGAAGGCGCATGGCGGCTTTGAGGTCGAACTGGTCGATCTCGCCGACTTCAACCTGCCCGTCTATGACGAGCCGCACCACCCGCGGCTGCGGAAATACGAGCACGAGCACACCAAGGCCTGGAGCGCGAGCGTCGAACGCGGCGATGCGTTCGTCTTCGTCACCCCGGAATACAACTACGGCCCGCCGCCATCGCTGGTGAACGCCATGAACTATCTGGTTCACGAGTGGGGCAGCAAGGTCGCGGGCTTTGTCAGCTATGGCGGCGTTTCAGGCGGGCTGCGCGCGGTCCAGGCCGAGAAGCTGATGCTGACCAGTTTCAAGATCATGCCGTTGCCCGAGCAGGTGACGATCCCGATGTTCCCGCAGCATCTGGACGCTGAGAAGACCTTCACGCCGAACGAGCTGCATGAGACTTCGGCCAAGGCGATGCTGGATGAACTGGCGCGCTGGGCCGGCGCGCTGAAGGCGATGCGCGCGGCGGGCTAGGCTCGCCGGCGCTTCAATAGGCGGTCGATGAGAACGAAGGCCAATCCCATCGCCAGGAAGAAGCCGCTCATCGCCGCCATGTTGACCACCACCCGGGCCAATCCAAGGTTGGAAACGTCGAGGAACGGATAGGGATAGAAGCCCGAAAACGGCCCACGGAAGATGCTGTAGAGGCCGTAGACCAGCGGGAAGGCCAGCCAGGGCGGCACCGAGCGCCAGCGCAGGGCGCCTTTCGGCGTGAACAGCAGCCAGTCGAGCAGGAAGAGCGCCGGCGTCACATAGTGCAAGGTCGTGTCCGCCACCCATTGCAAGCCCTGCGGATTCCACAGGCCTTGCAGGATCACGATGTAGGTTGCCGCCGTGACCGATGTGTAGAGCACAACAGCTGTCCGCACTGACGGCTTGGCGAAGAAGCGCCCGATGGGGCCGCCCGGAGCCACCGCCGGGGCCGAAAGGGCGATGGCCGCAAGCAGATTGCTGAGGATGGTGAAGTAGCTGAAGAAGTTGATGGTGCGCGCGGCCAGCGCATCACCGCTCTGTCCTCGCACCATCAGGAAGTACTGCAGCAGCAAGCCGAACCACACGACGAGCGCGGCGAGCGAGCGATAGGTTTTCATGGCCGCGCATCCTCAAGCTGAGCAGTGATGCAAGATCGCCCCTGGGCCGGAATGGTCAAGCCCAGCGGAACCGCGCCTAGGGCAGGGAGTTGCGGCGAGGGGAGTAACTGATGGCGGGGGACTCACGCTTCGCGATCTACGCGGCCGCCGCGGGCAACCTAGCTATCGCGGCCAGCAAGTTCGCCGCCTTCATCTTCACGGGCAGTTCGGCCATGCTCACCGAGGCTGTCCACTCGCTGGTCGACACCGGAAACCAGGGGCTCTTGCTCCTGGGACTGCGCCGCGCGGCCAAGCCGCCGGATGACGGCCACCCCTTTGGTCACGGGATGGAGCTCTATTTCTGGGGCTTCGTGGTCGCCCTGATGATCTTTGCCTTGGGCGGGGCTTTCTCGATCTATGAGGGCTTCCTCAAGATCATGAACCCAGAGCCTCTGACCAAGCCGTGGATCAATTTCCTGGTGCTGGGCGTGGCCATCGGTTTCGAGAGCGCCTCATTCGCTGTGGCCTGGCGTGAGAGCCGCAGGCGCAATCCCGGCGCGCAGATGCTGTCTGCGGTGCGCAACAGCAAGGATCCGAGCCTGTTCGCAGTGCTGCTGGAAGATTGCGCCGCGCTGATCGGCCTGACCATGGCGCTGGTCGGCGTCGGCGCGGCGGTTATGCTCGATCTGCCTTGGGCCGATGGCGCCGCGTCGGTGGGGATCGGCCTGTTGCTGGTGGCGGTCGCGGCCTTCATGGCCAACGAAACCCGCAGCCTGCTGACGGGCGAAGCAGCCCTGCCGAGCGTGGTGGCGGACATACGCAGGATTCTGTCGGCCGACCCAAGGGTGGTCGAGGTGATCGAGGTGCTGAGCCTGCATTTAGGCCCGCAGGAAATTCTCGTCGGGGTGACCATCGATTTCGACGACGATCTGCGCGGTGGCGAAATCGAGCGCGCGGCCCAGGAACTGAGCGAGCAGCTGCGACTGGAGCATCCCGAGATCACGAGACTGTTCCTGCGGCCAGGAGAGGCTGCGACCAGGGCGTCTTGATTGTTCGGGGAGGGTGGCGCGAATGACGGGACTCGAACCCGCGACCTCCGGCGTGACAGGCCGGCGCTCTAACCAACTGAGCTACATCCGCAGACCGGCTGTTCGAACCCCGGTTGGACCGGAACTTGAACCGCTGAGAAGCGAAAGAAGAAATGGCGCGAATGACGGGACTCGAACCCGCGACCTCCGGCGTGACAGGCCGGCGCTCTAACCAACTGAGCTACATCCGCGTGACGGCTACGTCGCCGCGAGGGGCGTCTGATATGACCCGACTTGAATCGTGTCAACGGCCATCTGCAAATGAAGGTGGTAGGGCCGTGCATAAGACGCCAATTACGCGGCGCGGGCGGAGTTCGCGCCGGTGGGGCGGGGAGCCGGGCGTCAATCGGGTGGCAAGGCCTCCTTCAGGGTGGAAAGCGAGAGCTAAATCGGCCTCAAGCGCTCCAAATGGCCCTTAAAGTTGAGAGTGATTATTACTAGCGCCTTTAGGCGCGAGTGAAGTTAAGCGCGCGGCAAATGGGCGTTTTCCAAGGCGCGGAAAGGGCTTGAGCCTCACAGACGCGTCGAAATTTTCACCCGATGCTATTTATGTGGCGCTGCGATACCAACGGTCGCACCACGCCGTTTGAACCCTGCGCAATGGTGGTCTAGAAGGGCGCGCGACTCCTTCGAGGATTCCATGAACGCCTTTCTTTTGCAGTATCTGCCCATCGTGATCTTCCTGGGGATCGCGGCCGTTTTGGGGCTCGCCTTCCTCGTGGCGTCAGCGACGCTTGCGCCGTCGGCTCCCGATCCGGAAAAAATGTCGACCTATGAGTGCGGCTTCAACGCGTTCGATGACGCGCGGATGAAGTTCGACGTCAGGTTCTACCTGGTGTCGATCCTCTTCATCATCTTCGACCTTGAAGTGGCCTTCCTGTTCCCCTGGGCCGTGGCGCTTATGAAGCTGCCGCAGGACGTGGCCCAGTTCGCCTTCTGGTCGATGATGTCCTTCCTGGGCATTCTGACCGTCGGCTTCATCTACGAGTGGAAGAAAGGCGCCCTGGAATGGGAGTGATCGTTCCCGCGGGTTCGGCCGGCCGTACGACGGTCGAGGGCTACGACCCCAAAGTCCACGACCCGTTCTTCGACGGCGTGTCGAGCGAACTGGCCGACAAGGGCTTCATCACTGCGGCCGCTGACGACCTGATCACCTGGGCGCGCACCGGCTCGCTCATGTGGATGACGTTTGGCCTGGCCTGCTGCGCCGTGGAAATGATGCAGGCCTCGATGCCGCGTTATGACCTGGAGCGCTACGGGTTCGCGCCGCGCGCGTCACCGCGCCAGTCGGACGTGATGATCGTCGCCGGCACGCTGTGCAACAAGATGGCCCCGGCTCTGCGCAAGGTCTACGACCAGATGCCCGAGCCGCGCTACGTCATCTCGATGGGCTCGTGCGCCAATGGCGGCGGCTACTACTATTTCAGCTATTCCGTCGTGCGCGGCTGTGACCGGATCGTTCCGGTCGACATCTATGTGCCCGGTTGCCCGCCTACGGCTGAAGCCCTGGTCTACGGCGTTCTGCAGCTGCAGAAGAAGATCCGCCGGACGGGGACGATCGAGCGATGAGCTGGCCCGTCACCGAGGACGCCCTGCAGGCGCTGGGCAACGAGATCGTCACCTCCGCGGCCGGCGCTGTCGCCGGCTATGATGTGGCCTATGGCGAACTGACCCTGACCGCTCCTGCGAACCGGATCGTGCCGGCGCTGACGCAGCTGCGTGACCAGTTCGGTTTCGAGCAACTGATCGACCTCTGCGGGGTCGATTATCCGGACCGAGTCCAGCGGTTCGACGTGGTCTACCACCTGCTGTCGCTGACCAAGAACTACCGCTGCCGCCTGAAGATCCAGACCGACGAAGACACGCCGGTTCCGACGATCACGGGCGTCTATCCGTGTGCCGATTGGTTCGAGCGCGAGGCGTTCGACATGTACGGGATCTTCTTCGAAGGCCATCCCGACCTACGCCGGATCCTGACCGACTACGGCTTCCACGGCCATCCGCTGCGCAAGGACTTCCCGATGACGGGTTATGTCGAGCTGCGCTACGACGACGAGCTGAAGCGTGTCGTCTACGAGCCGGTCAAGGCCGTCGAATATCGAAACTGGGACTTCCTCTCGCCGTGGGAAGGCGCCGATTACGTGCTGCCGGGCGATGAGAAGGTGGCCGGGGCCGGCGCGCCCCAAGCGGGAGGCACGAAGTGATGGCTGACGACGCTTCGACACCCGTGACGATACCGGAAACCCCGGTCCGCAAGTTCAACATCAATTTCGGCCCGCAGCACCCCGCGGCCCACGGCGTTCTGCGCCTGGTCCTGGAGCTGGACGGCGAAGTCGTGGAGCGGGTCGACCCGCACATCGGCTTGCTGCATCGCGGCACCGAAAAGCTGATGGAGTACCGAACCTACCTCCAGAATATCCCGTATTTCGACCGCCTCGACTACGTGGCGCCGATGAACCAGGAGCATGCGTTCTGCCTGGCCATTGAGAAGCTGCTCGACCTTGATGTTCCGATCCGCGGCTCGATCATCCGGGTGATGTTCTCGGAAATCGGCCGGGTGCTGAACCACCTGCTTAACGTGACGACCCAGGCGATGGACGTCGGCGCGCTCACCCCGCCGTTGTGGGGCTTCGAAGAGCGCGAGAAGCTGATGGTTTTCTATGAGCGCGCCTGCGGCGCTCGCCTGCACGCCAACTACTTCCGTCCCGGCGGCGTCCACCAGGATCTACCCGAGGCGCTGGTCAACGATATCGGCGACTGGGCCGACGCCTTCGCGCGTCCGATCGGCGACATCGACAAGCTGATCACCGGCAACCGCATCTTCAAGCAGCGCAACGTCGACATCGGCGTGGTGACCAAGCAAGAGGCGATCACCTGGGGCTTCTCGGGCGTCATGGTGCGGGGCTCGGGCATCGCCTGGGACCTTCGCCGCAACCAGCCCTACGAGTGCTACGACGACTTCGAGTTCGATATCCCGCTGGGCGTGAACGGCGACTGCTACGACCGCTATCTCTGCCGCATGCAGGAGATGCGCGAGTCCGTGCGGATCATCCAGCAATGCGTCGCGCGGCTGAAGAAGACCCCCGGTCCCGTGATGACCGAGGACAACAAGTTCGCTCCCCCACGTCGTGGTGAGATGAAGCGTTCGATGGAAGCGCTGATCCACCACTTCAAGCTCTATACCGAGGGCTTCCGCACGCCGCCGGGCGAGGTCTATGCCTGCGTCGAAGCGCCCAAGGGCGAGTTCGGCGTGTTCCTGGTCTCTGACGGCACCAACAAACCCTATCGCTGCAAGATCCGTGCGCCGGGCTATCCGCACCTGATGGCCATGGACTGGATCAATCGCGGCCACATGCTGGCCGACGTCTCGGCGATCCTCGGGTCGCTGGACATCGTGTTCGGGGAGATCGACCGTTGAGCGCGCCTGCCTGCATCAGCCCGTTCGACGTGGCCGAGGCCCAACTCGAGGCCTACAACGCCCAGGATCTTGACGGTCACTGCGCCTGTTTCGCCGACAACATCGTTGTCGCCGATCTGAACGGCGCGGTGACGATCAGCGGCATCGCCGCCTATCGCGCCAAGTACGAGCAGGTTTTCGCGGACTTTCCGCAGAACCATGCCGAGCTGCTGAACCGCATCGTGGTCGGGAACAACGTCATCGACCATGAGCGGGTCAAGCGTTCGCCTGACGCCGACCCCTTCGAGGTCGCCGCCATCTACACCATCGCCGACGCCAAGATCGTCCGCGTCGACTTCGTGAAGTGAGGATCGCTTGAGCGTTCGCCGCCTCTCCCCGAACCAGCCCGCGAGCTTCACCTTCTCGAAAGAGAGCCTGGAGCAGGCGCAGTGGTGGATTTCGAAATACCCGGCCGGCAAGCAGCAGTCGGCGGTCATCCCGATCCTGTGGCTGGTCCAAAAGCAGGAAGGCTGGGTCTCCGAGCCCGCCATCCGCGCTGTCGCCGAGATGCTCGGCATGGCCCAGATCCGGGTGCTGGAGGTCGCGACCTTCTACACCATGTTCATGCTGGAACAGGTCGGCACCCATGCGCTGGTCCAGGTCTGCGGCACCACGCCCTGCGCCCTGCGCGGCGCGAACGAGTTGCTGGCCCACTGCAAGAAGCGGCTGGGTCCGAAAGATCACCGCTCGGCCGACGGCAAGTTCTACTGGCAGGAAGTCGAGTGCCTGGGCGCGTGTTCGAACGCGCCGATGGCGATGATCAACGACTATTACTACGAAGACCTCACGGTCGAGAGCTTCGACAAGCTGCTCGACGAGTTCGCCGCGGGCCGCACGCCTGCGCCGGGCTCGGTGACCGGCCGCCAGGGCTCTGCGCCCGAGGGCGGCCCACTCGTGTTGATCGATCCGTCGCTTTATGACGGCAGCCGCGCCAAGCCCATCAAGTCCCTCCCGAACGCGCCCAAGCCTACCAAGGGCGCCAAGGAGCCGGCGGCGTGAGCAGCATGATTTTCGTCGCGGGCGTTCGCCCTGCGCAAAAGGGAGTGTAGGGGCCTTGGTCGGCATCCTCGAAGACAAGGACCGCATCTTCACGAACCTCTACGGCGTCCATGATTGGGGCCTGGAGGGCGCGAAGGCGCGCGGCTGCTGGAACGGCACCCGCGAAATGCTGAAGCAGACCCCGGAGTGGATCTGCGATCAGATCAAGGAATCCGGCCTGCGCGGACGCGGCGGCGGCGGTTTCCCGACGGGTCTGAAGTGGACCTTCATGCCGAAGGCCGAAAGCGAGCGACCGCACTTCCTGGTCGTCAACGCCGACGAGTCCGAGCCGGGGGCCTGTAAAGACCGCGAGATCATCCGCAACGATCCGCATCTGCTGATCGAGGGATGCCTGGTGGCCAGCTACGCCATCCGCGCCCACACGGCCTACATCTACATCCGCGGCGAATACGTGCATGAGCGCGAGCGCCTGGAAGCGGCGATCAAGCAGGCCTATGAGGCCAAGCTGATCGGCAAGGGCAACGTCCACGGTTGGGACTTCGACCTTCACGTCACCCACGGTGGCGGGGCCTATATCTGCGGCGACGAAACCGCGCTGATGGAAAGCCTGGAAGGCAAGAAGGGCCAACCACGCCTGAAGCCGCCGTTCCCGGCCGGCGCCGGCATCTACGGCGCGCCGACCACCATCAACAACGTCGAGTCGATCTCGGTCGTCGGCACCATCCTGCGCCGCGGCGCAGACTGGTTCGCCGGCTTTGGCCGTCCGAAGAACTCGGGCATCAAGCTGATGGCGGCCTCGGGCCACATCAACAAGCCCTGCGTGGTCGAAGAGGCCATGTCGATTCCGATGCGTCAGCTGATCGAAGACCACTTCGGCGGCGTGCGCGGCGGTTGGGGCAATCTGAAGGCCGTGATCCCGGGCGGGATCTCGATGCGCATGATTCCGGCTGAAGAGGCCGAGGTCGCGCTGATGGACTTCGACGACCTGGCCGGTCGCCGGTCGGGCCTGGGCACCGCCACCATGATCGTGATGGACAAGGACGCCGATCTGGTCCGGGCCATCGCGCGCGCTTCGTACTTCTACAAGCACGAGAGCTGCGGCCAGTGCACGCCGTGCCGTGAAGGCACCGGTTGGATGTGGCGGGTGATGGAGCGCATGGCCACGGGCGAAGCCGAGATGAAGGAGATCGATCTCCTGCTCGACGTCGCCAGCCAAGTCGAAGGCCACACCATCTGCGGTCTGGGCGACGCTGCGGCGTGGCCGATCCAGGGCCTGTTCCGCCACTTCCGCCACGAGGTCGAAGAGCGGATCACCAACTACCGTATCGGCAAGCCGCACGTGCAGGGCGCGACCCTGGCGGCGGCGGAGTAACGGCATGCCAAAAGCCACAGTCAACGGCGTCGAGGTCGAGTTCGAGCCCGGTATGACGGTTCTGCAGGTGGCGGAACTGGCCGGGGAAGAGATCCCGCGCTTCTGCTATCACGAACGTCTCAGCATCGCCGGCAACTGCCGGATGTGCCTGGTCGAGGTGAAGCCTGGCCCGCCGAAGCCGCAAGCTTCGTGCGCGCTGCCGGCCGCCGAAGGCAACGAGATCATCACCAACTCGCCCATGGTCAAGAAGGCGCGGGAAGGGGTGATGGAGTTCCTGCTCATCAACCACCCCCTCGACTGCCCGATCTGCGACCAGGGCGGCGAGTGCGACCTGCAAGATCAGGCCATGGGTTATGGCCGCGACGACAGCCGCTACGCCGACAACAAGCGTGCGGTCGAAGAGAAGTATATGGGGCCGTTGATCAAGACGGTCATGACCCGCTGCATCCAGTGCACGCGCTGCGTCCGCTTCATCACCGAAGTGGCCGGCGTGCCGGACATCGGTCTCATCTCTCGCGGCGAAGACGTTGAAATCACGACTTATTTGGACAAGTCTGTCGCGTCCGAACTGTCCGCCAACGTGATCGACCTCTGCCCGGTCGGCGCCCTGACCTCCAAGCCCTACGCCTTCAACGCCCGTCCGTGGGAATTGAAGAAGACCGAGAGCGTGGACGTGATGGACGCGCTGGGCTCGTCGATCCGCGTCGACAGCCGCGGCCCGGCCGTGCTGCGCGTGCTGCCGCGCCTGAACGAAGACATCAACGAAGAGTGGATCAGCGACAAGACGCGCTATGCGGTCGATGGTCTGTCGCGTCAGCGCCTGGACCAGCCGTTCCTGCGCAAGGGCGGCCGCTTGCAGCCCGCGACCTGGGCCGAGGCCTTCGACCTGATCGCCTCCAAGGTGAAGGCGACCACGCCCGAGCGCGTCGGCGTCATCGCCGGCGACGTGCAGGACGCCGAATCCATGAAGGCGGCGCTCGACCTGTTCGGCGGCCTTGGGGTGAAGAACCTTGATTGCCGCCAGGACGGCATGGCGCTGGGCGCCGGCCCGCGTGAGAGCTGGCTGCTGAACTCGACCATCGCCGGCATCGAAGAGGCCGACGTCATTCTGCTGGTCGGGACCAACCCGCGCGTCGAGGCTCCGGTGTTCAACGCCCGCCTGCGCAAGCGCTGGCTGGCCGGCGCGCTGCGCGTGGGCGTGATCGGCGAACAGGCCGACCTGACCTATGGCTACGACTATCTCGGCGCTGGGCCGCAGACCCTCTCGGGCCTCTCGGGCGCCAAGAACGACTTCGTCACCGCCCTGAAGGGCGCCAAGAACCCGGCGATCATCGTCGGCGCGGGCGCCTTGGCGCGGGCTGACGGCGGGGCTGTTCTGGCCGCCGCCGCCGCGGCCGCCAAGACCTTCGGCATGACCTGGAACGTGCTGCACTCGGCCGCCGCCCGCGTGGGCGGTCTCGACCTGGGCTTCGTCCCGGGCGAGGGCGGCAAGAGCGCCGGCGAAATGGTGGAGAAGGGCGCGCTCGACGTGCTGTTCCTGCTGGGCGCAGACGAAATCGACGCCAAGGGCTCTGACGCCTTCACGGTCTATCTCGGCACCCATGGCGACGCGGGGGCCCACCTGGCCGACGTGATCCTGCCGGGCGCCGCCTATACCGAGAAAGACGGCATCTACGTCAACACCGAGGGCCGGGTTCAGTTCGGCTATCGCGCGGTGTTCCCGAAAGGGCAGGCCAAGGAAGACTGGTCGATCCTGCGGGCGCTGTCCGAACGGCTCGGCGCCAAGCTGCCCTACGACACCCTGGCCCAACTGAGGGCCAAGCTGTTCGCCGATCACCCAAGCTTTGGCCAAGTCGACTATGTCGCCGGTCCCGCCGGTGCGGCTTCGCTGGACTTCGGCTTGCTGGGTTCCAAGGGCGAGCTCTCCGACGCGCCGTTCGCGAGCGTGGTGAAGGCTTTCCATCTGACCAACCCCATCGCACGCTCCAGCGTGACGATGGCTGAGTGCGCCGCCGTGGCTTCCGGCGCCGCCAAGATCGCGGCGGAGTAGGGGCATGGACGCTGTCGCCAACACCTTCTGGACCACGCCTGGCGGTTGGACCCTGATCACGGTCGCCCAGATCATGGCCGTGATCCTGCCGCTGCTCGTGGCCCTGGCCTTCTTCATGCTGGCCGACCGTAAGATCTGGGCCGGCGTGCAGATGCGCAAAGGCCCGAACGTGGTCGGGCCCTTCGGCCTGCTCCAGTCCTTCGCCGACTTGATCAAGTTTGTGCTGAAGGAAATCGTCATCCCCGACGGGGCCGACAAGTTCGTCTTCCTGCTGGCTCCGGTGCTGACCTTCACCCTCGCCCTAGTGGGCTGGGCGGTGATCCCGTTCGCGCCGGGCTGGGTGGTCGCCGACATCAATGTGGGCGTGCTGTACCTGTTCGCGATCTCGTCGCTGGGCGTCTACGGCATCATCATGGGCGGCTGGGCTTCGAACTCGAAGTACCCGTTCCTGGGCAGCCTGAGATCTGCCGCGCAGATGGTTTCGTATGAAGTCTCCATCGGCTTTGTGATCGTCACCGTGATCCTGCTGGCCGGGACCATGAACCTGCAGACCATCGTGCAGCAGCAAGCCGGCGGCTTCTGGAACTGGAACGTCTTCGGCGGTCCGGGCCTGCAGAACCTGCCGCTCGCCCTGGTGATGATCCCGATGGCGGTGATCTTCTTCATCTCGGCCCTGGCCGAGACCAACCGTCCTCCTTTCGACCTTCCGGAAGCGGAGTCGGAGCTGGTGGCCGGCTATCAGGTCGAATACTCGTCCTCGCCGTTCCTGCTGTTCATGATCGGTGAACTCATCAACATCGTGCTGATGTGCGCGCTGATCTCGCTGCTGTTCTTCGGTGGCTGGCAGGCGCCGATCGACTTCGGCTTCGTCCACACCTGGCCTGACACGGTACAGAGCTTCTACGGCCTGATGTGGTTCGTGGTGAAGATCTGCTTCTTCTTCTTCCTGATCGCCATGGTGAAGGCCATCGTGCCTCGCTACCGATACGACCAACTGATGCGCCTGGGGTGGAAGGTCTTCCTGCCGACTTCGCTCGTGGCGGTCATTCTGGTCGCGGCCTGGCGGGTCTTCGGACCGGGCGGCGCATGAAGATCCTGATGTCCAGCCTCCTCCTCATTTCCCTCTCGGCCTGCGCCGGGCCGACCGGCGGACCTGATCCGCTGGGCGGCGTGGCCAGCTACGATGCGCTGAAGAACGCGCGCGCGGCTTGCGTGGCCAAGGGCGGCGAGTTGGTGCGGGCCGACCTGAACTCGGGCAAGCGCATGTCCGACTTCGCGTGCAAGAGAAAGTAACCGCGAGATGATGCAGCGGATTTCACAAGCGGTTCGGGGCGCGGCCCTGATGGACTTCGTCGGCGCCTTCGGGCTGGCGATGCAGTACATGATCAAGCCTAAGGCGACCGTGCAGTACCCGCACGAGCGCGGCCCGCAATCGCCGCGGTTCCGTGGCGAGCACGTGCTGCGCCGCTATCCCAACGGCGAAGAGCGTTGCATCGCCTGCAAGCTCTGCGAAGCCATCTGCCCGGCGCAGGCCATCACCATCGAGGCCGAGCCGCGCGACGACGGCAGCCGCCGGACCACCCGCTACGACATCGACATGGTGAAGTGCATCTACTGCGGCCTGTGCCAGGAGGCGTGCCCGGTGGACGCCATTGTCGAAGGCCCGAACATCGAGTTCGCGGTCGAGACGCGGGAAGAGCTCTACTACGACAAAGAGCGCCTGCTCGCGAACGGCGACCGCTGGGAACGGCAGATCGCTAAGAATCTGGAATTGGACGCGCCCTACCGGTAAGAACCCGGGCGCGATTCCGAGACGAACCATTGTCGTTTTCGCGGGCCTCCAGCCGGCGCAGGCGACTTAAGTAACTAAGGGGCTGAGAAGAGCCGTCATGGCCTTGGCGATCGCATTTTATCTGCTGGCGGCGGTGACCGTAGGCGCCGGGTTCGGGGTGATTTCATCCCGTAACCCCGTGCACTCGGTGCTGTTCCTCATCCTCAGCTTCTTCTCGGCCGCGGGCTTGTTCGTGACCTTGGGGGCCGAGTTCCTCGCAATGCTGCTGGTCGTCGTTTACGTCGGCGCGGTCGCGGTGCTGTTCCTGTTCGTCGTCATGATGCTGGATGTCGACTTCGCGGCCCTGCGACAGGGCTTTGCACGCTACCTGCCGCTGGGCGGCCTGGTGGCGGGCATCTTGGCGGTCGAGATGATTGTCGTGGCGAGCGCTGTGGCGACGCAGGGCGCGACCAAGAACGCTCCGATGGTGCATGGCGATGTCTCGAACATCGAGAGCATCGGCCGGGTGCTCTACACCGACTACGTTTACTTCTTCCAAGCCGCGGGGCTGGTGCTGCTGGTGGCCATGATCGGCGCCATTGTGCTGACCCTGCGCCATAAGCCGGGCGTTCGCCGCCAGGTCATCATGGATCAGGTCGCGCGCGAGCCGAAGACCGGCATGCGCATCGTCCAGATCAAGTCGGGCGAGGGGATCGACCAATGAGCATCGGGCTCACCCACTACCTCGCGGTGGCCGCGATCCTGTTCACCATCGGGGTGTTCGGGATCTTCGTGAACCGCAAGAACATCATCGTCATCCTGATGTCGATCGAGCTGATCCTGCTCGCCGTGAACATCAATCTGGTGGCCTTCTCGGTCTATCTTCACAACGTCACGGGGCAGATCTTCGCGATGTTCGTGCTGACCGTGGCGGCCGCTGAAGCCGCCGTCGGCCTCGCCATCCTTGTCACCTTCTTCCGTAACCGCGGCGACATCGCCGTGGACGACGTCTCAGTGATGAAGGGCTGACGGACCTAGACATGACACCGCAGTCTCTCATCACCACCGTGGTCTTCGCGCCGCTGATCGGCGCGATCGTTGCTGGCCTGTTCGGCCGCCGCATCGGGAACATGGCGTCCCAGACCGTGACCACCGGCCTGCTTATCCTGGCCGCCGTCCTCTCGTGGACGATCTTCGCACAGTGGACCTGGGGCGGCCTGGAGCCGTTCACGATCCAACTGCTGCCCTTCATCAATATCGGCGAATTCCAGTCCAACTGGTCGATCCGGCTTGATGGCCTTTCGGCCGTCATGCTGGTGGTCGTGACCAGCGTCTCCTGCCTCGTCCACGTCTATTCGTGGGGCTACATGGCCGAGGACGACAGCAAGCCGCGGTTCTTCGCCTATCTGTCGCTGTTCACCTTCGCCATGCTGGCGCTGGTGACCGCCGCCGACTTCATGCAGCTGTTCTTCGGCTGGGAAGGCGTGGGCCTGGCGAGCTATCTGCTGATCGGGTTCTGGTTCAAGAAGCCCACCGCCAACGCCGCCTCGATCAAGGCTTTTGTGGTCAACCGGGTGGGCGACTTCGGCTTCGCGCTCGGCATCATGACCGTCTTCTGGATGTTCGGCACGATCCAGTTCGCCGAGATCTTCCCGAAGGTTCCGGAGTTCGCCAATCAGGGCTGGTGGTTCGCCGGTTCCTACTGGCACGCGGTGGACCTGGCTTGCGCGCTGCTGTTCGTCGGCGCCATGGGCAAGTCGGCCCAGTTCTTCCTGCACACCTGGCTGCCGGACGCGATGGAGGGCCCGACTCCGGTTTCGGCCCTGATCCACGCGGCGACCATGGTGACCGCGGGCGTCTACATGGTCTGCCTGCTCTCGCCGATGTTCGAGTACGCGCCCTACACCAAGCAGATCGTCACCCTGATCGGCGCCGTCACGGCCCTCTTCGCGGCCACGGTCGGCCTGGCGCAGAACGACATCAAGCGGGTCATCGCCTATTCGACCTGCTCGCAGCTCGGCTACATGTTCTTCGCCGCCGGCGTCGGCGCCTATCAGGCGGCGATGTTCCACCTGTTCACCCACGCCTTCTTCAAGGCGCTGCTGTTCCTCGGCGCGGGCTCCGTGATCCACGGCATGCACCACGAGCAGGACATGCGGAAGATGGGCGGCCTTTGGAAGTACCTGCCGATCACCTACGTGGTCATGACCATCGGCACCCTGGCGATCACCGGCTTCGGCATCCCGAGCCTGCACCTGGGCTTCGCCGGCTTCTACTCGAAGGACACCATCATCGAGAGCGCCTTCGCGGCGGGCCAGCAGTTCGGCGGCGTCGCGTACTTCGCCTTCGTGATCAGCCTGTTCGCGGCCGGCCTGACGGCGTTCTACTCCTGGCGCTTGGCCTTCATGACCTTCCACGGCACGCCGAAGTGGGCTCATGACGATCATGGTCACGATCACGGCCATGCGGCCGACGATCACGCCAGCTCGGCGCAGATCGAGAGCCATGACGAGCCGCTGCCGAATGGTCACGACGACCATGGCCACGGCCACGATCACAAGCCGCACGAGAGCCCCTGGATCATGCTCGTTCCGCTGATCCTGCTCGCCTTCGGCGCGGTGGCGGCCGGCTATGTCTTCGTCGACCACTTTGTGGGCGAGGGCTGGAAGGACTTCTGGCGCGGCGCGATCTTCAACGGCGCGGACAACCACATCCTGGAGCACGCTCACCACTCCCCGACATGGGTGAAGTGGGCGCCGCTGGCGGTGTCGGCGGTCGGTTTCGGGATCGCCTACTACGTCTACATCATGCGCGAGGGCCTCGGTGCGGCGCTCGCAGCTCGGAAGGGGCCGCTCTGGACCTTCCTCTACAACAAGTGGTTCTTCGACGAACTCTATGAGGCGACCTTCGTGCGTGCTGCCAAGTTCCTGGGCGACCTGTTCTGGAAGGGTGGCGACCAGAAGATCATCGACGGCCTTGGCCCCGATGGTGTGTCGGCTCTGTCCTACAAGCTGGGGCGGCGAGCTGGCCGTCTTCAGAGTGGGTACGTCTACCACTATGCGTTCGTGATGCTGCTCGGCGTGGCGGGACTGCTGTCCTACGCGCTCTGGGCCTGGGCTTAAGGGGAGGGCGATCCAATGACCGGCATTCTCTCCCTCATCACCTATTCACCGTTGATTGGCGTCGCGGCGATCCTGCTGCTGCGAGCCTTCCGCCCGCATGACGACGAAAGCACCATCCGGGCGGTCAAGTGGATCACCCTGGTCACCACCCTGGCGACCCTGGCGCTCTCCGTCCTGCTGGTGGCCCAATATGACCCTGCTAATCCTGGCTTCCAGTTCGTGGAAGACCACGCCTGGTTCGCAGGCCTGCACTACCGCATGGGCGTCGATGGGATTTCGATCCTGTTCGTCCTGCTGACCGCCTTCCTGCTGCCGATCTGCATCGCGGCGTCGTGGAACTCCATCGAGAAGCGGGTGCCGGCCTATATGGTCTGCTTCCTGGTGCTCGAGACCCTGGTGATCGGCGTGTTCTGCGCGCTGGACCTGGTGCTGTTCTACCTGTTCTTCGAATTCGGCCTGGTGCCGATGTTCCTGATCATCGGCATCTGGGGCGGCAAGCGGCGGGTCTACGCGGCCTATAAGTTCTTCCTCTACACCCTGCTGGGTTCGGTCCTGATGCTGGCCGCGATCCTGCTGATGATCGGCGTCTCGGGCACCTCTTCGATCCCCGAGCTGATGAACTACAAGTTCGATCCGCACCTGCAGACCTGGCTGTGGCTGGCCTTCTTCGCCTCGTTCGCGGTGAAGATGCCGATGTGGCCAGTCCACACCTGGCTCCCCGACGCCCACGTTGAGGCGCCAACGGCCGGTTCGGTGATCCTGGCGGGCATCCTGCTGAAGATGGGCGGCTACGGCTTCCTCCGCTTCAGCCTGCCGATGTTCCCCCAGGCCTCGGACTACTTCGCGCCGCTGGTCTTCGCTCTGTCGGTCATCGCGATCGTCTACACCTCGCTGGTCGCGTTCCGTCAGACCGACATCAAGAAGCTGATCGCCTATTCGTCGGTCGCCCACATGGGCTTCGTGACCATGGGGATCTTCGCCGGCAACGCCCTTGGCGTGCAGGGCGCTATCTTCCAGATGCTGAGCCACGGGGTGATCTCCGGCGCGCTCTTCCTCTGCGTCGGCGTCGTCTATGACCGGATGCATACCCGCGAGATCGCCTTCTACGGCGGGCTGGTGAACCGGATGCCCTGGTATGCGGCGACCTTCATGCTCTTCACCATGGGCAATGTCGGCCTGCCGGGCACCTCCGGCTTCGTGGGCGAAATCACCACCATGGTTGGTGTCTATGAAGTCTCGACCTGGACGGCCGTTGTCGCCGCCACCGGCGTGATCTTCTCGGCGGTCTATGCGCTCAGCCTCTATCGGCGGGTCGTGTTCGGCGAGATCACCAATCCGGCCCTGGCTGACATCACCGACCTCGACTGGCGTGAGGTGGCGATCTTCGCCCCGCTGATCGCCATGACCCTGTACCTCGGCGTCTATCCGGCCGCCGTCTTCGATCTGACCCAAGCCTCGGTCGACAACCTCGCCGCGGTCTACCGCGCGGCCATCGGCGGGTGAGGGGACCTGTAAAGTCATGATCTTGTCAAACGACCTCGCTCTCGCCGTCCCCGAACTGATCCTAGCGATCTCGGCGCTCGGCCTCCTCGTCGTCGGCGCCTTCGCGCCGCGGCAGACGGGCGCCTTGGCCCTGGCCGCCATGGGCGCTCTGGGGCTGGCCGCCTGGGCCGCCGCCGTCGGCCCGATCGGCCGCGGCTTCTCCGGAGGCATGATCTCCGACCAGGCGTCCGCCTTCGCGAAGGTGGCGATCTATATCGCCAGCGCCGTGGCCATCCCGCTCGGCCAGAGGTGGTTCGAGCGGAAGGCGATCCGGAACTTCGAATTCCCGATCCTGATCCTGCTGGCCGCGCTCGGCATGGGCATGATGGCTTCGGCCGGCGACCTGATCTCGCTCTATATCGGCGTCGAACTGCATTCGCTGGCGCTCTACGTGCTGGCCGCCATGCACCGCGAGGACGCCAAGGCCTCTGAAGCTGGCCTGAAGTACTTCGTGCTCGGCGCGCTGTCCTCGGGTCTGCTGCTCTATGGCTCATCGCTGATCTACGGCTTCGCCGGTTCGACCCATTTCGACGATATCGCCGTGGCGGTGCAGGCGGGCGCAGGCACCGGAGTTCTGTTCGGCCTGGTGTTTCTGATCTGCGGCCTGGCGTTCAAGGTCTCGGCCGCGCCGTTCCACATGTGGACGCCGGACGTCTACGAAGGCGCGCCGACCCCGGTCGTGGCGTTCTTCGCCGGCGCGCCGAAGCTGGCGGCCATGGTGCTGCTGGCTCGCGTGCTGTCGGAAGGCTTCGCGGGCGCCGCCGATCAATGGCGCCAGGTCCTGGTGCTGATCGCGCTGCTGTCGATCTTCGTCGGCGCCTTCGTGGGCTTGGCGCAGACCAATCTGAAGCGCCTGTGGGCCTACTCCTCGATCGCCAACATCGGCTACGCGGTGCTTGGCCTCGCGGCCGGCAACGCCGAGGGCATGCAGGCCATGCTGGTCTTCATGGTGCTCTATATGGTCGACGTGACTGGCTTCTTCGCCTGCCTCACCGCGCTGTCGCGCGAGGGCCGACCGATGGAGACGATCGACGACATGGCGGGCCTGTTCAAGGAACGTCCGGCGATCGCCCTGGCGATGTCGGTGTTCTCGCTGTCGGCTTTGGGCCTGCCGCCGTTCTCCGGCTTCTGGGCGAAGTTCTACGTCTTCAAGGCCGCCATCAATGTCGGCGACCCGATGATCCAAATCGCGGCCGTGCTCGGCCTGGTCGGCAGCGTTGTGGCGGCGTTCTACTATCTGCGCCTGATCAAGGTGATGTGGTTCGACCCCGCGCCGAGCGGCACCGACGCCATCCCGGGCGAGGCCAAGGCCGTCGCCATCGGTGCGGCGCTGTTCTCCTTCCCGGTCGTGCTGGGTGCGCTGGTCTTCCTCGATCCGCTGGCCAAGGCGGCGGCCGCCGCGTTCGGGCTCGCCTCCTAGGTGGGCGTCCACCCGCCGATCGAAGCCTACGACGAACTGGACTCCACCAACGCCGAGGCGCGTCGTCGCGCTGAGGCGGGGGAGGGCGGTCCGGTCTGGATCACGGCGGCGCGGCAAACGGCGGGACGCGGGCGACGGGGACGCGCCTGGTCGACCAACACCGGCAATCTCGCCGCCACCCTGCTCTTCACGACCGCCAAACCGGCGGGCGAGGCGGCACAACTCTCCTTCGTGGCGGCGCTGGCCGCCGCCGAACTGGCCGACACCTGCCTCGGGCACGGCGCGGCGCGGCTCAAATGGCCGAACGACGTGCTGGTCCATGGCCGCAAGGCGGTCGGGATATTGATTGAGTCCGGCGCACGACCTGACGGAACGCTGTGGATGGCGGTCGGTATAGGCATCAATCTGGCGCACGCTCCGCAGGACGTCGAACGTCCGGCTACAGCATTCGCCGAGCATATGGCGGTCCCGCCGCCTGCGCCGCTCGGCGCGCTGGAAGTCTTGGCCAGCAGCTTCGAACGCTGGCGAGCCGCGTGGGAGCGAGAGGGCTTTGGCCCCATTGCCGCGGCCTGGACATCTTACGCCCATGGTCTGGGCCAACCTTGTGAAGCGCGGTTGCCGAACGAGACGCACCGGGGCGTGGCTGAGGGATTGGATGCTGACGGCGCCCTGCGCCTGCGGCTCGATGACGGCGCGGTCCTAAGGATCACGGCCGGCGACGTCTTCTTTGGGGAGGCTTGAACCCGATGCTTCTGGCGATCGAACAGGGCAACACCAACACGCTCTTTGCGGTGCACGACGGCGAGACCTGGATCGCTCAGTGGCGGGCGGCGACCGACGCCAGCCGCACGGCCGATGAGTATGCGGTCTGGCTATCGCAACTGCTGAACATGGCTGGGCTGCAGTTCGGAGTGCTCACCGCCTGCATCATCTCCAGCGTCGTACCGCAGTCGATCTTCAACCTGCGCAATCTGGCCAGGCGCTATCTGCACGTCGAACCCTTGGTGATCGGCGAGAACGCGGACCTGGGGATCGAGGTTCGGATCGATAAGCCGTCCGAAGCCGGGGCTGACCGGTTGGTCAACGCCCTGGGCGCGCACATCGTCTATCCGGGCGATCTGATCGTCATCGACTCGGGCACGGCCACCACCTTCGACGTCATCGCCGCTGACGGCGGGTTCGAAGGGGGGGTGATTGCGCCCGGGATCAACCTATCTATGGAGGCGTTGCACTCGGCGGCGGCGAAACTGCCCCGGGTCGCGATCCAGAAGCCCCAGCGCGTGGTCGGCAAGGATACGGTCGGCGCGATGCAGTCCGGGGTGTTCTGGGGCTATGTGGCTCTGATCGAGGGGCTGATCGCCCGGATCAAGGCTGAGCGTGGGGCTCCGATGACCGTCGTCGCCACGGGCGGCGTGGCTTCGCTGTTCCACGGGGCCACCATGGCCATCGATCACTTCGACCCGGATTTGACCATCCGTGGTCTTCTCGAGATTCATCGCCGGAACGCGGCGACAAGGACGTAATGAAAGCAAAAGACCAAGACGAACTCGTTTTCCTGCCGCTCGGCGGCTCGAACGAGATCGGCATGAACTTCAATCTCTACGGCTACGGCCCGCCGCATGCGCGCAAGTGGATCGTGGTCGACCTGGGCGTCACCTTCGGCGACCAGACGACACCGGGCGTGGAGATCATCCTGCCCGACCCGGAATTCATTCGCGAACACGCCAAGGACATCCTCGGCATCGTGTTGACCCACGCGCACGAGGATCATATCGGCGCGGTGGCGTGGCTGTGGCCGCAACTGCGTGCGCCGCTCTATGCGACGCCGTTCACCGCCTTCCTGCTGCGCGAGAAGCTGCGGGAGAACGAGGACTGCGCCGACGCCCAGATCACCGAGGTGCCGCTCGGTGGCAAGGTGACGCTCGGCCCGTTCGAGATCGACCTGATCACCCTGACCCATTCGATCCCCGAGCCGAACGGCCTGGCGATCCGCACGCCGCTGGGCACCATCCTGCACACCGGCGACTGGAAGATTGATCCGGATCCGGTGCTGGGCTCGACGACCGACGAGGCGGCGATAGTCAAGTTGGGCGATGAGGGCGTTCTGGCCATGGTCTGCGACTCCACGAACGTGTTCGTGGACGGCGAGGCTGGATCTGAAGCCGATGTGCGCGACGCACTGGCCGACCTGATCTCCGGGCTGCGCGGCAAGGTCGCGGTGGCCTGCTTCGCCTCCAACGTCGCGCGGATGGACAGCGTGATTCGAGCCGCCGAGGCGGCCGGTCGTCGCGTTTGCCTGGTTGGACGCTCGATGCACCGGATGGCGGCGGCGGCGAAGTCCGTCGGCCTGTTCGTGGGCATCAAGGACTTCCTGACCGACCAGCAGGCCGGAGCTGCGCCCGACAACGAGGTGCTGTTCCTCTGCACCGGCAGTCAGGGCGAGGCGCGCGCCGCCCTGTCGCGGATCGCAGACGGCACCCACCAGCATGTGAAGCTCGGCGCGGGCGATTCCTGCGTGTTCTCCTCGCGGGTTATCCCAGGCAACGAGATCCCGATCCGCAACCTGCAGAACCGCCTCGCCGACCGTGGCGTGCGGCTCTACACCGAGCGCGACCATCCCGGCATCCACGTCTCCGGCCACCCGTGCCGCGACGAGCTGGCGCGGATGTATCACTGGGCGCGGCCGCAGATCGCGGTGCCGACCCACGGCGAACGCCGCCACCTGCTCGAGCACGCCGCCTTCGCCAAGGATCTGCAGGTCCCGCAGACCGTGGCTCCGCGAAATGGCGACATGGTCCGCCTGGCGCCGGGCCGGGCTGAGATCATCGACGAGGTTCCGGCCGGCCGTATCTATGTCGACGCTGGAGTCCTGACGCCTGAGAACGGCGACGCCTTGCGCGAGCGCCGCCACGCGGCCTTCAACGGCGTGCTGGCGGTGTCGGTCGTACTCGATGGGCGCGGCAAGATCGTCTCGGGTCCCTTGGTCCGCGCGCTCGGCCTGCCGGCTGATGACGATTATCCGATGGACGAGGTGCTGGACGATCTGGCCGGCGAGGCCCAGCAGGCCTTCGGCCGTTTGAAGGGCGACCAGCGCGATATCGACAGCGAAGTCGAGACCGCCCTGTCGCGCGCCGTCAAGAAGGCCAGCCAGCGCGTCTGGGGCCGCCGCCCTGTGGTCGAGACGACCGTGCTGCGGGTCTAGAGGCAGGCGCCGTTACGTGATCTCGCGTGCGGCGATGGAGAGGTCTATACCCAGGTCATGATCGGAAGACTGAACCATGTCGGGGTCGCGACCCCCTCCATCGCCGAGTCCGTGAAGCTGTATCGCGACGTGCTGGGCGCCACCAACATCACCGAAACCAAGGCGATGCCGGAGCAGGGCGTCTATGTCTGTTTCGTGGACCTGCCCAACAGCCAGATCGAGCTGATCGAACCGCTGGGTGACGATTCGCCGCTCGTGGGTTTCCTTGCGAAGAACCCGGCGGGCGGGCAACACCACGTCTGTTTCGAGGTGGCCGACATCATCGCCGCGCGCGACGATATGCGGGCCAAGGGCGCTACGGTTCTAGGCACGGGCGAGCCGCGGATCGGCGCGCACGGCACGCCTGTGATCTTCGTCCATCCGAAGAACATGGGCGGGGTCCTCGTTGAACTGATGGAAACCCCTAAGGAAGCGCACTGATGACGGTTTTCACTGGGATCGCGATCTACTTCACCATCTGGTGGACCGTGCTGTTCTCGATCCTGCCGCTGGGCGTGACGAGTCATGCCGAGGCAGGCATCGACCCCGGCGACGGCGGCGATCCCGGCGCGCCGGTGGATCCCAAGCTCAAGCGCAAGTTCATGACCACCACCATGATCGCCACCGTGCTGTGGGTGATCCTGGCCCTGGTGCTGCATTTCAAGCTGATCCAACTGCCCGACGTGCCGCGTAGCTGGCGCTAGGCGCCCAAGGCGGCGGCGGCGCGCTCAAGTTTTGAGCGGCGCGAGGTTTCGCTGGGCGGCTTCATCGAAAGCGGCGCTGCACCCGATGTAACTCACGTTACTTGTGGTGACAGACACGGGCGGCCTTCGGGACGCCGGTGGCGTTTTCCCCGAACTTGGAGGCCGTCCACCGGTTGGGCGGCCTTCTTTTCGCTCAGCTTCATTGCAAAGCTCGCGAACCAATGGCTAACAAGGCCGTTCAAGCAGCTCATTGGGGCTCTTCCTACCATATGCGCTTTTCCAGATTTCTGACGCCGGTCGCCGGCGGGGCAGTCCCCGCGTGAGCGTACAGGCGACCAATGGGGCTTCCGGACGGGCGCCTCCCTTCGGCCAATGGGAACGCTCGGTGGCCGCGCGCTACCTGCGGGCCAAGCGCAGCCAGGGCGGTGTGGCGCTGATCTCGGTGATTTCCTTCATCGGCATCATGCTGGCCGTGGCCGTGTTGATCATCGTGATGAGCGTGATGAACGGCTTCCGAGCCGAATTGCTGGCGCGCATCCTGGGCTTCAGCGGTCACCTCTATGTCGCCGGCGGCGTGCTGAACTCGCCTGACCGCGACATGGTGGTGAAGAAGATCGCCGACCTGCCCGGCGTCATCCAGGTGACGCCCGTGGTCGAGGCCCAGGCCATGGCGCTGGGCAACGGCCAGATCAGCGGCGCCATCGTACGCGGCATCACGCTGTCGGACCTGAAAGCCACCAAGATCGTCTCCGGCAACATCACCCGCGGCACCATGGCCGGGTTCGGCGAGGGCGAGTACGGCGGCGAGATGATCATGGTCGGCGACCGCCTGGCCCAGACCCTGGGGGTCGGCCCCGGCGACGAGCTGAGCCTAGTCTCGCCGACGGGCGGCGCCACCGCGTTTGGCGCGACCCCGCTGCGCAAGACCTACACCATCGCCGGCACCTTCACGGTCGGGATGAGCGAATACGACCAGGCGTTCATCTACATGCCGCTGGAACAGGCCCAACTGTTTTTCGGCCGCGACACCGGGGTCGACTACCTGGAGATCAAGCTCCAGGACCCCGACAAGGCCATCGCCATGAAGGCGGACGTGGCCCGCGTCGCCGGGCCGGGCGCGTTGCTGACCGACTGGACCGAGAAGAACTCGGCCTATTGGGGCGCGCTGAAGGTCGAGCGGAACGTGATGCGCCTGATCCTGATGATGCTGGTGGCGATCGCGGCCATGAACATCATCTCGGGTCTGGTCATGCTGGTGAAGAACAAGGGCCGCGACATCGCCATCCTGCGCACCATGGGGGCGGGGCAGGGCTCCATCCTGCGGATTTTCTTCATGGCCGGCGCCTCGGTCGGCGTGCTGGGAACCTTGGCCGGCCTGCTGATCGGCTCGCTGTTCTGCATCTTCATCGGCGAGATCCAGCAGTTCGTGGAGTTCGTCACCGGCGCGGAGGTCTTCAACTCCGACATCTATTTCCTCACCCGCATCCCGGCCAAGATCGACTGGCAGGAGGTTGGGGTGATCACCTTCTGGGCGCTGACCATGTCGTTCCTGGCGACCTTGCCGCCGGCCTGGCGCGCCTCGCGTCTCGATCCGGTGGAGGCGCTTCGCTATGAGTGATCCTGTCCTTTCGATCCGTGGTCTCAGCCGCACCTATAAGAGCGGCGACAAGACGCTGACCGTCCTGAACGGTGTCGATCTGGACGTGAAGCCGGGCGAGATCGTCGGGCTGATCGGCCCTTCGGGTTCGGGCAAGTCCTCGCTGCTTCACGCCGCAGGCCTGCTCGAGCACCCTGACGCTGGCCAGATCATCATCGAGGGACGGGACTGCTCCGACCTTAGCGACCGCCAGCGCACGCGGGTGCGGCTGGCCACCATCGGCTTCGTCTATCAGGCACACCATCTGCTGGCCGAGTTCACGGCCCTCGACAATGTCGCCCTGCCGCAGATGATAGCCGGACGCTCGCGCAAGGCGGCCCGGGCTCGCGCCGATGAGCTGCTGTCCAGCCTTGGCTTGGCCGAACGCGTGAACCACCAGCCGGCCCAGATGTCGGGCGGCGAGCAGCAACGCGTGGCGATCGCGCGAGCGCTGGCCAACTCACCGCGATTGTTGCTGGCCGACGAGCCGACCGGCAACCTGGATCCGAACACGTCGGGCGCGGTGTTTGAAAGCCTCTATGAGCTGGCGCGCAGCCAGGGTGTGGCCGCGCTCGTCGCGACGCACAATCTGGAGCTCGCCCGGCACATGGACCGGGTCGTGGCGCTGAAGGACGGGCACCTGGAGCCACAGACGCTCTAGGTGTCGGCTATCTGATAGGCTGCGGTCGTCGCTGTGCGACGCTCCTCAGTTGACCTCGCCTCGAGGGAGGTTCGGTGAGGGGACCGGCCTTGTCGCGACACAGGCCCGTCCATCGAGCCTCCTGCGTCCAAATCCATTCTCATAATTATCCACAAGACCGCTTGACGAGTGAGAACAAAACAAGAATAAGAACGAACCAAGAACTTCCACAAGAGAGTGCTGATCATGGTTCGTCTAGCTCGGGAATCGCTGGCCTTTATGTCGGTCGCCGGCTTTGTGTGGATGATGTGTATGGTCGCTCAATTGGCGGCTTAGCAGCGGGGGTTTGGCGGTGAGCGATGCGGTGAACGACGGCTTCGTCCACCTGCGGGTCCGCTCCGCCTATTCGCTGCTGGAAGGCGCGATCAAGGCCGACAAAGTTAGCAGCCTCGCGGCGGCGGCGGGAATGCCCGCCGTAGCCCTGGTGGACAGGGCCAATCTGTTCGGCGCGCTGGAATTCTCTGTCTATAGCAAGGATGCGGGGGTCCAGCCGATCGTCGGCTGCGCACTCCCGGTCACCGGCATCGGCGGCGGCCAGACTGAACGCTGGGCCAAGGTTCCGACCATTGTTCTGCTGGCCCAGAGCGAGCAGGGCTATCTCAATCTCAGCGTCCTTTCCTCCTATTGCTACCTTGAGGCCGATGGCAGCGAGGACGTTTCGGTCCCCTGGCAAAAGGTGGTCGAGCACAACGAAGGTCTGATCCTGCTTTCGGGCGGGGTTGATGGCCCCGTCGATCCGTTGCTGGCCGCCGGCAAGATACCAGAAGGCAAGGCGGCGCTCGCCGAAATGGCGCGGGTGTTCGGCGACCGGTTCTATATCGAGCTGCAGCGTCATGGCCTGCCGTCGCAGGCGGCCGCTGAGGGCGAACTGGTCGCCTTCGCCTACGACCACGATGTTCCGTTGGTCGCGACCAACGACATCTACTTCGCCAAGCAGGAGATGTACGCCGCCCACGAGGCGCTGCTGTGCATCGCCGACGGCGCCTTCATCATGCAGGACGAGCGTCGGCGGGTGACGCCGGAACACTGGTTCAAGCCGGCCGCCGATATGCGCGCCCTGTTCGCCGATCTGCCGGAAGCCTGCGACAACACGCTCGATATCGCCCGCCGCTGCGCCTTCATGGTCAAGAAGCGCGACCCGATCCTGCCGCGCTTTGACACGGCCGGCGGTCGCTCCGAGGCCGACGAACTGGCCTATCAGGCGCGCGAGGGGCTGAAGGCTCGCATCGCGCGCGGCCAGGCCAGCGCCTTCCCGCCGGAAGAGTACGAGGCGCGGCTGGAGCGGGAGATCGGGGTCATCTCCAATATGGGGTTCCCCGGTTACTTCCTGATCGTGTCGGACTTCATCAAGTGGGCGAAGGATCACGACATTCCGGTCGGGCCGGGGCGGGGCTCGGGGGCCGGTTCGCTGGTCGCCTATTCGCTGACCATCACCGACCTTGATCCATTGCGCTACGGCCTACTGTTCGAGCGGTTCCTGAACCCCGAACGGGTCTCCATGCCCGACTTCGACATCGACTTCTGCCAGGAGCGGCGGGAAGAGGTGATCTCCTACGTGCAGCAGCACTACGGCCGCGACCGCGTGGCCCAGATCATCACCTTCGGTACGCTCCAGGCCCGCGCCGTGCTGCGCGACGTTGGCCGGGTGCTGCAGTTGCCGCTGGGCCTGGTCGACCGGCTGGCCAAGATGGTGCCCGCCAATCCGGCCAATCCGGTGACCTTGGCCAAGGCCATCGAAATCGAGCCGCGCCTGAAGCAGGCCAAGAAGGATGACGAAGCGGTTTCTCAGCTGCTGGACGTCGCCCTGCAGTTGGAAGGCCTCTACCGGAACGCCTCCACCCACGCCGCCGGCGTGGTGATCAGCGACCGACCGCTGACCGAGCTGACGCCGCTCTATCGCGATCCGCGCTCGGAGCTGCCGGCGACCCAGTTCAACATGAAGTGGGTCGAGAGCGCCGGCCTGGTGAAGTTCGACTTCCTGGGCCTGAAGACGCTTACCGTCATCGACCGGGCGCTGAAGTTCCTGAAGAAACGCGGCGAGATCGTGGATTTCGCGACCCTGCCGCTCGACGACGCGCCAGCCTACGAAGTGATGTCCAGCGGCGGCACCGTTGGGGTGTTCCAGCTTGAAGGGCAGGGGATGCGCGACACCCTGCGGCAGCTTCGCCCGGGGTCCATCGAGGACGTCACCGCCGTCGTTTCGCTCTATCGGCCTGGTCCGATGGATAACATCCCGGCCTTCATTGACTGCAAGTTCGGCCGTCGTGAAATCGACTATCTGCACCCGACCCTGGAGCCGGTGCTGAAGGAGACCTACGGGATCATCGTCTACCAGGAACAGGTGATGCAGATCGCCCAGATCCTGGCGGGCTATTCGCTCGGCGAAGCCGACCTTCTGCGCCGGGCGATGGGCAAGAAGAAGAAGGAGGAGATGGACCTCCAGCGGGCCCGTTTCGTGTCCGGCGCGTCCGAGAAGGGCGTGCCCGCCGAGCAGGCCGGGTCGATCTTCGATCTCGTCGACAAGTTCGCCGGCTACGGCTTCAACAAGAGCCACGCGGCCGCCTACGCCTATGTCTCGTATCAAACCGCCTGGCTGAAGGCGAACGCGCCGGTCGAGTTCTTCGCGGCCTCGATGAGCCTCGATATCTCCAACACTGATAAGCTGGCGGTGTTCTACCAGGACGCCAAGCGCTTCAAGGTGAAGGTCCGCAGCCCCGACGTGAACCGTTCGGGCGCTGACTTCGAGGTCGAGAACGGCGAGGTGCTTTATGCACTCGGCGGGATCCGCAATGTCGGCCTGCAGGCGATGGAACACGTGGTGGCGGTCCGCAACGAGGGCGGCCCGTTCAAGGACATCTTCGACTTCGTCGAGCGGGTGGACCCCAAGCAGGTCAACAAGCGCGCGTTCGAGACGCTGGCGCGGGCAGGGGCGTTCGATTCCATCCATCCCAATCGCGCGCAGGTCTTTGGGGCCGCTGACTTCCTGGTCGCCTACGGCCAGTCGGTCGCTGCGCAACGGAACTCCGACCAGCAGGACTTCTTCGCGGCCGGCGACTTCCAGGTCGAAGCCCAGAAAAAGAAGATGCCGAAGAGCGATCCGTGGACCCCGGTCCAGCGGCTCGACGAGGAACTGGCGGCGGTTGGGTTCTATCTGTCGGGGCACCCGCTGGACGACATGGTCGATGCGCTGCGTCGTCGCCGGACCGACCTGTTGGCCGAAGTGATCCCGAAGGCCGAGGCCGGCGCCGAGGCGTTCCGGATGGCCGGTGTCGTGCGTCGCAAGCAGGAACGCGCCTCGCAATCGAGCGGGGAGAAGTTCGCCTTTGTCACCTTGTCGGACCCGACCGGTGAGTACGAGGTGCTGTTCCCGCCGGAATCGCTGCGCAAGTGCCGCGACATGCTGGAGCCCGGAATGGCGGTCTCCCTGAAGGTGCGGGCCAAGGCTCGCGACGGCGAGGTGCGGTTCTTTGGCGATGATTGCGAGCCCGTCGACAAGGCGATCGAGAATGCGGTCGCCGCGCTAAGGGTTCACCTGGTCCCGCGCAGCACCGAGATCGAAGCGATCAAGAAGCGGCTGGGCGTCGCCAATCCGCGCGGCGGCGAGATCATCCTGGTGGCCGCCATCGAAGGCGGGCGCGAGGTGGAGATGAAGCTGCCTGGACGCTTTACCCTTGATGGCGCGGTGCGCGGCGCATTGAAGACCTCGCCCGGCGTCTCGTTCGTAGAAGACCTCTAGGCCCGTGCTGGGGCACATCTCGTTTGGCGTGCGCGATCTCGTTCGAGCTGGCGTGTTCTATGATGCGGTGTTGGCTCCGCTCGGCTGGGTTCGGATCTGGGATATTCCCCGCGGTCTAGGCTATGGGCCGCCCGGCGGGGGTGAAAAACTCAACCTGTTTCCTTACCTAGACGCGCGAGCGCCAGGTCCAGGGTTCCACCTGGCCTTCGATGCGCCAGATCGTGATGCGGTGGATGGGTTTCATGCCGCCGCGCTGGCCGCCGGCGGAACCGATCGCGGCGCGCCGGGGCCACGACCGGACTATGGCCCGGCCTATTACGCGGCCTTCGTCACTGATCCGGACGGCTACCGACTAGAAGCCGTCCATCAGTAGCCAACGTTATTTTCCGTATGGGCTGATGTAGCCCGGCGGCTTGGGTGCGCTGGGATAGCCGTTGACGCCGCCGCGGTTGGAATAGACCGACTGGGGCTCGTAGGGTCGGAAGCGGTCCGGACCGATGGTCGGCGGCGGTTGCGGCGCCGAATAGGTGCGCGGCGCTGTGTAGGGCGCGGGCGGTGGCGGCGCGGTATAGGTCGGCGCATAGGTTGGGCTTGGCCGGAGCGTGCCGGTCGGTTGACCGAAGGTCCCTTGCGACGGGGCCAAGGTTCCTCCGGCGAGGAAGGCCAATCCCGCGCCGAGCACTATGATAGGTGTCATTTTGATCCTCCGACCACCAGAGAGTGAACTGGCGGCGCAGGCTCTGCAAGCGCCGGGCCGGCGCCAAAGCAGGGCAAGGCTTGCATTTTGCGCGGCAAACCCCTATTTGCCCGCCTCATTCCACACGTAGGCGTTTGGCGACGCGCGGGGAGAAATCCCGCCCGTATCCATTCCGGTCCTCCATCAGGAGGGTTTGCCTGCGGAGGTTAACCGGAAAAAGGACGAAAAAGCCTATGGCGCTTCCTGAATTCTCCATGCGTCAGCTCCTGGAAGCTGGCGCCCACTTCGGCCACCAGACCCACCGCTGGAACCCGAAGATGGACCGCTACATCTTCGGCTCGCGGTCGAACATCCACATCATTGACCTGTCGCAGTCGATCCCGCTGCTGCACCAAGCCCTCGTCAAGGTGCGCGAAGTCGCCGCCGGCGGCGGACGCGTGCTGTTCGTGGGTACGAAGCGCCAGGCTTCCGAGCCGGTCGCCATCGCCGCCAAGCGCAGCGCCCAATACTATGTGAACCACCGTTGGCTGGGCGGCACGCTCACCAACTGGCGCACCGTGTCGGGTTCCATCCAGCGTCTGCGTGAGCTGGAAGGCCTGCTGGAAGGCGAAGGCCAAGGCCGTTCCAAGAAGGAACTGCTGCAGATGACTCGCGAGCGCGACAAGCTCGAGCTGAGCCTCGGCGGCATCAAGGACATGGGCGGCATTCCGGACCTGATGTTTGTGATCGACACCAACAAGGAGTCGATCGCGATCCAAGAGGCTCGCAAGCTGAACATCCCGGTCATCGCGATCCTGGACACCAACTGCGATCCGGACGGCATCACCTATCCGATCCCGGGCAACGATGACGCCGCGCGCGCCATCCAGCTCTACTGCGACCTGATGGCCGACTCGGTCCTCGACGGTCTCGCCGCCGGCCAATCGGCCTCGGGCGTGGACCTGGGCGCTTCCGTCGCGCCGATCGAGCCGACTCTGGCGCGAGAGCTCACGCCGGAGCCCCAAGCTGCCGAAGCCGCCTCGGAGGCTCCGGCCGCCGAAGCTCCGGCCGCCGACCAAGCCTAAGCCTGAGACGCTTCGGCGTCTAACCGGTTGACGTCAAACGATCATGGCCGGGCCCCATAAGGGGTCCGGTCAAACCATTCCGACTAGAAGGAGCTGACTATGGCGGAAATCACCGCTGCGCTGGTCAAGGACCTGCGCGAGAAGTCCGGCGCCGGCATGATGGACTGCAAGAAGGCCTTGCAGGAAAACAACGGCGACATGGAAGCAGCCGTCGATTGGCTGCGCACCAAGGGCCTGTCCAAGGCCGCCAAGAAGTCTGACCGCGCGGCCGCCGAAGGCCTCGTGGCCGGCAAGCTGAGCGACGACGGCAAGACCGGCGTGCTGATCGAGCTGAACGCCGAGACCGACTTCGTGTCGAAGAACGATCTGTTCCAGACCGCGGCCCGCGACTTCGCGGCCATCGGCCTGGAAATCGAAGGCGTGGACGCCATCACCGCGGCGAAGACCGCCAAGGGTGAAGTCGTCAGCGACGTGATCACCAACCTGATCGCGACCATCGGCGAAAACATGCGTCTGCGTCGCTCGGCTCGCCTTTCGGTGAGCGAAGGCGCCGTCTCCCTCTACCTGCACAACGCGCAGGGCGAAGGCGTCGGCCGTCTGGGCGTGCTCGTCGCTCTGGAAGGCGCTGGCGATCAAGCCGTGCTGAAGGATGTCGGCCGCAAGATCGCTCTGCACGTGGCCGGCACCCCGACCCCGCCGCTGGCGCTGAACGAGGGCGACCTCGATCCGGCCGCCGTCGAGAAGGAAAAGAAGTTCCTGACCGACCAAGCGCTGGAATCGGGCAAGCCGATCGGCGTCGTCGAGAAGATGATCGAAGGCCGTATCCGCAAGTGGCAGGAAGAAGTGGTGCTGCTGAAGCAACCCTTCGTCATGAACCCGGATCAGACCATCGAGCAGCTGATCGCTGAAACCGCCAAGGAAACCGGCTCGCCGGTGACCGTGAAGGCGTTCGTGCGCTTCGCCCTGGGTGAAGGCGTCGAGAAGAAAGTGGACGATTTCGCCGCCGAAGTGGCGTCGATGACCGGCCAGGGCTGATTTAGCCCAATTTGAGTGCCCCAAGGGCGCCGTGCGTTCGACGCGCACGGCGCCCTTGGTTTATGTAGTACAGCCCAGATTCTCGACGGATGCCGCCGATGCCCGAAGCCCAGCCCCGCTACAAGAAGATCCTCTTGAAGATGTCGGGCGAGGTCCTGATGGGCGACGCGCTGTTCGGCATCGACACCAAGACCATCGAAGCGGTCGCCGAAGACATCAAGGAAGTCGTCGAACACGGCATCGAACTCTGCCTGGTGATTGGCGGCGGCAACATCTTCCGCGGCGTCTCGCTGGCCGGGAAGGGGATGGACCGCGCCAACGCCGACTATATGGGCATGCTGGCCACGGTGATGAATGCGCTGGCGCTGCAGGGCGCGTTGGAAAAGGTGGGGGTTTATACCCGCGTACAGTCGGCGATCCCGATGGACGCGGTGTGCGAGCCCTACATCCGCCGCCGCGCGCTGCGTCACCTGGAAAAGGGACGGGTGGTGATCTTCGCCGCCGGCCTTGGCGCACCGTTCTTCACGACCGATACGCCCGCGGCCCTGCGCACGGCCGAGATGGGCTGCGACGCGCTCTTCAAAGGGACCAGCGTGGACGGCGTCTATACGGCCGACCCCAAGAAGGACCCGAGCGCCCAACGCTACGAAACGCTGAGCTATCAGGAAGTGCTGGCCAAGGACCTACGGGTCATGGACGCTTCAGCCATCGCCCTGATGCGCGACAACAAGACGCCGATCGTGGTGTTTTCTATCCGCGAGCGGGGTAATTTCCTCAAAGTACTAAAGGGACAAGGCGTCTTCACCACCATCGCCTGACGCCTGGTCCAGACACACTAGAAATACGGGAGAAGCTCCTATGGCTGCTGCGGAAAAGCCGGTCCTGGCTCGTTACAAGGATCGTATGGACAAGGCCATCAGCGCCCTCAAGGACGAGTTCGCGAGCCTGCGCACCGGACGTGCGACGGCTGGCCTGCTCGACCAAGTCATGGTCGAGGCCTATGGCTCGTCGGTGCCGATCAACACCGTGGCGTCGGTGAGCGTGCCTGAGCCGCGCTCTATCAGCGTCAGCATCTGGGATCGCGCCATGGTGATCCCGATCGAGAAGGCGATTCGCAACGCCGGCCTCGGCCTGAACCCGGTCGTGGACGGCCAAAGCCTGCGCGTGCCGGTTCCGCCGCTGACGGAAGAGCGTCGTCGGGACTTGGCCAAGATCGCCGCGAAGTATGCCGAGCAGCAGAAGATCGCCATCCGCAACGTTCGACGTGACGCCAACGACGACCTGAAGAAGGCCGAGAAGGACAGCACGATCACCCAGGACGAACAGCGGCGCATGGAAACCGAGGTTCAGAAGTTCACCGACGAGTCGATCAAGCGCGTCGACGAAGCCTTGAAAACCAAAGAACAAGAGATCATGCAGGTTTAATCGTCCTAGATAGGCGGGAGGACGAACGGGAACCCCATGGCTACGGTCGATCAAGAGCAGCCTCAGGCGCACGCGCCCTTGCACGTGGCCATCGTCATGGATGGCAACGGGCGCTGGGCGAAGCGTCGCGGGCTTCCGCGCTCGCTCGGCCACCGCGCCGGGGTCGAATCGCTCAAGCGCACCGTGGCCGCCGCGCCGGACCTCAATGTCCGATGGCTGACGGTCTTCGGGTTCTCGACCGAGAATTGGAGCCGCCCCGCCGCCGAGGTCAGCGAACTGATGGCGCTGCCAAAGCGCTATTTCGAGAGCGACCTGGCCCGGCTTGAGCGTGACGGCGTGCGTGTGCGGGTGCTGGGCCGGCGAGAAGGGCTCTCGGCTGATCTCGTGAAGATGCTGGACGAAGCCGAACGCCGTACGGCTCACAACGACAAGTTCTTCCTGCAGATCGCTTTCAACTATGGCGGCCAGGCCGACATCGTCGAAGCTGCACGCAAGTTCGCAGTCGAGGTGGCGGCCGGCCGGGCCTCGCCAGAGGACCTCGACGAGGCGGCCTTCGCTACGCACCTGGCGACTGGGGCCGGACCGACGCCGGACCTGGTGATTCGCCCCTCCGGCGAGCAGCGGCTATCCAACTTCCTGCTGTGGGAGTCGGCCTATTCCGAGTTCGTGTTCCAGGATGTTCTCTGGCCGGACTACGGCGCCGAGCACCTAGAGGCGGCCATCGACGAGTTTTACAAGCGCGAGCGGCGATACGGCGGCGCCGTGGCCGATGATGTCCTTGCCACCGGCTAGACGTTTCGACTGGTCCAATCTGGCGATCCGCGTCGCCTCGGCCACGGTCCTGGTGCCCGCGGTGCTGGGTGCTGTCTGGTTTGCCGACTATCCGGGTCTGAGTTGGCTATTCCTGGTGCTCGTCGCGGTCGCGGTGGCGCTGCTGGCCATCGAATGGGGTGCGATGACCGCGCCGCATGCGCCGATCCGGGTTTCGACCGCCCTGACCGTGGCGATCCTGGCGGGGGCGTTCTTGGCGCACTCCGGTCATATGCCGTTGGCGTGGGGGGCGGCGGCTCTTGGCGCTCTTGCCGCCGCACTGGTGGCGCGCGGCGTCGCCGAACGGCCCACCAACGCCGCATTTGGCGTGATTTATCTGGCTATTCCCGTCATCTGCCTGGTGTGGCTGCGCTGGATGCCGGAAGGCCGGCAATGGACGGTGTTGCTGTTCGTCGTCGCATGGGCCGCCGACATCGCGGCCTTCGCGGTGGGAAGCGCGCTCAAGGGGCCAAAGCTGTGGCCCAAGTTCTCTCCCAATAAGACATGGTCCGGGTTCATCGGCGGGCTCATCGCGGCGGCTGGTGCTGGCGTGGCGATGGCCGCGTTCAGCGACATCGTGCTCAGCCTGCAGGCCGGCGCCCTGATCGGCCTGGTTGGCGGTCTGGCGACCATGGCTGGCGACCTCTGGGAATCGATGCTCAAGCGCCGCTTCGGCGTAAAGGACTCAGGCGATCTCATTCCGGGCCATGGAGGATTGCTTGATCGGGTCGATGGGCTGATGTTCGCCGCTGTCGTCTTGGCCGCCGCCCGCCTGATCAACCATCTGGGATGGGCAAATTGACTCTACCGCGTCGCGTCAGCGTTCTGGGTTCTACAGGTTCGGTCGGGGTTTCCACCCTGGACCTGCTGGATAAGGCCGGGGCGGAGGTCGAATTCTCGGCCCTGACGGCGGGCAAGAACGTCGAACGTCTGGTCGAGCAGGCCCTGCGCTGGCGCCCGAAGTTGGCGGTCATCGAGGATGAAACCAAGTACGACGAACTGCGCGCACGCCTAGCCGGCTCTGGCGTCGAGGCCGCCGCCGGATCCGGCGCGGTGGCGGACGCGGCCGCTGGCGACGCCCAATGGGTGATGTCGGCCATCGTAGGCTTCGCAGGCCTGGCGCCGACCATGGCCGCGGCGAAGGCTGGCGCTGTGATCGGCTTGGCCAACAAGGAAAGCCTGGTTTGCGCCGGCCCCTCGCTGCTTCGGACCGCCAAGTTCGCGGGCGGGGCGGTGATCCCGGTCGACTCGGAGCACTCGGCGATCTTCCAGGTGCTGGACCCGATGAACGCCCAGCATGTGAGCCGCCTGATTCTGACGGCCTCAGGGGGGCCGTTCCGAGGCTGGACCATGGAGCAGATGGCCCATGCGACGCCGGAGCAGGCGGTGGCCCATCCGAAGTGGGACATGGGCGTCAAGATCTCCATCGACTCGGCCACGATGATGAACAAGGGCCTCGAGATGATCGAGGCGGCCTATCTGTTCGCGATGCCGGCCGAGCGGGTGGACGTCCTGGTGCATCCCCAGTCCATCATCCACAGCCTGGTGGAATACGCCGACGGTTCGACCCTGGCCCAACTGGGCGCGCCGGATATGCGCACGCCCATCGCCTGCGCCTTCGCATGGCCTGATCGCCTGCCGTGGCCGGCGCCGAAGCTGGATTTGGCGCTTATCGGCCAATTGACCTTCGAAGAACCTGACCTGCGCCGCTTTCCCGCCTTGAAGATCGCCAAAGAAGCATTGGCGGCCGGTGGGGCCGCGCCCGCGGTGATGAACGCCGCCAACGAGGTCGCCGTGGCCGCCTTCCTTGACCGCAAGATTGGGTTTCTCGATATTGCCACCACGGTGGCCGAGACGCTTGAGCGCGTGGACGCTCACGGCTTGGCTGCGGCAACCGATGGCGACACGCTAGAAACCGCGCGGCACACAGATTCGATCGCTCGCCGTGTGGCCAATGACGTCGTCAGCGGCCTGACCCGCTAGGGTCCTGGAGGACTACCGCCTGTGATCGACTTCATCCTCACCGCTCTGATGTTCGTGGTTCCCTTCGTCCTGGTGTTGGGACTGGTGGTGACCATCCACGAACTGGGCCATTTCCTGGCCGCCAAGAGCTTTGGCGTGGCGATCGACCGGTTCTCCATCGGCTTTGGCAAGGCGATCGCCTCGTGGACTGACAAGTCTGGCGTCGAATGGCGGGTCGGCTGGATCCCGCTGGGCGGCTACGTCAAGTTCTCGGGCGACGACAACGCCGCCAGCGTTCCCGACAGCGAAAATCTGGCGGATCTGCGCCGGGACATCGAGGCCGAGGAGGGACGTGAGGCGGTCCTTCGCTACTTCCATTTCAAGCCGCTCTGGCAACGGGCCATCGTGGTCGCGGCCGGACCGTTCGCCAATTTCGCCCTGGCCATCGCGCTGTTCGCGGCGCTGTTGCTGGCGTTCGGCCAGTACGTCCTGCCGCCCAAGATCGCCGCCGTGCAGCCGGGCAGCCCGGCGGAGCGCGCCGGCTTCCTGGCTGGGGACCTGGTCCTCAAGGCCGAAGGCCGCCCGATCAAAGGCTTCGACGAACTGGCGCAGCTGGTCCAGGTGCGCGCCAATGTCCCGACCGACTTCGTGGTCGAACGGGCAGGGCGCGAGATCGAGATTGTCGCCACGCCCGAGTGGGCTATGCGCACAGACCAGGTCGCAGGCGAGCGCCGCCAGGGCATGCTTGGCCTGTCGCCGGTTCAATCCAAGAACGACTACATTCACGTTCGCTACAACCCGATCCAGGCGGTGGCTGGCGGGGTGGAGCGCACTTGGCGTACGCTTGAGACGACGGTCTACTATCTGGGACGCATGGTGACCGGCCAAGTGTCGGCCGACCAGCTCAGCGGACCGCTGGGAATCGCGCGAATCTCAGGCAAGGTGGCCCAGGCTGGCGCGGAGGGCGCGCCCGATGTCGGGAGTATGATCCTCGGCGGCGGCGTTAATCTGCTCCAACTCGCTGCGTTCATTTCGGTGAGCATCGGCTTCATGAATTTGCTGCCAGTCCCTGTCCTGGATGGGGGCCACCTGCTGTTCTACGCATATGAGGCGGTGGCCCGCCGGCCGGTGGCGGCCAAGGTGCAGGCCGCCGGGTACCGTGTGGGGCTTGCGCTGCTGCTGGGATTGATGTTGTTCGCCACCTGGAACGATCTGCAGCAGATGCGTGTGTTCAAAATCCTTGGCGGCGTGTTCTCCTGACCCGCCCATTTCCGTTGACGGCTGATACGATGCAAAGAACCCGCGCCAATGGCGCCGCGCTCGCCTCCGGCCTCGCCCTGTTGATGGGATCGACGGCGCTCACCCTGCCTGGCGCCGCGCTGGCGCAGGAGGCCGCTCCAACGCCGGCTGCACCGGCCGCTCAGGCCGCGCCGCAGGTGCAGGGCCAGCAGTCGGGCGTGGTCCAACGGATCATCGTGCGCGGCAACGAACGGATCGAGCAATCGACCGTGCTGTCCTACCTGCCCATCCAGCCGGGCGAGGTCCTGGACCCGGCCAAGGCTGACTTGGCGCTGAAGACCCTGTTCCGCACCGACCTGTTCGCCGACGTGAAGATCGATCTTCAGGGCTCGGACATGATCGTGACGGTCGTCGAGAACCCGATCATCAACAAGGTGGTCTTCGAGGGGAACTCCGGCCTCAAGGAAGAAAAGCTACGCGACGAGGTCAGCGTTCGCCCACGGGGGATCTTCACCCGCGCCAAGGTGCAGTCTGACGTTCAACGCATCGTCGAGCTCTATCGCCGTTCAGGCCGGATCTCGGCCACCGTGACGCCGAAGATCGTCGAACTGCCGCAAAAGCGCGTCGATCTGATCTTCGAGATCAACGAAGGCCCGAAGAGCGGCGTGCTGCGCGTCAACTTCCTGGGCAATAAGGAATTCTCGGACAACGACCTGCGCGACGTCGTCGTGACCGAGCAGTCGAGCTGGTACAAGTTCTTCTCGACCAACGCGAACTACGACCCGGACCGGCTCGAGTACGACAAGGAACAGCTGCGCAAGCACTACCGCAACCGCGGTTTCTATGACTTCCGCGTGGTCTCGGCGATCGCCGAGCTGGCCCCGGACAAGAACGGCTTCGTGATCACCTACACCCTCGACGAGGGGCAGGAGTACAAGTTCGGGAAGATCTCGGTCGAGACCGAACTCCAGAAGCTGGACAAGGATGTCCTGTTGCAGCTGGTCCCGATCCGCTCGGGCGAGATCTACCAGGACGAAAAGATCGAGGCGGCGACCGACTCGCTCACCTTCGCCGCCGGCGCTGCCGGCTTCGCCGCCGTGGACGTGCGTCCGCGTTATGTGGCGAACCGCGAGACCGGTCTGGTCGACGTGGTGTTCCAGGTTCGCGAAGGACCGCGGGTCTATGTCGAGCGCATCGACATCACCGGCAACACGCGAACCCTGGACTCCGTTATTCGCCGTGAACTGAACATCGTGGAGGGCGACGCCTACAACCGCGCCCTGGTCGATCGTTCGCGCAACAACGTCCGCGCCCTTGGCTTCTTCAAGGACGTGAACATCGAGGAAATGCCGGGTTCGGCGCCGGACCGGACTGGCCTGCGGGTGCAGGTTGAAGAGCAGCCCACGGGCGAACTCTCCTTCAGCGCCGGCTACTCGTCCGTCGACCAATTGGTTCTCGACCTGGGCGTGACCGAGCGGAACTTCCGTGGTCGCGGCCAGAGCGTTCGGGCCCGGGTGTCGGTCGGTTCGCTGCGTCAGCAGATCGATTTCGGCTTCACCGAGCCGCGGTTCCTGGGCCGCGACCTGGGCGCCGGCATCGACCTCTACTCGTACCGCTACGACCTGACCGAATACACGTCCTACAAGACGGTCACGGTCGGCGGGAACCTGCGTTTGGCCTTCCCGCTGACGCTGAACTCGCGGATGTCGACGCGCTATACGCTCCGGCAGGAAGACGTCCAGATCGACGATTCCTACTGCGATCCGGCGGCTCCGCTGGTGTCGCGCTCGATCTGCGACCAGCGCGGCGAGTATCTGACTTCGCTGATCGGCTACACCTATCTGTACGATCGCCGGAACGACCCGATCAATCCGACCCGCGGCTTCCGCTTCGACATCAGCCAGGATCTGGCGGGTCTGGGCGGCGACGTGAACTACATCAGCACCGAAGTGACCGGCGGCTGGTGGCACGGGTTCAACAAGGACTTCATCTTCAGCCTGACCGGCCAGGGCGGCTACATCGCCGGCTGGAACGGGGACACCATTCGGGTCAACAGCCACTTCTACAAGGGCGGCAACACCTTCCGCGGCTTCGAAACCGCTGGTATCGGCCCGCGTGACACCAACTTCGGCCGCTCCGACTCCTTGGGTGGCCGGGCCTATGCGATCGGCACCGCCGAGCTGACCATTCCGACGTTCCTGCCCGAGCAGTACGGCATCAAGGCCGCGCTGTTCAGCGATGTCGGTACGCTCGGCCTGTTGGATGACGAGTACAAGCTGAAGGCCGACGGCACCGTGGACCCGGCCATCAAGGACGACTTGTCGCTGCGCGCCACCGCCGGCGTGTCGATCTTCTGGCGCTCGCCGATGGGCCCCATCCGATTCGACTTCAGCCAAGTTTTGGCCAAAGAAGACTACGACAAGACCGAAACCTTCCGGTTCTCAACCTCAACCAGGTTCTAATAGCTCCTCATGACGATCAAAGCCCTCGTTGCGGCGACCTGCGTCGCCGCCATCACCGCGTCCGTGTCGACGGCGGCCTTCGCCCAGGCCGCGGCTCCGGCCGCCGCCCCGGCGGTCAGTCATGGCCCGGCGCTTCCCGGCGTTTGCGTGATCTCGCTGGAAGGCGCGATCACCGGTTCCACGGTCGGCAAGTACGTGCAAACGCGCCTGCAGCAAATCGCGACCCAGGTTCAGGCCGAACTGAAGGCCGAAGAAGCCGCCCTTCAGACCGAAGCCAAGACACTCGAAGGTCAACGCGCCTCGCTCGACCAAGCCACCTTCGAGACCCGCGCCAACGCCCTGCAAACCAAGGCCAACGCTTTCCAGCGTAAGGCTCAGCAGCGTGAGCGCGAGCTCGGCGCCACCCAGCAAAAGGCTCTTGGCCGCGTCGGTCAGGAACTCGACCCGATCATCCGTCAGGTCTATCAACAGCGTCAGTGCAGCCTGCTGCTTAACCGCGACTCGGTCGTCATCGCCAATCCGGCGATGGATATCAGCCAGCCGGTCGTCACCGCCCTGAACGCCAAGATCACCCAGTTCAACTTCGACCGGGAACGTCTGGACCAGGCGGCGGCGCCCGCGCAAACTCCGGCGCCCGCGACCCGCAAGTAGGGCGCGACTCGCGATAAAGGCGGGTCGAGCCGAAGGATTTCGATGCCCGACCCCCGTTTCTTTGAAGACCTTGGCCCTGTCACGCTCGCGGAACTGGCGAGCCTGACAGGCGCCGAACTCCTGGCGCCCGACCATGGCGCCCGCCAGGTGCGCGCCGTTGCTGTCCTCGCCAGCGCCCAGCCCGACACGATCAGCTTCCTTTCAGACCGAAAGCACGCCGCCGAGCTCGCCAGCTCCAAGGCCGGCGCCGTTTTCCTGACCCAGCGGGACGCCGATCTGGCGCCGGAGGGCTGCGCGGCGCTGATTACGCCCGTGCCCCAGGCGGCCTACGCCGGCGCGGCCAATCGCCTGCATCAGCCCAGACGCCACCTGGGCGATCAGGCCGTCTCGGCCGACGCGGTTTTTGAGGAGGATGTCGTCCTCGCCCCCGGCGTCGTGGTCGGCCCTGGCGCGCGGATTGGCGCGCGTACGCTGGTCGGCGCCAATACCGTCATCGGTCCAGGCGTCACCATCGGCCGCGACTGCGTCATCGGCGCCAATGTGACCCTTGGCTTTGCCTTGCTCGGGGACCGTGTTCGGATCCTGGCCGGCGCGGTCATCGGCGAGCCAGGTTTCGGGGCGGCCGGCGGGACCAAGGGCGTGGTGGATATCCCCCAACTCGGCCGGGTGATCCTGCAGGACGGGGTCACGGTCGGCGCCAACAGCTGCATCGACCGCGGCGCTTTCGACGACACCTCGATCGGTGAGAACACCAAGATCGATAATCTGGTGCAGATCGCCCACAATGTTCGTGTGGGCCGCAATTGCGTCATGGCCGCCCACACCGGGATATCCGGCAGCGTCACCATCGGCGACGGCGCAGCCTTTGGCGGTCGCGCCGGGGTCGCCGATCACGTCACAATCGGGGATGGCGCACAGGTTGCGGCCGCCGCGGGCGTGTTCCGTGATATCCCGGCCGGAGAAACCTGGGGCGGATTCCCGGGCCAACCTATTCGCCGCTGGATGCGTGAAGTCGCGTGGCTCACTAGATCGGCCAACCGCAAGGGAGCGGACAAATGAGCACTGACGTGGCTGAGGCCGAGATCTCGATCGACATCGGCGAGATCATGGAGCGGATCCCGCACCGCTACCCCTTTTTGCTGGTCGATCGCGCCGAGGCGTATCGCCAGAATGAATCGATTGTCGGCATCAAGTGCGTGACGATCAACGAGCCGTTTTTTCAGGGTCACTTCCCGGACTATGCGGTGATGCCCGGCGTGTTGATCGTCGAGGCGATGGCCCAAACCGGCGCGCTGCTGATGTCCAAGTCCCTGAATGTGGACCGAGCTGGCAAGACCATCCTGTTCACCTCGGTCGACAACTGCAAATTCCGCCAACCGGTTCGCCCGGGCGATGTGTTGAACATGCACGTCAAGGTCCTGCGGGTTCGCGGCGGTCTCTTCAAGTTCCAGGGCAAGGCGATGGTCGGCGACAAGACCGCCGCCGAAGCGGAGTTCGCGGCCATGCTGGTGGAAACCCCATGAGCGTCGAGGTTCACGCCAGCTCCGTCGTCGATCCGAAGGCGGAACTCGCCGACGGCGTCGTCATCGGCCCGTTCTGCTCGGTCGGGCCTGATGTGAAGCTTGGCCCGCGCACCAAGTTGATGTCCCACGTGGTCGTCGATGGATGCACTACGGTCGGTGAGGACAATGTCCTCTATCCGTTCGTGATGCTGGGCGGCCCGCCGCAGCACACCGCCTACAAGGGTGAACCGACCGAACTGGTGATCGGTGACCGCAACTTGATCCGCGAACACGCGACGATGAACACCGGCACGGTCGGTGGCGGCGGCGTAACGCGGGTTGGGTCGGACGGCCTGTTCATGATCGAAAGCCATGTCGGCCACGACTGCGTGGTCGGCGATCAGGTGATCCTGACCAAGCAGGCGACCCTGGGCGGTCATTGCGACATTGGCGACTACGTGATCGTCGGCGGATTGGCGGCGATTCACCAGCGCACCCGCGTCGGGCGCCACGCCATGGTCGGCGGCCTCGCCGCCGTGGTGAAGGACGTCATCCCCTACGGCTCAGTGTGGGGCAACCACGCCCACCTGGAGGGCCTGAACCTGCTGGGTCTCAAGCGCCGGGGCTTCAGCCGCGAGACCATCAACATCATGCGGGCGGCCTATCGGATGCTGTTCGCCGACGAGGGGACGTTCCAGGAGCGGCTCGACGACACGGTCGAGACCTATTCGGGGACCCCGGAGGTGATGGAAATCATCGACTTCATCCGTGCGGACGCCAGCCGGCCGCTGTGTTTGCCGGTGCGGGAGATCTAGGACGTGCAGAAACTGGGGCTCATCGCCGGGGGCGGGAATCTGCCTGTCGAGATCGCGCAACATTGCGAACAGTCCGGACGACCATTCTTCATCGTACGGCTCAAGGGGTTTTCAGGCCCCGACATCGCCCGATATCCCGGCGCCGACATCGGCCTGGCTGAGCTCGGCAAATGCTTCAAGGCGCTGAAGCGCGCCGGCTGCAAGGCCGTGACCCTGGTCGGGACGGTCGATCGTCCGGACTTCAAGTCGCTGACCCCCGATCTGCGGGGCCTGATGGCCCTGCCGAGCGTGATCGCCGCCGCCCGCAAGGGCGATGACGCCTTGTTGCGGGCCCTGGTCGGGGAATTCGAGAAGGAAGGTTTTTCGGTCGAGGGCGCTCATGAGGTGATGGGCGACCTCACACTGCCCGTCGGCGCGCTGGGCCGCGTCACGCCGAACGCCCAGCAGATGGCCGATGTCGAGCGGGCCCTGAAGGTCGCGCGCGCCGTGGGGGAATTGGACGTGGGGCAGGGGGCCGTGGTTTGCGAGGGCCTGGTCCTCGCCGTCGAGGCGCAGGAAGGCACCGACGCCATGCTGCGACGGGTGGCTGAACTGCCCCGAAACCTGCGCGGCGCTCCGGACGCGCCACGCGGCGTGCTGGCAAAGGCTCCCAAGCCGATCCAGGAGACCCGCATCGATCTGCCGACCATCGGCCTCAACACCATCCATAGGGCCGCTCAGGCGGGCCTGGCGGGGGTTGCAGGGCAGGCCGGGGGGCTGTTGGTGCTCGACCGTGACGCCGTGATCGAGTTGGCCAATGAACTGGGCCTGTTCGTGGTGGGCGTGGAGCCGTCGACCGCGCCGTGACCAAGCCGCTATGCGTCATGCTGGTGGCCGCGGAGGCCTCGGGTGATGATCGCGGGGCCGGTCTGGCCCGGGCGCTGAGGCGCCGACTGGGAGATGACGTGCGGTTTGTGGGCGTTGGTGGCGCACGCATGGCCGCCGAGGGCGTGCAAAGCCCGTTCGATATCTCCCAGCTGTCGATCCTGGGCCTGCTGGAGGGCCTGCTGGCCTATCGCCGGGTGATGGCGCGGGTCGAGGACACCGTAGCCCTGGCGGCCCGCGAGAAGCCCGATGTGGTGGTGCTGATCGACTCCTGGGGTTTCACCCTGCGCGTGGCCCAGCGCCTTCGAAAGCTCGATCCGAAACTGCCGCTGGTGAAGTACGTGGCGCCCCAGGTCTGGGCGACCCGGCCGGGCCGCGCCAAGACCCTGGCCGCCAGCGTCGATCATCTGCTGTCGATCCACGTGTTCGACGCGCCCTACTTCGAGGCCGAAGGTCTACCGACGACCTTTGTCGGCAACTCGGCGCTGACGCTCGACTTTTCGGGGGCGGACGGCGAGCGGTTGAGGCGAGAACTCGGCGTGTCGCTCGAGGCTCCGCTGCTGCTTGTGCTGCCGGGGAGCCGGCCAAGTGAGATCGCACGAATTTTGCCGCCCTTCGCCGACGCCGTGGCGATCCTGAAGGCCAGCCATCCGGACTTGGCCGTGGTCATCCCGGCCGCCCCGACCGTCGCCGACACTGTGAAGGCCCAGGCCAGCGGTTGGGCGCACATTGTGGAGGGCGAGCGCGGCAAACTCGACGCCATGAAGGCTGCGACCGTCGCGCTGGCTTGCTCGGGCACAGTGACGACCGAAGTCGCGATGGCCGGCGTTCCGATGGTGGTGGGCTACCGGCTGGGCAATCTCACCCACGCCATCCTCAAGCACCTGATCCGCACGCCCTACATCACGCTCTTCAACATCGCCGCGAAGGATTTCGTGGCGCCAGAGCTCGTTCAGGGCGATTGCAATGGCCCGGCCCTGGCGCGTGAAGTCGCCAAGCGCCTGGACGATCCAGAGCTGCGCCGGCGCCAGGTCGAGGCGCAGGCGGCGGCGTTGCTGAAGATGGGGCGCGGTGGGCCAGACCCCTCCGAAGCGGCCGCCGACGCCGTCCTCACCCTGCTCGCCAAGCCCGCCTAGTCGACCGCCGCGGCCGGCAGGAAGTACTTCTGCAGAGCTGGGGAAGCGGCGACTAGATGCAGGTCCATCGCCTTCGGCGCCGCGTCTGGAAGATGCAACATCTTCAGAGCGGGGTTGAACCGCTTGGCCAGATAGGCGTCCAGCTCGGCCTGCGTGTCCCAGATGTCGACGGTGTGGAAGCCGGCATCGTCGAAATAGGACATATGGAGCAGGCATCCCAAAGGAGGGGCGGCTTCCCAGCCTACCTGCGCACGCACCGCGTCGTAGTCCTCGCGGCTGACATTGGGCTCGTCATACGTGACCATGAGCGCCATCACTGTGCTCCTGTCTTGCAACCCGACGGCAGCATCGGGCGGCCAACATTACGAGTGCTGCGGTCCGTTGCAATGTATTGGTGTGGCTGTGGTCTGAAATCACACAGAAAAAAGCCCCGCCGGCGGACCAGCGGGGCTTTCTCTATTCGTGATCCAGGCGCGTCTAGCGCTTGTCGACGCCGACGTAATCGCGGGCCGGGGAGCCGGTGTAGATCTGGCGCGGACGGCCGATCTTCTGCGACGGATCCTCGATCATTTCCTTCCACTGCGAGATCCAACCCACGGTGCGGGCCAGAGCGAACAGCACCGTGAACATCTCGGGCGGGAAGCCCAGGGCGCGCAGGGTGATGCCCGAGTAGAAGTCGACGTTCGGGTAGAGCTTGCGTTCGATGAAGTACGGATCGCTCAGGGCGACCTTTTCGAGTTCCATCGCGACCTTCAGCAGCGGGTCATCCCCGTGGCCGACTTCGGCGAGCACTTCGTGGCAGGTCTTCTGCATCACGGTCGCGCGCGGGTCGTAGTTCTTGTAGACGCGGTGACCGAAGCCCATCAGGCGATAGCGGCGGTCTTTAACGCCTTGAACGTACTCGGGAATGCGATCGACGGTGCCGATCTCCTTGAGCATATTCAGCGCTTCTTCGTTCGCGCCGCCGTGGCTCGGACCCCAGAGGCAGGCGATGCCGGCCGCGATGCAAGCGAACGGGTTGGCGCCCGACGAGCCGGCCAGGCGGACGGTCGAGGTCGAGGCGTTCTGCTCGTGGTCGGCGTGCAGGATGAAGATGCGATCCATGGCGCGCGTCAGCACCGGGTTCGGCTTCCAATCCTCGGCCGGAACCGAGAAGCACATGCGCAGGAAGTTTTCCGAGTAGGACAGGTCGTTGCGCGGATGCACGAACGGCTGGCCACGGAAGTACTTGAAGGCGCGCGCGGCGATCGTCGGCATCTTGGCGATCAGGCGGTGCGACGAGATCATCCGTTGTTCCGGATCATCCACGTTGGTGCTGTCGTGATAGAAGGCCGACAGAGCGCCGACGGCGCCGACCATGATGGCCATCGGGTGGGCGTCGCGACGGAAGCCCATGAAGAACCTATCGAACTGCTCGTGCAGCATCGTGTGATAGGTGATGTTGTGTTCGAAGGTCTCGAATTCCTTCGCGTCCGGCAGTTCGCCGTTCAGCAGGAGGTAGCAGACCTCCAGGAAGCTCGACTGTTCAGCCAGTTGATCGATCGGGTAGCCGCGATGAAGCAGGATGCCCTTGTCGCCGTCGATGAAGGTGATCTTGCTTTCGCAGCTGGCCGTCGACGTGAAGCCCGGGTCGTAGGTGAAGACGTCGGCTTCGGCGTACAGCTTTCGGATATCAACGACGGCAGGACCGTCGGTTCCCTTCAGGATCGGCAGCTCGACGGCCTTGCCATCGAAACTCACTTTAGCCGTATCGCCCATGCCATCCCTTCCGCATGTATTATTAAACGCCTGTTCGGCGTGCCTTATACCGCCTTACGCGGCCTGTGAAAGCGCGTCATCGAGGCGCTCTAAACTTTCCGGTTTTCCGAGGCTGACAAGGGCCCCGGCGAGGTCCGGCGCAGGCGAGCCTCCGGAGAGGACGCCACGCAAAGCCGGGCCAAACTTGCCCATTCCGACGCCTTCGCTCTCGGCGAAGCTACGCAAGGCCGCTTCGAGTTCGGAAACTTCCCAGACGGGCTCTCCGCTGAGGGCCTCGCGCAGGCGGCCGAGCCGCGCGCGGGTCTCTTCGGTAAGCATGCCCTTGATCTTTTCAGGCAGTTCCAGCGGTCGACGCTTCAGGGCGAAGACCGTGGCGTCGGCAAGTTCAAGCAGGGTCTTGGCGCCGTCCCGCACCAGCGGGATGGTCCGCACCAGGATGTCCTGATCGCCGTCGTGGCGCGGGAAATCGCGGCTTTGGTGGATCCTGGTCACGAGCTCGGCCAAGCGTTCGATCTCGGCCAGCCGGATGTAGTGGTTGTTGAGGTGGTTGAGCTTGTCCCAATCGAGGCGCGCGGGCGCGCCGACCACGTCTTCCAGCTCGAACCAGGATGCGGCCTGCTCGTCGGTGAAGATCTCGTCGTTGCCGTGGCCCCAACCGAGTCGCGCCAGATAGTTGCGCATGGCCTCGGGCAGGTAGCCCATCTCATCGAATTCGCTGACGGCCTGCGCGCCGTGGCGCTTCGACAGCTTCTTGCCGTCCGGGCCGTTGATCATGGGCAGGTGCGCCCAGACCGGAACGTCCCAGCCCAGGGCCTCATAGATCTGCGTCTGGCGGGCGGCGTTGTTCAGGTGGTCGTCGCCGCGAATGACGTGGGTGATCCCCATCTCGTGGTCGTCGACAATGACCGCGAGGTTGTAGGTGGGGGTGCCGTCGGTCCGCAGCAGGATCAGGTCATCCAGATCCTTGTTCTGGAAGGTGACGTCGCCCTTCACCTTGTCGCGAATGACCGTCTCGCCCTCTTGCGGGCTCTTGAAGCGGATCACGTGCGGGCGGTCGTTGAAATTGGCCTCGGCGTCGCGCCAGGGCGAACGGATGGCCCGGCCTTCGGCGCGCGCGATCTCGCGCTCGGCCGTGGTCTCTTCGACGGTCATATAGCAACGGTAGGCGTTGCCCTTGGCGAGCAGCTCCTGCGCGGCCAGGACGTGGCGCTCGGCGCGCGCGAACTGGAACACCGGCTCTTCGTCCGGGGTGAGGCCCAGCCACGCCAAACCGTCGAAAATCACCTGCACGGCGGCGTCGGTCGAACGCTCGCGATCGGTGTCCTCGATGCGCAGGAGGAACTTGCCGCCGGTGTGTTTGGCGTAAAGCCAGTTGAAAAGCGCCGTCCGCGCCGTGCCTATATGCATAGCGCCGGTGGGCGAGGGGGCTATCCGGGTGACGACGGGACGGTCGGGCATCGAACTCGAGGCTGAAGCTGCGGCGCCAGATATGCGCGCGGCGCCTCTTAGCACGGCCTTTCGCGAGCGTCCTAGCTTTCGCCGCATCGCAACATGGCTGGCCGATCAAGCTCTCGTGCAGTCTGATCGCTGGACCTTGTGGGCGCCGGTCGCCTTTGGGATCGGGGCGGCGCTCTATCTGAGTCTGCCGGCCGAACCCGTTGTGGCCGTGGCGTTCTTCGTCTTGGCGGCTGCCGGCGGCTTGGTGCTTGCGGTCAGCCGCTGGAGCCTGGGCAAGCCGTTGACCATCGCGCTGACCCTGGCGGCCTTCATGCTGGCTGGGTTCGCCGCCGGCAAGCTTCGCACCCAGAGCGTGCGCGCGCCGATTGCGCCCGCAAGCGGCGGAGTGCGGGCGATCGAGGGATTCGTTGTCGATGTGGCCAGTCCCGGGCAGGGCGGGCCGCGGTTGCTGCTGGCGCCGATTCAGGTCTCGGGCCTGTCGGCGGCGGAAACGCCCATCCGGGTGCGGGTGACCTTGCAGGACGATGACGTACTGCCGGCGCCGGGGACGGTGATCTCCCTGCGCGGCATGCTGAACGCGCCGCCGCCGCCAGCGAGCCCCGGCTCCTACGACTTTGCGCGTGACGCCTTCTTTGACGGGATCGGCGGGGTCGGGTTCGCCTTGACGCCGGTGCGTGAGGTTCAAGGCGCGCCACCGCCCCGGCGGCTTGATCTTGAGATGAAGATCAACGCCGCTCGGTGGGCCTTGGCCAAACAGATTGTCGGCGAGATGGGTCCTGAGAGCGGCGGCTTGGCTGCGGCCATGGTGACGGGGCACGAGGCCTTCATACCTAAGGAGCAGGTCGAGGCCTTGCGGGCCTCTGGCCTGGCGCACATCGTCTCGATTTCCGGCCTGCACATGGCCATCGTCGGCGGCTTCACCTTCGCCCTTGTTCGCCTCGGTGTTGCGGCCTGGCCGTGGCTAGCGCTGCGGGTGTCATCGAAGAAGGTCGCGGCCTTGGTCGGGCTCGCAGCTGTAGGCGGCTACCTCATACTGTCCGGCGCGCCGAGCCCGGCTGAGCGCGCGGCGATCACGGCCGGCGCAGCGTTCTTCGCCATTCTGGTCGACCGGCGCGCTATCAGTCTCCACACCCTGGCCATCGCCGCGCTGGCGATCATGATCTTTCAGCCAGAGGCGGTCACCGAGCCTGGGTTCCAGATGTCGTTCGCCGCCACCACGGCGCTGGTCGCCCTGGCCGAGGCGTGGCCGCGCCCGGCCAAGGAGATCAATACGCCCTGGCCGATCCGCATTGTTCAGGGCGTGGGCGTCTGGATGGCGGCCAGCTTGGGGGCGAGTTTCGTCGCAGGGCTGGCGACCGGTCCTTTCGCCATGCAGCACTTCAACCGCGTCGCGACCTTTGGCCTAGCCGCCAATCTGTTGGTGGCGCCGATCTCTTCGTTCCTGATGATGCCGGCCTTGGC
>JAVBXP010000045.1 GCA_030824495.1 bacterium
GCGCCTTCGCGGTCGGGGCGTTGGCGATTGGACGCCTGGCCATCGGCAAGATCGGGGTGGGCCGGGCGCGGATCAAACGACTGGAAATCGACGAACTCGTCGTGCGCCGCCTTACCATCCTCGACGAGGGCGAACCGCGCCGATAGGGTCCGCGCGTCCCGCCAGATGGCGCGGGGAATCTGGAGCCTTTTCCTATGCGTAGGATCCTCGTCCCACTGCTCGCGGCCATTTGCCTGCCGTCCGCCGCCTTGGCCGCGGCGCCGGTTTCGGCTGATGGCCTGGCGCGCATCGAGATGCAGGTCGAGTCGGGGTTCCTGACGCCCGAGGAGCGGCAGGTGGTGAATCTGCTGATCAAGGCCGCCGACCAGATGACGCTGATCTACGCCAAGCAGGCCAAGGGCGATGGTCCCGGCCATGGTTTCTACCCCGAGGGCTTCACCAAGGCGCAGCTCGACGCCTATCTCGCCGCCCATCCGGACCAGAAGGCGGCCATCACCGATGGCTACACCGTGGTCCGCCGCCAGGGCGACCGGCTCGTCACCATTCCATACAACGTCGAGTACAAGGCCGAGCTGGAAACCGCCGCCAAGCTGCTGGAGCAGGCCGCGGCCATCACCACCAACCCCAGCCTCAAGAAGTTCCTGACCCTGCGGGCCAAGTCGTTCAGTTCGAACGACTATTTCGAATCCGAGATGGCCTGGATGGACCTGGAAGGCACGCCGATCGAGGTCGCCATCGGCCCCTATGAGACCTACACCGACGAAATCTACGGTGCGAAGACCGCCTTCGAGGCGTTCGTCACCCTGAAGGATCCGGCTGAGAGCAAGGCGCTCGACAAGTACAAGGGCTACCTGCGCGCCATGGAGGAGAACCTCCCGGTCGCCGACAAGTACAAGAATTTCCAGCGCGGCGGGGCCTCGCCCATCGCCGTGGCCGAACAGGTGCGCGGCGGCGGGGACAACACCGTCGGACCTCAGACCATCGCCTTCAACCTGCCCAACGACGAGCGCGTGCGCGAAGCCAAGGGCGCCAAGAAGGTGATCCTCTCGAACGTCCTTGGCGCCAAGTACGACCGCATCCTCAAGCCGATGGGCGACCGGGTGCTGGTCGCCGAACAGGCCCCGCTGGTCAGCAAGAAGTACATGACCTTGGAGACGCTCTTCCATGAGCTGTCCCACAGCCTCGGCCCGGGCTCGATCAAGGTGAACGGCCGCGACACCACCGTCTCGGCCGAACTCAAGGACATCGGCGGCACGGCTGAAGAAGCCAAGGCCGACGTCATGGGCGCCTACAACATCCTCTTCATGATGGATAAGGGCGAGCTTCCCAAGGCCGAGCGCTCGCAGCTCTTCGCCAGCTATCTGGCCGGCATCTTCCGCGCCGCCCGCTTCGGCGCCGACGAGGCTCACGGCCGCGGGGCCGCGCTCCAGTACGGCTACCTGCGCGAGAAAGGCGCCATCACCTGGGACGAAGGTCAGAAGCGGTTCCGGGTGAACGACGACGCCATGCAGGCCGGCGTCACCAGCCTGCTTGCCCAATTGGTGAAGCTGCAGGGCGATGGCGACTATGCCGGCATGAACGCCTTCTTTGACCGCTACGCCAAGCTGGATCCGCAGGCCGAGCAGGTGATCGCGACGCTGAAGGACATCCCGGTCGATATCACCCCGATCTATCCGGACAAGCTGTAATCTCCGATGGGCGATCAACTCGTCACCGACCTGTTCCGGTTCAGCCGGTTTGAACTGGTCCAGCTTGGAAAGTCCTCGATCACGGTCGGCGGGCTCGCGGCGGCGATCGTCATCATCGCCCTGGCGGTCCTGGCTTCACGCATTGTCGCCTCGGCCCTGCGCCGGGTCCGTGGGCGGGCCAGCCAGGCCGCGCCGTCGATCTACATTTTCGAAAAACTGGCCACCTATGGCCTGGTGGTGTTCGGGATCATCGCGGCGTTCTCGACGCTGGGCCTGGACCTGTCGTCCCTGACCCTGTTCGCCGGGGCGCTTGGCGTCGGGCTCGGCTTTGGCATGCAGGGCATCGTCAAGGAGTTCATCTCCGGCCTGGTCCTGCTGTTCGATAAGCTGATCCGCATCGGCGACTACATAGAGCTTCAGACGGGCGAACGCGGGATCGTGGCCGAGATCGGTCCACGCGCCACCCGTGTCCGCAACAATGACGACCTCGACGTCCTGATCCCGAACTCGCGCCTGATCGAGGCGCCGGTCACCAACTGGACCCACCAGAATGGCGCCCGGCGCATGCACATCCCTTTCATCGTCGCCTACGGCGCCGACAAGGAGAAGGTGCGCGAGGCCGTGCTGCGGGCCGCGCACGACATACCTTTCACCCTCAAGGACACCAGCGCGCGCAAAACCCAGGTCTGGTTGGTGGGGTTTGCGACGCACGGGCTGAATTTTGAGCTGGTCGTCTGGCCCGCGTTGGAGGCTGTGAAGCGGCCTAACGCCACCCATGCGGCCTACACCTGGGCCATCGAGGACGCGTTGCGGGCCGGAGGCTTCGAGATCCCGCTGCCCCAGCAGGAACTGCGGGTCCGCAGCTTCTTCGGCGAGCAAGGGGAGGCGGCGCGCCGAACCCTGGGCCTGCATGCCGATCCGGAGGAGACCCAGGTTCAGACGCCTTCGCGCTCGGTCAACGACGCGGCCGAGGATCTGGTGCGAGGCGCCGAGCAGGACGCAGATGATCCTTTGCAGGCCAAGCCTCGCCCTGGCGGCTAGGGTTGGCCCAGGCGTTTCGTCCTGATCATTGCGCACCTCCCTCATCGTACCATTTATGGCTGATGGAAAAGCAGCCCCTCGCCACCATCGGCTACGAGCGCCAGACCCAGGACGTCGTGATCGCCAAGCTGAAGGCGGCCGGCGTCGAGACCCTGGTCGATGTGCGAGCCGTGGCCTCGTCCCGCCTGGCGGGCTTCTCCAAGACCCTGCTGGCCGCCAGCCTTGCGGAGGCCGGCATCGACTATGTGCACCTGCGCCAACTGGGTACGCCGAAGCCTGGCAGAGACGCCGCGCGCAAGGGCCACATCGCCGAGATGACCGCCATCTTCGAGGATCACATGTCTGAGGCCGCCGCCCAGCTCGAACTGGCCCGCGCCAAGGAACTGGCGGCGGGCAAGAAGGTGGCGTTGCTGTGCTTCGAGGCCGACCACCACGGCTGCCACCGCAAGATCTTGGCCGATCTCATCTGCGAGGACCTCGGCTGCCCGGTGGAACACCTCTAGGGGCTGACAAGCTGGGCCTTCTCTGGCCTCTTGCGGCGGCAACAGGGGAGGGCGCATGGCCCAGCAATTAGATCCGGCCGTAGCGACCGCCGCCTATCTCGCGCAACTGCCGCCCGAGGCGCAGGCCAAGGCGGTCGCCTATACTCAGGGCGGCCACTGGCTGTTGTTGTGGGGCGCGCTGATCACGGTCCTGGTCGGCTGGCTGGTCCTGCGCTCCGGCCTGCTGGTCAGGCTTCGCGCCCGGATCGAGGGTCGCAAGGCGCGACCCTGGCTGGCGGCCGCCGCGGTCTTGGCGCTCTACGCCCTTATCGAGACGCTGCTGACCCTGCCTTGGACGATCTATTCCGACTGGTGGCGAGAGACGAGCTACGGCCTCACCGGCCAGCCGCTGGGCGGCTATCTGGCCGAGCTGACGCTGAACACCTTTATCGTCCTGATCGTCTCGGTGCTGCTGTTCTCGCTGCTCTATTGGCTGATCCGCCGGACCGCCCAGCGCTGGTGGCTATGGGGCGGCGGACTGGTGACCGGCTTCATCATCGTGATGATGGTGCTGGCCCCGGTCTTCGTGCAGCCGCTGTTCAACACCTATCGGCCGGCGCCCGCCGGACCTGTCCGGGACGCCATTGTCGAGATGGCGGTCGCGGGCGGCGTGCCGCACGACAAGATCTATATCTATGACGGCTCAAAGCAGTCGAACCGCTACACCGCCAACGTCTCGGGTCTGTTCGGTACGGCCCAGATCGCCATGAGCGACGTGATGTTCGCCAAGGGCGCTGACCTGGCCGAGGTCAAGGCAGTGGTCGGCCACGAGATGGGCCATTATGTGCACATGCATTCGATCTGGATGGCCCTGGCCTTCGGCGGCTTGGCGCTGTTCAGCTTCTTCCTGGTCGACCGCCTGTTCGCGCCGGTCGTAAGGCTCACGGGGTCGAAGGGCATGACTGGCCTTTCCGACCCGGCTGGCTTCCCGGCCATCAGCATCATACTGGCCGTGCTGGGCCTGCTGGGCGCGCCGATCATCTTCTCGGTCACGCGCGCTGTGGAGACCGACGCCGACCGCTACTCGCTAGAACATGTCAACGAACCGGACGGCCTAGCCCGAGCGTTGGTTAAGACCATCGAGTACCGCGCCGCGACGCCCTCCAAGCTGGAGGAGGCCTTGTTCTACGACCATCCCGCGGTCGGCAGCCGCGTCCGCATGGCCATGGACTGGAAAGCCGCCCAGGCCCAGGTGGATGAGGTCAGCTAGGCGATGACGAAATCGGATCTCCTCCCGGGATTGCTCCCCGGCACGGTCTTCTTGACCGACCCGGCGCCGGGCTGGGCAAGCCTCAGTCCTTCGGCTTGAGATCCGGTCGCGAGGCCAGGAACGCCGCGCGTTCGGCCGGCGTCAGCACCTTGGCCGCCTTCTGGCGCGAAACCTTGGGCGTCGGCGGCGCATAGCTGCGGGGCGATGTCGCTTGGCGCCTGGGATCGGACGGCTTGGAGGGTGGTGTCATCGGCGCTTCCGCTGAGCGACTCGCCAAGATCGGCGGCCGGCCCGTCGGCCCCAGTCTACCGCGACCCAGCCGGCGTGTCAGAAGTTACCCCGCAGCAAGCCTGGGTTTCTGTTGGACTCGCCGGGCGATAACTCTAGGTTGAGCCAAAGCCTGTTTTCGTGGGGTCTCGCGAATGTCTCCCAGTACGCGGTTCGTTTTGGTCTGCCTCGCCGCGTTCGGCTGTCTGGCGGGCTTAGCGGCGGCGACAGGGCTCTCCTCGGCGGCGTTCCATTCCGACCGCGCGCCGCCGCCCAAGGCTTTCGATCTGAATGGCGAGCGGTTCCATTGGGCCGTCTCGCACGGCGTGGTCGGCAGTGTCGGCCTTAGCCGGCAGACGGCCGTCTTCGATGGCGGAGAAGCCTGGACCCCTGAACTGCTAATCACCTGTTCAAGTCTTCAGTCCGGGACCCTTCAAGAGCGGACCTTCGCGCCCCAGGTGGGCAAGGCGTCACTCGCCGTCAAGGCCGGCGACGCGACGTTCCAGGTCGGAAACGGCGTCCGCGAAGCTGGTCGGTACCGGTTCGTAGAAGGGCAAGGAAATCTCCCGACCGGCTGGTTCGACGCCCTCTCCGAGGCCCCGACCATTACGGTCAGCTATGCCGGCGCGAGCCGCAGCTTCCCTGGTCCTGGCCCCGACTTGACCAAGCACTTCGAGCGCTACTGCCGCGATCTGGCGCGTCGCGCTTCACGAGATGAAACCTAGCGTGCCCGGCGCCGGCTCTGACTTGCTCGGGACGCAGGTACTCTTCTAGGGTCGTTGTCATCGTCGCTGAAGCGGCGAGGGGGAATCACATGGACCGTCGCGTTTTCCTGACCAGCACCGCTGCGCTGGCCGCCGCCTGGGCCGGCGCGCCGCCTATCGCGATGGCCGCGACCCCGGAGGATGCTCGGCTGCGGGCGTTGCTGGACAGATTCTGGGAGGCCGACCTCGACGAGGCGCCGCAACTGGCGACCAGCTTTGGCGTGGATACCGGAAAGCGCGCGGCCCAGCGGGGCAGCCTCGACGACGTCTCGTCCGCCGCCCGCGCGCGCTGGGTGGCCGCCCGCAAGGCGCGGCTCGCCCAGCTCTCGGCGATCGACCAGGCCAAGCTCTCGGTGATGGGCAAGACCGACCTCGACGTGGTGCAGTACGCCTATCGCAAGATCGTCGAAGGCGGCGAGCGGTTCACATTCGGCGAGGGCGGCTACTACGCCCCGTACTCCCCCTTTGTGATCAGCCAGCTTTCCGGGGTCTACCAGTCCACGCCCGACTTCCTGGACTCAGTGCATCCGGTGAAGACCGCCAGCGACGCCGAGGCGTATCTGACCCGCCTGGCCGCATTCGCCGGGACGCTCGACGCCAACACCGCCGACTTCCGTCAGGACGCTGCGCGCGGCGTGCTCGCGCCTGACTTCGCCCTCGACGCGACCTTGGGCCAGCTTCGCCGGCTGCGGTCGCCGGCTCCCCAGGAGCACGGCCTGACCACCTCGCTGGCGCGCCGCGCGGCCGAAGCCAAGATCGCCGGCGATTGGACCGCCCGCGCCGCGGCCATCGTCTCGACCCAGGTCTATCCGGCGGTCGATCGCCAGATCGCGGCGGTTCAGGCGGCCCGGCCGCAGGCCACCCTGGAGCCCGGGATCTGGAGAATCCCCGACGGCGAGGCCTTCTACGCCGGCGCGCTCGCCTTCCAGACGACCACCAATCTCACGCCCGAAGAGGCGCACCAGATCGGTCTCAAGCAGGTGGCCGATCTTGATGCGCGGATGGACGTCCTGCTGCGCGCCGAGGGCCTGACGCAAGGGACGGTGGGCGAGCGTGTGGCCCAGATCTCGAAGCGTCCGGACCAGCTCTATGCCAACACCGACGCGGGCCGCGCCGAACTGCTGCAGGCGCTGAATGTGCAGACCGACGCCATGCGGGCCAAGATGCCGCGCGCTTTCCAGACCTTGCCAAAGACGCCGGTGGAGATCGTGCGCGTGCCGCCTGAGATCGAGGATGGCGCGCCGAACGGCTACGCCACCGCCCCGACCCTGGACGGCTCGCGTCCAGGCCGTTTCTACATCAACCTCAAGGACACCGCGGAGTGGCCAAAGTTCACCCTGCCGACCCTGACCTATCACGAGGCGATTCCCGGCCACCAATGGGAGGGCGCGATCGCCCTCTCCTCGACCGAGATCCCGCGCCTGCGCCAGGTGGCGATCGGCTTCGCGGCCCACGGGGAGGGCTGGGCCCTCTATGCCGAACAACTGGCTGAAGAACTTGGGGCCTATGAGGGCGATCGGCTGGGACAGCTCGGCTATCTCCAATCCCTGCAATTTCGCGCCGCCCGTGTGGTGATCGACACCGGCATGCATGCCAAGCGCTGGAGCCGCGAGCGGGCCACCGACTACATGGTGGAGAAAACCGGCTTCGTGCGCAGCCGGGCTCAGCGCGAGATCGACCGCTACGCGATCTGGCCTGGCCAGGCCTGCAGCTACAAGATCGGTCACACCGAATGGGTGCGGCTGCGCGAAGAGGCCAAGGCGCGCGCCGGCGCCAAGTTCGACCTCAAGGCCTTCCACGACGTCCTGCTTCGCGGATCGATGCCGCTGGTCGTGCTGGAGCGCACGGTCAAGGAGATGTTCCCCGGCTAGCCGACCGGCTGGTCAGCGAACCGTTTCCTTTTCCCGCGGAGCCGAAACTTGGCGCGTCCTGGTCTGGGCCTTCGGCTTTGGCAGCAGCCGAAAGCGCGACTGGCACCACGCGTAGTCGATGCCGATGTCGAGCAAGGCGTCGGATCGCCCGCAAGGGCAGGCGAATTCCATCACTCCGGTGACGCGGTAGGTCTCTCCGGCCTGTAGAGGCACGGGTCGCCCGGTCACGTGATTGGGCGCCGCATTGACGCAAAGAACCAGATCGCCAGGGCCGACCGCGTCGCTCATCGCATCCATCCGCTTGCCCCCGGCGACATTAGACCCTGACCGGCGAGGGGCAAGAACCTGTTTGAATGGCTCTAGGGCTGGCGTCGCCCGTCTACCCGAGCTAGCAGACCGCCCATGATCCGCCTCGACAATATCTCCAAGCAGAACGGCCACCAGATCCTGTTCATCGAAGCCTCGATGGGGATCCAGAAGGGCGAAAAGGTCGGGCTTGTCGGCCCGAACGGCGCCGGCAAGACGACGTTGTTCCGCATGGTCACCGGTCAGGAGCAACCCGACGACGGACTGGTCGCGATCGATCCTGGAATGACCATCGGCTATTTCAGCCAGGACGTCGGCGAGATGTCGGGCCAGAGCGCGGTCGCCGCGGTGATGGACGGCGTCGGCCCGGTCAGTGCGCTGGCCGCCGAAATGGCCAAGCTCGAGGCGGCGATGGTCGATCCGGATCAGGCCGATGCGCTGGAAGCCGTCATGGAGCGCTATGGCGAGGTGCTGGAGCGCTTCCAAGAGCTGGACGGCTATGCGCTGGAAGCCCGCGCGCGCGAGGTGCTGGCCGGCCTGAGCTTCAGCCAGGAACGCATGGACGGCGATGTCGGCCTGCTGTCCGGCGGCTGGAAGATGCGCGTGGCGCTCGCCCGCATCCTGCTGATGCGCCCCGACGGCATGCTGCTGGACGAACCCAGCAACCACCTCGACCTGGAAAGCCTGATCTGGCTGGAGGCGTTCCTCAAGAACTACGGCGGCGCCCTGTTGATGACCTCGCACGACCGCGCCTTCATGAACCGCATCATCGGCAAGGTGGTGGAGATCGACGGCGGCGACCTGGTCACCTATTCGGGTGATCTCGACTTCTATGACCAGCAGCGCGCGCTCGGCGAGCAGCAACGCCAGGCGCAGTACGAGCGCCAGCAGGCCATGCTGGCCAAGGAAATCAAGTTCATCGAGAAGTTCAAGGCGCGCGCCTCGCACGCCGCCCAGGTCCAGAGCCGGGTGAAGAAGCTCGACAAGATCGAACGCGTCGAGGCGCCGCGCCGTCGCCAGTCTGTCCAGTTCGAGTTCCAGAGCCCGCCACGGTCGGGCGACGACGTGATCAGCCTGCGCAATGTCCACAAGGGCTATGGCGACCAGCCGATCTACGCCGATCTCGATTTCCTGGTCCGCCGCAAGGAACGCTGGTGCGTGCTTGGCGCGAACGGGGCGGGCAAATCGACGCTGTTGAAACTGGTGGCCGGCGCCACCGCGCCCGACCAGGGCACGGTCAACATCGGCGCCAGCGTCAGGATGGGCTATTTCGCCCAGCACTCCATGGACCTGCTGGACGGCGAAGAGACGATCTTCGAGTCCCTCGACAGCTCGTTCCCCCAGGCGGGGCAGGGCGCTCTGCGCACCCTGGCGGGGTGCTTCGGCTTCTCCGGCGACGATGTCGAAAAGCCCTGCCGCGTTTTGTCCGGCGGCGAGAAAGCGCGGCTGGTCATGGCCAAGATGCTGTTCGATCCGCCGAACCTGCTGGTGCTCGACGAGCCGACCAACCACCTCGACATGGCGACCAAGGAGATGCTGGTCGCGGCCCTGGCGGACTTCGAGGGCACCATGCTCTTCGTCTCCCACGACCGCCATTTCCTGGGGGCCTTGTCGAACCGCGTGCTGGAACTGACGCCCGAGGGTGTCCATCAGTACGGCGGCGGTTATGCGGAATATGTCGCCCGCACAGGCCAGGAAGCGCCAGGGCTGCACCCGGGAGGCTAAACGGCGCTGGCCCTCAAGCCAGCGCCGCGGTGAGGCTGCCTCAGCGGTCCAGCCATGCCACAAGGCCGTCCATTGTCTGCAGCCCGTATCCCACCGCACCGAAGCCGACGACCACCTGGCGCCGCTCGCGGGTGGGGTGGAGTTGGCGCATGGTCAGCACCGTCTTGCCGTCATCCTGCTCGTCGAAGGTCACGGTGGTCCGGAAGCGGTCAGGGTCGTTTGGGTCCGGCGTGCCGTAGTCCATCACGATCCGCTCGTTCGGCACGATTTGCAGAAACCGCATGAGGTTTTCGAAACGCTGCTCGCGGCCTTCGAACACGCCGACCATATCGAACCGCCATAGGCCGCCCTCGCGGATGTCGGCCTCGTAGCTTTCGATGCGCAGGCCGGTCGGGCCATACCATTCAGCCAGCGCCTTAGGATCCATCCACGCCGCAAACACCTTTTCGCGCGGGTGGTTCAGCAGCTTCACCAGCACGATTTCGCGGTCGAGCGACCAAGTCTCCAACGGATCCGCCATTGTCTTCTCCACCTTATTCCGCCTTGTCCAAGTAAACTTCCAGCCGATCCAAACGCTCGGTCCATTGCCGGCGCTCGGCTTCCATCCAGTCCGCCGCCTCGTCGAAGCGCGAGCGCACCAGGCGGCACCAGCGGCTGCGCCCGCGCTTCTCACTGGCGACCAGGCCGCATCCTTCCAGCACCTTGAGATGCTGCGCGAAGGAGGGCAGCGACATGTCGAAAGGCTCAGCCAGGACGCTGACCGGCGCCTCGCCCTCGGCCAGCCGCGACACCACCGCGCGACGGGTCGGATCGCTGAGAGCGTGAAAGGCGAGGTCGAGGGGAGCTAGATGGTAAGGCATATGCCTTAGTAATGCGGGCTGACCGCGCTCGTCAAGGATAGTTAGGCACTTTCCTTAGTGTCTTTCTGCCATCCGGCTGAGATCTTGGCGAGGCCCCGCTTTCTGAGTCATCATCGCCCCATGACCAAGTACCTCATCTCCTTCCCCAGCGAGGCCATGGTGCTGACGCCGGAAGAGTTCCCGATCGTCGTCGCCACCTCGCATGCGGTGATCGAGGAGGCCAAAGCCGCCGGCGTCTACGTGTTCGGGGGCGGGATTAATGAGCAGGTCGACCCAGTGCTGGTCTCCGCCGACGGATCGGTATCGACGGAGCTTGGCGCGCGGATCAACGGCGGGTTCACCGTCCTGGAGCTGCCGACCCGCGAAGACGCACTCCTATGGGCGCAGAAGATCGCGGTCGCCTGCCGGTGCTCTCAGGAACTGCGCGAGTTCATGTACGATCCCGCCAGCTAGGGTGCGGCGGGGAAGGACGTAAGAGCGACCGAGACCTTTGCAATTGTTGATCGGTTCTCTGCCACCGTTCGGGTGAGTTCGATTGCCGCCAACAATTGGCACGACTATTGCCTTGAGGGTGCTGATGGCGGCCACGCCGTCGCTTAGTGGCGCTGGATCGGCTCAAGGCCGTAGAGGTGGGATATGAAGAAGTTTCTTGGCGCGGCCTGCGCGACAGCGGCCTTGTTCATATCGGCGTCGGTCGCAAACGCGGCCACCGTCTATAAGACGACCTTCCAGGGCGCGACCTTCACGGTCACCCAGAACAGCAGCACAAACATCACGTTCGACATCGCCGGAGCCAACGCGCTCACGGGCAATTGGGCCGGCGCTCAGTATCTCGGCGCATTCTCGTTCAAGGGCCTTGGCGTCACCGCCTTGACCGCCACCCTGGCGGGCGGCGGCACGACCAACGCCGGCGCTGGCGGCCTCAACGCGAGCGGCTGCAATGGGAATGGCGCAGGGTTCGCCTGCTTCAATTTCACGCCGAACATCGCCGCGAACGTCAGCAATCTGACCTTCGACATCAACGCCACCAGCGGGGTGTTCGACCTTGCTCAGGGCGGTCCGCACTTGAAGATCCTGTGGTCGAACAACGCCACCAAGGATCAGAAGGTTGGCGATCTGTTTTCGCAGGACATCCCGTACTCGCATCAGACGAGCGTCTCGGCGGTCCCTGAGCCCGCCACCTGGGCGATGATGATTACGGGCTTTGGCCTGGCTGGCGCCGCTATCCGTCGGCGTCGTCAGACCTACGCTCACGCCTAATCCGGACGACTAAGACAAGCAGAAGCCGCGCGGATCTCGGGTCCGCGCGGCTTCTTCACGACAGGCGCCAGGCAAGGGCGGGGCCCAGCCCCTTGCCGACGAGCCGGACTGTCGGCGTCGGTGGCGCCGGCCCACCGTACGGCCGGGTAGGCCGTCGAGGCTTCCGCAACCCGGCCTCAGCCGGACCCGGATCAGCTTGTCAGCTGAGCATGAGGCGGTCGATCCTGGACCTCGATCCAAGCTAAATACCCAGAATGAGCGGTGATGCGCTCAGGGTGAACTGCGCGCACCGTTCAAACCCATCAGCTTCCATCTTGTTGGGCTGTTCTCTGGGCCCGGAAAGGGCCTGCGATGACCGACGGATCCCAAGCCCGCGCCGCGTTCATCGTGGCGGCTGACGCAAGCGCGGCCTAATGGCGAAACAGCGCCACCAACACCTTGCTGCCTCCGGATGGGATGGGCGCGAACCTAGGTAGGAGGTGAGCGGGCCGTAGGTGGTGACGCTCATCCTTGATGAGCGCCACCGCCAGGGCTCGGCCTTCTAGGCTTCGGCGAACTGGCGCAGCCGGACTTGGATCAGCTCGTCGGCTTCGCGCATGATGCGGTCGACCAGTTCCTGGACGGTCGGGATATCGTGGATCAGGCCGGCGACCATGCCGCACGACCAGCCGCCGGCGTCCATCTCGCCGTCGACCAGGATGCGGGGATAGACGCCCGCCACTTCCTCGGCGATGTCGGCGAAGGTCACCTTGTCGCCCAGGGCCCGTTCCTTCTCCAGCAGGCGCTCGACGCCGGCGTTGACCAGCACGCGCTCGGTGTTGCGCAGCGGCCGCATGATCAGCCGGGTGTCCAGTTCCGAGGCGTCCACCAGGGCCTGCTTCACATTGGGGTGCACCGGGGCCTCCTGGGTCGCGATGAAGCGGGTGCCCAGATTGATGCCGTCCGCGCCCAGCGCCAGGGCGGCGACCAGCGAGCGGCCGTCGGCCATGCCGCCCGAGGCCAGGAACGGGATCTTCAGCTCCTCGCCCGCCCGCGGCAGCAGGATGAAGTTCGGCACGTCGTCTTCGCCGGGGTGGCCGCCGCACTCGAAGCCGTCGACGCTGACCGCGTCACAGCCGATCGCCTCGGCCTTCAGCGCGTGGCGGACCGAGGTGCATTTGTGGATCACCACGATGCCGGCGTCCTTCAGCATCGGGAGCCACTTCTGCGGATTGTTGCCGGCCGTCTCCACGACCTTGACGCCGCTCTCGATGATCACATCGACCAGGCCCGGATAGTCGGGCGGGGTGACCGAGGGCAGGAAGGTCAGGTTCACGCCGAACGGCTTGTCGGTCATCTCGCGGCAACGGGCGATCTCGGCTCGCAGGCGATCGGGCGTGCCCTGGGTCAGGCCGGTGATGATGCCCAGCCCGCCGGCGTTGGACACCGCCGCGGCCATCTCGGCGAAGCCGACATAGTGCATGCCGCCCTGGACGATGGGATGGCGGACGCCAAGCATTTCGGTGATGCGGGTCTTCATGAGATCGGTCCTATGGCTCGGCGACGGGGCGCGGAAGAATCTTTACGGAGTAAACAAAAGCGGAAGGAGGCGCTCAAGTCGAGAGCCGCGGCACATCAGTGAGCAGGGCGGTGTAGCGCGCCGCGCCCTCGGAGACCTCTCCCGTCGGCTGCAATCCCAGCCGCGTCGCCAGCTTCACCGAGGCCAGGTTCGCCGGCTCGATGAAGGCCTCGACCTGCGTGCAATCTGGGCGGCCCCGCAGCCACTCCATCGCCAGGAGCGAGGCCTCGCTCATCAGGCCCTGGCCCCAGACCTGCGGATGCAGGTGATAGGCGTACTCCGAGCATGGCCCCAGCTGGTTGAAGCCCGCGATGCCGACAAACGCGCCTTCCGCCTGCGTCTGCAGCGCCCAGCGAAAGCGCGTCCCGTCGGCGGCGCTGCGGACGAAGAAGTCGATGATCTTGTCGCTGTCGGCCGGCGTCCGAGCCGGGAGTTCGATCGGCTGGAACTGATAGTCGCAGGCAGGTCCCGAATAACGGCAGACCTCCTCGCGCGACCACAGGTCGAACATGGCGACCGAGTGCGCTGGGGAAAGCGGCGTCATGACCAGCCGCGCCGACCGCAGGGTCGGAATGGTCAGCGCGGCGCTCATGTCCGGTTAGCGCTTGCGCACGAACACGGTGCCGGCCGAGTAGCCCGCGCCGAACGAGCAGATCAGCCCGGTGTCGCCGCTGGCGAAGTCGTCATTGGCCTTGTGGAAGGCGATGATCGATCCGGCCGACGAGGTGTTGGCGTACTCGTCCAGAATGATGACGTTTTCGCCCGGCGCCGGCTCGCGGCCCAGGACGCGTTTGCCGATCAACTCGTTCATGTTGATGTTCGCCTGGTGCAGCCACAGCCGCTTCAGGGCCGTGGGATCGAGGCCAAGATCACCGGCGTGCTGGACGATCATCTCCGCCACCATCGGCACCACCTCGCGGAACACCTTGCGGCCTTCCTGAACGAACAGCTTGTCGTTCGCTCCGATCCCCTCGGGCGCGGCGCGGTTCAGGAAGCCGAAATTGTTGCGGATGTTGTTGGAGAACTGCGTCTTCAGGCGCGTGCCCAGGATCTCCCAGCCGCCTGTAGCGTCTTCTTCGCGCTCGACGATCACCGCGGTCGCCACGTCGCCGAAGATGAAGTGACTGTCGCGGTCGCGGAAGTTTAGGTGGCCCGAGCAGATCTCAGGATTGACCATCAGCACCGCGCGCGCAGAGCCGGACGCCACGAAGTCGGCGGCGGTCTTGATGCCGAAGGTCGCCGAGGAACAGGCGACGTTCATGTCAAAGGCGAAGCCCTCGATCCCCAGCGCCTGCTGCACCTCGATGGCCATGGCCGGATAGGCCCGCTGCATGTTCGAGGCCGCGCAGATAACCGCCCCGATCTGGCTGACGTCCTTGCCCCAGCGCGCAATGGCTTCCTTGGCCGCCTCGACCGCCATTTCAGCCAGGATCGAGATTTCCTCGTTGGACCGCTCGGGCAGGTCGGGACGCATGACGTCGGGGTCGAGCAGGCCGCTCTTGTTCATCACGAACCGCGACTTGATGCCCGAGGCCTTCTCGATGAACTCGACGGAGGAGGGGGTGAGGGCGGCGACTTCGCCCGCTGCGATCGCCTCGGCGTTGGCGGCGTTGAACCGCTCGACATAGGCGTTGAAGGTCTGGACGAGCTCGGTGTTCGAAAGGCTGTGCGGCGGGGTGTAAAGGCCCGTGGCCGCGATCACGGCTTGATGCAAAACGCTGTCTCCGACAACTGCTCCTCTGGTCCTGGAATCCGTCCGGGTGGGAGCTTCGCGACACTGATAGCACGGCCCGCTCCGGCGTCAGCGGCCGATGTGGCCCTAATGACACAACGTGGAATGGTCTCGGCTTTGCCGGCGAACCGACCTTTTGCCGCCGCGTTTGGAGACGACCTACCAATACGGCTGGGGTGGCCGAGCTTAAGTACGGAGTACCAATAACAATGAAGACTCTCATCATCGCCGCGGCCAGCGCCGCCACTGTCGCCGCTTTCGCCCCCGCCGTCGCCAGCGCTCAGGTTTCCAATGTCACCGGCTACGGCTCTGTGGGCTACAGCCATCACGACCTTGAAGGCGCCGATGTGGGTGCAATCCAGGGTCGTCTCGGCGCTCGCTTCGGCCAGTATGTCGGTGTCGAGGGCGAGATCGGCCTGGGCGTCCTGAAGGACAACCTCAGCGTCGGCGGCGTCGATGGCGAGGCCAAGATGAACTATTCGGCCGCCGCCTACGCTGTGGGCTTCCTGCCGGTCGGCGAAAAGGCCGACCTCTATGTCCGCGGCGGCTACGGCACCACCAAGGGCAGCGTCACCGTGCCCGGCGAGTTCACCCGGGTCAGCGGCGAGAGCTGGAACTACGGCGCCGGCGGCCAGTACCTGTTTGATGGCAAGAACGGCGTGCGGGCCGACTACACCCGCCACGACTTCACCGACGGCGGCGGCAATGCCGACGTCTACTCGGTGGGCTACGTCCACAAGTTCTAGGTCTTCGGGCCTAGCCTAAAAAATCAGGGCCGCCTCTTCCGAGAGGCGGCCCTTTTTTGGGTCTGAATGCTGGGGTGGTGAGGGGCTCGCTCAGGCGAACGCGGCTTTTATGCCGCGGCGTGGTGCATGAAGCTGCCGGCCAGGGCGCCGTCGCGCAGGAAGATGTTCACCTCGGTCGGGCGGCCAGCCTGCGCATAGCGCGCGGCGAGCGAGCGCGCGGCCGCTTCGGCGCGGCCGCCGGCTTCAAACATCAACTCGTTGTCGAAGGCTTCGGAACGAACGACCCAACCGTTGGCGGCGGGGGCCACAGAAATCTGCAGAGCCATACAAAGCTCCTTTACTAGCTAGTTCGGGAAGATCAGCGCCGTCCCATCGAAGGACGACACCATCAGGCAGGGCGGCGGCCCCGAAATGGCGGCCGCAAGGCGAAGTCAGGCCGGCATTCGGCTCGGATTATGATGACATCGAAGCATGGGGCTTCTCGCTAGCTCTACCTTGATGACAGCATAGATAGGGGACCGCACGCTGATCGCCACCCCAGAACTCCTGAGAACTTGCGATAGAAAATCAAAAGGTGCTTTCGGCATGCTCGGCGGAAACGCGACTGGCCGTGAAAGGCTCCACGCCCGATCGATCACCTTGATTTGCTCCAGCCCTGGCGAATAAGGGCTTTGCGCGGGGCGCGACTGTCCCAAACTTGGCCATTCGGCGCCCCGACTGATGCGCGCCGGACACGCCCCGCGCATTTGTCAAAAGATGTTCCGACTGCCCCTCGCCGGAACGCATGGGCGCGCCCATATGGTTCGGGCGCAAGGAACCCCATGGACGACCTATTTCATCACGTCGCCGAGTTTATCGCCCGCCATCACGCCTGGGCAGGCGTGATCTTGGGATTGGTGACGCTGCTTGAATCGCTGGTCCTGATCGGCGCCTTCATTCCGGCGACGGCTCTGATGGTGATGGCGGGCGGCCTGATCGCCGCCGGCGTCCTGGATCCCCTGCAAGTCATCTTCTGGTGTGTGGCCGGCGCCGTGGTCGGCGACGCCATCTCCTACGAGCTGGGCCGGGGCCTGGGTCCCAAGACCCTGCGCCACGCCGCCTTCCGCGAGCATCGCCGCAAGATCGCCCGCACCCGCCTGTTCACCCGCCGCTATGGCGCGGCCTCGATCTTCATCGGCCGTTTCTTCGGCCCGCTGCGGGCGTTCGTGCCGCTGGTGACCGGTCTGCTGGGCATGCGCCGCCGGACCTTCCAACTGGCCAACACCGTGTCGGCCGTCGTCTGGGTGCTGGTCATCCTCGCCCCCGGCTACTTCGCCGCCAAGGGTCTGGCCGAGCTTGAAGCACTCAGCGAGGCCGACCTGATCACCGTCCTGATCGCGACCGCCGTGGCCGTCAGCATCGCCGGCTTCGCCGCCTGGCGCATCCTCAAGGCGCGCATGGCCCGCCAGGAAGCGGCGCTCGCCATGCTCTCGGCGCGCGTCGAGCAGTAGCGGGCGCTCACCCCGCGCGGCTCGCCTGCCGCTGCGTCCGGCTTGACGCTACGCTTGCGGAAGCCGAACCTCCCGCGAGGGAGAAACGCCATTGCCTGAAGGCTTCGCAGTACAGTTCGCCGCTTCGTTCGCGGCCGTGGCCCTGTTGGTAGGCCTGGCCGCCTGGGCCAAGATCGCCAAACCCATGACGCCGCTGAACGACGCCCGCGCGCTAAAACTGCTGGCCGATGAGTTTCCGGGCCGGACGGTCGAGCAGATCTGGGTCGCTGTCGACGGCCGGGGCGCGCTGGCCAAGTCCGGCGCCGCGGCGCTTGTCCTGTGCGAGGTCGGCGACGGCTATGTCGCCCGCCACATTCCCTGGGCCCAGGCGATATCGTCCAGCTTCCGCGACGGCGTCGTGAAACTCGACCTGTCGGACGTGGCCGCGCCCAACGCCCGCATCGCATTGCAGAGCTGGCCGCCGTCTTCCACCCCGCCCCAGGACAAGAGAGCGGCGTGAAACCGGCGTTCGATCCCGTCACCCTGGCGATCCCGTTCTTCATCCTGGCGATCATTCTCGAGATCATCCTGACCCGGCTGAAGGTGACGCGGGCGCACTATGAGGCAAAGGACACCATGGCCTCGCTGGCGATGGGCCTGGGCAGTAATGTCGCGGGCCTGCTGACCGCCGGCGTCGTCGTGGCCGCCACGATCTGGACCTACCAGCACCGGCTGTTCGACATCCCGATGACGGCGATCTGGGCCTGGGTCGCGCTCTTTCTGCTGGAGGACCTGACCTACTACTGGTTCCACCGGCTCAGCCACGAGCGGCGCTTCTGGTGGGCGGCGCACGTGAACCACCACTCGTCCCAGCACTACAATCTATCGACCGCCCTGCGTCAGACCTGGACCGGCGGCCTCGCCGGCACCTGGATCCTCTGGCTGCCGCTGGCCTTGCTGGGCTTCCCCCCGGCCATGATCGCCATCCAGAAGGGGATCAGCCTCGTCTACCAGTTCTGGATCCATACCGAGGCCGTCCGCCGCACGCCCCGCTGGTTCGAGGCGGTGTTCAACACCCCCTCCCATCACCGCGTCCACCATGCGCGCAATCCCCGCTACCTGGACCGCAACTACGCCGGCATCCTGATCGTCTGGGACAAGCTGTTCGGCACCTTCCAAACGGAACTTGACGAGGAGGCCTGCCGCTACGGGATCGTCAAGAATCTCAGCGGCTTCAACGTCCTGCGCGTCGCTTTCCACGAATGGATCGCCATGGCCGGCGACGTCGCGCGCCACCCCCGTCACGCGCTGGGCTACATGTTCGGCCCGCCAGGCTGGAGCCACGACGCCAGCCGCGACACCTCCGCGACCCTACGCGCGCAGTGGGAAGCAGGGCAGGGCGGCGAGCCCGAGCCGCACCAAGCCCCCCGAAAGGCGGCGTCCGCCTGACGGCCCCCTATCGGCGGCGACGCGAAAGCCGCGCCAGCGCCGCGATCACGGACATGACGCAGAAGAACAACATCGCCGTGACGACGCTCTCGACCGACACGTTGCGGGCCAGGGACAGCGCCAACGGTTCCTGGGCGACCGCGCCGGCCTGGAGGATCGAGGGCGCGTGGCGATCAATCAGGGTCAGGATCGCGATATAGACCGGCGCCGACAGCATCGCGACGAACAACCACGACAAGACCCAAGACTTCGCAACGCCCAGATGATCGCGTCGCGCGACAGGCGGCGGGGGCGTTTCAGCGGGCGCGGGGCTGGCTTCGTTGGTCATCGAGCCAAGCTACCGAATCCCGCCCAACTCGGCCGTTCACAATTCGTCTCCTGCCAGCGCCGTCCCATTCCTCTTCCTCGGGAGAGGCAAGGTGAGCGGCGTGCGCCCGCTAGCGCACCGCCCGGCCGCGCTCGTACCAATCCTTGGTGCGGTTCACGATAGCTACGACCGAGAGCATCACCGGCACCTCGATCAGGACGCCGACGACGGTGGCGAGCGCCGCCCCGGACTTGAATCCGAACAGGCTGATGGCTGCGGCCACCGCGAGCTCGAAGAAGTTGCTGGCGCCGATCAAGGCCGAAGGGCCAGCTACGCAGTGCGCTTCGCCTGCGGCCCGGTTTAGCAGGTAGGCCAAGCCTGAATTGAAATAGACCTGTATCAGGATCGGGACCGCCAGCATGGCGATGATCGCCGGTTGGGCGACGATCTGCTCTCCCTGAAAGCCAAACAGCAGCACAAGTGTGGCGAGCAGGGCGGCGAGCGACAGCGGTGATATCCGCGCCAGGACGCGTTCGAACCGCTGATCTCCCCCACGCCGCAACAGCACCGATCGCAGCACCTGCGCCAGGATGACTGGGACGACGATATAGAGTCCGACCGACAGCAGGAGCGTCTCCCACGGCACGGTGATCGCCGACAGCCCCAGCAGAAGGCCGACAATCGGCGCAAAGGCGACCACCATGATCGCGTCGTTGAGCGCAACCTGGCTGAGCGTGAAATTCGGCTCACCCCTGGTCAGGTTACTCCAGACGAAGACCATCGCCGTGCACGGCGCTGCGGCCAGGATGATGAGGCCGGCGATGTAGCTGTTGATCTCATCGGCTGGCAGGTGCGGCCGGAACAGATACCCGATGAAGAAGGCCGCCAGCGCCGCCATCGAAAAGGGCTTCACCGCCCAGTTGATGAACAGGGTGACGCCGATCCCGCGCCAATGGCGGCCCACGGCGCGCAGGGCGCCGAAGTCCACCTTCATCAGCATCGGGATGATCATCAACCAGATCAGCACAGCCATCGGCAGGTTTACCTTGGCGATCTCGGCCGAGCCGATCGCCTGGAAAGCGCTGGGGAAGAGTTGGCCAAGGCCGATCCCAACAACGATGCACAGCGCGACCCACAGGGTCAGGTAGCGCTCGAAGATTGGCATCGGTGCAGGCTGGGCGAGGTCGCTCGCGCTCATGACGCGCCTTGAGCCGCTTCAGCATCCTCGTGAATTTCGCGAAGCTTCGTTTGCAGCGAAAGCTGGTCGATGGTGTCCAGCGGCAGGCTCAGGAGCAGGCGGATGCGCGTTCCGAGCTGCCGGGCGGCCTCGGCGAAAGCGGCCGCTATCTCGGCGTCGGTCCCTTCGGCGGCCGCCGGGTCAGGAATGCCCCAGTGGGCGGTGGTCGGTTGGCCCGGCCAAACCGGGCAGACCTCGCCGGCGGCGTTGTCGCAGACGGTGATGACGAAATCCAAGGGCGGCGCGCCAGGCTTTGCGAACTCGTCCCACGCCTTGGAGCGGAAGTCCTCAGCCTCGAAGCCCAAAGCCTGGACAAGCGACAGGGCGTGCGGGTGGACCTGCCCCTTCGGCATGGAGCCGGCGGAATAGGCTCTAAAGCGGCCGCCGCCTTCCTTGTTCATCAACGCCTCGGCGATGATCGAGCGCGCCGAGTTGCCGGTGCAAAGGAATAGGACGTTGTAAGATTTAGGCACGTGGATCTTCCTTCAGCAGCAGGGGCTGGCGACCTTCATCAGCGGGGCGCAGATCTCGGGCGAGCCGCCGCAGCAGTCCTCGACTAGGAAACCCAGCAGATCGCGCATGGCGTCGTACTGGGCGCGGTAGACGATGGAGCGTCCGTCGCGCTGCGACGTGATCAGGCCGGCGTGGCTCAAGATGTTCAGATTGGCCGACAAGGTGTTGGGCAGCATGTCCAGGCGGCGGGCTAGTTCCCCGGCCGCCAGGCCGTCGCTGCCGGCCTGCACCAGCAATCGGAACGCGGCGAGACGTCCCTCGTGGGCGAGGGCGGCCAGGCTTGCGACGGCGCTTTTTGTTTCCATATTTCCAGCATAATCGAAATATGTAACGGTTGGAAGACACCAAGCCAGTGAGAGCCTCGTGACCGATTTCCCCGCCCTTAGCCCTGAGTTCCTTCAACGCCCCGATGCTGGCCAACTGGAGCCCCGGGAGTTGGCTGATCACCCGCCTCGGATCTTGCTGCTCTACGGCTCCCTGCGGGAACGCTCGTTCAGCCGCCTCCTGACTGAAGAGGCCGCGCGCATCCTGAGTGCGCTGGGGTGCGAGACCCGGATCTTCGATCCGCGTGATTTGCCGTTGCCGGATGGCGCGGGCGCCGACCATCCGAAGGTCAAGGAACTGCGCGAACTCTCACTTTGGTCCGAGGGCCAGGTGTGGTGCAGCCCCGAACGCCACGGCGCGATCACCGGCGTCATGAAGAGCCAGATCGACTGGATTCCCTTGGAGATGGGCAGCGTGCGCCCGACCCAGGGACGGACCTTGGCGGTCATGCAGGTCAGCGGCGGATCCCAATCGTTCAACGCCGTCAACACCCTGCGCCTGCTCGGCCGTTGGATGCGGATGATCACCATCCCCAATCAGTCGTCGGTCGCCATGGCCTGGAAGGAGTTCGGCGACGACGACCGGATGAGGCCGTCGTCCTATTACGACCGCGTCGTCGACGTCATGGAGGAACTGGTCAAGTTCACGCTGCTGACCCGCGGCCGCGCCGACTATCTGGTCGATCGCTACAGCGAGCGGAAAGCCGCTGGCGCGACCTCGCCCGTCGAGCACTTGGTCAAACAGGCGATGCGGTCTTGAGGCTCATTTTTCACCCCTGAACCGACAACGCCTCCATGCCCCGGAAGAAGGGTAGGGCGCGCCAGGTCGGCTCGTCGCCGGCCAGGTGCAGATCGGGGAAGCGTTCGAACAGCTTCACCAGCGCGCGGCGGGCCTCGATCCGCGCCAGGGGCGCGCCGATGCAGATGTGGCTGCCCCCGCCAAAGGCGACGTGGGGGACGTGCTTGCGGGTAATGTCGAACCGGTCGGGGTCCTCGAACACGTCGGGGTCGCGGTTGGCCGCATGCAGCGAGGTGATCACCGACTGATGGGGCGCCATCGGGCAGCCGCCGACCTCTCGTGGCTCGGAGATCACCCGGTTGGTGATCGCCACCGGGGATTCAAAGCGCAAGATCTCTTCAATGGCGGCGCCGGCCAGGCTGGGATCGGCCTTCAGCTTGGCCAGTTCCTCGGGATGGTTCAGCAGCAGCCAGACGCCGTTGCCGATCAGGTCGGTGGTGGTCAGGTTGCCGCCGATCAGCAGGGCCGAGAGATTGACCCGGATCTCGCCGTCAGACAGCGGGGCGCCACCGGCCTGCAGCGCGACCATATCGCTGATCAGGTCGTCTTGCGGCGCCAGGCGCCGGGCCGCCATCAGGTCGGTGAAATAGGCCGTCAGCATGCCAGAGCCCCACTCCATGCGCTGCGTCTCTTCAGGCGTGCGCAGCGGGTTGAGGCCGAGGATCGAGGCTTCCGACCATTCGCGGAATTCCCGCATCCGTTCCGGCTCGACCCCCAGGATCTTAGCGATGGCCAGGATCGGGATCGGAATGGCGAGATCGGCGATCAGGTCGAATGGCGCGTCGGCGGGGGCCTCGTCGATCACCTTGTCGATGATCGCCTCGATCTGCGGCTTCATCGCCGTGATCCGCGCATAGAAGGTCTTGGCGAGCGGCAGGCGGACGCGGGAGTGGTCGGGCTCGTCCAGCGACAGGATGCTGTCGATGCGGTCGCTTTCGTCGTCGCGGTCCATGCGCCGCAGCAGGGATCCTTCCTCGGCATTGATCCAGTGGCGCCAAAGAGTGCGGTCGTTCACCGTCTCGCGGACGTTGTCGTAGCTGGTCAGGAACCAGGTCTTGACCGGCTCGTCACGAAAGACCGGGCACTGCTCGCGCATCTCCTTCAACCGCTCGTGGGGGCTTACCCGGGCCACCGGATCGAAGGCCGAAGTCCCGACTATGCTGTGCGGCTGGGTCATGACGCGTCTCCCTGGTACTTTTGCCGGGATAGTGCGCTCGTTTGCCGAAATGGAAAGCCGAAAGGGGCGGTTTCCCTTGCGGCATAAGGGATTTTAATCGCGAAGCAGGGGGAGGGACAGGCCCGAAACCGGCCGTGCATTGAGGATTTCGCGGCGGAAGCGGAACAGCTCGGCGGGCCGCCCGCCGGTTTCGGAATCCACGCGGCCCAGGCCCTCGACCAGTTCAGCCCGCTCCAGGGCGCGGCGGAAATTCTGCTTGTGCAGCGGCACCCCGGCGATCGCCTCGGCGGCCCTTTGCAGCGCCGACAGGGTGAAGGCCTCGGGCATCAGTTCGAACACCACCGGCCGGTACTTCAGCTTGCCGCGCAGCCGCGAGAGGGCGGTGGCCAGGATCCGGCGGTGGTCGGAAATCATCGGCTCGCCCAGCGCCGCGGCCAGGGCCGGCGAGGCGCGGGTCGGCGCCTCGGCACGGTCGCGCGCGGCTTCAGAGGCCAGGCCTGCCTCGTAGAGCAGCTCGTAGCGCTCCAGCACGCGCTCCTCGTTCCACGGCGCGCCGTCCAGGGCGAACAGCAGGCGGGCGCGCGACAGCTTCTCGACGCTGCCGTCCGCCCAGCAGCGCAGGGCCGGCTCGATCGCGTCCACCGCGTCCGGGCGGCCCTCGCGCCAATCCTCATAGGGGAAGAACCGCAACCAGCTCGCCCAGGCGGTGTCGGGGGCGGTGGTGTCCACGGCGCTGGGCGTCAGCGCCAGATAGCCGACCGACAGGACGCGGGCCGCGCCCAGCTCCTTGCCCATGTCGGCCAGCGGGGCGTCGCGGCCCTTGTCGCCGAATGTGTAGAGCTGCTCGACATATCCCAGGTCGAAGCGGGTCTGGGCGGTCACGAAGGCCCGCAGCGCCAGTTCGAATGTCCGGTGGCCGTCGGGATCGAAGGGGCCGAAGGGCAGGCTGGCCGGCTCGCTTTCCGGGCGAACGATCAGCACCACGGCCTCGCCGTCGCGGATGGCCACCACCACGGCGGACAGTCCGATCACGACGGCGGCTGGATCCATCAGTAGCGGACCGCGAAGTCGAAGGGCACGCCGACACCGGAATACTCATAGTCGCCCATCGCCTCGACGGCGTCGACCATTCGGCCCCGCCGGCCCAGGACGTCGTCAGCCAGGGCCACGATGCGGCGGTTGGGATAGGCGTGCTTGGCGGCCTGGCGCATGGTCAGGGCGATGGCGCGTTCGTCGACCTCGGGGTTGCGGTCGCAGGCCAGGACGAAGGCGCTGGCGCTGGAGCGGCTGATCCCGGCCCAGCAATGGACGATCATCGGGGCGGTCTCATCCCAGGTGGCGCCAAAGGCCAGCAGGTCGCGGACGAGCCTTTCGCTGGGCAAGATCAGGCCGTCCATTGGCTCGGCGATGTCGTTGACCGAGAGTTTCAGGTGGCGCTCGGGCGACATGCCCTTTGGCGTCGCGATCATGCTGGCGGAGTCCAGCAAGGTGATGACGTGGGAGGGCGCCCGCGCGGCGATCAGCCCGGGCACCTCGGCCAATCCGCAGACAATCAGGGTCATTCAGCTACTCGGTGTCGAAGGCTGCGTCCGAGGGAGAGGCGAATCCCGCCGCCTCGGAGAGGACATGATAGCGCTGAATGTAACGGCTTTGCGCATGGGCCGCGGAAAGCGGTTCAATGATCAGTTCATACCCCTCCGGCGGGGCGTCGAAGAACTCCAACGCCTCTCGGTGGTTGAACCCCGCCAACTGGGTCGCCTCGAAAAAAGCGCAGGCCCGGTCGGCTTGCTTGATCAGCTTCTTCACCGCCAGCGGCGTCTTGGCCGGGATGCCGAAGCGGATGTGGATCGCCGTTTCCAGCCGTTCCTCGAATTTCTTATAATCCAGCCCCAGCGCCGCCTTGAACGGACTGATCATATCGCCAATCACATATTCGGAAGCATCGTGGAGCAAGGCCGCCAGTCGCCACTTCGGCTCGAGGTCCGGCTGGATGTGGGCGCAGATCTCTTCCACCACGACGGAGTGCTGGGCCACCGAGAAGGCATGCTCGCCGATCGTCTGGCCGTTCCATCGCGCGACACGAGCCAAACCGTGGGCGATGTCCTCAATCTCGATGTCCATGGGCGAGGGGTCGAGCAGGTCCAGCCGCCGACCCGACAACATCCGCTGCCAGGCGCGAGGTTCCTGAGCCGATAGACGCAGCCCTTTCCTCACCGATGCGTTCCTTTCATGGTCAAGGTCGTGAACTGACCCAGGACTTGCCAAAGATCAATGCGTGGCATGCGCTTGGGGTGCATCTTGGCCGCGTACCGTACAGCAAGGGAACGAACATGAGCTGGGCTAGGATCATGGCGCCGCTATCGGGCGGTGAAGGTGACAAGGCGGCGATCGCGGCGGCCGTCAAGCTTGCGGAACCCTTCGGCGCAGAGCTTGCCTGCGTCTATACGCCGGCTGACGTCGCCGACGTGATGCCCTGGATGGGCGAGGGCTTTCTTGGCGGCATCCAGACCACGGCCCTTGAATCACTGAAGGAAGCCGCCGAAGCCGGCGAGAAGAACGCGCGCGCCGCAGTCGCCGCGCTTCCATACGCCAAGAGCCAATTCATTTCGCTCCAGACGCCGGTCTGGGCGGGCCTCTCCGCCGAGAGCAGGCTCTCCGACGTCGTGGTCTTCAACAACGATCCTGCCCGTGGCCGAGGACCGCTGGGCGAAGCCTTCCAGCAGATGGTGGCCGACGAGCAGCGCCCGGTGCTGATCGCCCGCGAAGGGTTCAGCGTTGGCGGGCCGGTGGCGGTCGCCTGGGATGGCGGCAAGGAAGCCTCGCGGGCCGCCCGCCTGGCCTTGCCGTTGCTGGAGAAAGCCTCGCGGGTGGTGATCCTGGCCGCGCCGAAGGCGACGTCACGCAGCTTTGATCCGCATCGTCTCCAAGCCTATTACGCCGCCCGCGGGGTGAAGGCCGAGGTCGACATCTTGCCCGACAGCGGCGACGCCGCCCCGCTGCTGCTCTACGCCGCCAATAAGGTGGAAGCCGACGTGCTGGTCGCGGGCGCCTTCGGACACCCCCGACTGCAGGAGTTCATCTTCGGGGGCACGACGCGGACCCTGCTGTCGGCCGACCACCCGTCGCTCTTCCTTTCCCACTAATCCTGAGGTTCAGGTCATGACCCTGTCGCGTATAGTCATGCGGCTTGCCCGCAATCCTGGCACTGAGTTCTCGGGCGGCGACGATCATCGAGGCTATGCCTTGACCGCGCCCCTCACAACCGACGGGATGCTGGACGAAGCGGCCTACGCCAAGAGCAAGGCCTCTTGCCTTGTGCGCCGGTTCGCGCCGGACGAGGAGGCGATCGATGGGCGTTTGGCCCGGCGCGGGAGCCGTTGGTTCTTCGACTACGACGAAGATGATGCGGCCGATGACGAGCCGGTCCACCGGCTGGGGGAGCACCGCTTCGCGGTCGGCGAGTATGTCACCGTCACCGACGAGGACGGCCGGCCGCTCACCTACAAGGTGGTCGAGGTGCAGCCGGCCGCCTAGCGCAATCAGACGCCGCCGTTACGGCGAACCAGCTCGCGGACATCCTGGTTGATGTTGTCTCCGGATTCCGTTCCGGCCTTCGAGCGAACCTTGGCGACGGTCAGCGGTCCAGTCTTTGGACCGCCGGCCTCGTAGCCGATGTAGCCGTAGCCGGCAGGCAGATCCTGGCCGGTATAGATGAACGTCGCGCGCAGGCCGCGTTTCTCCCGCGACAGAGCTTCGCCGCGCATACGGACCTCGCGGTAAATGTTGACCGTGGTGTCGTCGCCGTTGGCGTCGACCGACAAGGGACCGATGCGGACCTTGGCCGTCTCACTGTCGCTGGACACGTGGATGCCTGGAAGGTCGACGCTGGCGGTGTCAGCTTTCCGATCGCTGTCCTGGCGCCTGCCAGCGTCGAGGCCTGCGTCGGCGGCGGCCTCAGCCTGGACGCGCGCCACCTCGGCGGTGATCGCGCTGACATTGGCGGTGGTGGAGGCCACGTCGGCGATTTTGGCGCTGGTGTCGGCTTGCCTTGCAGCGGTATCGGGGGCGGGCGCGCCCGGCGTGCTTCGTAGGGCCGCCTCTATCTTGGCCAGGGTGCTCTGAGCGTCGCCGACGACAGGGACGAGCTCGAGGCTGACCTCAGCACCATCGGCAGACTGATAGGCGCAGGTCTTCCCATCATTGCTGATGCTGACGCGGGTCAGGTCGCCTTCGCTCGCCGGGCAATCCAGCTTCGCCACGGAAGGCGAGGCGCCCTGGCAGCCTGCGAGCGTCAGGGCCGAGGCCGCGATCAGCAGGGTCGTTTTCATGAAAAAGGCTCCGGTCGGTTCGCGTTGAACCTGACCGGAGCCTTTTGTAGCGTCGAGTGAATTCGGCGTAAGCCTATTGCTGACCGGGCCGCGAGCCAGCGCCTTCGCGGCGGGCCAGGAAGGCCAGACGCTCGAACAGGTGAACGTCCTGCTCGTTCTTCAGCAGGGCGCCGTGCAGCGGCGGGATCAGCTTGGTCGGATCGCGTTCGGCGAGGGCCGCAGCGTCGATGTCCTCGACCATCAGCAGCTTGAGCCAGTCGAGCAGCTCAGAGGTCGAAGGCTTCTTCTTCAGACCGGGGACCTTGCGCATGTCGTAGAAGATGCGCAGCGCCTCGGCGACCAGCTTCTGCTTGATGCCCGGATAATGGACCTCGACGATCTCGTTCATCGTCTCGGCTTCGGGGAAGCGGATGTAGTGGAAGAAGCAACGGCGCAGGAAGGCGTCCGGCAGTTCCTTTTCGTTGTTCGAGGTAATGATCACGATCGGGCGGATCTCGGCCTTGATCGTCTCATTGGTCTCGTAGACGTAGAATTCCATCCGATCGAGTTCTTGGAGCAGGTCGTTCGGGAACTCGATGTCGGCCTTGTCGATCTCATCGATCAGCAGGATCGGGCGCTTGTTGGAGGAGAACGCCTCCCAGAGCTTGCCCTTCTTGATGTAGTTCTTCACGTCCTTGACGCGCTCGTCGCCGAGCTGGCTGTCGCGCAGACGGGTGACGGCGTCGTACTCGTAAAGGCCTTGGTGGGCCTTGGTCGTGGACTTGATGTGCCAAGTGATAAGTTCGGCGTCGAGCGCCTTGGCGATTTCATAGGCCAACACCGTCTTGCCGGTGCCAGGTTCGCCCTTGATCAGCAGGGGGCGTTCGAGCGCAACGGCAGCGTTGACCGCGACCTTCAAATCTTCAGTGGCGACGTAATTGTCGGTGCCTTCAAAACGCTGGCTCATTGGGCTCCCCAGGTGCGGGCTCATAATGGGACCCGCTTTCGAACAAATGTTTCAACTGGAGCCAAACTAAAGGCACGGGCGGGACATTCAAGCTGATTGAGTGGCTTATCGAGCCTGATGTTTCAAACGTCGCAGGGAGGGTCAGTTCCGGCGGGGTGAGATCGATACGGGATCTGAGGCCGGGAAAGTCTCTTTCAGCCCCTCATCGAGCGCGTTTTCCGTTCCAATATCGCGATTATCTTGCGTTTCGCTCGCGCTGGTCCGCCGCGCATAGCCCATGCGCTCGAGATCCTCGTCGCTCAGCCCCTTGGACTGAAAATTCGTGAAGTCGTCCTCGCCGCCGCTTACCAGGTCGGCGTCGGCGACCTCTTCGAGCCCGTCAATCGAATCGGGCTCGATCTGATCTTCATCAAAGGCGTCGCTGTCTTCATCCTCGTCCACGGCGACGGCGCGATAGTGAAGTTCGTCATCATCCTCAGGCGCATCTTCGTCGAACGCGGCTTCGTCAAAGTCCGCAGCGTCGACCGCGAGCCCCTCGTCGTCGTCTCTATCGCCCTCGGCGGTGGTCAGATCCAAGAGGTCGGGCAACTCCTCGAAGGTGCGCATCTCGCCGAGATCTTTGTCGTCGTCGAGGTTGGTTTCGTCGAAAGCCTCGGCGCCGTCCTGATCGTCATAGCCCTCTTGCGGGTCTGGCATCGGGTCACTCCAGCATCAGGCGCTCGCGTCGCGCCCGTTGCGGGATCAACCCGCCGCGGCCATTCGTGTTCCGTCCCCAACGTATTCGCCCAGGGCGTCGGCGACCTGCGCCATGACGCCGGTCCAATCGCCAGTCGTGGTGGGCGAGAACACCCGGACTTGGCTGTACCAGGGGTAGCTGTCGCTGCCGAGCTGGGTCCAGGGGCGGCGGGCGGTCACCAGCCATGACGGCGCCCCAACGGCGGCCGCCAGGTTGAAGCTGGCGTTGGAGACGCCCAGCACCAAATCCATGGCCGCGGACAGGGCGGCCACGTCTTCAAGATCGTCGCGCAGGTTGATTCCGGCCGGCTGATAGATCTCCACGCCAAATTCCCGCTTGGCGAAGGCCAGGGCCTCGGACTGATCCCCGTACTGCAGGTTGATGAAGGTCGCGCCGGGCGTGGTGAGCACGGGGCGCCACTGCTCGAACGGCGAGAAGTAGAGATGGCGACCAGCGTTCATGATCAGGCTGGTCCAAAGCAATCCCACCTTCGTGCCTGGCAGATGCGAGAGCGTTTGGCGCCAATGCTCGATCCGCGCGGGATCGGTGCGCATGAAGCCTTCTGGGCGATGGGGGAAGGACTGAATAGTGGGGCGATAGGTCTGAAGCAGCTCGGCCATCGGCGCCCAGCAGTCGATGTCAGACCAATCCTTGAGGAAGGGCGCGGTTCGATAGGCGCGGCCTTCGCGGGCGATCGTGATGTGCGAGCCCATCCGGACGTCGGGGAAGCTGCGCTGGAAGAACGGCAGCAAGCGGTCTGTCACCGCCAGGGTCAATCGGCCGGTCGGGCCAAGATCGGCGATCACGTCAGCGAGCAGGTTGGCAAACAGCACCTCGTCGCCCAGGCCTTGTTCGCCATACAGCATCAGGTGGCGGCCAGCGATGTCGGTTCCGGGCCGCCATTGGGGGCGATCGGTCAGGAAATGGATGGGTTCGTTGAAGGTCGGCTCGAGCCGGGCGGCGTAGTACTTCCAACCCTGCGTCAGATCGCCGCGACTGAGCGACATGCTGCCGATGGCGAACCGCATCATGGTCGCGTCTTCCGGCGTTTCGGCCAGGGGAATCGCCTGGAAGGTCTGGGCGATCGCCTCGGGTTCCTGCCCTTTGCCGAACATGATGCTGGCCAGGTTGTGCAACGCCTTGCCGTAGTTCGGGCGCAGGCGAAGCGCCTCGGAATAGAATGTCGCCGCCTGATCGTACTCACCCTGGTCGCCAAGCACGGTCCCGAGCGTCACCCATAGGATGACCTCTTCGGGGTGAGCCATCAGCGCGGTGCGCAGGACGTCGATCGCTTCCTGAGGGCGGCTTTCGCGCCGGAGGAGGGCGGCGAGATTGTTAGAGGCTTCGGGGGCGTCAGGCTTGAGCGCTAGGCTATGGCGGAAGAGCGCCTCGGCCTGGGGCCACATCTCCATGCGATAGGCTAAGCGGCCAAGATCGTTGGCGATTTCCGGGCTCTCCGGCCCAAGGGCGAGGGCGCGTTCATAGGCCTCGAGCGCGCCGGCCCGGTCGCCCAGCTTGTCGCGGGCGATGCCGAGCAAGTGCCAGGAATAGAGAATGCCCTGATCGTACTTGATCGCCTGGAGGGCGCAGGCCTCGGCTTCCTTGAACTTGTTGTCGTTGGCGTAGAGGAGGCCCTTCTTCACATGGCGCAGGGCGGTTCTCATCGCCTTCATGGACGAGACTTCGTCCTGAATCCGGGCAAGCGCCTCGCGAGAGGCGGCGTCGCCGATAGGGCCGCTCTCGAATGGGGATTTACGCACTTGCGGGGCCGCCTTGCCTAAAACGCTCAAAAGGATCTGAGCGGACCTTGTGAAATCATGCTTAACGGTCTGCTAATGCTGCTGGGGCAAAGCGCTTTGCAAGGAGCGGTTAACCCCTCGCATCTAGCGTTGAGTCCAGCCGCGTTGCGGACCGCTTCGAGACCTGGGCGACACGCCTCTAATGGAGACTGAGGAATGCCGCTGAAACTATCGCTGAAGCCCGGTGAGAAGTTCGTGCTCAACGGGGCGGTGGTGCAGAACGGGGATCGTCGGACGACCTTGGTGTTGCAAAACAAGGCCTCGGTGCTGCGCGAAAAAGACATCATGCAGCCGGACGAGGCGAGCACGCCGTCGCGGCGCATCTATTTCCCGATGATGATGATGTATCTCGAGGATGGCGCGAACGGTCGGTACTATGACGAATTCGCTCAACGCCTGACCGAGTTCATGGGCGTCATTCGGAATCCGGAAGTCTTGGCGGACTGTGTCGCCATCTCCAAACACGCCATGTCGCGCGAGTACTACAAGGCGCTCATGATGTGTCGGAAGTTGATCGAATACGAAGACGAGAGGTTGGGGAATGTCGCTTCGAGCTTACCAGCAAGCGGCCACGAGGGCTGAGGCGCCCAAGGACGCGGAGTACCGGCTGTTCGGCCAGGTTACGCGCGCCCTTATCGTCGCATCCGAGGCCCCGATCAGCGACATCGCCGGGCGCATCGATGCGATCGACTGGAACCGGCGGCTATGGTCGACGCTGGCGCGCGATTGTTCTGAGCCGGGCAACGCCCTGCCGCCGCAGGTGAGGGCGAGCATCATCTCGCTGAGTCTTTTCGTGGGCCGGCATTCCAGTGTCGTCATGCGCGGCGAGGATGATTTCGAGACCCTGATCGAGATCAACAAGATCATGATGCAGGCTCTTGGGCACAAGACGGACTCGCCCGTCGCCGCCTGACGGCCTAGTCGTCGTGAGTCTCTGAGGAAAACGCCGGCCGGAAGGCCGGCGTTTTGCGTTTTGGCGGTCGGCGCGGGGTGGGCTGTATTTGCCTATCGGCAAAAACTGCCGGGAAAGTCGGCAAAAATTGCCGTGCCGATATGGGATTCCAGACGTTAGGCGTGGTTTCCAACGCGTAAACGAAAAATCATCATAAAAATCAGTACGTTGTGGTGTCGCTCAGGTGGCCTCGCGATTGCTTGGAACCCGCTGGGCAAAACGCCTCCGGCAGTCAAAATGACGTCGGTCCCTGAGAAAAGGATCTAGTGCTATGGGGATGAACTCCGTCAACACGAACGCTGGCGCAATGATCGCGCTGCAAAACCTGAACACCACCAACAAGGACTTGGGCGTGACCCAGGCCCGGATCAACACCGGCCTGAAGATCGCGAACGCCAAGGACAACGGCGCCATCTGGGCCATCGCCCAGAACCAACGCGCTGAATCGACCTCCCTCAACGCCGTCGTCTCGTCGCTGCAACGCGGC
>JAVBXP010000073.1 GCA_030824495.1 bacterium
TACGGCGCGGCGATGCTTGAGGAAGCGGACCGCTGTTTTGCCGCCGCTGTCGACCGCGCGATGGCCGAAGGGGCCGAGGTGGCCGTCGTCTCCGGGGACGCGACCGATCATGGCCTCGACCTGCACGAACCCGCGACCCTGCGCCTCTTCGCCCAGGTGCGCCGGCTGGCCGACCATTGTCCGGTGCTGATGCTGCAGGGGACCTTCTCCCATGAGCCGCCTGGCACCCTGTCCGTGTTCCGGCTGCTGGGCGCACGCCATCCGGTCCATGTCGCCGAGCGCATCGAACAGGTGGCCCTGACGGCCGATGGCCGCTGGTTGGCAGCAAGGGGCTGGCGCTTCGAAGCCGTCCCGGCCGGGGCCAGACTGCTGGTGTCTTGCGTGCCGACGATCAACAAGGCCGCGGTGGCGGCCACGATGGGGGCCGCGGATGCCGGCCAGGCGGTGGGCGAGCAACTGGCGCGGCTGCTCGCGGGGTTCGGGCCCGGACATCGGCTGGCCAGGGGGCAGGGCATTCCGACCGCGCTGGTTTCCCACGGCACCGTGTTCGGCAGCATGACCGAACACGGCGTGCCGATGGCCGGCGCCGACCACGAGTTCACGGCCGGTACCCTGTTCGCCACCGAGGCCCAGGCCATCCTGCTCGGCCACATCCATCGGCATCAGCGCTGGGACCATGAGGGGGGCGCCGGTCGGCAGTGCGCCGCCTATGCCGGCTCCATCGGACGTTTTCATTATGGGGAAGAGGGCGACAAGGGTTTCCTGCTCTGGGAAGTGACGCCCGGCGCGGCCGATTGCGTGTTGCTGCCGACGCCGGCCCGGCGGACCGTGGACATCGTGTTCGCGGGGCGGCCCGATCTCGAGGCGCTGCGCGAGGCGGTCGCGCGCCATGGGGTCGAGGGAGCCCATGTCCGAGTGCGTTGGACGGTGGCCGACGAGGATCGGCACGCGGTCGACCGCGCCGTGATTGAGGAGGTATTGGCGGGCGCCGCGCAAACCAAGCTGGAAGGTCGGATCGTTCCCGTCGTGCGGGCGCGGGCGCCTGGCATCAGCCTGTTGGATACGCTGGCGGCCAAGGTTCGGCGCTGGGCCGAACTGACCGGGGTCGAGCCGGCCTGTGTGTTGACCTGTCTGGAGGCCTTGAGCGAAGGGGAGCCCGCGACGATCGCCGAGCACTTGTTGGGCGCACCGGAGAAGCCGGACCTGGCTCCCTCCCAAACATCGGTGGAGGAATGTGTCGCGATTTCTTGAATCGAATGTCGAAAAAAAACCCCGCCGAAGCGGGGCCGAAGAACGGGGCAGGTCAGTGGCTCGCCTGCAGGATTTCAACCTCGATGCGTTGCCAGCGTCCATCGTCGATGAGGTCGACGAGAATGGCGGCGAGGCTCATGAAATCCACCTCCTCGATGCGCGTGACGACGGTGCCGCCCTGGCGCAGTTCCACCACGTAGAGGTCGTCGCCCCGGTCATAGACGATGGCCACGCGTCCGGCGAATTTCTGCGTCGTCACCGCGAAGCTGATCTCCGGCGGGGTCTCGAAGAGCATCTCGTCTTCCGGATCGACCAGCGCGATGGCGTGGGCGTTGGCGTCGACCAGCATGTTCGCGATGGTGCGCCGTCCGTCCGGCGTGGGCAGATTCTCCAACTGCTCTTTCAGATCGGACAGGTAGGGGCAGGTCAGCGTCACGGGAAGCGGGATGCACACCGTCTTGCCGCCCAGCGTCAGCACGGTCATGGTGTGGACCTGACCGTCGCTGCCCGACCAGCTTTCCTGCCTGGGGGCATCCAGCCGTTCGCCGAAGAAGTCGCGACGGCAATACGGCGTGACCAGGACCTTGTCGCCCATGGATGGGCAGCGGGTGGCCAGCACCCGGTCGACCGCGACGAAACTGGTTCGCGCCGTCTTGATGATGAAAGCCTCGTCGGTGATCGCCACCACGCGGCCTTCGGCCGGGCGAGGATCGACCCGCAGTCCGAAGGCATTGCGCTGGGGTTGATCGTCGAAATACGCGCAACTGATCTGGCGCGCGTTCTTGGGAATGGCCGCCGCGACGAGCGTGGTCAGGCCGGCGCGAAGGGTTTCGCGATTCATGGCATTTCTCCTGAAAGAAGGTAAGCAGGGCACGTCCAGGCCTGGGCCAGAGAAGCCGAAAGGTCAGGACGTGCGCGGGGTCAAAGGGGGAAGGCCACGAGCAGTTCGCTGAAGCTTTGGTTGGCGGGCAACTCGGGCAGTCGGCCGGTGCGGTAGGCCTCGGGGATGTCGGCAGGCGACATCTCGCCGGCGCGCACGGCGCGATTCAGGACGATCAGGCGTTCGAGCCAGATCAGCTCGTAATGCGCGGTGGCGTCCCATTGGGCCGGGGTATTGTTTTCCAGGCCGTAGGCGTAGTCGGTGGCTACCGGGTCACTGTCGTCGTAGCGGACGCAGACCTCTCGGTAGCTGCCGAAATCGTGCGGAAAAGACTTGATCACCAAGGCGGCGGAGCAGTCCGGTGGAACGGGATGGAGACGTTCAGACTTGGCACTGGCGCAAGGATTGCTCGTCGTAGTCGGGGCGCCCGACTTGAGCGGCGGATTCATCGGTCGGCACGGGGCCGATGTTCATGATCTGTGTGGACATCGAAGTGTCTCCAAAAAAGAGGGAACACCTCCCCGGTCGGGAACGTGTTCCCGGGTGGCGGGGCGCGCAAAGCGCGATCGCTGGAGGAATTTCGCAGAAGGCAGGTAACGGCTGCGCCGCCGGCGGGACGCTGGGCCTCCTTAAGGAGGAGGATGCGATCAAGAGATCGCAGATGCCGCTTCAGTCTCCCGAACCGGGCAGGCCTCGGCAATGCGTCCGGAGCGGACGCCACGCGCACGCACCCCGAAAGGCGGACCGTTTCGTCCGGCATCCGCTGACGGTGGGGCAGGCGGCTTGGGGGCGCCCCTTGAAGCCGGCCGAAGCGAGAGGAAGCTGGAAGCTCTGACCTCTGGAGCACCCCTGCGATGTATCCCCTCTCGCTGACCCTCAAAGGCTTTCGTGGCATCCGCGACGGGCTTGGACTCGACGTCCTGACCCTCGATCTCGAGCACCTGGCGAGCGATGCCCAATTGGTCGCGCTTGCCGGCGCCAACGGGCGCGGTAAGACCACGCTGCTCGACAACCTGCACCCCTACCTGACAATGCCGTCGCGGGCCGCGGTGGCGGGCGCCGGTGGCTTTTCGTTCTACGATCAGGTGTGCTTGCCTGAAGCGGAAAAGGACCTGGTCTGGTCCCACGAGGGGTGGCGCTACCGCTCGCAGGTCGTGATTCGCAACAACGGCCGGCGTGCCACCGAGGCCTACCTGTTCGCTCAGGACGCCGCCGGGCAATGGCGGCCGCTCCAGCTTCCCGATGGCACGGTCTCCGACGGCAAGACCGGTTCCTACGTCCGCTGTGTCGAGCATCTCCTGGGCAGCGCCGAAACCTTCTTCACCGCCGCCTTCGCCGCCCAGGGCAAGCGCCAGTTGAGCGCTTACCAGGCCGGCGAGATCAAGACCCTGCTCGCGGATCTGCTGGGCCAGGAAGACATCCGCAACGAAGGCCGCAAGGCCGGACAGGTGGTCGATCTGTTGAAGGCCGGGCTGGTCGCCATGCGGCAGGAACGGGCAGGGCTCGATGCCCCGTTGCAACGCCTCGACGCCGAACGGCAACGGCTGGCGGCTGCGCCGGCCCGCGTCGAATCCCTGACGCAGACCCAGCGCGAACGGGGCCAGTCGCTGGACACCGCCCGCAATCGGCTGGCGCAACTCCATGCCACCTTCGATCAATCCCGGGGCACCGAGGCCCGCCGCACCCAGTTGAACAGCGAGAGGGCAGAGCTGATCCAGGCCGGTCGGCAGGCGATCGAGGCCATCAAGGCCCAGGAAAGCAGCCAGCGGCAGCGCCTCGAACAACTCGACCGTCGCATCGCCACCCGCAAGGCTGAGGCGGCGTCGCTGCGCCAGGGG
>JAVBXP010000071.1 GCA_030824495.1 bacterium
TACTTCCCGTTCGATCAGTACGTCCTGACGCCGGAAGCCCAGGCGGTGGTTCAGGAAGCTGCGACCTACGCGACCAGCGGCAATGCGACCCGCGTGATCGTGGTCGGCCACACCGATACGTCGGGCCCGGCTGACTACAACATGCGTCTCTCGGAACGCCGCGCTAAGGCCACCGCCGATGCGCTGGTTGGTCTGGGCGTTGGTCAGTCCACGCTGCAAGTGGATTGGAAGGGTGAAACCGATCTCGCCGTTCCGACCCCGGATGGCGTGAAAGAACCGCTGAACCGCCGTTCGACGATCGACATCAACTTCTAAGATATCGATCTTCGGCGCTAAGCCGATCTAGCGGAGAGCCCGGCCGAAAGGCCGGGCTCTTTTGCTTTGTGGCGCAGCCTTCACCGCGGTCTTGCGTTGTGAAGGCTCCACTAGGGCCGGGGCTAGAATGACGCTGCAGCAGGGGCTGGCCTTCGGGCTTATCGGCCTGACCATCGCCGCCTTCATCTGGGGGCGGTTCCGCTATGACGTGATCGCGCTCTGCGCCCTGCTGGCCGGGGTTGCCGTGGGGGTCGTTCCGGCCAAGAGCGCCTTTGACGGCCTCTCCAACGACATCACCATCATCATCGGCGCGGCCCTGATCGTCAGCGCCGCATTCGCCAAGTCCGGCATCGTCGAGGCGGCGCTGCGCCCCTTGATCCCCTATCTGAAGTCCGAGCGCAGCCAGGTCCCCGTCTTGACCGCGGCCGTAACCCTGCTCTCGACCGCCACTAAGAATGTCGGCGCCTTGGCGATCCTGATGCCGGTGGCGCTGCAGCTGTCGCGCCGAACCGGCTCCTCGTCCTCGCGCCTGCTGATGCCGATGGCCTTCGGCGCCATGCTGGGCGGCATCGTCACCCTGGTCGGCACCGCGCCCAACATCATCGTCTCCCAGGTGCGCGAGGAGATCCTCGGCAAGCCGTTCGGCATGTACGACTACACGCCGGTGGGCTTGGCCCTGGCCGTGATCGGTCTGGTGTTCCTGGCCTTCGCCTACAAGATCTTGCCGACCGACCGCGCGCCGACCGCCAATATCGACGCCGCCCTGGCCGCCAACGCCTATTTCACCGAGGTCGAGGCGCCCGAGGACTGGTCGCTGGCCAAGAACCGCGTCGCCGATCTCCACGCCCTGGCCCATGGCGAGGCCCAGGTGATGCTGCTGCTGCGCAAGGGCCGCCGGCGCGCTCGGCCTCACGCCAATCTCAAGATCCTGCCGGGCGACGTGCTGTTGCTGCAGGGCGAGCCTCAGGCCCTGGACGAGCTGATCACCCGCTCCAAGCTGCGCCTGATGCGTTCGGACCGGCCCGTCGCCATGGAGGAGCCGACCGAAGAAGCCCGCGTTGTCGAGGCGGTGGTCTCGGCCGAATCGACGCTGATCGGACGCTCGGCCCAACAGAGCGACCTCTATGGCCTGCACGGAATAAACCTGCTGGCGGTCAGCCGCTCAGGCTACAGCCTCAAGCAGCACATCAGCCGGGTCCGCCTTCGCGCCGGCGACATGCTTGTGCTGCAGGGCGGCGAGCGCAGCCTGCCTGGCGCGCTATCGACCCTGGGCCTGCTGCCGCTGGCCGAGCGTGAGGTGCGCCTGGGCGGCATCCGCCACACCCTGACCCCAGCCATCATCTTGGCGGCCGCTATGGTGCTGGTCGCCTTCCAACTCGTGCCGGTCGCCATCGCTTTCTTTGGCGCGGCGGTCCTGATGATCATGGCCGGCTCGATCCGGATGCGCGAGGCCTACGCCGCCATCGACGGGCCGTTGATCGTGCTGATCGCCGCGATGATCCCGGTTTCGGAAGCGATCCAGACCACCGGCGGCGCCGACCTGATCGGCTCCTGGCTGTCGGTGATCTTCCGCGATCAGCCGCCGATGATCGCGCTGGTCTCGATCATGGCTGTCGCCATGGCCGCCACGCCGTTCCTCAACAACGCCGCCACCGTGCTGATCGTCGCACCGGTGGGCGCCAGCCTGGCCGGCAAGCTGGGGCTCAATCCAGATCCCTTCCTGATGGCGGTGGCGGTCGGCGCGGCCAGCGACTTCCTCACCCCCATCGGGCACCAGTGCAACACCCTGGTCATGGGCCCGGGCGGCTACAAGTTCGGCGACTATGCGAAGCTCGGGGCGCCGCTGACGGTGCTGGTCCTGGTCCTCGGCGCGCCCTTGATCGCCCACTTCTGGCCGCTCGCCGCCCGCTGATCCACACTTTCAGGCGTTCCCCAGCCTGCGGCGCCCTTGCGAACCGCCGGCGGGGCCCCGAAGTGAAGGTCCGCCCCAACCATAGACGCCGGAGTTGCGAATGACCGATCAGCCGCGGATAGAGCTAAGCGACGGCGCCGCCATTCCCCAGCTTGGTCTCGGGGTCTGGCAGACCCCCAACGACGAGGCGGCCAGCGTGGTAGGGGCGGCCCTCAAGACGGGCTACCGCCACGTCGACACCGCCGCCGCCTACCAGAACGAAAAGGGCGTGGGCGAGGGACTGCGCGCCTCCGGCCTGGCGCGGGACGAGGTCTTCATCACCACCAAGGTGTGGAACGATAACCAGGGCTACGACAACGCCCTGCGCGCCATCGAGGGCAGCCTCAAGCGCCTTCAACTGGACCAGATCGACCTCTGCCTCATCCATTGGCCGGCGCCGAACCGCGGCCTCTACCTCGACACCTGGCGGGCGTTGATCAAGGCCCAGGAATTGGGCCAGGTCCGCTCCATCGGCGTCTCAAATTTCGAGGTCGAGCACCTGGACCGGATCATCGGCGAGACCGGCGTGACCCCGGTGCTGAACCAGATCGAGCTCCATCCCCGCTTCCAGCAGACCGCCCTGCGAACCGCTCACGCCGAGCGCGGAATCAAAACCGAGTCCTGGAGCCCGCTCGGCCAAGGCCAGCTGCTGTCTGATCCCACGATCGCCGCACTCGCCGCCAAGCACGGCCGCACCGCGGCCCAGGTGATCATCCGCTGGCACCTCGACAGCGGCCTCATCGTGATCCCGAAATCGGTGACGCCCAGCCGGATCGCCGAGAACTTCGACGTCTTCGGCTTCAAGCTCGACGCCGAGGACATGGCGGCCATCGCCGGTCTCGATCAAGCCGAGGGCCGCATCGGCCCCAACCCGATGACCGCGACGTTCTAAGGCTCCTCCGACCGTCGGCGTTGCTTGGCGCGACGCCAGCGATCTAGCTTCCCAGCGGGGCGCTCGCCGTGGAGACGCGTCCATCGCCGGCTATTTTAGTCTGCGACCGTCCGCCGCCGGGCGCCGACTACAAGGCCCTCGATGCGCGAGCCTTCGGCTTTCAGCACGGGCCGAAGCCGGTTGAAGAGGCGGGCATAGTTGTAGAACGGCACGCTGGGCCACAGGTGATGCACTAGGTGCAGGTTCTGCTGCAGCGTCAGGAACGTGCCGCCGGCCCACAGGCTGGCGCGCGTGTTCAGATAGCGTTCGGTATGGTCGAACGGGTGGTGCGGCAGCCACTGGAACAGGATGTTCAGCATCAGGATCGCAATGCGGGTCGGCAGGAACCACAACATCAGCCAGTCGACGACATGCCCCGTGGCGATGGCCGCGACCAGCAGCGCCAGGGTGAACAGGGCGACGGCCGACACCTGGGCGATTTCAGGCGGGCTCAGGATCGTTCCCAACCGCTTGTAGCGCTCTGGGTTGATGAACCGCACGACGAAGATCGGCATCAGCGACATGGGCGCCGAGATCGCCCACTTCCTGAGCAACTGGACGAAGGCGCCCTTCACGAAGATGTCCGGGTCGCGCTCGGTATTGGTGTGCGAGTGATGCAGCACGTGGGTGCGTTGCAGGGCGGGCCAGCCGCTGCCCATGCCCAGTGCGCCGATCCAGCCGACGACCGTGTTGATCCAGGCCGCGCTCTTGGGGCTGGCGAC
>JAVBXP010000004.1 GCA_030824495.1 bacterium
CGAATAGAAGTCGATCGAACGGTTGATCAGGGTCGCCTTCAGCACCCCGTCGGCGTCCCGCAGCGTATAGCCGGACACCGAGACGTCGGTCGGCTCGCCCATGAACAGGACGTCGGCCTGATCCAGCGACTGACCGCGCATCATCCGCTTCACTATCATCGGATAGCCGGAGTTGGTCAGGGTGCCGACGCCGAAATCGCGCGAGATCAGCAGGGTGTCCTTGTTCAGCCAGGTCGCGCCGCCCTTGGACTCCGGCAGGAAGAAGCCGCCCTCGACGAAGCTGCGGGTCACGCTGTCGAACTCACGCAGGGTCACGGCGTCCTTGCCGCCGTTCGACAGGCTGATCAGGCAGTAGCGCTCTTCGGGCGCCAGGCAGGTCGAACCCTTGTAGACCCAGTTGGCGCTCTCGGCCTCGGCCAGGGCGTCGATGTCCAGCACCGTCTCCCACTGGGGCTCGGCGGTCTTGTAGGAGTCCAGCGTCGTGCGTCGCCAGACGCCGCGCACATGCTGGGCGTCCTGCCAGAAATTGTCGATATGACCGTCATGGGTGAAGCCCGGAGCCGGGATCCGGTCGCGCGCCTGTACGATGGCTAGCGCCTGCTGGTGCAAGGGCTCATAGCGGGGGTCGCCTTGCAGCACGCCCAGCGAATGGGTGTTGTGGTCCTTGACCCAGGCCATGGCCCGCGCGCCCTCGACGTCCTCGAGCCAGACATAGGGGTCGCTCGCCTCGCTGGTTGCGAAGGCGGGAGCGGAGGAAGCGGTCTGGGCCATGGATACCGACGTCAGGCTGGTGGAGGCGAGAAGGGCCGCGAGCACGGCGGCGGATGAGCGGATCATGGACAGTCCCCGGAATTGAAGACGGGCACCTTAACGGCGGTCCGCCGCGCGGCAAGGCGACGAATCCGCCCTTACGGTTTTGTCATCTTTGTCTCAGCCCTCGTCCGGGATGCAGATCAGATTTCCGCAGGCCTTGCAGTGGACGGCGTCCGGGTCATGGGTCTGAAGGCCGCATCGGTCGCAAGGGAAACGAACCTTGTGCGGCTTGATCAGGGCCTGGGCCAGACGCAGGAACAGGGTGATCCCCACCAGCATGATGGCGATGGACAGAAGCTTGCCCAGCGGCCCCGGCAGGGTGACGTCGCCGAACCCGGTCGTCGTCAGGGTCGCCACGGTGAAATAGAGGGCGTCGATATAGCCGCTGATCCCGTCATGCCCCCGGAAGGTCGCATAGACGAAGCCGGTCACGACGAAGACGAAGGTCACCAGGCCCGAAAGCGCGCGCACGATCCCCTCGACCCGGGTGTCGTCGAACCGCGCGCCGACCGTCCGCCAGAAGAAGTCGGAGTTCAGCAGGGTCCACAGCCGCAGCATCCGCAGGAAGCCGAGGTTGAACAGCCAGGCCGGGAACAGCAGGGTCGCCAGAATAAACAGGTCTAGCCAGACGATCGGCCGTTTCAGCCAGTCCTTGATGTCGGAATAGGCGTAGGCCCGCGCCGCCAGATCGACCGCCAGCAGGGCGGCGATCAGATAGTCGAGCACATAGAAGGCCCAGCCCATGTTCTTCAGGATCGGCGCCGCCAGGAAGAAGGCGATGATGGCGAAGTCGATGACAATGACCGTCAACCGGAACTTCACCGCCGCCGGCTGGCCGCCGTGATACAGGTATCGCAGCCGCGCGCGCAGCCTCAGGCCGTCCTTGGGGTCGGTTTCGCTCTGGGACACAGTGGTTTCCGGACGACGGGGATAGGCCTATATGGCCTGCATGACCCGTCCTTTCATCAAGATGAACGGCGCCGGCAATGACTTCATCGTCATCGACGCGCTGGAAACGCCGTTTCGTCCGACCGAGGACCAGATCCGCGCCCTGGCGGATCGCGCCACGGGCGAGGGGTTCGACCAGTTGATCGCCATCGAGCCGTCCGAGACCGCCGACGCCTTCATGCGGGTGTGGAACGCCGACGGCTCCATGGTGGAGACCTGCGGCAACGCCCTGCGCTGCGTCGGCTGGCTGCTGATGGAGGCCGGCGGCGGCGACAGGGTCACGATCGACACCGCAGCCGGCCCCACCACCGCCACACGTGCGGGCGACCGCCGGGTCACGGTGGACATGGGCCGCCCGCGCCTCGACTGGACCCAGGTGCCCTTGGCCGAGGAGATGGACACCCGCGGCATCGAGCTTCAGGTCGGCCCCATCGACGCCCCCCTGCTGCACACGCCCGGCGCCGTTTCGATGGGCAATCCGCACGTCGTCTTCTTCACCGACCGCCAGGACGACGGCTTCGTCACCGGCTCCGGCTCCCTGGTCGAACATCATCCCCTGTTTCCCGAGGGCGTGAACGTCGGTTTCGCTCATGTGCTGGACCGCGACCACATCCGTCTGCGCGTCTGGGAGCGGGGCGCCGGCCTGACCAAGGCCTGCGGCACCGGCGCCTGCGCGGCCCAGGTCGCGGCGGCCCGGCGAGGCCTGACGGATCGCAAGGCCACCGTCGTCGTCGACGGCGGCGAACTGGTGATCGACTGGGACCCGGCGACCGACCATGTCCTGATGACCGGCCCTGTCGAGATCGAACGCACGGGCGCGCTGTCCTTCTAGGCGGCGTGGCCGGTTGACGTTGACGCCAACGGAAGCTTCGGAACAGGTCTGTACGCCTTCCGGGGGGTCAAGGCTTGGCGCAGCCCTTCCCACGCTCTAGGACACGAACGGTTACAGCCCCGCTGACGCCCTGGACGCCCCCGATGCCCGATCAAACCGAAAAACAGACCTTCTCCGACCAGGAGGCGCTGGACTTCCACCTCTTCCCGACCCCGGGCAAGATCTCGATGGCCCCGACCAAGCCGATGGCGACCCAGCGCGACCTGTCGCTGGCCTATTCGCCGGGCGTGGCCGTGCCGGTCCTTGCCATCGCCGCCGATGCGGACAAGGCCTACGAATATACGTCCAAGGGCAATCTGGTCGCCGTCATCTCCAACGGCACCGCCATCCTGGGCCTGGGCAATCTGGGCCACATGGCCTCCAAGCCGGTGATGGAGGGCAAGTCGGTCCTGTTCAAGCGCTTCGCCGACGTCGACAGCTTCGACGTCGAGGTCAAGACCACCGATCCGGACGAATTCATCACCGTCGTCAAGAACATCGGCGACACCTGGGGCGGCATCAATCTGGAGGACATCAAGTCCCCCGAGTGCTTCGTCATCGAGAGCGAGCTTCAGGACCTGCTGGACATCCCCGTCTTCCATGACGACCAGCACGGCACGGCCATCATCTCGACCGCCGGCCTGATCAACGCCTGCCACGTCGCCGGAAAACGGCTGGACGAGGTCAAGGTGGTTCTGTCGGGCGCGGGCGCGGCCGGCCTGTCCTCGATCGCCCTGATGAAGGCCGCCGGGGTCAAGGCCGAGAACACCGTCATCTGCGATCGGGACGGCGTCGTCTATCAGGGCCGCGAACACGGCATGGACCAATGGAAGGCCGCCCACGCCACCGACACCCCCCTGCGCACCATGGCCGAGGCCATGGTCGGGGCCGATGTCGTCCTGGGCCTGTCGGCCAAGGGCGCGATCACCAAGGAGATGGTGGCCTCCATGGCCCCCAATCCGATCATCTTCGCCATGGCCAACCCCGATCCCGAGATCACGCCGGAAGACGTCAAGTCGGTCCGGTCCGACGCCATCATCGCCACCGGCCGCTCGGACTATGTGAACCAGGTCAACAAC